>NZ_JBIAWQ010000004.1:0-415000 GCF_042895815.1 Streptomyces sp. NPDC001373
TTTTGGCACGCTGTTGAGTTCTCAAGGAACGGACGCTTCCTTCGTACTCACCCTCGCGGGCTTTCCTCCGGGCTTTCGTTCTTTCCTGCGTTTCCAACTCTACCAGATCATTTCCGCGCCGTTTCCGGCTTGGATTTGAATTCGGTGGCCGTTGGGGGCCTTTGCCTTTCGGCGCTCCACCACGTTAGCGCTTATCCCCTGCAACTCATAATCGAGCTGTCGGATCCGAATTCGGGCACGCCGAAATCGACCCCGCCAGGGGCGCGTCGTAGGTAGTGGGTTGGCCGCTCCCGCGGGGTCTGCGATGGCAGTGCCCCGTTCCAGCGGCTCGGGCTACGTTAGGCGTCGCCAAAGATCGAGTCAAGTCGAACGGCGGCGCGGCGCGTGGGCGCGGTACGGGCTGACCGTGGGGTCGCCGGTGATCCAGTAGCGGTACGGATGGGCCGCGCCGGCGCCGCCCACTCCCGTGCGCGGGCCGTTCCCGACCTGCTCGGGCGGGGTGGCCGTGCCGGCGAGGAGGGAGAGGGGGGAATCGGGGCCCCCACAGAGGTCGGTGCCGTCGAGGGAGCGGTCCACGTCGAGGGCCGTGGCCAGTCGGGCCGGCCCCTTGGCCAGTTCTCGCGGGTTTCTGGCCGTAACCCGACGTTTGGCAGCCAGGTCGGCGCCCACCGTCACCTCTCCCGCGCGCAGCAGTACGCCGCTCGCGTGGCCCGGGGGGCCGCAGACGAGGTTGAGTCTGAACCACATGCTGTAGGTAACTCACTAGGCATGTATGTCGTTGATCCGGCAGCATCGGCAAAGCGACGACAAGCAGGAGACAGGCAGTGCGAGCGATCATCTACGCCAGGCTCAGCCCCACCCCGAGGGGCGAGGAATCCAAGGGTGGGAACCTGACACAACAGGTCGAGCTGAGTCAGGCGCTCTGCGACCGGAAGGGCTGGTCGGTCGTAGCCACGATCGTCGAGAAGGACACGTCGGCTTCGACGAAGCGGGGAACCAAGCGGAGCGCGGAGTGGGAACGCGTGAAGGCTCTGGTGGAGGACGGCAAGGCGGACGCCATCGTGTCCCGCCACTACGACCGTATGTACCGCACCCCCTGGGACCTTGAGGATCTGGTGGACCTGGCCGAGGCGACCGGCGTCACGCTGGCCGCCGCACAGGCGCAGGGCGTGCTCGACCTGTCCACCCCGTCCGGCCGTCTGGCCGCTCGCATCGGCGCTGTGGTGGCTCGCAACGAGACAGAGATGCGAGTCGAGCGTCAGGTACTCGGACACCAGCGGCGCAGGGAGTCGGGGAGGCCCTTCTGGAGTACTCGCCCCTTCGGCTTCGAGCGGGACGGCAGGCACCGGGAAGCAGAGGCGGAGGCCCTGCGGCAGGCGTACCGGGATGTCCTGGCCGGCGTCACCCTCTGGTCCATCGCGAAGGACTGGAACACGCGTGGGCTGCTCTCGCCACACGGCAAGGAGTGGCGCAGCTCGAACCTTCGGATGGTCCTCTTGAAGCCGAGGAACGCGGGAATCCAGACGTACTCACAGTGGGTCGAGAAGCCGGACGGTACGCGCGTGCGGCGGACCGAGGAGACCGGCGCGGGCAACTGGGAGGCGATCGTCTCCGAGGGCATATTCCGGGCCTTGGTCCGCTACCTGAGCGACCCCGAGCGCAACACGGGCGGCGGCGGCAAGCGCAAGGCCTTGCTGTCCGGCGTGGTCCGCTGCTCGAAGTGTCAGGCCGTCGTCACTCAAGGGTGGAGCAAGAAGAATGCGGCAGGCGAGCGGTACCGCATCTACACCTGTTCGGGTGGCCGGTGCATCACCTGCCCTGCGGACCCCCTCGACTCCTTCGTCGTCAGGAAGGTCATCGACAGGGCCGAGGAGTGGAACGCTGCACCGGCCACGGATGCCGCGGACGAGGAGCGAGAGGCCGAGCTGCTGGCCGAGGAGACGGCTGCATCCGAGAGGCGCACCGCCCTGGCGGAGATGTTCGCCGTAGGGGACATCGACGCGTCGACCCTGCGGACGGGCATCGGCAGGTGTGACGCCGACCTGACCAAGATCCGGTCCGAGTTGGCAGACCTGGCATCACAGCGGGTGCGTGTCGACCTGGGCGACGTCGAGTACCTGTGGGAGGAACTGGACTACGAGGACCCCGACCGCATCGACTACGTGCGGACCGTCGTCATGCAGGTCTGCGAGCGAGTCGAGCTGATGCCGCGCGGTCGGGGGGTCCGATCCTTCAAGGGCGAGCACTGCCGGATCACGTTCCGGAACCCCTGAGATCCGATCGCGGAAGGCCAAGCCGGCTGTCTGTCGGCGCCAAGTGAAGACGAGCCCTGTCTGACGAGCGTCGGGCGGGGCCCGTCGTCATACCCAGCGGGAAGGAGCCGGACATCCCTCGGATCCTCTGTGCGCACCTCTCGCTCCCCAGTTCATGCAACAACGTGCATGAGTCACGTCTGTGCATGGACGGTCGCGATCGCCCCCCGTACGGTCGCCTCAGGCGGCCTGACCGGGCCGACAAGTCAAGGGGGTTCCGCATGGCACGCGAAGAACTGACTCGGCTCACTGGCAACGGCAACGGCACGTGTGGAGAGGACGACTGCCCGAACGTCTACCGCACCGCTTCCGGCTCCATCGTGGTTCAGGGTGATGTGTCCGACGCCTTCATTCCCCCGCAAGGGGAAGGGCTCGTGGAGATCCCCGAGAGCGTTCTTCGGGAGGCCGTTCGTGCTCTTGGATGGTGACGACTGGCGGGCGATGCTCCGGGGTTTCCAGATGGAAGCGTGGCGACTGGAGGCTCTGCCCCAGTACCTCGTGCCACAGGAGGCGAAAGAGCTTGAAGCCTTCCGCGCAGGCGAGCGCGTCGACCCGCACGCCTACTCGTCCGCGTACACGGAAGACCTGAAGCGGCTTCGTGGCGAGGGGAAGAGCAAGGGGCGAGTGCACGTCCTGACTCGACCGCTCTCCGAGTACCTGCGCTTCGAGTTCTCCCGGTACTACGCCCCGCACGTGCTTGCCGGGGAGGACGTCCGCATCCTTGACGTGACCGAGCGAGAGAACCCGTTGCCGGATGTCGAGGACTTCTGGATGTTCGACCGCTCGACGGTCGTCCTGATGCACTACGAGGGCGACGGCACACAGATCAGCCGGGAGCTGTACGAGGGTGACCCCGCGCCGTTCGTCGAGTGGCAGCGCATCGCCGTTGCCGAGTCGGTTCCCTTCCTGGAGTACGCGGAGCGCGTGGCGGAGTGACGTTCGAGGCTGAGCAGCTTGGCGAGTCCGGTACCGAACTCGCCTCTCTGTTGCGGGACTTGCGCAAGCGAGCCGGCCTGTCAGGGGACCGCCTCGCGGCGCGCTGCAACATGTCCCAGTCGAAGGTGTCTCGCATCGAGAACGGCCGGACACGCCCGTCCCTGGTCGACGTCGAGCAGATCCTGCGAGCGCTGGACGCTCCGCCGGGGCTGGTCGCCGAGGTCTCCGCCCTCGCCAGGATGGCGAACACCGAGTGGCGGAACCTCCGAGAACTTCGGCGCAAGGGACTCGGTACGAGACAGGCCGAGCTGAAGTCGCTCGAAGCGTCCTCCACGCAGATGCGGTACTTCCTGCTCTCGATGGTCACCGGGCTGCTCGCAACACCGGAGTATGTACGGGCGAGCCTGGCCCACTCGACGGCCGACACGAGCAAGGCCGTGGCGGGGAAGCTGGGACGGCAAGCCGTCCTCTACGACGCCTCGAAGCGGTTCACGTTCGTTCTGACCGAGCAGGCGGTTCGCTGGCCGGTCGTCTCCCCACTGGCACTGGCCGAGCAGATGGACCGGCTGGCGTCCCTGTCCTACCTCCCGAACGTTCAGATCGGGGTGATCCCCGTAGGGGCACCGACGCCCCGAACCCCTCTGAGTACGTTCACCATCTACGACGCCGCGTTGGTCACCATCGAGACGACCGCGGGAAGTCTCGTACTACGCGACGGCCGAGATGTTCTGGCGTACCTGAACGAGTTCGCCGGGTACGCGTCACGGGCCGCGCTCGCGGACGATCATGCAGCGCCTGACCCAACTCCGCACCGACTCGCCGGCGAGCCGCCAGCGAGGCGCACAGCGGGTCAGGCTTCCGTGGCCGGTTTGGCTCGCGGGCTCAGCCTGTACGCCGAGACCGTCGGATCACCGGCTAGGTAGAACCGGTGTTGCCAGTCGTGGGCCTTGCTCACGCCTACCCGAGGACCGACCCGGATGAGCGCGGCAGGTACGGGCTCGCCCTCGGAGAGCATGACCGACGTACCTGCCAGGAGGTCTGCGCCGTTGTGCTCCGCCGTGATGCCGAGTGCCTGGCCGACGTTCCCCGGACCTCGGGCAAGACGTGGGCTCTCGACCCTCTCCCCTCGCCGCTTGCGCGCCAGGTCTTCGCCCTCGATGACCCTGCCTGCCCGGATGAGGACACCCGAGGCGATGCCGTCCGTACCAGTGACGACGTTGGCGCACCAGTGGAGACCGTGGGACCGGTAGACGTAGAGGTGCCCTGCGGGCCCGAACATGGTGGCGTTGCGGGCAGTCCGGCCCCGGTAGGCATGGGAAGCTGGGTCAGCCGTACCGGAGTAGGCCTCGGCCTCCGTGATGGCGATGCTCACAGTCCCCTCGGGGGTCTTGCAGGTGAGGACGCATCCGAGCAGCTTGGGGGCGACCTCTTCAGCGGGATGGGAGAGGAGATCAACGTTCATGCTGACTGCCTTGACATGCCATAGATGAAGTAGACGTACGCGTGTCCGGGCGGGCCGAACATCGACGCGTTGCGGGCGGTGCGGCCGCGGTAGGCGTGGGAGCCCGGGTCGGCCTCGCCCTCGTACGCCTCCACCTCCGTGATGCGCAGTTCCACCGGGCCGTCCGGGGTGCGGCGGACCAGGGTCCGGCCCAGCAGGTCGGGGGCCACCGTGAGGACCGGGCGGTCGAAGAAGGACCGGGCCAGGGGCGTACGGTCGGGGCGCGCGCTCATTCGGCCGAGCGTAGTGGACCGCGCGCCCGTGCAACCGGGGCCTAAGGTTCCGCAGTGGTAGGGGGATGGGACGGGCGGCCGGCCGGGCCGGCCGCCGCCTCTGGGAACCGTATCCGTATAGGGGAGATTGACATGGGTTTCAGGAAGCTGCTCGCGAGCCTGGGTGCCGGTGGCGCTTCGGTGGACACGATCATCACCGAGCCGAACGTGGTGCCGGGCGGGATCGTCCAGGGTGAGGTGCGGATCCAGGGCGGGTCCGTGGAGCAGCAGATCGAGGGGCTGTCGGTGGGACTCCAGGCGAGGGTGGAGGTGGAGGGCGGCGACCACGAGTACAAGCAGGACGTCGTCTTCACCAAGCAGCGCCTGGGCGGTGCCTTCAAGGTGCAGCCGAACGCCCTGCACGTGGTGCCCTTCGCGCTGGAGATCCCGGCGGAGACGCCGATCACGCACTTCGAGGGTCACCCCCTGCACGGGATGAGCATCGGGGTGAGCACCGAGCTGGAGATCGCCCGCGCGGTGGACGCCGGTGACCTGGACCCGATCAACGTGCACCCGGTGCCGGCGCAGCAGGCGATCCTCGACGCGTTCCGGCAGCTGGGCTTCTCCTTCCGCAGCGCGGACATGGAGCGCGGGCACATCCGCGGGACGCGCCAGACGCTGCCCTTCTACCAGGAGATCGAGTTCCTGCCGCCGTCGCAGTACCGGGGCCTGAACCAGGTGGAGCTGACCTTCGTCTCGGACGGGCGCGAGATGGACGTCGTGCTGGAGATGGACAAGAAGCCGGGGCTGTTCAGCGAGGGCAGCGACACCTACCGCTGCTTCCAGGTGGGTCTGCACTCGTACGAGGGGACCGACTGGGCGGCGTACCTGAACCAGTGGATCGCCTCGGTCGGTTCGCAGCGCAACTGGTTCTAGTCTCGGGTCCGTAGGACTTCTTCGATCAAGGAGTACAGCAGTGACCGAGCGGAACAGGGCTCCTCTTCCCCACGCCTTCCACCCCGAGGTGCCCGCCTTCACGGTGACCAGTGCCGATCTCGCGCCCGGTGCGGATCTGGGCGACGCGCAGGTGCTGGCGGGCGGGAACCTCTCCCCGCAGCTGCGCTGGGAGGGTTTCCCCGAGGGGACGAAGAGCTTCGCGGTGACCTGCTTCGACCCGGACGCGCCGACGGGCAGCGGCTTCTGGCACTGGGTGCTCTTCGATGTCCCGGCGTCCGTCACCGAGCTGCCGGCCGGTGCGGGCAGCGGGAAGTTCGAGGGGCTGCCGGCCGGTGCGGTGCACGTGCGCAACGACTACGGGACGAAGGACTTCGGCGGTGCGGCCCCGCCGGCCGGGGAGCGGCACCGGTACGTGTTCACGGTGTACGCCGTGGACCGGGAGAAGCTCGGCCCGGACGCGGACGCGTCGTGTGCCGCGGTCGGTTTCCATCTGCGGTTCCACGCGCTCGGCCGTGCGCAGCTGATCGGTGAGTACGAGGCGCCGGCGAGCTGACCGTTCGCCCGGCGTTGGCCCGGTCCTGGTCTAAATGAGGCCGGGACCGGGCATTTTTATTGCGTTGTCCCGCGTGGCGCGCGCGGCCAGAGTGGTTGTGGGCCCTGTCGCCAGGATGGTCGCGGGCCTGCACACGGGAGGTGGGCGAGATGCGGGACACGCTGGTACTGAACGCGAGCTTCGAGCCGCTGTCGACGGTGTCGTTGAACCGGGCCGTCGTTCTGGTGCTCCAGGACAAGGCCGTGGTGGAGCAGTCGCATCCCGAGCTGCGTGTGCGTGCGGCCGCGCTGGACCTTCCGATGCCCCGGGTGATCCGGCTGTGCAGGTACGTCCGGGTGCCGTTCCGAAGACATGCTCCCTGGTCGCGGCGGGGGGTGCTGGTCCGTGACCAGCACCGGTGCGCGTACTGCGGAAAGCGTGCGACGACCGTGGACCACGTGCTGCCGAGGGCGCAGGGGGGCGGGGACACCTGGCTGAACACGGTGGCGTCCTGCGCCGAGGACAACCACCGCAAGGCGGCGCGGACTCCGGAGGAGGCGGGGATGCCCCTGCTGCGGAAGCCGTTCGTGCCGTCGCCGGCGGATGCGATGCTGCTCGCGCTGGGGGTGGGAGAGCAGGAGGGGCTGCCCGAGTGGCTGGCGCGCTCCGCCTGAGTCCGGTCCGCGCCGCGTGCCCCGTCCACCCCGTGCGCCGCTTTGTGCCGCGCACGGGGTGGCGTATTTTTTCTACGCCGTTCAGCGGAGCAGCAGTTGGACGATGGCCAGGAGGCCGATGGCCACGATGACGCCGCGCAGGACGGTCGGGGAGAGCCGGCGGCCGACCCTGGCGCCGATCTGGCCGCCGAGGGTGGAGCCGACGGCGATGAGCAGGACGGCCGTCCAGTCGAACTCGGCGACGAAGAGGAAGAAGACGGCCGCGATGCCGTTGACCAGCGCGGCGATCACGTTCTTGACGGCGTTGATGCGTTGCAGGTCCTCGTGGAGCAGCAGGCCCATCAGGCCGAGGTAGAGGACTCCCTGGGCGGCGCCGAAGTAGCCACCGTACGCGCTGGCGAGGAACATGCCCGTGAGCAGGGCCGGGCCACCGTCGGGGTGTCCGGTGTCGCCTCCGGCGGCCTCCTGGCGGCGGCGCAGGGCGGCGGCGAGCTTGGGCTGGAGGACGACGAGGACGAGGGCCAGGCCGATGAGGACGGGCACGATCGTGTCGAAGGAGTCCGACGGCAGGGTCAGGAGCAGGACTGCGCCCGCGAGCCCGCCGACGAGGGAGACCGCGCCCAGCCGCAGGACGCGGGCGCGCTGTCCGCGGAGTTCCCTGCGGTAGCCGATGGCTCCGCTGAGGGAACCGGGCACCAGGCCGAGGGTGTTGGAGACATTGGCGGTCACCGGGGGCAGGCCGGTGGCGAGCAGCACCGGGAAGGTGATCAGCGTGCCGGAACCGACGATGGTGTTGATCGTGCCGGCGCCGATTCCGGCCGCGAGGACCGCGAGTGATTCCCAGAGGGACATGGACATGGACGGAGCCATCCCCTTTGTGTGAGTGAGTCGCCTCCCCGCCATGAAGGTCGAGGGGCCTCACCGATCATGCACGAAGGGGAGGGCGGCGTCAGTCGATGGGGGGCTGTTCCCGGCGCTCCGCCCCGTTGTCGGCGCCGGGGGCTCCCTTGCCGGTGTTCTGCGGGTTGAAGCCCGTCGGACCTCCGCCCAGGGGGCCGAAGTTGCCCATGGCGCCCGAGAGGCCCTTGAGCGCGTCCCCGATCTCGCTGGGCACGATCCAGAGCTTGTTGGCGTCGCCCTCGGCGATCTTCGGGAGCATCTGGAGGTACTGGTAGGCGAGGAGCTTCTGGTCGGCGTCGCCGGCGTGGATGGACTCGAAGACCGTGCGGATGGCCTGGGCCTCGCCCTCGGCCTTGAGGGCGGCGGCCTTGGCCTCGCCCTCGGCGCGCAGGATGGAGGACTGCTTCTCGCCCTCGGCGCGCAGGATCTCCGACTGCCGGACGCCCTCGGCCTGGAGGATCGCGGCGCGCTTGTCGCGGTCGGCGCGCATCTGCTTCTCCATCGAGTCCTGGATGGAGGTCGGCGGCTCGATGGCCTTGAGCTCGACGCGGTTGACGCGGATGCCCCACTTGCCGGTGGCCTCGTCGAGGACCCCGCGCAGCGCCGCGTTGATCTCCTCGCGGGAGGTGAGGGTCCGTTCCAGGTCCATGCCGCCGATGATGTTGCGCAGCGTGGTGACGGTGAGCTGCTCGATGGCCTGGATGTAGCTGGCCACTTCGTACGTCGCGGCGCGGGCGTCGGTCACCTGGTAGTAGATGACGGTGTCGATGTTGACGACCAGGTTGTCCTGGGTGATGACCGGCTGCGGCGGGAAGGGGACGACCTGCTCGCGGAGGTCGATCCGGTTGCGGATGGAGTCGATGAACGGGACGACTATGTTGAGGCCCGCGTTGAGGGTGCGCGTGTAGCGGCCGAACCGCTCGACGATGGCGGCGCTGGCCTGCGGGATCACCTGGATCGTCTTGACCAGGGCGATGAAGACCAGTACCACCAGGATGATCAGGACGATGATGATCGGTTGCATGCGGTTCCCCGTGCCCTTCCGGCTGTCTGTGCTGCCCCGTTGAGCGGAGTCTCGCAGACCCCGGGGCCGCGGGTGGGCTGCTTGCTCACATGACGACCGCGGTCGCGCCGTCGATGTCCACGACGTCAACGGACTGGCCGGGTTCGAAACTGCTGTGGGAGTCGAGCGTCCGGGCGGACCAGACCTCGCCGGCGAGCTTGATGCGGCCGCCGCTGCCGTCGACCCGTTCGAGGACGACGGCGGACCTGCCCTTCAACGCCTCGATGCCGGTGCGGTGTTGGGGCCGCTGGTCGCGGTGCCGGTTGGCGATCGGCCGGACGACGGCGATCAGCGCGACCGAGACGGCGACGAAAACCAGGACCTGGGCCACCGCTCCCCCGCCGAGGGCCGCCGTGACGGCGGCGGCGACGGCGCCGACGGCGAACATGCCGAACTCCGGCATCGCGGTGAGGACGAGGGGGATGCCCAGTCCGACCGCGCCGATGAGCCACCACACCCATGCGTCGATGTCCACATGGTCATGGTAGGTCGGGTGGGCGCGGCCTGGACAGGGCGCGAAGGCCATCCTCCGGGCGCCGGGGTGCGTCAGCGCAGGGGCAGGCCCTGGGCGGTCCAGCGGTCGTGGTCGTTGCGCTCGACGACCAGCGGGAGACCGAAGCAGAGCGACAGGTTGCGCGAGGTCAGCTCCAGGTCGATGGGGCCGGCGGTGACGACCTTGCCCTGGCGGATCATCAGCACGTGCGTGAAGCCGGGGGCGATCTCCTCGACGTGGTGCGTGACCATGACCATGGACGGGGCCATGGGGTCGCGGGCCAGGCGGCCGAGGCGGCGCACGAGGTCCTCGCGGCCGCCGAGGTCGAGGCCGGCGGCGGGCTCGTCGAGCAGGAGCAGCTCGGGGTCGGTCATCAGGGCGCGGGCGATCAGGGTGCGCTTGCGCTCGCCCTCGGAGAGGGTGCCGAACTTGCGGTCGAGGTAGTCGGACATGCCCAGGCGGTCGAGGAAGGCGCGGGCGCGCTGCTCGTCGACCTCCTCGTACTCCTCCTGCCAGGTCGCGGTCATGCCGTAGGCGGCGGTGAGCACGGTCTGCAGGACGGTCTGCCGCTTGGGGAGCTTGTCGGCGAGCGCGATGCCGGCGACGCCGATGCGCGGGCGCAGCTCGAAGACGTCGCTGCCGGGCTTGCCGAGGGTGCTGCCGAGGATGGTGGCCGTGCCCTTGGTGGGGAAGAGGTAGCTGGAGGCGAGGTTCAGCAGCGTGGTCTTGCCGGCGCCGTTGGGGCCGAGGATGACCCAGCGCTCCCCCTCCTTCACCGACCAGGAGACCTGGTCCACCAGAGCCCGGCCCTCGCGGACCACGGATACGTCCACCAGCTCCAGAACATCGCTCATGAGCGTGTTGTCACCCCTTGCAGTCACGGTTCTCTGTGCGCCGGCAGGCGCAGCCCCAGGGGAAAACCCCAGGGGAAAACCTACGCCACTCGGGGAGGGGTCCGGGCCGCAGGCCCGGTACGGGGCCGGATCCGTAGAGTGGGGGGATGCTTTTCGAACCGCGTTCAGGGCGGCTGGTCGCCTGGGGGAACGCTCTGCTGGCCGGTCGTGTCTCGCCGGACGAGGCCGCGTCGTCGATCGTGGGCGAGGACGCCGTGCACCGCGTGGCGGGGTTGCCGGGCGAGCCGGGTCCGGTGGGGCTCACGCTGGCGCTGGGGCGGCTGCGCGCTCTTGGGGTGACGGGGATGCGGGTGGCGCTGCCGGCGCCGGGGCATCCGCTGGGCCTGAGCGGGCCGCCGGAGTTCAACGCGCGGGCGCTGGAGGCCGAGGAGGCGGTGGTGTGCGCGGGGGCCGCCGTGGGGCTGGTGCCGGAGGTCGAGGAGGCCGGTCCGGCGGGCGACGTGCACGTCTCGGTGGTGTGGCGGTGCCTGCCGGTGCGGGAGGCACCGCCGGCGGACGTTCCGTCGCTGGGTGAGGCGGAGCGGGAGCTGGCCGAGGCGCTGCGCGAGGCGGCGGTGGTGCTGACGCGGCTGGACGTGGCGGGGTCGGGGCCGGTGGCCGAGGCGGCGCTGTCGGCGTACCGGGCGCGGGCGGAGGCGGGCCGGGAGGTGCTGGCGCCCGGGTATCCGGCGCGGGCGGTGCGGGTGCTGGCGCTGGCGCAGCGGGTGGACCTCATGGTGTCGCTGGCGTACGAGCGGGGGCACGGGGGCGCGGTGGCGGCCTCGGAGATGGCGGCGCGGGCCGAGGCGCTGCGGCCGGTGGAGCGGGTGGCCCGGCGGGCGCTGGTGGCCGCGTACAACGCTCCGGTGGAGGAGCACGGACGCTGGTTGCCCTGACCGGAACGGTGTTCCGGTCGGTGTACCGGGCCCTTTCCTGCGGGGCCGGTACGGCCGCGGCCCCGCTTCCCGGGGAGAGGGGGGAGGCGGGGCCGCAGTTCGGGGGTGGGGTCAGCTGTTGACGCCCGTGTTGCCGAAGGCGCCGTTGAGCAGGCCGACGACGTTGGCGGTGTTGCCGGCCACGTTCACGGGGACGTGCACGGGGACCTGGACCAGGTTCCCGGAGACCACGCCGGGCGAGTTCAGGGCCTCGCCCTCCGCGGACGCACCGCCGTGCGCCGAAGAGACACCGGCGCCGAAGGCGACGAGCCCGCCCGCGATCATGGTGGCGGCTGCGGCCTTCTTGTAGTTCTTCACTTCTCGTCCTCCATTACGTCTGCCGCGACCAGCCGCCGCGGCACGCCATGGAGAACGCTCCCCCCGTCGGCCGGATACGCCATGTGGGCTACATACACCCGACCGTATGAATCTCGGTTCAGCCCATGACCTGCCCGGGGCCGCGCCCGCTCAGCGGGTGATCCCGTGCCTGACCGCCCACAACGCGGCCTGCGTGCGGTCGGAGAGGTCCAGCTTCATCAGGATGTTCGAGACGTGCGTCTTGACGGTCTTCTCGGACAGGACCAGCGCCCGGGCGATCTCGCGGTTGGAGCGGCCGTCGGCGATCAGGCCCAGCACCTCGCGTTCGCGTTCGGTCAGGGAGCCCGGGCGGGCGGCCGGGGCGCCCTGGTCCTGGGCCGCGAGCAGGGCCTCGGCGACCTCCGGCTGGAGGAGGACGTGCCCGGCGTGGACGGAGCGGATGGCGCCGGCCAGGGCGTCGGGGTCGATGTCCTTGTAGAGGTATCCGGCGGCCCCGGCCCGCAGGGCGGGGACCACGGTCCGCTGTTCGGTGAAGCTGGTGACGACGAGGACGCGGGCGGGGTTGCCGAGGTCGCGCAGGCGGCGCAGGGCCTCGATCCCGTCGGTGCCCGGCATGGTGACGTCCATCAGGATGACGTCGGGCCGCAGCTCCTCGGCGCGGGCGGTGCCCTCCGCCCCGTCGGCGGCCTCGCCCACGACCTCGATGTCCTCCTGTACCTCCAGGAAGGTGCGCAGGCCGCGCCGGACCACCTGGTGGTCGTCGACGAGCAGGACGCGGATGCGGCCGGGGGTGTCAGCCACCGGGGACCTCCATCTCGATCGTGGTGCCCGCTCCGGGCTCGGAGCGGACCTCCAGCCTGCCGCCGGCGCCGGCCGCGCGGTCCCGCATGGAGACCAGTCCCAGGTGGCGGCCGGCCTTGCGGACGGTGGGAGGGGAGAAGCCCCGGCCCCAGTCCCGTACGCGCAGGACGGCCCCGCCGTCGGGGGCGCGGGCGAGGGTGACCTCGACACGGTCCGCCCCGGAGTGCCGCAGGGCGTTGTGGAGGGCCTCCTGGGCGACGCGCAGCAGTGCCTCTTCCTGGGCCGCGGGCAGGGCCCGTACGCCGTCGCAGGTGAAGGTGACCCGGGCCCTGTGGGCGCGGTCCAGGACGCGGACGTGGTCGCGCAGGGTCGCGACGAGACCGTCCTCGTCGAGGGCGGCCGGGCGCAGCTCGGTCACAGCGGCGCGCAGTTCGTCGGCGGCTTCGGCGGCGAGGGCGGCGACCTGCTGGAGCTCGCCCTTGGCGCGGGCCGGGTCGCGGTCGACGAGGGCGGCGGCGGCCTGGGCGGTCAGGCGCAGGGAGAACAGCTTCTGGCTGACGGCGTCGTGCAGCTCGTGGGCGAGGCGGGAGCGCTCCTCGGCGATGGTGAGCTCGCGGCTGCGCTCGTAGAGGCGGGCGTTGGTGAGGGCGATGGCGGCGTGCTGGGCGAGGAGGGAGAGGAGTTCCTCGTCCTCGTCGGTGAAGCCCGGCTCCCGGCCGTGCTCTCCTCCAGAGGCCTTCCTCTTGTTGGCGAGGAAGAGGGCGCCGAGGGTCTCCTCGCCGTCGCGGACGGGCAGGCCGAGGAAGTCGGACATGTCGGGGTGGGCGGCGGGCCAGCCCTCGAAGCGGGGGTCCAGGCGGACGTCGGCCAGGCGCTGGGGGGCGTCCTGGTGGAGCATCGCGGCGAGGATGCCGTGCTGGCGGGGCAGGGGGCCGATGCGGCGCCACTGGTCCTCGGTGATGCCGTCGACGACGAACTGGGCGAAGCCGCCGTGGTCGTCGGGGACGCCCAGGGCCGCGTACTCGGCGTCGAGCAGCTCGCGGGCCGAGACGACGATCGTGCGCAGCACGTCCTGGACCTCCAGCCGGCGGCTCATGGCGAGGAGGGCGGTGCTGACGGCCGCGAGCCCGGTGCAGGGTCCGTTGTGCATGGGGTCACCGTACCGGCGGCCCTGACCTGCGGGATCGGGCTCCGGTCGTAGGTCTTCGGGCCGGGTGGCGTACGGCCCGGGGAGGGGTCCGGGGGCGGCGTGTCCGCCCTGGGGAGGAGGTGGTGGCGCCGCGGGGTCCTCCTGGAGGCGGGCTTCGGTCACACAGAGCGTTGCCGTTGCAACTCCGAGTGAGACTGTCACGGGTTCGATGTGAGGCCCGGCATAGGACGCACATCACTTACGAAGCCGCGTAGTGGAGACGTAAGGCCCGCGTCAGTGCTGTGCGGACTGGCCTCCGGGCCGAAAGTCCCGAGCCCGGCCGGGACCCTGATCCACTACCGGGGATCGTACGTCACACCTTTGCCACAGGATTTTGCCGCCGCTAAGAATGGCTGCCGTCGCAAGGCGTCGACGGATCCCGGATCCGCCCGGCGCCTTCCTGCGGCCCCCGCTATTCGAAGAGGTTGCCCCGCATGTCTGCTTCCAGCACTCCCGGTCACAGTCGTCTGACGAAGGCGTACAAGCTGTCGATCGCCGGTGTCGCCACCCTCGGTGCCGCCGCGCTCGCCTTCTCCGTGGTCCCGGCCGGCAACGGCGCCCAGGAGACGCAGCAGACGCAGACGGTGGCCGTCGCCCCGGTGGCGTGGACCCAGTCGATCCAGCAGAACCTCGGCGCCCAGCACGCCGTAGCGGACCAGAAGGCCAAGGACGCGGCGAAGGCCCGGGCCGAGGCGCAGGCGAAGAAGGACCGCGAGGCCAAGGAGGCGGCCAGCCGCTCCGCCGCCCGTACCCCGGTCTTCGCGAACAACCTGGACGGCTGGATCAAGGAAGCCCTCTTCATCATGAAGCGCGAGGGCATTCCCGGCACCTACGCCGGCATCCACCGCAACATCATGCGCGAGTCCAGCGGCAACCCCCGCGCGATCAACCTGTGGGACATCAACGCGAAGAACGGCATCCCCTCGAAGGGGCTGCTCCAGGTCATCCAGCCGACCTTCAACACGTACCACGTCAAGGGCACCAAGTTCGACCTGTACGACCCGGTCGCGAACATCGTCGCCGCGTGCAACTACGCCGCCGACCGCTACGGCTCGATGGACAACGTGAACAGCGCCTACTAGGCCCTGCGCACCCCCGCACCCCCCATGCGCCTCAGGGCGGCCCCCGGACGTTCCGGGTGCCGCCCTGAGGCGTCTGCCGTGCCGGGCCGCGGGGGTCCGGCACGACGTGCGGTGCCTACTTGCGCATGACCTCGGGCTCGTGGCGGCGCAGCAGGCGCGCCACGGCGAAGCCGCAGATCACGCCCTGCAGCAGCAGGACGATGACGTCCACGAACCACTGGCCGGTGGTGTGGTCCCACAGCGGGTCGGTGTTGGTGGGGTTCTGCGGGTCCCACGGCGCCATGAGCTTGCCCAGGTTCAGGGTGGTGCCGGCGGCGCCGACGGCCCAGCGGGAGGGCATCAGGTAGGCGAACTGCTCCAGGCCGACCTTGTCGTACAGCTGGAACAGGATGCCGGTGAAGACGACCTGGACGATCGCGAACATCACGAGCAGCGGCATGGTCTTCTCGGCGGTCTTCACCAGCGAGGAGATCACCAGGCCGAACATCATCGCGGTGATGCCGAGCGCGGTGACCGAGACACAGAGCTCGACGGCCGGGTTCATGAACAGGCCCTCGGCCGGCAGCTTGCGCGGGGTGAAGGCGATGGCGCAGATGATCGCGCCCTGGATGATCGTGATCACACTGAGGACGATCACCTTCGACATGAGGTACGCCGACCGGGACAGGCCGGTCGCGCGCTCCCGCTCGTAGATGACGCGTTCCTTGATCAGCTCACGGACCGAGTTGGCCGCGCCCGAGAAGCACATGCCGACCGCGAGGATCAGGGTGATCGTGCCCGCGTCGCCGTTGAAGCGGGACGGCGGCGTCGGCGGGGCCAGGCCGAACTTCGCGGGGATCACCGTGGACACGATGCCGAGGACCGCGGGCAGCAGCACCATCAGGGCGAGGAAGCCCTTGTCGGAGGCGATCACCGAGACGTAGCGGCGGATCAGCGTCCACAGCTGCGAGCCCCAGGCCTGCGGCTTCGGCGGGATCATCTGCTGCGGCGGCATCGCGACCTGCTGCGGGGCGACCGCGTCGAGGTCGGCGGCGTACAGCTGGTAGTGCTGCGAACCCTTCCAGCGGCCGGCCCAGTCGTAGTCGCGGTAGTTCTCGAAGGCGGAGAACACGTCGGCCCAGGTGGTGTAGCCGAAGAAGTTCAGCGCCTCGTCCGGCGGGCCGAAGTAGGCGACGGACCCGCCCGGGGCCATGACCAGCAGCTTGTCGCAGAGGGCCAGCTCGGCCACGGAGTGGGTGACGACGAGGACCGTGCGGCCGTCGTTGGCGAGGGTGCGCAGCAGCTGCATGACGTCGCGGTCCATGCCCGGGTCGAGGCCGGAGGTCGGCTCGTCCAGGAAGATCAGCGAGGGCTTGGTGAGCAGCTCCAGGGCCACGGACACGCGCTTGCGCTGGCCGCCCGAGAGCGAGGTGATCTTCTTGTCCTTGTGGATGTCGAGCTTGAGCTCGCGCAGCACCTCGTCGATGCGGGCGTCGCGCTCGGACTCGGCGGTGTCGCCCGGGAAGCGGAGCTTGGCCGCGTACTTCAGGGCGGTCGAGACCTTCAGCTCCTTGTGCAGGATGTCGTCCTGCGGGACCAGGCCGATGCGCTGGCGGAGCTCCGCGAACTGCTTGTACAGGTTGCGGTTGTCGTAGAGCACGTCACCCTGGTCGGCGGGCCGGTAGCCGGTGAGCGCCTTCAGGAGCGTCGACTTGCCGGAGCCTGAGGGGCCGATGACGCCGATGAGCGACTTCTCCGGGACGCCGAAGGTGACGTCCTTGAGGATCTGCTTGCCGCCGTCGACCGTGACGGTGAGGTGGCGGGCCGAGAAGGAGACGGCACCGGTGTCGACGAACTCCTCGAGCCGGTCGCCGACGATCCGGAAGGTCGAGTGGCCGACGCCGACGATGTCGGTGGGGCCGAGCAGCGCGCTGCCGGACTTCTGCAGGGGCTGGCCGTTGACGTAGGTGCCGTTGTGGCTGCCGAGGTCGTGGATCTCGAAGCGGCCGTTGGTGGAGCGGAACTCCGCGTGGTGGCGCGAGACCTGGAGGTCGGAGACGACGAGCTCGTTCTCCAGGGCACGGCCGATGCGCATGACACGGCCGACGGCGATCTGGTGGAACGTCGTCGGGCTGCGGTGGTCGCTGCTGTAGCCGGGCGCCGCGGACTGCTGCGGAACGCCGCCCTGCTGCTGCGGCACGAACGGCTGCTGCGGCTGGTGCTGCTGGTGCTGCTGCGGGGCCTGGTACTGCTGCGGCTGCTGCTGGTGGGCCTGCTGCTGGTCCCAGGCGGGCTGCTGCGGCTGCTGCTGGGCCGGCGGCTGGAACGCCGGGGCCTGGTTGTGCGCGGCCGGGGCCTGGTAGGCCGGCTGCTGCTGGGCCGCCATGCCGGCGCTCGGATTCAGCCGCGGGCCGTCCGTCGCGTTGCCCAGGTGGACCGGCGTACCGGGCACGAGCTCCGTCTGCTGGACCCGCGCGCCGTGCACGTAGGTGCCGTTGGTGCTGCCGTGGTCCTCGATGGCCCAAACCCGGCCGTTCCAGCTGATGGTGGCGTGCCGCCAGGACACGCGGGCGTCATCGATCACCACGTCTCCCTGGGGATCGCGCCCCAGCGAGTACGACCTGGACGGATCGAGCGTCCAGGTCCTTCCGTTCAATTCCAGTACGAGTTCCGGCACTCCAGCCCCACTTAAGGTCCCCCGAGAATCCCCCTGGCGTCCAGGGAGAACGACGTCAGGGAGTCTAGGGATGGCGAACATCCGGGGGAACTATTTCAGGCCTGCGGCCACATGTGGAATCCGGGCCTTCCACAGGCGTCCACGTCTGCCCGTGGAGGGGGTCGAAAGGCACCCGGAGAGTGCGATACAGGACTTCTCGCCCCGCTCGGCTCGGTCTCGGGGGTAGCCGCATGTGTCGCATCCGCCGCATCCGCCGGGGAGACGCGCTGCTGTCCACGATCACCGCCGCGGTACCGCACGCAGACGGCGGCCGGGCCCCGGCGGGGGCGTGGGGAAGGGCTCGCGGGGCGTTCAAAGGGTGGGACGGGGAGCCGGGACGGGGGGTCGGGCAGATACGGTGAGGGCACCATGAGCGCTTCGCAGACCTCCGACGTCCCCACCCTCCTCGTCAAGATCTTCGGCAAGGACCGTCCCGGGATCACCGCCGGGCTAATGGACACCCTCGCCGCCTACTCCGTCGACGTCGTCGACATCGAGCAGGTCGTCACCCGTGGCCGCATCGTCCTGTGCGTCCTCGTCACCAAGCCCGCCGCCGGCTCCGAGGGCGAGCTGCGGGCCACGGTCCACAGCTGGGCCGAGTCGCTGAAGCTGTCGGCCGAGATCATCTCCGGTACCGGTGACAACCGCCCGCGCGGTGTCGGCCGGTCCCACGTCACCGTGCTGGGGAACCCGCTCACCGCGGAGTCCACGGCCACCATCGCCGCCCGGATCACCGCGACCGGCGGCAACATCGACCGCATCTTCCGGCTCGCCAAGTACCCGGTGACGGCGGTCGAGTTCGCCGTCTCGGGCGCCGAGACGGAGCCGCTGCGCACCGCCCTGGCGACCACCGCCGCCCAGATCGGCGTCGACGTGGCCGTGGTCTCGGCGGGGCTGCACCGCCGGGCGCAGCGGCTGGTGGTCATGGACGTGGATTCGACCCTGATCCAGGACGAGGTCATCGAGCTGTTCGCCGCGCACGCCGGCTGCGAGGCCGAGGTCGCCGAGGTGACCGAGCGGGCCATGCGCGGGGAGCTGGACTTCGAGCAGTCCCTGCACGCCCGGGTCGCGCTGCTGGCGGGGCTGGACGAGTCCGTCGTGGAGAAGGTCCGCGCCGAGGTGCGGCTGACCCCCGGCGCCCGGACCCTGGTGCGGACGCTGAAGACCCTCGGCTACCAGGTCGGCGTGGTCTCGGGCGGGTTCACCCAGGTCACCGACGACCTGCGTGAGCAGCTGGGGCTGGACTTCGCCCAGGCCAACACCCTGGAGATCGTCGACGGCAAGCTGACCGGCAGGGTCACCGGTGAGATCGTGGACCGGGCCGGCAAGGCCCGGCTGCTGCGCCGCTTCGCCTCGGAGGCCGGGGTGCCGCTGGCCCAGACGGTCGCGATCGGTGACGGCGCGAACGACCTGGACATGCTGAACGCGGCCGGTCTGGGCGTGGCCTTCAACGCGAAGCCGGTGGTCCGCGAGGCGGCCCACACCGCCGTGAACGTGCCGTTCCTGGACGCCGTGCTCTATCTGCTCGGCATCACCCGTGAGGAAGTGGAAGCGGCCGACCTGGCCTGAGCGGCCCCCCGTCCCCCCTGCGCCCGGCCGGATCCCTCCGGCCGGGCGTTCGTCATGTCCGGCGGCCGCCGGCCGCGAGGACCGTCCGCGCGAGGCGGAGTCGAGGCGGCGTTGATCCGGACTTGCTCCGCATGTACTGCACTTGGGTCTCAAACGCCGAACGCTCCACCGGTCCGCGACAGCGGTGGCCCGATCGGCTCCTTTGTTCAAGGGGACGTTGATGACTCGAAGTGTGCTCATCACCGGAGGCTCGGGCGGCATCGGCCGGGCCTGCGTGGAGAGATTCGCGCGGGAGGAGGACTGGACGGTCTGGTTCACCTACCGCAACGGCCGGGCGCGGGCCGAGGAACTGGTGCGTGAGCTGGCCCTCACCGGGCGCGCCAAGGTGGAGGCCTTCCCCTTCGCCCAGGGCGAGTGGGAGGACCACGAGCTGCTGCTCGACCGGCTGCCGGGCCCGGTGGACGTGCTGGTGAACAACGCCGCGGTCGGTTCGAAAACGATCGAGCACTACACCGAGGGACCCGGGCACGAGAAGGCGTCGGCCTTCTTCCAGATCAACGCGGTCGGTCCGCTGTGGCTCATCGAGCAGGTGCTGCCCGGGATGCTGGAGCGGGGCTTCGGGAAGATCGTCAACGTGTCCAGCGTCGGCGGGGGGATCTTCCAGTTCCCCGGGTTCCACCCGGCCGACGGGATGAGCAAGGCGGCCCTGACCTATCTGACCCGCCACCTCGCCGCCGATCTGGCGCACTCGCCGGTGGACGTGTTCGCCCTCTGCCCGGGCGCAGTCGACACCACGATGTTCCAGGCGAGCACCCTGGACAAGCTGTCGCCCGAGGAGCGGGCCGCCCTCTCCGCGCGGCTGCCCAAGGGCCGCATGATCACCTCCGAGGAGATCGCGGAGCAGGTGCGGTGGCTGGCGGGCGAGCACTCCACGCCGCTGCACGGCGCCGTCATCGACGCCTCGATGGGCCTCGGCGTGCACCCCGGCCTGCTCACCGGCACCGGCGTCGACAGCGGGAGGGCGACCTGATGGGCTCCCGTCCCGTCTCCCGGCAGGCCGCCCGGCTCCTCGCCGACACCCCGGCCATCGCCGAGGCCCACTTCCGCGCGGAGGCCGAGCCGTACGACGCCCTCACCCGCCCCGACGGCTACCTGAACCTGGGTACCGCCGAGAACCGGCTGCTGTGGGACCTGCTCGAAGGCCGGCTGGCGCAGCTCCCCGCGATGACCGAGTCCGTGGCCCGCTACGCGCCGCTGCACGGCACCGGCCTGCTGCGCGAGCGCGTCGCCGGGCTGCTCTCGGCGACCGTGGGCACGCCGCTGGACGCGGAGGACCTGGTGGTGATCAGCGGTGCCACCGGGGCGCTGGACGCGATCGCCTCCGCCTTGTGCGACCCGGGCGAGGCCATCGTGGTGCCCGCCCCCTACTACGGGGCGTTCGACACGGATCTGGGCGGCCGCTCCGGCGCCCGGATCCTCCCCGCGCCGCTCGACCCCGCCGACGGGTTCCGGCTGACCGCCGCCGCGGTGGACCGGGCGCTGCGCGGGGCCCGGGAGCAGGGGATCACCGTACGTGCCGTGGCACTGTCCTCCCCCTCCAACCCGATCGGCGAGGTGCACGGGCCCGAGGTGCTGGCCGGTCTGCTGCGGGTGGTCCGCGAGCACGACGTGGACCTGGTCTCGGACGAGATCTACGCCCACGCCGTCTTCGGCGGGCAGCCCTTCACCAGCGCCGCCGACCCGGCCGTCAACCCGGACTGGGCCGACCGCACCCATGTGGTGTGGGGTTTCGCGAAGGACTTCGGACTGCCCGGTCTGAAGACCGGGGTGCTGCACACCCGGGACGCCGGGGTGCGGGCGGCCGCCCGGGCGCTGGCGTACTTCGCGCCGGTCTCCACCGCCACCCAGCACACCCTGGCGGAGCTGCTGGCGGACCCGGAGTGGGTCGCCTCCTTCCTCGCGGCGGGCCGGCTCCGGCTGGGCACCTCGTACGGGCACCTCACCGGGCTGCTGGACGCGTACGGGATCCCGTACGCCCCCGCGGGCGCGGGATTCTCCGTCTGGCTGGACCTCGGGCGGTGGCTGCCCGGCACCGGTTTCGCCGCGGAGGAGCTGCTGTGGCGGGAGCTGTTCGAGAAGGCGAAGGTCAGCATCCTGCCGGGCGGTGCCTTCCGCTCGCCCGAGCCGGGCTGGTTCCGGCTGTGCCACACCGTCGAGGCCCCGCTGGTCGCCGAGGCGGTCCGGCGGATCGCCGCCCACCTGGGCCTGACCCCGCAGGCGGGCCCGCACGACACCCCCTCCCCCGCCCCACGGAACGGAAACCGCCCATGAGTACGGCACCGGGTCCCCTCGACCGCTGGTACGAGACCGCCGGCGTGCGCGGCGGAGTACGGCGGATGTTCCACGCCGAGGCGGAACAGGGCCGGGTCTTCTTCCCCGACGCCCTGGTGCCGCACCTGGCGCACCCGGAGGTGAAGGCGCTGGCCCCGGAGCGGGTCCGCGAGGTCTCGGTCCGGCACCTGTACCAGTTCCTGCACTCGACGACCCACCTGGAGACCCGGGTGGTCAACGGGGCGGCCGAGCCCGTCGCCAACGGCATCTCGGGGCTGCACTTCCCGACCGCGCTGCGGATGGACGCCTTCAAGGTGTACTGCGACGAGGGCTACCACGCCCTGTACAGCCTGGACCTCGCCGACCAGGTGGCCGCCGTCACCGGCATCGCCGTCCCGGACGTGGACTACGGCGGCTTCGTCACGGCGCTCCAGGACACCGGTCGGCAGCTGCTGCCCGAGGAACCGGTGCTGGCCGGGCAGCTGCAGGCGGTGGTGTTCGAGACGCTGATCACGGCCGTCCTGAACGAGGTGCCGCAGGACCCGACCGTGGTGAGCACGGTACGGGAGCTGATGCGCGACCACGCCAAGGACGAGGGCCGCCACCACCGGTTTTTCTCCGCGTTCTTCCTGGAGCTGTGGGCCCGGCTCGACGGGCGGCGCCGGGTGCTGGCGGCCCGCGCCCTGCCCGCGATGATCCGCGCCGCGCTCGACTGGGACCTGGAGCCGGTGCGGGTGTCGCTGCGCCTGGCCGGTCTGGACGAGGAGCGCGTCGAGGCCGTCCTCTCGGACAGCTACGGCGGCAGCGCGGGCGTGGACCGCATCCAGACGATCTCCCGTTCCACCCTGCGGCTGTGCGCCCAGGTCGACGCGTTCGACCTGCCCGGCGTCACGGACGCGTTCGCCGCCCACGGACTGCGCGCCCCGGAGGACTCCGATGTCTGAGACCGCGACCGTCACCTACTCGAACTACCTCCGCCTGCCGGAGCTGCTGGCGCTCCAGGTGCCGCTGGCCGACGGGGTCGACGACGAGCTGCTGTTCATCACGGTCCACCAGGTGCAGGAGCTGTGGTTCGGGCAGCTGCTGCGGGACCTGGCGGACGCCCGCGACCGGATGCTGGAGGGCGATCCGCGGGCCGCCCGGGCCCGGCTGGGGCGCAGCGTGTCCGTGACCCGGGCCCTGATCGCCGCGCTCCATCCGCTGCGGGCGATGCCGCCGCGCGAGTTCCACGCCTTCCGGGGCGTGCTGGGCAGCAGCAGCGGCCAGCAGTCGGCGCAGTACGTGGAGGTGGCGGGGCTGTGCGGGGCCGACTGGGTGCGCGGGGAGTACGGGCGGCGGGCCATCGCGGGGCTGGCTCCCGAGGAGCGGGAGCGGCTGCACGCGCGGCTGGCGGAGCCCACGCTGTGGGAGGCCTTCGTGGCGCTGCTGGCCAAGGCCGGGTTCGCGGTCGGGACGCGCGAGGAGCGCTGGGAGGCGTACGCGCGGCTGGGGGCGGGGCCGCTGGACGGCGACCCGGTGGAGTTCGCGGAGCTGGCCGAGCTGGCGGAGGCCCTGGTCGACCACGACGAGGTGTGGACGGAGTGGCGGGCCTGCCACGCGCTGCTGGTGGAGCGGCAGATCGGCGGGCGGCCGGGGACGGGCGGCAGCAGCGGGACGGCCCATCTGCGGGCGTCGGTGTACCGGCGGTTCTACCCGGAGCTGTGGGAGGCCCGGGACGCGGGTTTCGCGGAGCTGCCGGCCCGCTGCCCGATGGGCTGAGGACGTGCGCGGGCCCGGGGTGCGCCCCCGGGGCCGCGACGCTCAGTGCTCCTTGGGGGTCCAGTAGTCCAGCAGGGTGCCCGCTCCGGGCTCGACGGACTTCCAGGAGCCGGTGAAGGAGACGACGGCCAGGGCGGCGGTAGGGAAGCCCGTGCGGTTCATCCGGGTCTGGGTGTCGCCCTCCGCGCGCCCGGAGAGGATCTCGGCCAGGGCGTGCATGCCGGGGTTGTGGCCGATGACGAGGAGGTCGCCGACCTCGTCGGGGGTCTCGTTCAGCAGGGCGATGAGCTCGCCCGGTGAGGCGTCGTAGACCCGCTCCTCGTAGACGGTCCGGGGACGGTGCGGGAGTTCCTGGACGGCGAGCTTCCAGGTCTCCCGGGTGCGTACGGCGGTGGAGCAGAGGGCCAGGTCGAAGGTGATGCCGGTCTCGGCCAGCTTCCGCCCGGCGGCCGGCGCGTCCCTGCGGCCGCGGTCCGCCAGCGGGCGGTCGTGGTCGGCCACCTGGGGCCAGTCGGCCTTGGCGTGCCGGAGGAGGGCGATCCTGCGGGGTGTGTCGGCGCTCATGGGCCCAGCTTCGCACGAAACGGGCCACGGGGCGCAGGGTGTTGAGGGGGCCGTCCCCCGCTCGGGAGGGCGTGCTCCGGCGCGCGCGTATCGTCCGACGGCGCGTGCGGCACGGGTCAGACGACGGCGCGGAGCAGCTGCTGGGTGACCTGGACCAGTCCGGAGGGCTGGCCGGTCGCCGCCTGGGCCTGGCCGGAGCCGGCGAGCAGCAGCAGGAGCAGGCCGAAGGCGAGGGCGGGCAGGGCCAGGGTCCACCAGTGCAGCCGGGCGCTGGTGTGGACGTACGCGCCGCGGCGGCGGGGCCGGGCGGGGAGGGACGGGGTGGGCGTGGTGGCCGGCATGGCCGCCTCCGGGTTCTTCGGCTGGGACTGTCTCGCTGCTTCGAATCTATGGATCCGGTGCGGCGGTTCCCATCCGGGGCACACCCCAGCCGACCCTGATCCTGACCCCCTAGGGGATGGTGGGGTCAACCCCACCATCGGGGGCCCGGCCGGGCCGGCGGGCGGCGCGTCAGGGGGAGGCGAGGGTGGCGATGACGGCCACGATCACGGTCACGAGGGCCATGGCTCCCAGCACGAGGCCGAGCTTCTTGTGGCTGTCCTGGGGGTTGGGTTCGAGTACGGGCGACATGGCGCTCAGTCTCGCATGCCGCATTCGTCCTCGATCGTGCGGTCCCGGCCGGCGAGGACGCCGAGGGCGATCTGCGGGACGAGGAGGCCGGCCATGAGGGCGAGGGGCAGGTCCCAGCCGCCGCTGTGCTGGTAGAGGGTGCCGATGACCAGCGGGCCGGGGATGGAGATCAGGTAGCCGGTGCTCTGGGCGAAGGCGGAGAGCTTGACGACGCCGGCCGGGGACTTGGCGCGCAGTCCGATCATCGTGATCACGAGGGGGAAGGCGCAGTTGGAGATGCCGAGCAGGAGGGCCCAGGCCCAGGCTCCGCCGGCGGGGGCGAGGTGGAGGCCGAGGTAGCCGGCGAGGCCGAAGAGGCCGAGGACGGCGGCGATGGGGCCCTGGTGGCGCATCCGTGCGGCGAGACCGGGGATGACGAAGGCCAGGGGGACGCCCATGACCATGGTGACGGCGAGGAGCACGCCGGCCGTGGAGGCGGAGACCCCGGCGTCGCGGAAGATCTGCGGGAGCCAGCCCATGGTGACGTAGGCGCCGGTGGCCTGGAGGCCGAAGTAGCAGGCGAGGACCCAGGCGGTGCGGCTGCGCACGACCGAGGGGCCGGCGTCCTCGCGCGCCGCCGCGGCGGGCGCCGCGGCCTTCTCGCGGCGGCCGGCGGCGGCGACGGGCAGCCAGGGCAGTACGGCGGCCACGGCGAGGGCGGCCCAGACCAGCAGGCCGGTGCGCCAGCCCCCGCCGAGGGCGGAGGTCAGCGGGACGGTCGCGGCGGCGGCGAGCGAGGTGCCGGCGGCGAGGGCCATGGAATAGAGGCCGGTCATGGTGCCGACGCGGTCCGGGAACCAGCGTTTGACGATGACCGGGAGCAGCACGTTGGTCAGGGCTATGCCGGCCAGGGACAGGGCGCTGGCGGCGAGGAAGGCGGCGGCGCTGTCCGCGAAGGGGCGGATCACCAGGCCGGCGGCGACGGCGGCCATGCCGGCGCAGACCACGGCGGCCGGGCCGAAGCGGCGGGAGAGCCGGGGCGCGGTGACGCCGAAGACGGCGAAGCAGAGCGCGGGGACGGAGGTGATCAGTCCGGCGACGGCGCCGCTCATGTGGAGGCCGGCGCGAGCCTCCTCGAAGAGGGCGCCGAGGCTGGTGATGGCGGGCCGCAGGTTGAGGGCGGCCAGCACGATTCCGACGACGAGCACGGGGCCGAGCCACCTGGGGTCGGCGGGGGTGCCGGCCCGGGCGGTGGAGGGGTGTCCGGCGGAGCCGCGCGGGGTCGCCGGGCGGCTCAGGGTCTGGAGGTCTTCGTCGCGCATCCCGTCATCATAGAATCATGGGATGATTGGTTGTCCAGTTCGGTGCTGTCACACTTGATGCCGTCCCGCAGCCCGTCCAGCAGTACTCGAGAGGCCCCGCCCGCATGCCGCTGACCTCGCCCCGGCGCTCCGCGCTCGTCGACCAGGTGATCGCCCAGCTCAGGAACCAGATCACCTCCGGCGAGTGGCCGGTCGGGAGCCGGATCCCCACCGAGCCCGAGCTGGTGGAGCTGCTGGGCGTCGCCCGCAACACCGTGCGGGAGGCCGTCCGGGCCCTCGCGCACAACGGACTCCTGGACATCCGCCAGGGGTCGGGTACGTACGTGCTCGCCACGAGCGAGCTGGCCGGGGTGATGCACCGGCGCTTCGCGGGGGCCGACCCCCGGCACATCGCGGAGCTGCGCTCGACGCTGGAGTCCTCGGCGGCCCGGCTGGCGGCGGAGCGGCGCACGGAGCGGGACCTGGTCCAGCTGGAGTCACTGCTGGCGCGGCGCGAGGAGGCCTGGGCGAGCGGGGACGCGGAGGTGTTCGTGAGCACGGACGTCGCCCTGCACATGGCCGTGGTGACGGCCTCGCACAACGAGGTGCTGATCGAGCTCTACGCGGACCTGGGCGACCTGGTGGCGGAGTGGCTGCGGGCCGACGTGGGCACCGAGCTGCACCCGGCCGACCACCTGGACCACGCCCGCCTGATCGCGGCGATCCGGCGCGGGGACGGCGACGCGGCCGCCTCGGAGGCGGCGGGCTACCCGTTCGCCTGCCGCGGCAAGAGCACCCGCTGACCGCCCCTCAGGGGCGCTGGTGGCTGACCCAGGCCGTGCGGACCTCTTTCCAGCAGCGGCCGGTCAGCCGGATGCGGCCGGCCGGGTCCAGGGGCACGAGGGCGCTGTCCCCGTCGATGTCCCACCAGCGCTCGCACTCCACATGCAGCCGGAGCAGGTCGGTCTCGGGGTAGCCGTTGTGGCAGTACGCGATCACCTGCGAGCCGTCGATCTCGGTGTCGCAGTCGGAGCCGTAGAGCTCGCGTGCGGCGGGCCGTTCGGGCCGTACGGGTGGTTCGGCGGGGATCTCGGCGAGGTCCACGGCGGCCGGGGCCGCCGCCTCGGGCCCGGGGGCGGGCCCCGGCCCGCCGGGCTGCGCGAGGGCTCCCGGGATCAGGAGTCCGGTCAGGGCCACCGAGGTGACCAGGAGCGATACCGCTCGGCTCGGCCTCGCGCGCACTCCCGCACCTCCTCCCCGAACCTGCCGGGAAGATCCCGGCCAGGTCAGTTTGCAGGCATGTGTCCCGGTTTTCGACTCGGAAAGATCCGGTCGGACGGCGAACGTCTGATCGAGGACACCCGCACGGCCCGTGCCGCGGCAGGCGGAAACGGCGGTGGCCGCGCCTCCCCGGAGGGAGGCGCGGCCACCGCCGTACGGACGCGGGGGTCCGGCCGGGAAGGTCAGGCGCCCATCGCGTGCAGGCCGCCGTCCACGTGGACGATCTCGCCCGTGGTCTTCGGGAACCAGTCCGACAGCAGGGCCACGACGCCCTTGCCCGCCGGCTCCGGGTCGCTCATGTCCCACGCCAGCATGGAGCGCTGGTTCCAGGTGTCCGCCAGCTCGCCGAAGCCCGGGATGGACTTGGCGGCCATCGAGCCGATCGGACCGGCCGAGACCAGGTTGCAGCGGACGTTCTCCTTGCCCAGGTCACGGGCGAGGTAGCGGCTGGTGGCCTCCAGCGCGGCCTTGGCCGGGCCCATCCAGTCGTACTGCGGCCAGGCGAACTGCGCGTCGAAGGTCAGGCCGACGACGGCCGCGCCCTCCGCCGGGAACAGCGGCTTGCAGGCCATGGTCAGCGACTTCAGCGAGAACGCCGAGACGTGCATCGCGGTGGCGACCGACTCGAACGGCGTGTTCAGGAAGTTGCCGCCGAGCGCGTCCTGCGGGGCGAAGCCGATGGAGTGCACGACTCCGTCGAGGCCGCCGAGCTCCTCGCGGACGAGGCCCTCCAGGCGGGCCAGGTGCTCGTCGTTGGTGACGTCGAGCTCGATCACCTTGACCGGCTTGGGCAGCTTCTTGGCGATGCGCTCGGTCAGCGACGGGCGCGGCCAGGCGCTGAGGATGACCTCGGCGCCCTGCTCCTGGGCCAGCTTGGCGGCGTGGAAGGCGATGGAGGACTCCATCAGCACGCCGGTGATGAGGATCCGCTTGCCCTCGAGAATTCCGCTCATGGTGATCAGTGACCCATGCCCAATCCGCCGTCAACGGGAATGACGGCTCCGGTGATGTACGCGGCGTCGTCGGACGCCAGGAAGCTCACGGCGGCCGCGATCTCCTCGGGCTGCGCGTAGCGCGCCAGCGGCACCTGCGCCAGGATGCCCGCGCGCTGCTCGTCGCTGAGCACCTTCGTCATGTCGGTGTCCACGAAACCGGGGGCGACGACGTTGAAGGTGATGTTGCGGGAGCCGAGCTCGCGGGCGAGCGAGCGGGCGAAGCCCACCAGCGCCGCCTTCGAGGCGGCGTAGTTGGCCTGGCCGGCGCCGCCCAGCAGGCCGACGACCGAGGAGATCAGGACCACGCGGCCCTTCTTGGCCCGCAGCATGCCACGGTTGGCCCGCTTCACGACACGGAAGGTGCCCGTGAGGTTGGTGTCGACGACGGAGGCGAAGTCCTCCTCGGACATCCGCATCAGCAGCGTGTCTTTGGTGATGCCGGCGTTCGCCACCAGTACCTCGACGTTGCCGTGCTTGGCCTCGATCTCCTTGTAGGCCTGCTCCACCTGCTCGGAGTCGGTGATGTCGCAGCGCACGGCCAGCACGCCCAGGTCGGCGAGCTCCTGCGGCGGCTCTCCCGAGCGGTACGTGATAGCGACCTTGTCGCCGGCCTGGGCGAAGGCGCGGGCGATGGCGAGGCCGATGCCCCGGTTTCCTCCGGTGACGAGAACCGAGCGGCTCAACGGACCACCCTTTCGCTTAGCTGTCTGAGTAGCAAAACCTATAGGCCCCGTACGACATCCGGAGAATCGGGCTCCGACAGGGCCTTGCGGCACGCTCTGTCGAATACCTACAGAAACCTGTGGTCACCTGAGGACCGATCGCGACATGATCGAGCAGACCGTCCCCGACCCCGGGAGGACCTCCGTGGCCCATTCCATCGACGCGGCCTTCACCGCGCTGCCCTTGCGGGCGCTCGCCGACGCGGCGCTCGCGCGAGCGCGCGCGCTGGGCGCCGACCATGCCGACTTCCGCCTGGAGCGGATCCGCAGCGCCTCCTGGCGGCTGCGGGACGCCAAGCCCTCCGGCGGCTCCGACACCACCGACCTCGGCTACGCGGTGCGGGTGGTGCACGGCGGCAGCTGGGGCTTCGCGTCAGGCGTGGACCTGACCATGGACGGCGCGGCCAAGGTGGCCTCGCAGGCCGTGGCCATGGCGAAGCTGTCGGCCCAGGTCATCAAGGCCGCGGGTTCCGGCGAGCGGGTCGAGCTCGCCGACGAGCCGGTACACGCCGACAAGACCTGGATCTCCGCCTACGACGTGGACCCCTTCCAGGTGCCGGACGCCGAGAAGTCGGCCCTGCTCGCCGACTGGAGCTCCCGGCTGCTGGCCGCCGAGGGCGTGGCGCACGTGGACGCCTCGCTGCTCGCCGTCCACGAGAACAAGTTCTACGCCGACACCGCGGGCACCACGACCACCCAGCAGCGGGTGCGCGTCCACCCCCAGCTGACCGCCGTCGCCGTCGACGCCACCACCGGCGAGTTCGACTCCATGCGCACCATCGCCCCGCCCGCCGGGCGCGGCTGGGAGTACCTGACCGGCACCGGCTGGGACTGGAACACCGAGCTGGAGCAGATCCCCGGCCTGCTGGCCGAGAAGATGCGCGCCCCCAGCGTGCGGGCGGGCCGGTACGACCTGGTCGTGGACCCGTCCAACCTCTGGCTCACCATCCACGAGTCCATCGGCCACGCCACCGAGCTCGACCGGGCCCTGGGCTACGAGGCGGCGTACGCGGGCACCTCCTTCGCCACCTTCGACCGGCTGGGCTCGCTCAAGTACGGTTCGTCGATCATGAACGTGACCGGTGACCGCACCGCCGAGCACGGCCTGGCCACCATCGGCTACGACGACGAGGGCGTCGAGGCCCAGAGCTGGGACCTGGTCAAGGACGGGGTGCTGGCCGGCTACCAGACCGACCGGCGGATCGCGAAGCTGACCGGCCTCGGCCGCTCCAACGGCTGCGCCTTCGCCGACTCCCCCGGCCACGTCCCGGTCCAGCGGATGGCGAACGTCTCGCTCCGGCCGGATCCGGGCGGGCTGTCCACCGAGGACCTGATCGGCGGGGTGGAGCGCGGGATCTACGTGGTCGGCGACCGTTCCTGGTCGATCGACATGCAGCGCTACAACTTCCAGTTCACCGGGCAGCGCTTCTTCCGGATCGAGAACGGCCGGCTGGCCGGGCAGCTGCGCGACGTCGCCTACCAGGCCACGACCACCGACTTCTGGGGCTCGATGGAGAAGGTCGGCGGTCCGCAGACCTACGTCCTGGGCGGCGCCTTCAACTGCGGGAAGGCCCAGCCGGGCCAGGTCGCGGCGGTCTCCCACGGCTGCCCGTCGGCCCTCTTCCGCGACGTGAACATCCTGAACACCACGCAGGAGGCCGGCCGATGAGCCGTACGAAGCCCCACGAGATCGTCGAGCGGGCCCTGGAACTGTCCACCGCCGACGGCTGTGTCGTGATCGCCGACGAGGAGTCCAGCGCCAACCTGCGCTGGGCCGGCAACGCACTGACCACCAACGGCGTCACCCGCGGCCGGAACCTCACCGTCATCGCCACCGTCGACGGCGGGCAGGGGACGGCCTCGGGGGTCGTCTCGCGCTCCGCCGTCACCGCCGCCGACCTGGAGCCGCTCGTACGGGCCGCCGAGGCGGCCGCGCGGGCCGCCGGTCCCGCCGAGGACGCCCAGCCGCTGGTGACCGGCACCCCGGCCTCGCCGGACTTCGCGGACGCCCCGGACGAGACCTCCTCGGCCGTGTTCGCGGACTTCGCCCCGGCCCTCGGCGAGGCCTTCGCCCGCGCCCGTGCGGGCGGCCGGGAGCTCTACGGCTTCGCGAACCACGAGCTGGTCTCCACGTACGTCGGCACCTCGACGGGCCTGCGGCTGCGCCACGACCAGCCGAACGGCACCCTGGAGCTCAACGCCAAGTCGACTGCGACCGCCGACGGCCGGTTGCGCTCCGCCTGGGCCGGCCGCGCCACCCGCGACTTCAAGGACGTGGACCCGACCGTCCTGGACGCGGAGCTCGCCGTCCGCCTCGGCTGGGCCGAGCGCAGGGTCGAGCTGCCCGCCGGTCGGTACGAGACCCTGCTGCCGCCGACGGCCGTGGCCGACCTGCTGATCTACCAGATGTGGTCGGCGGCGGCCCGGGACGCGGCGGAGGGCCGGACGGTCTTCTCCAAGCCCGGCGGCGGCACCCGGATCGGCGAGCGGCTCTCGCAGCTGCCCCTGACCCTGCGCAGCGACCCCGACGCGCCGGGCCTGGAGTCGGCGCCGTTCGTGATCGCGCACAGCTCGGGCGACGACGCCTCGGTCTTCGACAACGGCCTGCCGGTCCCGGCGACCGAGTGGATCAGCGGCGGCGAGCTGGCCCGGCTGACCACGACCCGGCACAGCGCCGCACTGACCGGGCTGCCGCTCTCCCCGGCCTTCGGGAACCTGATCCTGGAGGGCGGCGGGGAGAAGTCGCTGGAGGAGATGGTGGCGGGCACCGAGCGGGGCCTGCTGCTGACCTGCCTCTGGTACATCCGCGAGGTCGACCCGGCGACGCTGCTGCTGACGGGCCTGACCCGGGACGGGGTCTACCTGGTGGAGAACGGGCAGGTCACGGGCGAGGTGAACAACTTCCGGTTCAACGAGTCCCCGGTGGACCTGCTGTCGCGGGCCTCCGAGGCGGGACGCACCGAGAAGACCCTGCCGCGCGAGTGGGGCGACTGGTTCACACGGGCCGCGATGCCCGCCGTCCGCATCCCGGACTTCAACATGAGTTCGGTCAGCAAGGGCGTCTGACGCACCTAGACTGAGCACGGCATTTCCACATTTCGTAAGGAGTCGAGAGACCGTGACGGACATCGTCGACGAACTGAAGTGGCGCGGGCTGTTCGCCCAGTCCACCGATGAAGAAGCGCTGCGCAAGGCCTTCGCGGACGGTCCCGTCACGTTCTATTGCGGCTTCGACCCGACGGCGGCCTCGCTGCACGTGGGACACCTGGTGCAGGTGCTGACCGTGCGCCGGCTCCAGCAGGCGGGCCACCGCCCGCTGGCGCTGGTCGGCGGGGCGACCGGGCAGATCGGCGACCCGCGCCCGACGGCCGAGCGGACGCTGAACGACCCGGAGACCGTCGCGAACTGGGTGACGCGCCTGCGCACCCAGATCGAGCCGTTCCTGTCCTTCGAGGGCGAGAACGCCGCGGTCATGGTGAACAACCTGGACTGGACCGCGGGCATGTCCGCGATCGAGTTCCTGCGGGACATCGGCAAGCACTTCCGCGTCAACAAGATGCTGACGAAGGACTCGGTCGCCAAGCGCCTGGAGTCCGACCAGGGCATCAGCTACACCGAGTTCAGCTACCAGCTGCTCCAGGGCATGGACTTCCTGGAGCTGTACCGCCGCTACGGCTGCGTCCTCCAGCAGGGCGGCTCGGACCAGTGGGGCAACCTGACGGCCGGCCTCGACCTGATCCACCGCCTGGAGCCGCAGGCCCAGGTGCACGCGCTGGCCACCCCGCTGATGGTCAAGGCGGACGGCACCAAGTTCGGCAAGTCCGAGAGCGGGGCCGTCTGGCTCGACCCGGAGATGACCACCCCGTACGCCTTCTACCAGTTCTGGCTGAACGTGGACGACCGGGACATCTCCACCTACATGCGGATCCTTTCCTTCAGGTCCCGTGAGGAGCTGGAGGAGCTGGAGGCGCAGACCGCCGAGCGCCCGCAGGCGCGGGCCGCCCAGCGGGCGCTCGCGGAGGAGCTGACCACGCTGGTGCACGGCGCGGACCAGTGCGCGGCCGTGATCGCCGCCTCGAAGGCGCTGTTCGGCCAGGGCGAGCTGGCGGACCTGGACGCGGCCACGCTGGCCGCGGCCCTGTCCGAGCTGCCGCACGCGAAGGTGGCGGAGGTCGGCCTCGTGGTGGACCTGTTCGCGGAGACCGGCCTGGTCGCCAGCAAGTCCGCCGCCCGCCGGACCGTGAAGGAGGGCGGCGCCTACGTGAACAACGTGAAGGTCACCGCCGAGGACGCGGTCCCGGCCGCGTCGGACCTGCTGCACGGGCGCTGGCTGGTGCTGCGCCGCGGCAAGAAGAACCTGGCGGCGGTCGAGGTGACCGGCGCCTGACGGCACCACGGCGAGGGGCCGGTCCGGACGTCGTGTCCGGGCCGGCCCCTTCGTCATGGGCTACACCGTGTGGCGCTTGCCGCCGCGCAGCGACAGGTAGACCATCTCCCCCAGCGCGACGATGGCGACGGCTCCGGCGATCTGGAGCAGGTGCCGGGTCCAGTCGATGCCGCGGGTGTCGTGGACACCGATCCACGTCGCCACGGCGTTGCCGAGGACGCCGCCGATGATGCCGAAGACCGTGGTCAGCCAGAGCGGCTGGTGCTGTTTGCCCGGCAGGACGGCCCGGGCTATGAGGCCCAGCACGAAACCGACGATGATCGCCCACAACCAAGACATGTCGAAAGCCCTCCTCGCGGCGCGGGTGCGCGTGTGGGGCCAGTGTCGGCCCGGGGGGCGGGCCGCGCATGTCGGGCGGTGCGCTCCGGGCGGCACCCCCTCCCTCCCCCCAGGGTCGGGGGCGGCGTACCGTGGGGGCATGCAGCGGACGAAGCGGAACGGGGCCGAGGTCTTCCGGATCACCGGGGCCCGTATGGGGCTCGCCGAGGACGTACGGGGGCGCCAGCGCCGGTACGTGATCTCGATGGGGATCAGGACCCTGTCGGTGGTCGCCACGGTGATCCTGTGGAACGTGGAACGCCATGTGGCCCTCGTGACGCTGGCGGCGGGCCTCCTGCTCCCCTACATCGCGGTGGTCATCGCGAACGCCGGGCGCGAGTCGACGCCCTCGCTGCCCTCGCACTTCGTACCCGCCCCTGTGCGCCCCGCACTGGAGGCGGAGAACCTCAGGAAAACCTCAGATCAATCATGAAGTTCCGGTGCACCCCACCCGGTCCTGCGTGACATACTGCCTACGCGCTCCGCATCCCCCGTCGGAGCGACGGACCGACGCCGGGCAGCTCCCCCCGTGGCTGCCCGGCGTCGCCCTTCCGTCGGGCGCGTCCGGACGGTGACTAGGGTTGAGCCGTGACTCCCCTCGAATCCCCCAGCGGTGAAACCGAAACCCCCACCTGTTCCGCCAAGGGCTGCCGTGACGCGGCGGTCTGGGTCCTCGCCTGGAACAACCCGAAGCTGCACACGCCGGAGCGGCGCAAGACGTGGCTGGCGTGCGAGGAGCACCGGGCGCACCTGTCCCGATTCCTGGACGTCCGCGGGTTCCTCAAGGATGTCGTGGAGCTCGACGCGTGGGTGCAGCCGGAGGGCTCGGAGCGCTGAACGCCGACGGCCCTCCCGGCTGCGGGAGGGCCGTCGGCGGCGTGCGTGGGGGACGGTCAGCCGCCGATCGCCGACATCGGGCGGTCGGGCTGGAGGAACGACGGGTCGTCGAGGCCGGAGCCGGCCTTCTTGCCCCACATCGCCACCTTCCACAGGCGGGCGATCTCCTCGTCCGGGGCGCCCGAGCGCAGCGCGGAACGCAGGTCGGACTCCTCGGTGGCGAACAGGCACGTACGGACCTGCCCGTCGGCGGTGAGCCGGGTGCGGTCGCAGGCGCCGCAGAAGGGGCGGGTGACGGAGGCGATGACCCCGACGGTGGCCGGGCCGCCGTCGACCAGCCAGCGCTCGGCGGGGGCGGAGCCGCGCTCGTCGGCGCCCTCCTCGGTGAGGGTGAAGCGGGTGCGCAGGGACTGGAGGATGTCCCCGGCGGTGATCATGCCGTCGCGCTTCCAGCCGTGCTGGGCGTCGAGCGGCATCTGCTCGATGAAGCGGAGCTCGTAGGCGTTCTCCACGGCCCAGGCGAGCAGGTCGGGGGCCTCGTCGTCGTTGAGGCCGGGCATCAGGACCGCGTTGACCTTGACGGGGGTCAGGCCGGCCTCGCGGGCGGCGGCCATGCCCTCGATGACGTCGTGGTGGCGGTCGCGCCGCGTGAGGGCCTTGAACACCTCGGGGCGCAGAGTGTCGAGTGAGACGTTCACTCGGTCCAGGCCGGCGGCCTTGAGGGCCTGCGCGGTGCGCTTGAGGCCGATGCCGTTGGTGGTCAGCGACATCCTGGGGCGGGGCTCGAGGGCCGCGCACCGCTCGACGATCCCGACCAGGCCGGGCCGCAGCAGCGGCTCGCCGCCGGTGAAGCGGACCTCGGTGATGCCCAGGTGCGTGACGGCGATGCGGATCAGCCGGACGATCTCGTCGTCGCTGAGCAGATCGGACTTCCCCAGCCACTGCAGGCCCTCTTCGGGCATGCAGTAGGTACAGCGCAGGTTGCACCGGTCGGTGAGTGAGACGCGCAGGTCAGTGGCCACGCGGCCGTACGTGTCGAGAAGCACTGTGGGCCCCCTCCCCTGTCCGGATCTAGCGGTTCTGTGGAATTGAGCCTACGCGACCTGTGTGTCCCCGAGGGGTGCCCGAATGAACGAGACGTAACACGACCGCGTCGTACGGAAGTACGACGCGGCCACGTACGGTGTTCGGACGGTCTCAGTGCGCCCCTGTTCCGGTGAGGGAGCGCACCTCCAGCTCGGCGAACTTCCCGGGGTCCGCCTCCTCCTTGGACAGGACGGTTCCCAGCCACCCGAGGAGGAAGCCGAGCGGGATGGAGATGATGCCCGGGTTCTCCAGCGGGAACCAGTAGAAGTCGGCGTCCTTGAACATCGAGGTGGGCTTGCCGGAGACGACCGGGGAGAAGAGCACCAGGCCGACCGCCGAGACCAGGCCTCCGTAGATGGACCACAGCGCGCCCTGGGTGGTGAAGCGCTTCCAGAAGAGGCTGTAGAGGATCGTCGGAAGGTTGGCGGAGGCGGCGACCGCGAAGGCGAGGGCGACCAGGCCGGCGACGTTCATGTCGCGGGCCAGGGCCCCGAGGAAGATCGCGACGGCGCCGATGACCACGGTGGAGAGGCGGGCGGCGCGCACCTCCTCCTTCTCGGTGGCCTGCCCCCGGCGGATGACGTTGACGTAGATGTCGTGCGCGAAGGACGAGGAGGAGGCCAGGGTGAGGCCCGCGACCACGGCGAGGATGGTGGCGAAGGCCACTGCGGAGATCACCGCGAGGAGGACGGCGCCGCCGGTGGAGTCGGGTCCGCCGCCGACGGCCTGGGCGAGCAGCGGGGCGGCGGTGTTGCCGGCCTTGTTGGACTTGATGATGGCGTCGCGGTCGAGCAGGGCGGCGGCGCCGAACCCGAGGGCGATCGTCATCAGGTAGAAGGCGCCGATGATGCCGATGGCCCAGTTCACGGACTTACGGGCGGCCTTCGCGGTGGGCACCGTGTAGAAGCGGATCAGGATGTGCGGCAGGCCGGCGGTGCCCAGGACCAGGGCGAGGCCGAGGGAGAGGAAGTCCAGCTTGGTGAGCGGGTCCTTGCCGTACTTGAGTCCGGGCTCCAGGAATTTCGTCCCCTGGCCGCTGTGCTCGGCGGCCTGGCCGAGCAGGGCGGAGACGTTGAAGTCGAACTTCAGCAGCACCAGGAAGGTGATCAGCATGGCGCCCGCGATCAGCAGGACGGCCTTGACCATCTGGACCCAGGTGGTGCCCTTCATGCCGCCGATCGTCACGTAGACGATCATCAGGACGCCGACCAGGGCGACCACGGCGATCTTGCCGCCATCGGCGGTGATGCCCAGGAGCAGGGAGACGAGCACGCCGGCGCCGGCCATCTGGGCGAGCAGGTAGAAGATCGAGACCACGATGGTGGAGGTGCCGGCGGCGGTGCGGACGGGCCGCTGGCGCATCCGGTACGCGAGCACGTCGCCCATGGTGTAGCGGCCGGAGTTGCGCAGCGGCTCGGCGACCAGCAGCAGGGCCACGAGCCAGGCGACGAGGAAGCCGATGGAGTAGAGGAAGCCGTCGTAGCCGAAGAGGGCGATGGCTCCGGCGATGCCGAGGAAGGACGCGGCGGACATGTAGTCGCCGGAGATGGCGAGGCCGTTCTGGAAGCCGGTGAACTGGCGGCCGCCCGCGTAGAAGTCGGCGGCGTCCTTGGTCTGGCGGCCGGCCCAGACGGTGATGACGAGGGTGGCGACGACGAACAGCCCGAACAGGGTGATGATCAGCGGGCGGTGCTCGGTGGCGCCGGCGGCGGTCGTCAGGTGCGGGACGGCGTTCACGCTCCGCCCTCCAGCCGGTTCTTGATGGCCCGTGCCTTGGGGTCGAGCCGGGCGGCGGCGTGCCGCGAGTACAGCCAGGCGATGAGGAAGGTCGTCGCGAACTGGGCGAGGCCGAGCACGAGGGCGACGTTGACGTTGCCGAAGAGCCTGGTCCCCATGAGGCCGCCCGCGTAGTTGGACAGCAGGACGTAGAGCAGGTACCAGGCGATGAAGGCCACGGTGAGCGGGAAGGCGAAGGAGCGGTAGGAGCTGCGCAGTTCGGCGAACTCGGGGCTCTGCTGGACGCGCGCGAACTCTTCGGCCGACACCTGTGCCGGGGCGGGTCCCGCGCCGCCCGGCGGCGGCGCTGCTTGCGTGGTCACGGGGGGTTCTCCTTGTGACGCGGGTGCGGTGGGGACGGTCAAAACAACCTCCGTGTGGGGGGCGGTGGTGCTGAGCCCCCCGGTCAACGGCACGGCCGCCGTGCCGGGACGGTTCAACACCCGCCGTTTCTTCGGCGGTTCCGCTTTTCGAACGGCTGATTCGTCGAACTGATGGCGCAAAGGGGAACGTCGACGCTAGGTTCGCGTGTCATGAACGCGTCCGACGCGACCGCGTGCGGGCTGCTCATTCACGGATGATGTGGAGAACCCATGGCTCATCTGGGATCCGGCCGTCGGCGGGCCCTCGCCGTTCCGGTCGGCCTGGCGCTCTCGGCCTCACTCGCCTTCCTGCCCTCGGTGGCTGCCTCGGCCGCACCGCTGGGCGACACGGCGGGCCCGGCGACGGCCGCGAAGGCCACCGCCACCGGCCCCGCGCTCTCGTACGTGGCGAACCTGACCGCGTACGGGACGGCCCGGCAGGCCAAAAAGGCCATCGAGCAGGCCGGCGGGACGGTGGTGACGTCCTATGAACAGATCGGCGTCGTCGTCGCACATTCCCAGAACCCGGACTTCGCCGGGCAGCTGCGGGCCCAGCGGAACCTGTTCGTGTCCGTGGGAGCCACCCGTACGGCCCCCCTCCAGACCGTGCAGACCACCGAGGAGGGCACGACCCAGAGGCTGAGCGACGCCGACGCCGCGCGGGCCGCGGCCCGGGCCGAGCCGGGCCAGGAGCCCCTGGAAGCGAACCAGTGGGACCTGCGGGCGATCAGGGCCGACCAGGCCCAGAAGGTCAACGCGGGCAGCCGGGACGTCACCGTCGGCGTCATCGACACGGGCGTGGACGACACCCACCCCGACCTCGCCCCGAACTTCTCCAAGGGGCAGTCCGCCAACTGCGTCGGCGGCGTCGCGGACACCACCGACGGCGCCTGGCGGCCGTACCCCGACGGCAGCGACCACGGCACGCACGTGGCGGGCACCATCGCCGCCGCGCGCAACGGGGTTGGCGTCAGCGGGGTCGCGCCCGGCGTCAAGGTCGCCGCGATCAAGGTGAGCGAGCCCGGGACCAGCCTCTTCTACACCGAGGCGGTCGTCTGCGGGTTCATGTTCGCCGCCGAGAAGGGGATCGCGGTCACCAACAACAGCTATTACGTCGACCCCTGGTACTTCAACTGCAAGACGGACGACGACCAGAAGGCGCTGGTCGAGGCCCTCACCCGGGCCGGCAGGTACGCCGAGCGCAAGGGCGTGCTGAACGTGGCCGCCGCCGGCAACGAGAACTGGGACCTGGCCGCCGACTCGATCACCGACGACACCAGTCCGGACGACGCCACCCCGTCGCCGCGCACCATAGACCCGAAGGTCTGCCTGGACCTGCCCGCGCAGCTGCCGGGCGTGGTCACCGTCAGCGCGACCGGCGACAAGGGCTTCCGCTCCTACTACTCCAGCTACGGCCTCGGGGTCGTCGACGTGGCCGCCCCCGGCGGCGACAAGTGGCAGGTCCCGGCCACCCCCGACGCCAACGGCCGCGTGCTGTCCACCCTGCCGGGCGGCGGCTACGGTTACAAGCAGGGCACCTCGATGGCCACCCCGCACGTCGCGGGCGTCGCGGCCCTGCTCAAGAGCGCGCACCCGGGGGCCACGCCGTCCCAGCTCCAGGCGATGCTCAAGGCCCAGGCGACGAAGACCGCCTGCCCCGACAAGATCTACGACGGCACGGGCAACCTGATCGACGCCACCACCTGCGAGGCCAAGTGGGGCCAGACCGGCTTCTACGGCGCGGGCGTGGTCGACGCCCTGAAGGCCGTCAAGCCGTAACGGCAGGGGCGCCACGGCGAGGGGCCGGGCGGGGATCACCCGCCCGGCCCCTCACGCGTCCGCCCCCCCCGCCGTCAGGGCTTGATCAGGACCTTGAGGGCGCTGCGGTCGTCCATCGCGCGGTAGCCGTCGGGGACCTCGTCCAGGGACACGGCCCGGTCGAAGACGGGCGCCGGGTCGATGGCGCCGCTCAGCACGTCCTCCAGCAGCTCCGGGATGTACGCGCGCACCGGCGCCACACCGCCGCGCAGGGTGATGTTGCGGTCGAACATCACACCAAGGTCCAGGCCGGTGCCGCTGCCGTGCGGGACGCCGACGTAGCCGATGGCGCCGCCGTCGCGGGTGATGTTCACGGCCGTGCGCATGGACTGCTCGGTGCCCACCGCCTCGATGACCGCGTGCGCGCCCTGGCCTCCGGTCAGCTCGCGGACCGCCGCCTCGGCGGCCTCGCCGCGCTCGGCGACCACGTCGGTGGCGCCGAAGAGCTTCGCTATGTCGGTGCGGGCGCTGTGGCGGCCCAGGGCGATGATCCGCTCGGCGCCGAGGCGCCTGGCCGCGAGCACCCCGCACAGGCCGACCGCGCCGTCGCCGACGACGGCGACGGTGGAGCCCGCGCGGACGCCCGCGCCCAGGGCCGCGTGGTGGCCGGTGCCCATGACGTCGGAGAGCGCGAGCAGGCCGGTCAGCAGGTGGTCGTCGGAGGCGGCCGCGGCGGGCAGCTTCACCAGGGTGCCGTCGGCGTGCGGGACCCGCACGGCCTCGCCCTGGCCGCCGTCGAAACCGACCGAGCCCCAGAAGCCGCCGTGCACGCAGGAGGTGTACAGGCCCTCGGAGCAGTAGTCGCAGGTGCCGTCGGACCACATGAACGGGGCCACGACCAGGTCGCCGGCCTTCAGGCCGGAGACGGCGGAGCCGGTCTCCTCGACGACGCCGAGGAACTCGTGCCCGATCCGCTGGCCCGGCTGGCGCTGGGCCTCGCCGCGGTAGGCCCACAGGTCGCTGCCGCAGATGCAGGCGCGCAGGACGCGGACGACGGCGTCCTCGGGGCGCTGGATCGCAGCGTCGGGCACCTCCTCCACGCGGATGTCGTGCGGGGCGTGGATGACGGTGGCGCGCATGGTGGTGCAGCCCTCCGGGGTAGTTCAGTCTTGTATGACTTCCCTACCGTACGCCTGCCTCCGGCCGAGTGTGCCCGAGGCCAGCAGGTACTGGGCCGCCAGGTACGTCGCCATGATCCAGAAGTCGGGGCGCGGGAGCTGCGGCCACTCGGCCACCCCGGTCGCGATGAGGGTGTCGGACAGCAGGAACAGCGCCCCGCCCACTCCCGCGACCCGGCCGAGCGCGCTGGAGCGGTAGGCCATGGAGGCCAGCAGCAGGCTGTAGCCGGCGACGGGGACGCGCAGCCCCGTCGGCAGGTCCCCCCACAGCAGCGCGACGGTCCCGACGAGCGCCACGGCGTACGCGCCCCCGAGCGCGGGGCTCGTCCGGCCCCGGCCGAACAGACTGCGTTCATGGAAAAGCATGAGGTAACAGACGTGCCCGGCGGCGAAGGAGCCCATGCCGACGAGGAAGGCCGGCTCGGCGTCGAACAGCAGGGCGAGGTCCCCGCCCCAGCCGAACAGCAGCGCGGCGACGAGCAGCCGGGGTGCGCGGAGGGTGAGCACGTACGCGACGAGCAGCGGCATCAGCAGCGGCTTGGCGACCACGTGCCCGGGGTGCCAGCCGGCGAGCAGCGCCCCGAGGTCGACGGCGGAGGCCAGGACGAAGGCGCCGAGCAGGATCCGCCCGCCGGTGCCGGCACCGGCGGGTGCGGACGTACGGGACTGGACGGCGCTCACGCGGCGGGCTCCGGGGCCTTCTCCGGCTGCGGGGCGGCGGCCGGGGCGGGCTGCCAGCCGGGACCGCGGAACACCCGCCCGGCACGCTCGCGCCAGCTGCGGGCGGCGCGGACGTCGCGGGCGATGGCGGCGTACTCGTGGGTGGCGACGCGCAGGGGGTTGAAGGTGTTGATGTTCTTGGTGAGCCCGTAGACGGGCCGGTCCGTCTCTCCGACCCAGGAGCCGAACATCCGGTCCCAGACGATCAGGATGCCGCCGAAGTTGCGGTCCAGGTAGCCGCCCTGGGAGGCGTGGTGGACGCGGTGGTGGGAGGGGGTGTTGAAGACGTACTCGTAGGGGCGCGGCAGCTTCCCGATGCGCTCGGTGTGCACCCAGAACTGGTAGAGCAGGTTGATGCCGTAGCAGAACGGGACCGCGGCGGGGTGCACGCCGAGGGCGACCATCGGCAGGTAGAACCACCAGGTGGTCGCGCTGGTCCAGGGCTGGCGCAGGGCGGTGGTGAGGTTGAAGTTCCGGCTGCTGTGGTGGACCACGTGGCAGGCCCACAGGATGCGGATGACGTGGTGGAGCCGGTGCTGCCAGTAGTAGAGGAAGTCCTGGACGAGGAGCATCAGCAGGGCGGTCCACCACAGGAACGGCACCCGCAGCGGGGTCAGTTCGTAGACGGCGGTGAACACCGCGACGACCGGGATCTTCCAGAGCAGGTCGAAGCCGATGCTGCCGAGCCCCATGGTGACGCTGGTGACCGCGTCCTTGGCGTCGTAGCCGGCGGCGTCCTCGTCGGGATGGAGCCGGTAGCTGACCACCTCGATGACGGTGAGCAGCACGAAGGCGGGTATGGACCACAGCACGACATCGGGCAGATTGGGCATGGGCGCACCTTAGGGCGGGTTCAGGGGTGCCGCTAGGGGTTGTTACCGATCAGTATCCGACGCGGTTACCCCGGGTACAAGGGGCAGTGCGCGGGCAGGGGCGGAAACCGCCGCCCTCCGGGCGGCGGGCGGCCCTGCGGTGCGGCGGACGGGCACCCCGTCGCGGACGGCCCGGACCGGATCCCGCCGGGGCGGATGGGGCGGCCGGACCCCCGCCGGTCCGCCCCGGCGGGACCGCCGCGTCACCAGACCCGGACCGAACCCCCTGGGGCGAAGGCCGGGCTGGTGGCGTCCGGCGGGACCTCCGACAGGGGTTCGGCGATCTCCGAGACCAGCGGACCGCACTTCGCCGCGACCGCGTCCAGCAGGGTCAGGTCGAAGCCGTACACCCGGGCGGCGTTGCCGCCGGCCATCGCCGCGACCTCCTCCCTCGGCAGCCCCGCGTACGCGATGCGCAGGCCCTCGCGGGAGTACGGGGCGGTGCCCTCGTCGTGGGGGTAGTCGCTGCCCCACATGATCTTGTCGAGGCCGATCCGCTCCCGCAGCGGGACCTCGTGGGGGCGCATGAAGCTGGCCCCCACGAAGCAGTTGTCCCGCCAGACCTCGCTGGGACCCTTGCCCATGGAGTCGGCGAGCCCCGCACCGAACTTGGACTCCGCCGTGCCCGAGGCCGCGACCAGGCGGCCGTGGTAGTAGTCCAGCATCCGGAGCACGCCCGGGATCCAGCCCGACCCCTGTTCCGTCAGGACCAGCTTCAGGCCCGGGTGGCGGCGGAAGGCGCCGCCGAAGACCAGGTGCCACAGGGCCCGGTGCGAGAACCAGGTGGTCTCCACCATGAAGACGGCGCGGGCGGCGGGTTCGTCGCCCAGCGGCGGTGACGCCGAGCCGCCGTGGTGGTTGACCGGGACGTCCAGTTCGTCGCAGACCGCCCAGATCGGGTCGTACGCCTCCGAGTACAGCTCGGGCACGGTCGAGCCGGGCGGGACGCCGGGCAGCAGGATGCCGCCCGTGAGCCCGGCCTCCCGGGCGCGCCGGATCTCCCTCACCGCCGCGTCCACGTCGTTGAGGAGGATCTGCGCCACCCCCGCCCGCCGGCCCGGGGCGTCCGCGCAGAAGTCGGCCAGCCAGCGGTTGTGGGCCTGGAGCCCGGCCCAGCGCAGTTCGTACTCGGCCGCCGAGGGGGGCTGGGCCATCAGGGAGGCCTTGGGGAAGAACGGCGGGACGGTGTTCGGGAAGACGACCTCCGCGACGATGCCGTCGGCCTCCAGCTCGGCGAGCCTGCGCGCGGAGTTCCAGTTGCGGTCGGCGGTGTCCGCGAGGAGGTCCTCGTACGGGTTGACGTACGTGGCGGCCCAGGCGTCGAACGCGTCGTGGTGACGCTGGGCCAGGTACGGCTTGTAGTCCAGCAGGTCGGCGCCCGCGTGGCAGTCCGCCGAGATGACCGTGTAGCGGTCCTCGGTCATGACGAGACCCCCAGGACCGGGAAGTCCTCGCCGGTGAGCCAGTGCCGGCCGGTCTCGCGGGAGCGGGCCCAGGAGGCCTCCACCGCCGCCTGGTCCGCGCTCTGGCCCAGCTCGGCCGGGGTGGGGCCGATGCGGCGGGCGAGCGGGGCGAGTTTCGCCGTGTCGAAGCCGAAGACCTCGGCCGCCGCCAGGCCCAGCATCCGCCGGGTCTCGTCGACGGGGATGTCGTGGAAGGTCCTCGCCAGCCAGCCGCGTGTGTCGGGCCAGGTGCCCTCGGGGTGCGGGAAGTCCGAACCCCACAGGACGTTGTCCACGCCGATCTCGTAGCGCTGGGCCAGCTCGCGCCGCTTGGTGTTGGTGGCGCAGACGAAGACCTGGCGGTCGAGGTACTCGCTCGGCGGGCGCTTCAGCTCGGCGAAGGGCGAGAGCTTCTTGCCGCCGTGCGCGCCGAGGTAGAGGCGGTCCATGAACCACAACTGGTTCGGCAGCCACCAGCAGCCCGACTCGGCGACGCCGAACTTCAGGCCCGGGTGGCGTTCGAAGGCCCCGGACCACAGCAGGAACCACAGCGGGCGGGCGGGCCACCAGGTGACCTCGGAGACGTAGATGCCGAGGTGGTCACCGTACTCGTGGCGCGGGGCGGCGCCCGAATGGGTGACGACGGGCATGCCGGTCTCGGCCGCCGCCGCCCAGACCGGGTCGTAGCGGCGGTCGTGGTACGGGGCCTTGTCCACCCACATCGAGGGGATCATCAGGGCGCCGAGGCCGGACTCCTTCGCCCGGTGGATCTCGGCGACCACCTTGTCCGCTTCGGCGGTGACGGGCAGCAGCGCGACGCCGCAGTGCCGCTCGGGGGCGCGGGAGACGAACTCGGCGAGCCAGCGGTTGTGGGCCTGCGCGCCCGCCATGCCGAGTTCGGGGTCCTGGTCGCCGGAGAGGCCAAGGCCCACGCCGAAGGGGGCGGCGGTCCGACTGTCCACGGCGTCGGCGTCGGGGAAGACGACCTCGGCGGCGACCCCGTCGCCGTCGAGCTCCTTCAGGCGCTGGGCGGAGTCCCAGCCGCCCCTCAGCCCTTCCTCGTGGTCGTGGAACCACTTCTCGGCGAAGGCCTCGTTGCGGATGCCGAGGCGGGTGGCCTCCTCGCGGCGGGCGTCGCGCAGGCCGAGGAACTCGTCGAAGGCGCGGTGGAAGCGGGAGTCGAGGTAGGGGCGGTACTGCTCGGTGGGCAGTCCGGCGTGGCAGTCGGAGGAGATGATCAGGTACGGGTCTTCGTACGCGTTCACGCTGTCGCTCCTCAGTCGAGGATGAAGCTCTCCAGGTAGGCGGGGTTGGCGCGGTCGAGCATCGACTGCGACCGGGCGCGGATCTGCCGGTCGCTGTGCTCGCCGGCCGGGAGCATCCAGAAGCGGTCGGCGCGGATGCCGTCGACGACGTGCCCGGCGACGTCCTCGACCGGGGTGAAGCGCACCTCGTGCCCGGCCGCGCGCATGGCGGACTCGTACTGGTCCAGGGTCCGGTACGGGGACCTGCGCGGGCGTTCCTTCGCGTAGCGCTCGGGGCGGTTGCGGTGCGACTCCCACAGTCCGGTGCGCAGCATGTGCGGTCCGGGGAAGAGGACCGAGGCGCTGACGGCCGCGCCCTCCGCCTTGAGATGGGCGTAGAGGGACTCGGTCATGGTGACCACGGCGGCCTTGGTGACGGCGTACACGGAGGCGGTGGGCAGCGGGGCGATGCCGCCGTCGCCGGAGGAGGTGTTGACGACGTGTCCGGGGGCGCCGCCCGCGATCATGCGGGGGACGAAGGCCTGGATGCCGTGGAAGACACCCCAGACGTTGACGGAGAAGGCCCACTTCCAGTCGTTGGGCTCGTGCTCCCACATCCGGCCCTCGGCGCCCGACCCGACGCCCGCGTTGTTGCACAGCACGTGGACCGCGCCGAAGGCCTCGTAGGCGGCGTCGGCGAGGGCGACGACGGAGTCGCGGTCGCCGACGTCGACCTTCCGGGCCAGCACCTCGGCGCCCTCCGCCCGCAGGTCCTCGGCGGCCTTGCGCAGGGCGCCCTCCTCGACGTCGGCGAGGACCACCCTGAGCCCCTCGGCGGCGAAGCGGCGGGCCAGGGCCAGGCCGATCCCGCTCGCGGCGCCGGTGACGACGGCCACCTGTCCGGGTTCGAGCCGCATCTCACGCACTCCCCTCGGGCGGGCCGTCGAAGACCTGCTGCGGATCGTCGTAGCGCTGGTGGAGGTACGGGATCAGCGCCTGCGCGCTGACCCGCACGACGGCCCGGCCCTTCTGGTCGGTGGTCTTCTCCCCGATGGTGAGCTCCACGAGGCGGCGTACGGGAAGGTCGGCGACCGGGTCGAACATCGACTCGCGCAGGACCACGTCACCGGTGAGGTGCTCCAGCCTGCGGATCTTCTCGTTGCGCGTGCAGTGCACGAGGACCGGGTCGTCCTCGAAGCCCGAGCCGTCGACGGCCGGGAGGAACTTGAAGTAGAAGTCGGTCTTCTGCGCCGGCTCGGGCACCGGCAGCTCACGGTCCACCGCCCCGCGGACCTCCACGAAGGCGATGCCGTGCCGGGCGAGGGAGGCCCGCACGACCAGTCCCTCGCGTTCGACGGTGACCTCGCCCAGCTTCTTCGGCTCGCCGAAGACCTCGCGGCCGCCGGTGAGGGCGCGCTCGTGGGTCATCGGCATGACCAGCGGGTACCAGCCCTCGACCCCGTCGTGCCGGGCGGCAACGGCCACCGAGCCGGCGCCGAGCGGGTAGCCGGGCAGGTCGACCTTGCTGATGCCGGCCCGTACGAGCGGCCGTTCGCCGGGCTTCAGCGGTGGCGGCAGGACGGCCGCCACCGCGTCCGGGTCGGTCTCCCAGACGGCCACGACTCCGGTGGACCAGATGTCGGGGAGGTTCGAGCTCTTCTCGCGCGACGCTGCGGTCTCCGCCTCGGTGCGCGCTCCGTACCGTACGCGTGCCATGTTCCGCACCACCCTTCTGAGGGTCCCCCCGGACGGGGCCGGGGGAGGGGTTCTGTAACACAGTTACACCGCCGCCGATGAAGGGTAAAGAGGGCTGCACACAAGACATCTGACGATACGTCGGATCACCGGTACCCGGGGAGGACGCCGATGGCGAGGAGCCCGCTCACCCGCGAGGCGGTACTGGAGGCCGCCGCCGCGCTGGTCAGACGGCGCGGCCCGGACGCCCTCACCATGCGCGGGCTGGCCGCCGAGCTCGGGACGGCCGTCACCTCGATCTACTGGCACGTGGGCAACCGCGAGCAGCTCCTCGACGCGCTCGTCGAGCGGACCGTCCGGGACATGGGCGCCATCCGGCCCGCCGGCGCCACCCCCGCCGAGCGCATCGTGTCCGTCGCCCGCAGCATGCGCCGCGAGCTGCGGGAGCGGCCGCACCTGATCGGCATGGTCCACGAACGCGGCCTGACCGAGCGGATGTTCCTGCCGGCCCAGCGCGCGCTGGTCGCCGAGGTGCGGGCGGCGGGGCTGCGCGGGGCCCGCGCAGCCGACGCCGTGCGCGCCGTCCAGTTCCAGGTGGTGGGCTTCGTCCTGGTGGAACGCAACCGCGAGCGCTCCCCCGTCCAGTCCCCCGGCGAGGGCGAGCTGTGGGACCCTCCCCCCGGCTCCGCCGCCGACGACCCGGACCTGGCCCGCGCCCTGGCCCGCCCGGCGGACCCGGAGCGGCTGTTCCTGCTGTCGGTACGGGCCCTGACGGAATCCCTGCTCCGGGAGCCCTGAGCCAGGCCGGGTCCGCGGGCCGGAGGTGGCGGAGCTCACGTCCCGCCCGGGAGCCGCCGGCGGCGGGCCACGACCGTCAGTGTCTGCCCGTATCCTCTATGACCATGCTCGACGACCGTACGACCGCAGACACGACGTGGCCGACCGCGTACCCCCAGGGGTACGCGGTCGTCGACGTGGAGACGACCGGGCTCGCTCGCGACGACCGGATAGTCTCCGCGGCCGTCTACCGGCTCGACGCGCAGGGCAACGTCGAGGACCACTGGTACAGCCTCGTCAACCCGCGCCGGGACCCCGGCCCGGTCTGGATCCACGGCCTGACCAGCGAGATGCTGGCGGACGCGCCCCTCTTCGAGGACATCGCCGGGGAGTTCGCCGAGCGGCTCGCGGACCGTGTCCTCGTCGCGCACAACGCCATCTTCGACTGGCAGATGATCGCCCGGGAGTACGCGCGGGCCTCGTCGGCCGCGCCGGTGCGGCAACGGCTGTGCACCATCGCCCTGTCGAAGGAACTGGACCTCCCGCTGCCCAACCACAAGCTGGAGTCCCTCGCCGCGCACTACGGCGTGGTCCAGCAGCGCGCCCACCACGCGCTCGACGACGCCCGTGTGCTCGCGGAGGCCTTCCGCCCGTCGCTGCACGCGGCCGCGCGGGACGGCGTGCGCCTCCCCCTGCTGGAGTGCCGCCCGCTGACGGAGTGGTCGGACACCCCCGCCACGCCCCGGGTCGGCTACCAGGCCTCGTACGGGGGCAGCTGGCGCGCCTCGCGGAAGCTGCCGCCCTCCCCGTACCCCAACCCGGGGCGGTTCGAGGACGGCAAGCCGCTGAAGCAGGGCATGCGGGTCGCCTTCTCCGGTGACACCTCGGTGGACCGGGAGCTGCTGGAGGACCGGGCCGTGGAGGCCGGGCTGCACGTCGCGACGAGCGTGTCGCGGCTCACCAGCCTGCTCGTGACCAACGACCCCGACTCGGCCACCTCCAAGACGGTCAAGGCCAGGTCCTTCGGCACCCCGGTGGTGGACGAGGCGGCCTTCACGCAGCTGCTGCGGGACGTGGCACCCTCCGGGGAGCAGTAGCGGCGGGCGTTGCTCCGGGCGGGTGCCAGGTCGGCGACTCACCCCCGTGGATCTTGTTCGGGGCCGCCGGCCCGCGAAGCATGCGGCGCATGGCACGTTGTGAGGTCTGCGGAAACGACTACGGCATGTCCTTCGAGGTGCACGCGCAGGGCGCGGTGCACGTCTTCGACTGCTTCTCCTGCGCCATCCACCGGATGGCGCCCATCTGCGAGCACTGCCGGGTCCAGATCATCGGGCAGGGCGTCGAGGTCGAGGGGCAGTGGTTCTGCGGCGGGCACTGCGCCCGCGCGGAGGGGAAGGTGGGCATCGTCGACCGCGTCTGACCGTCCCCCCTCCTTCCTCCCCGGACCCCGGAAGGCCACCCGGCTGCCGGGGTCCCCCGCCCTGCGGGTACCGTCGTGGGCGTGTACCGCTTTGTGCTGACCCGGCAGTGGGTGTGCCTCACCCTCATCGCCCTCGTCCTCATCCCCGTGATGATCAAACTGGGGTTCTGGCAGTTCCACCGCCATGAGCACCGGGTCGCCCAGAACGAGCTGATCGCGAAGAACCTCTCCGCGAAGCCCGTGCCGGTGACCGAGGTCACCTCGCCCGGCCACACCGTCCCGCGGTCCGACTACTGGCGCGCCGTCACGGCCACCGGTACGTACGACTCAGCGCACGAGGTCGTGGTCCGGATGCGCACCTCGAACAACGACAAGGTCGGCTTCCAGGTCGTGACCCCGCTGGTGCTGGGCGACGGACGGGTGGTGCTGGTCAACCGGGGCTGGGTGCCGGGCGGGGACGACCCGACCGCCTACCCGCCGGTGCCGGCCGCACCCTCGGGCGAGGTGACGGTCGCCGGACGGCTCAAGGCGGACGAGACCAGCGGGGACAGCGGGATCAAGGACCGCAAGGGCCTGCCCGACCGCCAGGTGATGCTGGTCAACAGCGAACAGCAGGCCGCCGCCCTGGGCAAGCAGGTCCTCGGCGGCTACCTGGAGCTCACCTCCCCGCTGCCGCGGAGCGGCGGCCCCGAGGCGGTGGCGGAGCCCGACCACGACTCGATCGGCCCGCACATGGCGTACGCCGTGCAGTGGTGGCTGTTCGCGGCGGCCGTGCCGGTGGGATGGATGGTGCTGGTCCGCCGGGAGCGGCGCGACCGCGAGGCGGCCGCGGCGGCCTCGGCCGGGGCCGTGTCGCCGGAGCCCGCTTCGGCGTAGGTTGGCCGTATGGATCTTGGACTGAAGGACCGTGTCTACATCGTCACCGGTGCCACCCGCGGCCTGGGCTTCGCCTCCGCGCGAGAACTGGCCGCCGAGGGCGCGAAGGTGCTGCTGACCGGCCGGGACGAGGAGCGGGCGGCGGCCGCGGCCGCCGGACTGGGGCCGGACGCGGTGGGCCTGGCGGCGGACAACTCCGACCCCGGGTCCGCCGGGCGACTGGTGGCCGAGGCCAAGGCGCGCTTCGGGCGGCTCGACGGCATCCTCATCAGCGTCGGCGGACCGGCGCCGGGCGTCGCGGCGGACAACACCGACGAGCAGTGGACGGCAGCGTTCGAGTCGGTCTTCCTGGGCGCGGTCCGGCTGGCCCGGGCGGCGGCCGCGGAGCTGGGCGAGGGCGGGGTCATCGGCTTCGTCCTGTCGGGCTCGGTGCACGAGCCGATCCCCGGCCTGACCATCTCGAACGGCCTGCGGCCGGGGCTGGCGGGCTTCGCGAAGTCCCTCTCCGTGGACCTGGGGCCGCGCGGGATCCGCGTGATCGGTCTGCTGCCGGCCCGGATCGACACCGACCGGGTGCGGGAGCTGGACGCGCTGTCCGGCGACGCGGCCGCCGCGCGCTCCCTGCACGAGTCCCGGATCCCGCTGCGGCGTTACGGCACGCCGGAGGAGTTCGGCCGCACGGCGGCGTTCCTCCTCTCGCCGGCGGCCTCCTACCTCACGGGTGTGATGCTCCCGGTGGACGGCGGCTCCCGCCACGGCTTCTGACCGCGGGGGCCGGCTCCCGCCACCCCGCGCCTCGAACGCCGGCGGGGCCGGAACCCCGCTGCGCGCGATCCGGCCCGCGCGGCGATCGAGCGCGACGGGGTCCGGCGCGGAGCCCCCGGGGGCATCAGTCCGACAGGCCCGCCAGGTCGCGCAGGCGGCGGGCCTGGGCGGCGCGTTCGGCGGCGCGCTGGTCGTCGTAGGGGCGCGAGCCGGCCGTACGCAGCAGGGCCTTGGTCTCGATGACCGCGTCGCGCGGCGGGGCCAGCAGGGCGGTGGTGAGGTCCTGGACGGCGGCGTCGAGCTCGTCGGCAGGGACGACCAGGTTCGCCAGGCCCACCCGCTCGGCCTCCTCGGCGTGCACGAAGCGGCCCGTCGCGCAGATCTCGAGCGCGCGGGCGTAGCCGACCAGGGCGGTCAGCGGCTGGGTGCCGGCCAGGTCGGGGACCAGGCCCAGGCTGGTCTCGCGCATGGCGAACTGCACGTCGTCCGCGACGACCCGCAGGTCGCACGCGAGTGCGAGCTGGAAGCCGGCGCCGATGGCGTGCCCCTGCACGGCGGCGATGGAGACGATGTCATTGCGGCGCCACCAGGTGAAGGCCTCCTGGTACTCGGCGATCGTGGAGTCGAGCAGTTCGTCGGAACCGCGCGCCAGATCGAGGAAGGACGGCTCGCCCTCGAAACCCTCGGGGGTGAACGCCTGCCGGTCGAGCCCCGCGGAGAAGGACTTGCCCTCGCCGCGCAGCACGACGACCCGGACCGTGCCGGGCAGCGACCGTCCGGCCTCCGCCAACGCCCGCCAGAGCGCGGGGGATTGAGCGTTTCGCTTGGCCGGATTGGTCAGCGTCACCGTGGCGACCGTGTCGTCGATGGTGAGCCGTACGCCATCCTTGTCGAGCAGAGCCATCTGGTGCCTCCGGTGTGCAGTCAGGGCCGGACGCCCGGCCTAAGTGACTGCACAGTAACCACCCAGCCGGCCTGGGGGCCGACCGGGGGTCACCGAAGGAACCATGTACGGAACAGCAGCGGTACAGCTTCGGACAACATGGAACGGAACAGATCTGTCGGACGGTCCTCGGCACCGCCCCCGGCCTGTGGGCCAGGGTCAGGCCGCGGCCGCCTTCTTGCCGCGCGTCGCGCCACCGCGACCACGCAGCGTGACTCCGGACTCGCTGAGCATCCGGTGGACGAATCCGTAGGACCGGCCGGTCTCTTCGGCCAGCGCCCGGATACTCGCACCGGAGTCGTACTTCTTCTTCAGGTCTGCCGCGAGCTTGTCGCGCGCGGCGCCGGTCACCCGGCTGCCCTTCTTCAGAGTCTCGGCCACCCGTGCCTCCTCATGGGAAGTGCGCTCTGTGCTTCTCATGATCACCCCTCCCCGGCTTCCTGGCCACCCATTCAGCAAGGTCGGTCGGACGGCATTTCTCAGCCCGTGGACACCCGAGCAGAACGGAATCTCCTCTTCCGCTGCATGACCTCCGTCACATTCCTCCGTCACCGAGAGGAATCACCAGGTCAGGGGCGGGGTGCCGGAAGCAGTCGACCCCGGATCCGTATCCGTGAGGATGCGGCCGGGGTCGCTGTACAGAGGGCGGCGGTACGAGACCGTCTCACTCAGATGATGGATCACGTCTGCGCCGAATGATCCATACGGGACTGGATCAACCCGGCGGCGGGGTCTCAGGCGAGGGCGACCAGGTCCCGGTAGTCCGGGCCCCACAGGTCCTCGACCCCGTCCGGGAGCAGGATGATCCGCTCCGGCTCCAGGGCCTCCACGGCGCCCTCGTCGTGGGTGACGAGGATGACCGCACCCTTGTACGTGCGCAGCGCGCCGAGGATCTCCTCGCGGCTGGCCGGGTCGAGGTTGTTGGTGGGCTCGTCGAGGAGCAGCACGTTCGCCGAGGAGACGACCAGGGTGGCCAGGGCCAGACGGGTCTTCTCGCCGCCGGAGAGCACGCCCGCCGGCTTGTCCACGTCGTCGCCGGAGAACAGGAAGGAGCCGAGCGTCTTGCGCACGTCGACCAGGTCCAGGTCGGGGGCGGAGGAGCGCATGTTCTCCAGGACCGTGCGGTCCGGGTCGAGCGTCTCGTGCTCCTGTGCGTAGTAGCCGAGCTTGAGGCCGTGGCCGGGGGTGACCTGGCCCGTGTCGGGCTGCTCGGCGCCCGCGAGCAGGCGCAGCAGGGTGGTCTTGCCCGCGCCGTTGAGGCCGAGGATGACCACGCGGGAACCCTTGTCGATGGCGAGGTCGACGTCGGTGAAGATCTCCAGGGAGCCGTACGACTTCGACAGGCCCTCGGCGGTCAGCGGCGTCTTGCCGCAGGGCGCCGGGTCCGGGAAGCGCAGCTTGGCGACCTTGTCGGAGACGCGGACCGCCTCCAGGCCGGAGAGCAGGCGCTCGGCGCGCTTGGCCATGTTCTGGGCGGCGACGGTCTTGGTCGCCTTGGCGCGCATCTTGTCGGCCTGCGAGTTGAGGGCGGCTGCCTTCTTCTCGGCGTTCTGGCGCTCGCGCTTGCGGCGCTTCTCGTCGGCCTCGCGCTGCTGCTGGTAGAGCTTCCAGCCCATGTTGTAGATGTCGATGACCGAGCGGTTGGCGTCGAGGTAGAAGACCTTGTTGACCACGGTCTCGACCAGGTCGACGTCGTGGGAGATCACGACGAAGCCGCCGCGGTAGTTCTTCAGGTAGTCGCGCAGCCAGATGATCGAGTCGGCGTCGAGGTGGTTCGTGGGCTCGTCGAGGAGCAGGGTGTCGGCGTCCGAGAAGAGGATGCGGGCGAGCTCGACGCGGCGGCGCTGACCGCCGGAGAGGGTGTGCAGCGGCTGGCCGAGGACCCGGTCCGGGAGGCTGAGGGCGGCCGAGATGGTCGCGGCCTCGGACTCGGCGGCGTACCCGCCCTTGGTGAGGAACTCGGTCTCCTGGCGCTCGTACTGGCGCAGGGCCTTCTCGCGGGTGGCGCCGGAGCCGTTGGCGATGCGCTCCTCGTTCATCCGCATCTTCTTGATCAGGACGTCGAGGCCTCGGGCGGAGAGGATCCGGTCGCGGGCCAGGACGTCGAGGTCGCCGGTGCGCGGGTCCTGCGGGAGGTAGCCGACCTCGCCGGAGCGGGCGATGCTGCCGGCGGCGGGCTGGCCCTCGCCGGCCAGGCACTTGGTGAGGGTGGTCTTGCCCGCTCCGTTGCGGCCGACGAGGCCGATGCGGTCGCCCTTGGCGATGCGGAAGGAAGCGGACTCGATGAGGACGCGGGCGCCGGCGCGCAGCTCGATGCCGGTGGCGGTGATCACGGAAATACTCCAGGGCGGTATGGACGGCGGAAGGCGGGGCGGGACGCGCGTTCTTCGACGCCGCTAATCCGCGAGGAGATTTGCCATGAAGCCATTCTAACGGGGGTGCGCAACCACTTTTCGGGGCCCGCCCCTCACCCGTCCGGCCGAAGGCCCGCCCTGGGCGGGCCGGGCACGTATCAGGATGAAGGGGTTGGCCACGCGTGGAGGACGGTGGGGCATGCAGTTCGACGACGACGCCGATCTGGACACGTCCGAGGTGAAGGACGTGCGCAGCAGCCGCGTCCCGGGCGGCCGGGCCACCGTCGGCGGCGGGGTCGTCGGACTGATCGCCCTGGTCCTGGGCCTGATCTTCGGGGTGGGGCCGGACCAGCTGGGGCTGTCCGCCGGGAGTCCGGAGCCGGTCTCGACGGCCTCCTCGGCCGCCCGGGTCCAGCAGTCCTGCAAGAAGGGCAGCGACGCCAACGCCCGGGAGGACTGCCGGCTCGTCGCCGTGGTGAACAGCACACAGGACTACTGGAGGCAGGAGTTCGGGCGGCGCGGCGGGACGTACACCCCCGCCTCGACGGTCTTCTTCACCGGCAGGGTGAACACCGCCTGCGGGGCGGCCACCCAGGCGGTCGGGCCCTTCTACTGCCCGGCGGACCGGCAGGTCTACCTGGACCTGGGCTTCTTCGAGGAGCTGCGGACCACCTTCGGGGCGCACGGCGGCCCCTTCGCGCAGGCGTACGTCATCGCCCACGAGTACGGGCACCACGTCCAGAACCTGACGGGCACGCTGGCGCGGGCCCAGAACGGGCAGACGGGCGCGAACAGCAATGCGGTGAAGGTCGAGCTCCAGGCCGACTGCTACGCCGGAGTGTGGGCGCACAACGCGACGCGGACCCCGGACGAGTCCACGGGGCGGCCTCTGATCACGAACCTCACCGACCAGGACATCCGCGACGGGCTGGACGCGGCGGCCGCGGTGGGGGACGACCGGATCCAGGAGAAGTTCCAGGGCCGGGTCACCCCGGAGTCCTGGACCCACGGCTCGGCGCAGCAGCGCCAGCAGTGGTTCCACCAGGGCTACCGCACGGGTGACATGGCCCGGTGCGACACCTTCCGCTGAGTGTCAGCGGCGCCTGCCATGCTGTGGCGTGGATCACTTGAGCCATCGTTACGAGAGGGAGTGACCGTCATGGCAGGCGTTCCGTCCATCTATCCCGCGCTGCTCTACCGCGACGCGAAGGCAGCGATCCAGCAGCTCACCGAGGCGTTCGGGTTCACCCAGGTCGCGGTCTACGAGGGCGACGACGGCTCGGTGATGCACGCGGAGCTGGCGTACGGCAACGGCGCGGTGATGCTCGGCAGCAAGGGGCGCGGCGGGGTGTACGACAAGGCCATGGAGACGGCCGGCCCGTCGGGGGTCTACATCGTGGTCGACGACGTGGACGCCCACCACCGGCGGGCGGCCGAGCACGGCGTGGAGATCCTCATGGAGCCCACCGACCAGGACTACGGCTCGCGGGACTACATGGCCCGGGACACCGAGGGCAACGTCTGGAGCTTCGGCACGTACGCCCCCCAGCTCTGACCCCGCGCCCCGCCGGGGTCGACCCGCAAGGGGCGCGGGGCTCGCGACTCCGCCGGGGCGGGCCCCGTCAGGGGCGCGGGGAACTGCGCGACCGGCCACGGCCGGCCCGCGGCGGGGGCCCGGGTGACAGCCCGGCCAGGGCCTACGCTCCGCCGGTGTGGACCTGGAAGGCCGCCCGCCGGACCGCCTTGGCCAGGGCCGGGTCGGGATGGGCGGCGGCCAGCGCGACCAGGACCTGCACGGTGCGCGGGTGGCCGACGGCCCGGACCTCGTCGAGCAGCCGGGGCACGGTGGTGCGGACGGCGGAGTCGAGGTGGCGGGCGAGCAGCTCGGCCTCGCCGTGGTCGGCGATGGCGGCGGCCGTGTCCACCCAGAGCCAGGTGGACTCCTCGGGCGTGAGGACGTCCTGGGCCTCGTCCGGGTCCACCCCGTCGTGCTCGGCGAGCCAGAGCAGGGCGTAGGGCCGCAGGGCGGCCTCGCGGACGGCGGCGCGCACCTCGGGCTCGGCGGGGGCGCCGACCACGCGCAGGGCCTCGAAGGCGAGGCCCCGCAGCAGGGCGTCCTCGCCCCGGGCGGCGTGCAGCAGCTCGCTGACGGCGTGGCCGACGGGCCGGGCGGCGAGCCAGGCCCGGTACTCGGCGCGGGCCGGCCCCGGGGTCAGCCGGGCGCAGCCGTGCAGCATGGCGGCGGCGGACTGCTCGATGTTCCCGGCCGGGCTCTGCGCCGCGACGCAGATCTGTTCCAGCTTGACCCAGACGGCCCAGCTGCCGAGCGGGGTCAGGGCGGCCTGCGCGGGGCCGAGGGTGACCGCGTCCACGGCGGCGAGCCCGCCGAGCGCCCAGCGCAGCAGCCGGGCGAGCGGGAGGGGGCGGGGTTCCGCGGAGGCCGCACCCTGGGCGGGCTCCGCACCGTAGGGGACCTCGCAGCGCTCGTCGCGCAGTTCGGTGACCCGCTGCCCCAGCAGGTCCAGCAGGTCCGGGACGGTCACGGGACCGGCGGACAGCTGGAGCAGGGAGAGCAGCTGCGGCATCGCCTCGACCACCTCGGCGACGGCCGAGGGGGTGATGTCGGCGGGGGCCGGGTGGACGAGGGACCAGGCGTCGAAGAGGGCGACCCAGCCGCGCAGCACGGCGGTGTCGTCGCGGTCCCAGGCGCGCAGCCGCCAGCCGGGCCTGGCCTGGCCGCCGTGCACCTCGACGAGGCCGGAGAGCCGGGCGCGGTCCCAGCCGACGCGGATCTGGCCGTGCGTCAGGCCCAGTTCCGCGGCGGCCCGTTCGACATCGCCGGCGGGCAGGGCGCCGGAGGGGGCGGGGCGGCCGCCGTCGCCGGCGCCGAGGTTCAGTTCGGCCCAGCGGGCCAGCCGTACGGCGTCGGCCAGCGAGGCCCGGGCGCGGTTCGCCAGGTCTGCCGTGGCGGGGGTGCCCGCCGGGGGCCGGGTGGCCGGCCGGGTTCGCCGGTCGGTCACCGCCTTGCGCGCCGTGGCGACGGAGCGCGGGGAGACGAGTCGGAGTCTGGAGTCGCGAGCCAACTGCTCATCAGGCTTTCGGGACGTCACGGAAGCAGTCTCGCCCGTCACTGGCCGAAAGCCCAAACGGAACGGGTCATTTCCACAGGTCATGGGGTGGAGGAACCGGGACAGACCACCCACCCCGTCCCGTCCGCCACACCGCCTTCACTCCAGCGCCACAAGACACCCCCCGTAACCCCTTGTCTGTGGAGCCACGCCGGCCCCTCGCAAGGTGGTGCACGGGGTCACATGAGCGGCACCAGGAAGCGCCGCAGCGCCTCCTCGTAGCCGGCCGGGTCGGCGTTCCACATCGCCCCGTGCGCGGCGTCCGCAACGGTGTGCAGGGTGACGAGGTCGGGCCGGGCGGCGGCGAGCCGGCGCGAGGGCGCCCAGGGGGCGAGGGTGTCGTCGGGCCCGTGGAAGAGCAGCACGGGGACGCGGACGGCGCCGGGGTCCGCGTACGGCGTCCGGTGGTCCGCGCGCAGCCCGGCGCGGCTCTCGGCGGCCCGTACGGCGAACGGGACCAGCGGGGCCGGGGTGCGGCGGGCCGCGACCAGGTTGCGCAGGGTGGCGTGCCAGTCGAGGACGGGCGAGTCGAGCACCAGGCCCGCGATCCGGCCGGACAGGGCCGAGCGCTCGGCGGCGCGGACGGCCATGGCGGCCCCGGTGGACCAGCCGTGCAGGACGATGCGCCGGGCGCCGTAGCGCACGGCGTAGCGGATGGCGGCGTCCAGGTCCCGCCACTCGGACTCGCCGAGGTGGCCGAGGCCGTCCGGGGAGGCGGGGGCGCCGAGGTCGCCCCGGTAGGCGACGGAGAGGACCGGTAGCCGGAGGCGGTGCAGGAAGGGCATGACCACCATCGGGTGCTCCCGGCCGGCGCCGAGCCCGTGGACGGCGATCACCCAGGTCTGCCGGACCTGGGGCACGAACCAGGCGGGGAGCGGGCCGAGCTCCCCGGGGACGTCCACGTCGGCGTGGTCCAGGCCGAGGGCCGTGCGGGGGTTCCCCGAGTACACCTGCGGGGTGAGGGTGACGCGGGTACCGGGCTCCAGGGAGCCGTGGCTGACGCGCAGCAGGCGGCGCACGACGGTGGCCGGGTCGTGCGGGACGCCGGCGAGGACCGGGCCGACGGCCGCGTGCACCCCGGGCGCGGCCAGGCCGTGGACGCCGGGGCGCAGGGAGGCCAGCGAGCGGGTGAGCACGATCCGGTCGCCTTCGGCGGAGTGGACGACCAGCCGGGGACTGCCGGCCGGCGGGCGGCCGGGTTCGGACCGCAGGGCGGAGTCGGCGGCGTACCGGCCGGCCAGGACCGCGGCCGCTCCGGCGCCGATCAGGGTCGAGGTGACGGCCGCGGCCGTCGCAGTGGCGGTACGCACCGCTCCAGTGTCGAGGCGCGGGGGCGAGGGGGCCACCGGAGGGCTCCGGCGGCGTCCGGACGGGGCCCAAGCGGAGCCCGAGCGGGGCGGGGGCGGCCGACGGCCCAGAGGGGGGCGGGGCAAGCGGAGTGATCTACCTCTCTTTCCCTGCCGCCGAGGGGGTCCGAGCGGGCCCGCGCACCCGCTCGGAACGCCCCGTTCACCCGGCTCTGACGTGCATGAATGGCGATAACTACGAAAGAATCGGGACGAAGGGTCCGATGGGGCGCCGCCCACAGACACCACCCCGCCGATGTCAGTTCATCTTCCGTTCACCCAGGTTGCCTACGTTCGCCGAGCCACTGACGCCAAACAGAAGCCTGGGTAAATGGAGCACATAACGCTTCTCCTCGGGATCGTGATCATCACCGCTCTCGTGTTCGACTTCACGAACGGTTTCCACGACACAGCCAACGCGATGGCCACCACCATCTCGACCGGCGCCCTCAAGCCCAAGACGGCGGTGGCCATGTCCGCCGTGCTCAACCTCGTCGGCGCGTTCATGTCCGTGGAGGTCGCCAAGACGATCTCCAAGGGTCTCGTCAACGAAGAGGGCATCCAGCCCGAAGTGATCTTCGCCGCGCTCGTCGGCGCGATCCTCTGGAACCTGGTCACCTGGCTGGTCGGACTGCCCTCCAGCTCCTCGCACGCCCTGATGGGCGGCCTGATCGGTGCCGCGGTCGCCTCCGCCGGCCTCGGCGCGGTCAACGGCGACGTCCTCGTCACCAAGGTGCTCATCCCGGCCGTGGCCGCCCCGATCGTGGCCGGTGCGGCCGCGATGCTGGCCGCCAAGGTCACGTACACGCTGAACGGCAAGGTCGGCCCCAAGACGTCCGCCAAGGGCTACAAGGCGGGCCAGATCGCGTCGGCCGGCCTCGTCTCCCTCGCGCACGGCACCAACGACGCGCAGAAGACGATGGGCATCATCACCCTGGCCCTGGTCGCCGGCGGCGCCATCGCCCCCGGCTCGAACCCCCCGGTCTGGGTCATCGTCTCCGCCGGAACGGCGATCGCGATGGGCACCTACCTGGGCGGCTGGCGCATCATCCGCACCCTGGGCAGCGGCCTGACCGACCTGCACCCGCAGCAGGGCTTCGCCGCCCAGACCTCGGCCGCGAGCGTCATCCTGGCCTCCTCCACCCTCGGTTTCTCCCTCTCCACCACCCACGCCTGCTCCGGCGCGGTGATGGGCGCGGGCCTGGGCCGCAAGGGCGGTGTGATCCGCTGGTCCACCGCCACCCGGATGTTCGTCGCGTGGGGTCTGACCCTGCCGGCCGCCGCCCTCGTCTCCGCGGGCGCCGAGCTGGTCATGCGCACCGGTGGCGTCGGCGTCGCCGCCGTCACCGTCTTCCTGGTCGCCTCCTGCGTCGCCGTCTGGCTGATCTCCCGCCGCCAGGTCGTCGACCACACCAACGTCAACGAGGCCTCCGCCGACGAGGCCGAGCAGCCCGGCGTGGTCACCACCGCCATCGCCGCCGTCGCCGTCCCCCCGGTCGCCGGCACCACCGCCGCGGTGACCGACGAGGACCTCAAGGCCACCATCCCGGCCGCCACGGCGAACCCGCAGGCCCCGACGGCTCCGGCCGCCGCGGTCTGATCCCGAGAACGACAGAGGAAACGGCAGTATGAAGATCGACTGGGCAGCACTCGGCTCCGTCTTCGGGGTCAGCCTCTCCGCGACCGTCGCCCTCGTGGCCCTCTTCAGCCTGGGCCTGGTGGGCCTCTCCAAGCACGAGGCCGCCACCGAGCAGGGCGGCACCGCCGCCCTGGCCCGCAGCGGCGCCTACGCCTGCTTCGCGCTCTGCGCGGCGGCCGTGGCCTACGGGATCTACCTGATCGTCAGCTGAGACCCGGTCTCGGCGACACCGTGTACGAAGGCTCCCCCCGGAATTCCCCGGGGGGAGTTTTCGCGTACCCGCGGCCCCTGGCCGCCCACCGGCCGTCCCCGTCCCCCGTCCCACCGCAGGTCAACGGTAAGTTGACGGGCGTTCGCGGGGCGTGGTGGACTGCCCGGGCCAATACGGCGGCATGGAGAGGAAGTCCGGTGCGAATCCGGCGCGGTCCCGCCACTGTCACCGGGGAACGCACGCGCCGCGTGCCCACCCGGAAGCCAGGAACTCTCACCGCCGGACACGTCGAACCAGGGCGCGGACCCTGAGTGAGGACATACCTGCCACCATGCGTGCCGACCGCGTCTTCGCGTACGGCGTCACGGCGGGCCTGATCGGCGACCGGATCCTCGGGGATCCCCGCCGAGGGCACCCCGTGGCCGCCTTCGGACGAGCCGCCGCCGCCGTGGAGCGCGCCCTGTGGCGCGACGACCGCGCCCGGGGCGCCCTGCACACCCTCGTATGCGCCGGCGCGGCCACCGCCGTCGGAGCGCTGGGCGCACGCGCCGTGCGCTCCCGGCCCGCGGCCGCCCGCATCACCCTCACCGCCGCGGCCACCTGGGCCGTCGTCGGCGGCACCACCCTCGGCCGGGAGGCCCGTGCCATCGGCGGGGCGCTCGCCGCCGGGGACACCGAGGTGGCCCGCGAACGCCTCCCCCACCTGTGCGGACGCGACCCGCAGGCCCTGGACGACCAGGCAATGGCCCGGGCCGTCGTGGAGTCGGTCGCGGAGAACACCTCCGACGCCGTCGTCGGAGCCCTCGTGTGGGGGGCCGTCGCCGGGGTGCCCGGACTGCTGGCCTTCCGCGCCGTGAACACCCTGGACGCGATGGTGGGGCACAAGTCGCCCCGCCACCTGCGCTACGGCTGGGCCTCGGCCCGGCTCGACGACCTCGCCGGCTGGCCGGGGGCCCGGCTGACGGCGCTCGCCGCCGTGGCCGCCGGTCCCGACCGGCGCGGAGCGCTGCGGGCCTGGCGGGCGGACGCCGCCTCCCACCCCAGCCCCAACGCCGGCCCGGTCGAGGCCTCCTTCGCCGGGGCGCTCGGCGTCCGGCTGGGAGGGACCTTGTCCTACGCGGGACGGGTCGAGCACCGGGCCGTGCTCAACGGGGAGCGGGGGCGGCCGGTGGGGGTCGCGGACATCGAGCGGGCCGTACGGCTGTCGCGGCGGGTGACCTGGCTGGCGCTGGGCGCGTGCGTGGCCGTCCGGTGCGCCGCGGCGAAGGCCGCCGCGGCGAGGACGGGGAGGGGTCGGGCATGAGCGGCACGAGGCGCGGCGGCGGACTGCTGGTCGCGGGGACGACGTCCGACGCGGGCAAGAGCGTCGTCACGGCGGGCATCTGCCGCTGGCTGGCACGCCAGGGCGTCAAGGTCGCCCCGTTCAAGGCGCAGAACATGTCGCTGAACTCGTTCGTGACCCGCGAGGGCGCGGAGATCGGCCGGGCCCAGGCCATGCAGGCCCAGGCCGCCCGGGTGGAGCCGACCGCGCTGATGAACCCGGTCCTGCTCAAGCCCGGCAGCGACCGCAGCAGCCAGGTGGTGCTGCTGGGCAAACCGGTGGGCGAGATGAGCGCCCGCGGCTACCACGGCGGCCGCCAGGAGCAGCTCCTCGGCATCGTCACGGACTGCCTGGAACAGCTGCGGGGCACGTATGACGCCGTGATCTGCGAGGGGGCGGGCAGCCCGGCCGAGATCAACCTGCGCCGGACCGACATCGTGAACATGGGCATCGCGCGGGCCGCGCGGTTCCCGGTGGTCGTCGTCGGCGACATCGACCGGGGCGGGGTGTTCGCCTCGTTCTTCGGGACGACGGCGCTGCTGTCGCCCGAGGACCAGTCGCTGATCGCCGGCTACATGGTCAACAAGTTCCGCGGCGACGTGTCCCTGCTGGAGCCCGGCATGGAGATGCTGCGGGGCCTGACGGGGCGGGCGACGTACGGGGTGCTGCCGTTCCGGCACGGGCTGGGCATCGACGAGGAGGACGGGCTGCGGGTCTCCCTGCGGGGCGCGGTGCGCGAGTCCGTCGTGGCCCCGCCGGTCGGCGAGGACGTGCTGCGGGTCGCGGTGTGCGCCGTGCCGCTGATGTCGAACTTCACCGACGTCGACGCGCTCGCGGCGGAGCCGGGCGTGGTCGTGCGGTTCGTGGACCGGGCCGAGGAGCTGGCCAACGCGGACCTGGCCGTCGTACCGGGCACGCGCGGCACGGTGAAGGCGCTGGAGTGGCTGCGCGAGCGGGGGCTGGCCGACGCGCTGGCCCGGCGCGCCGCGGAGGGACGCCCGGTGCTGGGCATCTGCGGCGGCTTCCAGGCCCTCGGCGAGCACATCGAGGACGAGGTCGAGTCGAAGGCGGGCTCGGTGGCGGGGCTGGGGCTGCTGCCGGTGCGCGTGCGCTTCGCCGTCGAGAAGACCCTGGCGCGGCCGTTCGGCGAGGCCCTCGGCGAGGAGGTCTCGGGCTACGAGATCCACCACGGCGTGGCCGAGGTGCGCGGCGGCGAGCCGTTCCTGGACGGGTGCCGGGTCGGGTCCGTGTGGGGCACGCACTGGCACGGCTCGCTGGAGTCGGACGGCTTCCGCCGGGCGTTCCTGCGTGAGGTCGCCGTGGCCGCCGGGCGGCGCTTCGTCCCGTCGCCGGACACGTCCTTCGCCGCCCTGCGCGAGGAGCAGCTGGACCTGCTGGGCGACCTGATCGAGGAACACGCGGACACGGCTGCGCTGCTGCGCCTGATCGAGTCCGGCGCCCCGGCCGGGCTGCCGTTCCTCCCGCCGGGCGCGCCGTGACGGCCCGGGCCCTGCGGGGCTGTTCCCCCACCCACCCCTCTCCCGCTCACCGGGGGCTCCGCCCCCGGACCCCCGGTGGCGGAGCCCCCGGGAACAGTGGAAGGGCGGGGCGGGGAGCGGCTCCGCGCAGCGGCACCCCCGGCACCGCCCCCGAACGCACGCACACCCGAGGAGTGAGCAACCCATGAGCACCCCCTATCCGTTCACCGCGGTCGTCGGCCAGGCCGACCTGCGGCTGGCGCTGCTGCTCAACGCCGTGAGCCCGGCGGTCGGCGGTGTGCTCGTGCGCGGTGAGAAGGGGACCGCCAAGTCCACCGCCGTGCGCGCGCTCTCCGCCCTGCTCCCCCGCGTGGACGTCGTGCCCGGCTGCCGGTTCTCCTGCGCGCCCGCCGCGCCGGACCCGGCCTGCCCGGACGGCCCGCACGAGCCCGGCCCCGGCGCCGAGCGCGCCGCCCGGATGGTCGAACTGCCCGTCGGCGCCTCCGAGGACCGCCTCGTCGGCTCCCTCGACATCGAGCGGGCCCTCGCCGAGGGCGTGAAGGCGTTCGAGCCCGGCCTGCTGGCCGACGCGCACCGAGGGATCCTGTACGTCGACGAGGTCAACCTGCTCCACGACCACCTCATCGACCTCCTGCTCGACGCGGCCGCGATGGGCGCCTCGTACGTGGAACGCGAGGGCGTGTCCGTGCGCCACGCGGCCCGCTTCCTGCTCGTCGGCACCATGAACCCCGAGGAGGGCGAGCTGCGGCCGCAGCTCCTCGACCGGTTCGGGCTGACCGTGGAGGTCGCCGCCTCCCGGGAGCCCGGGCAGCGCGTCGAGGTGGTGCGCCGCCGGCTCGCGTACGAGGACGATCCGGCGGGCTTCGCGGCCCGCTGGGCCGGGGACGAGGACGAGGTCCGCGCCCGGGTCGTGGCCGCGCGGGCACTGCTCCCGCAGGTGGCGCTCGGGGACACCGCGCTGCTCCAGATCGCCGCCACCTGCGCCGGCTTCGAGGTCGACGGCATGCGCGCCGACATCGTGATGGCCCGTACGGCGACCGCCCTGGCCGCCTGGGCCGGGCGGACCTCCGTCCGCAAGGAGGACGTCCGCCAGGCGGCGCTGCTGGCACTGCCGCACCGGCGCCGACGCAACCCCTTCGACGCGCCCGGGCTGGACGAGGACAAGCTCGACGAGATCCTCGACGGCTTCCCCGACGAGGAGCCGGAGCCCGAGCCGGAGGGCCCGGACGACAACGGCGGCGGCCCCGACGGGGACGGCGGCGGGGTGCCCCCGCAGGGCGGCGGCCCCGAGACCGGCCACGCCCCCGAGGAGGCCCCGGAGCAGGGGGACGCCTCCCCCGAACCGCAGCCCTCCGCGCCCCGGGGCGGGTCCGACGGGACCGAGCAGGCCGCCGTGGGGGCCTCCGAGCCGTTCCGCACCAAGACGCTGAGTGTGCCCGGCCTCGGCGAGGGCGCGGCCGGCCGGCGCTCGCGGGCCCGTACCGCGCACGGCCGGACCACGGGCGCCCAGCGCCCCCGGGGGCAGCTGACGAAGCTGCACCTGGCGGCCACCGTGCACGCCGCCGCCCCGCACCAGAAGGCGCGCGGGCGCTCCGGGCCGGGGCTCGTCGTGCGCAAGGACGACCTGCGGCAGGCGACCCGTGAGGGCCGCGAGGGCAACCTGGTGCTGTTCTGCGTCGACGCCTCCGGCTCGATGGCCGCCCGGCAGCGCATGGGCGCCGTCAAGGGCGCGGTGCTCTCCCTGCTCCTCGACGCCTACCAGCGCCGCGACAAGGTCGGCCTGATCACCTTCCGCGGCACGGGCGCCGAACTGGCGCTGCCGCCCACCTCCTCGGTGGACGCGGCCGCGGCCCGCCTGGAGAAGCTGCCGACCGGCGGCCGCACCCCCCTGGGCCCGGGCCTGCTCAAGGCCCGCGAGGTGCTGCGCGTGGAACGGCTGCGGGACCCCTCCCGGCGTCCGCTGCTCGTGGTCGTCACCGACGGGCGGGCCACCTCGGCCGGGGACGTCGGCGGCGATCCGCGCGAACTGTCCGGGCGCAGCGCCCAACTACTGGCGGCCGAGGGCGTCACGTCGGTGGTCGTGGACTGCGAGTCCGGGCCGGTGCGGCTGGGGCTCGCGGCGGCACTGGCCACCGACCTGGGCGCACCCGCCGTGACCCTCGACGGGCTGCGGGCCGACTCGCTGGCCGGGCTCGTCAAGAACGTACGTACCGCAGTGACCTCCACTGCGTCACCCGACAGCGTCTCCAGGAGGGCCGCCTAATGCCGCAGGGACAGCCGACCGTCGTTCCCGACGACGGTCTCACGACGCGTCAGCGCCGCAACCGCCCGCTCGTCTTCGTCCACACCGGGCCGGGCAAGGGCAAGTCGACGGCCGCCTTCGGGCTGGCGCTGCGCGCCTGGAACCAGGGCTGGCCGATCGGGGTGTTCCAGTTCGTCAAGTCGGCGAAGTGGAAGGTCGGCGAGGAGAACGCGCTGAAGGTGCTGGGCGCCTCCGGTGAGGGCGGCTCCGTCGTCTGGCACAAGATGGGCGAGGGCTGGTCCTGGGTGCAGCGCGACGCGCAGCTCGACAACGAGCAGGCGGCGAAGGAGGGCTGGGAGCAGGTCAAGCGCGACCTGGCCGCCGAGACGCACCGGCTGTACGTGCTGGACGAGTTCGCGTACCCGATGCACTGGGGCTGGATCGACGTGGACGAGGTGATCGAGGTGCTGCGGAACCGGCCCGGCACCCAGCACGTGGTCATCACCGGTCGCAACGCCCCCGCGGAGCTGGTGGAGTTCGCGGACCTGGTCACCGAGATGACCAAGGTCAAGCACCCCATGGACGCCGGCCAGAAGGGCCAGAAGGGCATCGAGTGGTGACCTCGTCCAGTGTGCCGCGGCTGGTCATCGCCGCGCCGTCCTCCGGCAGCGGCAAGACCACCGTGGCGACGGGCCTGATGGCGGCCTTCGCGGAGCGCGGCCTGGCCGTGTCCCCGCACAAGGCCGGGCCCGACTACATCGACCCCGGCTACCATGCGCTGGCCACGGGCCGGCCGGGGCGCAACCTCGACGCGTTCCTGTGCGGGCCGGAGCTGGTGGCCCCGCTGTTCGCACACGGCGCCGCCGGGTGCGACCTCGCGGTGGTCGAGGGCGTGATGGGGCTCTACGACGGGGCCGCGGGGCGGGGCGAGCTGGCGTCGACGGCGCAGGTGGCGAAGCTGCTGCGGGCGCCGGTGGTGCTGGTGGTGGACGCCTCCTCGCAGTCCCGTTCGGTGGCGGCGCTGGTGCACGGCTTCGCCTCGTTCGACCCCCAAGTGCGCCTGGGCGGGGTGATCCTGAACAAGGTGGGCTCCGACCGGCACGAGGCCATGCTGCGGGAGGCCCTGGAGGAGGCCGGGATGCCGGTCCTCGGCGTCCTGCGGCGCGCCCCGCAGGTCGCGACCCCGTCGCGGCACCTGGGCCTGGTCCCGGTGGCGGAGCGGCGGGCCGACGCCGTCGCGGCCGTGGCCGCCCTGGCGGAGCAGGTCCGTGCCGGCTGTGACCTGGAGGCCCTGCTGGCCCTGGCGCGCACCGCCCCGCCGCTGGCGGGCGAGGCCTGGTCGCCCCGTCCGGGCTCGCCTGGGGGTGTCCCCGGACGCAGTCAGGGGGCGTTCGAGGCGCTGGGGGCGCCCCCGGCGGTAGCCGGGGGAGGGTCCGGGGCGGGGCCCCGGGCGTCGGCCGGGGTCGAGAGCCCCGGTTTCGGGAAGGAGCTCGGTGAGGGACCTCTCATCGCCGTCGCAGGCGGCCCGGCGTTCACGTTCTCGTACACCGAGCACGCCGAGCTGCTGCGCGCCGCCGGGACGGAGGTGGTCACCTTCGACCCCCTCCGGGACGAGGCGCTGCCCGAGGGCACGAGCGGGCTCGTGATCGGCGGCGGCTTCCCCGAGGTCTACGCCCCGGAGCTCTCGGCGAACGAGCCGCTGCGTGCGGCCGTGGCGGCCTTCGCCACGGCCGGCGGCCCGGTCGCGGCGGAGTGTGCCGGGCTCCTCTACCTGGCGCGTTCCCTGGACGGGAAGCCCATGTGCGGGGTGCTCGACGCCGACGCCCGGATGTCGGAGCGGCTCACGCTCGGCTACCGGGAGGCGGTGGCGGTGTCGGACAGCCCGCTCGCGGCGGCCGGCACCCGGCTGCGGGGGCACGAGTTCCACCGGACGGTGGTCGAGCCGGGCGCCGGCGCCGCGCCGGCGTGGGGGTTCACGCATCCCGAACGCCGCGTCGAGGGCTTCGTCCGGGGGAACGTACACGCCAGTTACCTGCACACGCACTGGGCGGCTCAGCCGTCCGTGGCGTCCCGGTTCGCGGCGGCCGCGGCGGAGTTCGCGGCGGCTCCAGCGGCCCGCCCGTGACCCCGTACGGACCAGTCCGCCCGGTCCGCCCGGTCCACCCGGTCCGCTCAGTCCGCGAGGCCGATCAGCAGCCAGATCCCGGCCACCCCGCCCACCGTGCACATCAGCGTGGACAGGGCGGGGTGCTCGTGGTGGGCCTCGGGCAGGATCTCGGCGGCCGCCAGGTACAGCAGGGCTCCGCCGAAGAATCCGAGGTACGCCCCGAGGAGTTCCTCCGGAAGGGTGAACAGCAGGGTGGAGGCGGCGCCCACGACGGGTGCCGCGGCGTCCGCGAAGAGCATCGCCAGGGCCTTGTGGCGGGCGTTCCCGTACAGGTGGGTGAGGGTGTACGTGTTGAACCCGTCGGCGAAGTCGTGGGTGATGACGGCCAGGGCCACGGTCGCGCCCATCCCGCCGCCGACCTGGAAGGCGACGCCGAGGGCCACTCCGTCGGCGAGGCTGTGGCCGACCATCGCCGCGGCCGCGGTGAGCCCGACCTGCGGGACGCGGACGCCGTGGTCGTGCCCGCCGCTTCCCCCGCCCCCGTCCTCGCCCCCGTGCGCGGCCTGCCGTACGGCGAGCAGGCGTTCCGCGAGGTGGGCGACGAGGAAGCCGGACACGAAGAGCAGCAGGGCGAGCGGGACGCCGAAGACCTTCCGGCCCGCGGCGTGCAGGGCCTCGGGGAGCAGGTCCAGGCCCACGACGCCGAGCATCAGCCCGCCGGCCAGGCCCAGCACGAGGTGGCGGCGGTCGGTGACGCGTTGCGCCGTCCAGCCGCCCGCCATCGTCATCAGGAACGCGCCCAGAGCCACGATCACCGCCATGTGCCCCTGGATACCGACCGGCGGCGACGTGCGCACTTCCGCCGCGCGGGTGGCGGACGTCACCGTGGTGGCGACAGACGACAGATGACGGACACCAGTACGGAGGGAGGGACCCGGTGGGCGAGTACGTGACGCGGCTGGTGGTCGGGGTCGGCGGACGCGCGGGGGTTTCCGTGGCGGAGGTCTGCGCGCTGGTCGAGGAGACCCTGCGCGGGGCCGGGCTGAGCGCCGGGGCGGTGACGGCGTTGGCGACGGTGGACTCGAAGACCCTGGAGCCCGGTATCGCGGGCGCGGCGGAACGTTTCGGCGTGCCCCTGGTGGGCTACCCGGCCGAGGAGCTCGCGCGGATCCCCGTACCGCACCCGTCGCCGGCCGTGCACGAGGCCGCCGGAACCGCCTCGGTGGCGGAGGCGGCGGCGCTGGCGTGCGGCGGGGAGCTCCTCGTGCCCAAGCGCCGTTCGGTGGCGGCGACCTGCGCGGTGGCCACCGCCGAGGAGCACGACCTGCGCCACCACGGGGACGCGGAGGTCGCGGACGCGGGCGGCGCGCTCGTGGACCTGGCGGTGAACGTGCGGTCGGACACGCCGCCGGAGTGGCTGAAGCAGCGGATCGCGGCCTCCCTCGGGGACCTCGCGGCCTACCCGGACGGGCGGGCGGCGCGGGCGGCCGTGGCGCGGCGGCACGGGCTGCCGGTCGAGCGGGTGCTGCTGACAGCGGGGGCGGCCGAGGCGTTCGTGCTGATCGCGCGGGCGCTGGAGGCGGAGCGGCCGGTGGTGGTGCACCCGCAGTTCACCGAGCCGGAGGCGGCCCTGCGGGACGCCGGGCACCGGGTGGAGCGGGTGGTGCTGCGGGCGGAGGACGGGTTCCGGCTGGACCCCGCGGCGGTACCGCAGGACGCGGACCTGGTGGTCGTGGGCAATCCCACCAACCCGACGTCGGTCCTGCACCCGGCGGCGACGCTGGCCGCGCTGGCCCGGCCGGGGCGGATCCTGGTGGTGGACGAGGCGTTCATGGACGCGGTCCCGGGCGAGCGGGAGGCGCTGGCCGGGCGGATGGACGTGCCGGGGCTGGTGGTGCTGCGGAGTCTGACGAAGACGTGGGGCCTGGCGGGGCTGCGGATCGGCTACGTGCTGGCCGATCCGGAGGTCGTCTCGAAGCTGGCCGCGGCGCAGCCGCTGTGGCCGGTCTCGACCCCGGCGCTGGTGGCGGCGGAGGCCTGCGTGGCGCCGGAGGCGCTGGAGGAGGCGGAGGCGGCGGCCCGCCGGATCGCGGTGGACCGGGCGCACCTGCTGGCGGGGCTGGCGGAGTTCGAGGAGGTCACGGTGTCGGGGGTGGCCGAGGGGCCGTTCGTGCTGGTCCGGATCCCCGGCGCGGCGGAGGTGCGCACCCGGCTGCGGGCGCTGGGCTTCGCGGTCCGGCGGGGGGACACCTTCCCGGGGCTGGACGCCTCCTGGCTGCGCCTGGCGGTACGGGACCGGGCGACGACGGGGCGGCTGCTGCAGGCACTGGACCACGCCCTGGCCCTGGCCGCGCCCTGACCCGGCCCCGCGGGCCGTCTGCCGTCCGCCCTCGGCCCGCCCTCCCTCTCCCCGCTGTCGCGGGGGCCCGGAGGGCGGGCGGTTCCGGCCGGCGGGCTGGGGACGGTCGTCGAAGTCCTGTCGTCGCCCGGAGGGAGGCCCTGCGGCGTCATGGGGGTCCCCCCTGCTTGAGCGAAGCCGAGAGCTGGGGGCGGGAGCGCGCTCTCGGCGTGCCGGGCGCAAGGCCCCGTACTGGGCGTACTCGGTCTTGCGCCCGCTGGGGCGGGAGTGCGTGCCCGGGGGCACCTCCCGGCGGTGGCCGGGGGAGCCCCGCGGGGCAGACGGGAGTTCGACGACAGCCTCTAGCATGGCGGCGGAACACATCACGGACGGGGGACGGGACATGAGGGCGGCGACGCGCATCACCATGGGGCTGGTGGCCGTGGGGGTGGTCGGTGGCGGGGTGTACGCGGTGCCCAGGCTGCTGGAGGGCGGGGCGGCCGTCTCGGCCGAGCAGCGGCTCCAGGGCAAGCCCAACGGCGCCGGGAAGGCGGTCCCGGGCGCGGCCCCGTTCACGCTGGTGGCGACCGGGGACACGATCCCGTACCCGTCGGTCATCCAGCGGGCCGCGGACGACGCGGGCGGCAGGCCCGGGGAGTACGACTTCCGGAAGATACTCGCGGGCGTCAAGCCCATCGTCTCCGCCGCCGACCTTGCGATATGCCACCACGAGATACCGTACGGAAAGCCCGGCGGCCCCTACACCGGCTATCCCGCCTTCAAGGCCCCGCACCAGTTGGCCGACGCCCTCAAGGACGCCGGGTACGACAGTTGCTCCACGGGCTCGAACCACACCCTCGACGACGGGTTCGACGGACTCTCCCGCACCCTCGACCACCTCGACCGGGTCGGCCTCAAGCACGTGGGTTCGGCCCGCCGCCCCGAGGAGGCCAAGGCCCCGGCGGTGCTCTCCGCCGGCCGGGCGAAGGTCGCCCAGCTGGACTACACGTACGGCACGAACGGGATACCGCTCCCGGCGGGCAAGCCCTGGGCCGTCAACCTGATCGACCAGGCCCGGATCATCGCCGACGCCCGCGCGGCCCGGGCGGCCGGCGCGCACGTCGTCGTCCTGAGCGTCCACTGGGGCACCGAGTGGCAGACGGCCCCCGACCAGCAGCAGAAGGACCTGGCGCAGGCGCTGACCGCCTCGCGCGGGGCGGACGGGCTGCCCGACATCGATCTGATCCTCGGCACGCACAACCACGTCCCACAGCCCTACGAGAAGATCAACGGCACCTGGGTGGTCTTCGGCATGGGCGACCAGATCGCCAGCTTCTACGAGGCCGAGAAGGCGCGGGGCAACATGTCGTCCATCCCCCGCTTCACCTTCGCCCCGGCGGCCTCGCACCCGGGCCGCTGGGAGGTGGTCAAGGCCGAGTACCTCACTCAGTACTCGGACACGGGACCGCCGTTCCGCGTCGTCTGCACCTCGTGCGCCGGAGCGGACGCGGACGGCGGACCGTCCGCCGCCAAGCGGGCCGAGTACGCACGGGTGGACAAGGAGGTCACGTCGGCCGTGACCTCCAGGGGCGCGACGGGCCAGGGGCTGACGCGCGCGACCCGCTGATCCGGTCCGGGGACGGCCGCCCGGGTCACGAGGTCCGGCCGCGCCGGGTCACGACGAGCGCGCACGCGCCGGCGCCGAGCAGCAGAAGCGCGCCGCCGGCGACCCACGGGGTGGCGGAACCGGCGCCGGTCTCGGCGAGGTCGGCGCGGCCGGACGTGGAGACGGCGGCCTGCGGCTTGACGTCCGGCTTGGCGGCGGGCTTCGCGGCCGTCGTCGGGGACGTGCAGTGCGCCTCCGCCAGGACGACCTCGCCGTCGACCTGCGCCACGTTGAGCTTCAGCGGGTTCACCGACACCTTCAGGCGGAGCGCGGCGGCCGCCGCGGTGGTGGAGCTGGTCTGCGTGTCGGAGAGCCGCAGGGAGACCAGGCCGACGCCCGGGACCTCGACCTCGGTGGGGCCGCCGGCCGTCAGGGTGACCTTCTTGCCGAGGGCGGTGACGGTGCCGAGGACGTTCGAGGTGGCGACGGGCTTCGCGCCGGCCTCGCAGACGGCCTTGGAGGTGACCTTCTCGACCTCGATGAGGGAGAGGGCCGGCAGACCCGGGAGGTGCACCCTGGCGTGGGCGAGGTTGGACTCGGCGCGGGCGCCGTTCTCGTCGGCGGTGGCCTTGGCCGTGGCGGCGTCCGCCGTGAGCACGTTCACCGGCTGCCCCTGCTCGACCCCGTCGAGGGTCACGGTGAGGGCCGTCTTCTCGGCCGTGGCGGGGGCGCTGACCTCGTTGAGAGTGGCCTTCAGCGGTACGTGCACCGTCTTGTTGAGCAGGCCTACGTCCAGTCCGGTCCGCAGGACGACGGCTCCGGAGGTGCCCTGGCCGCCGCTGCCGTCGGTGGCGAGGGCGGGGGGTGCGGCGAGCAGGGACACCGCTCCCGTGGCGAGCAGGACGGCCGCGGGCAGGCGGAAGGTGTTGCGGTTCAAGGTGGTGGAACCCCCGGGGAGATGGGTGCCGTCGCGGCGCCGATGGGGGACATCGCGCTTGCCGACGGCTTCGACGCCCGAAATCTTTACGCACTGTGCGTGAACGGGCAGCCACCTGACGTGAGTTCACTCCAACGGGTGGTTTCCATGCGTGTATTCGATTTGTTGCGCCCCACACGGCACACGGGTTCCCGCACGCCTCGGCGCGGGGGACGCCACCAGCCCTTTTCGGACACTCACAACGACGGTCGGGGGCACCGGGTCACGCCCCGTCAACTCCGCACCCGCCCGGCCCGTCGGTGTCCGGTCCGCCGCGTCGGCCTCCGGTCCGGCCCGTCGGTGTCCGGTCCGGCTCAGGCGCGGACCGCCCCGTTCACCACCACCCGGTCCGGCCGCGCCAGCACCCGCACGTCCTCCCGCGGATCGGAGCCGTAGACCACCAGGTCGGCGGGCGCGCCCTCGGTCAGGCCGGGCCTGCCGAGCCACTCGCGGGCCCCCCAGGCCGTCGCCGAGAGGGCGTCGAGCGCCGGGATCCCGGCCTTCACGAGTTCCTGCACCTCGGCGGCGACCAGGCCGTGCGGCAGTGAACCGCCCGCGTCCGTACCGACGTACACCCCGACGCCCGCGTCCCAGGCCGCGCGGACGGTGTCGTAGCGCCGCTCGTGGAGCCGGCGCATATGGGCCGACCAGCGGGGGAACTTGGCCTCGCCGCCCGCCGCCAGCTTCGGGAAGGTCGCGATGTTGACGAGCGTGGGGACGATCGCGACACCGCGCTCGGCGAAGAGGGGGATGGTGTCCTCGGTCAGCCCGGTGGCGTGCTCGATGCAGTCGATGCCCGCCTCGACCAGGTCGCGCAGCGAGTCCTCCGCGAAGCAGTGCGCGGTGACCCGGGCGCCCAGCCGGTGCGCCTCGGCGATGGCCGCCTCCACCTCGGCGCGCGGCCAGCAGGCCGTCAGGTCCCCGGCCTCGCGGTCGATCCAGTCGCCGACGAGTTTGACCCAGCCGTCCCCGCGCCGGGCCTCGCGGGCCACGTACTCGACGAGCTGCGGCGGCTCGATCTCGTGCGCGTAGTTGCGGATGTAGCGGCGCGTGCGGGCGATGTGCCGGCCCGCCCGGATGATCTTCGGGAGATCCTCGCGGTCGTCGATCCAGCGGGTGTCGGAGGGGGAGCCCGCGTCACGGATCAGGAGGGTGCCCGCGTCCCGGTCGGTGAGGGCCTGGGCCTCGGCGGTCGCCGCGTCGACCGGCCCGTGGGCGTCGAGGCCGACGTGGCAGTGCGCGTCGACCAGCCCCGGCAGGGCCCAGCCGGTGACGGTGGTGGCCTCGCGGGCGGCGGCCGGCCGCTCGTAGGTGATCCGCCCGCCGACGACCCAGAGCTCGTCGCGGACCTCGTGGGGCCCGACGAGCACGCGTCCCTTCACATGGAGCACACCGCTGTGATCACTCATGTCCGCACTGTACGTGCGCGCTGGATAGGCTCGGCCGGTGACCCCGGACGAAGAGAGCACCGCCGTGACCCACCCCCTCCTGGACCTTCCGCCGCTGACCGCCGAGCGCTTCGCCGCCGTCGAGCGGGGCGTCGCACGGCTGCTGGACACCCGGCACGACGTGGTGATCACCCAGGGCGAGGCGCTGCTGCCGCTGGAGGGCTGCATCCGTTCCGGGGCCCGGCCGGGCTCGACGGCACTGAACATCGTCACGGGCCCGTACGGCACCACGTTCGGCAACTGGCTGCGGGACGCCGGGGCGGACGTGGTGGACCTGGCGGTGCCGTTCGACACGGCGGTGAGCGGCGAGCAGGTGGCCCGCGCGCTGGCGGAGCACCCGGAGATCGACTTCGTCTCGCTGGTGCACGCCGAGGCGGCCACCGGCAACACCAACCCGGTCGCGGAGATCGGCGAGGCCGTGCGGGACCACGGGGCGCTGTTCATGCTGGACGCGGTCGCCTCGGTGGGCGCGGAGCCGCTGCTGCCGGACGCGTGGGGCGTGGACCTGTGCGTGATCGGCGCGCAGAAGGCGATGGGCGGCCCGGCGGGGGTCTCGGCGGTGTCGGTGAGCGAGCGGGCGTGGGAGCGGTTCGCCGCCAACCCGGCCGCGCCCCGGCGCTCGTACCTCTCCCTCCTGGACTGGAAGGAGCGCTGGATCGACGGGGGCCGCACGACGCTGCTGCACGCCCCGGCGCAGCTGGAGATGCTGGCGCTGGAGGCCTGCCTGGACCGGCTCGCGGAGGAGGGGACGGCCGGTGTGCTCGGCCGGCACGCCGCCGCGGCCCGGGCCACCCGGGCGGGCGCGGCGGCGCTCGGCCTGGCCCCTTGGGTCGGGGACCCGGCGCAGGCCGCGCCGGTGGCGACCACGCTGCGGGTGCCGGACGCCTCGACGGTGGTGGCCAAGGCCCTGGCCGCCGACGGGACGGTCCCGCTGGCGGCGGGCGGCGGGGCGCTGGCGCAGGAGATGGTCCGGGTCAACCACTACGGCCCGGCGGCTTCGCCGGAGGCGGTCGCGGCGTCGCTGCGCGCCCTGGCATCGGCCCTGTCCGCGGATCCGCAGGCGGCGCTGGAGGCGGCCTCGGCGGCCTGGCGGTAGGGCCGCTCAGCCGGCCGGCACGTCCAGCGCGTCCAGCAGCCGGTCCACGTCCGCCTCGGTGTTGTAGAGGTGGAACGAGGCCCGCAGGGCTCCCCCGCGGGCGGAGGTGCGGATCCCGGCGGCTTCGAGGGCGGGCTGCCGGTGGGCCAGGCCGGGGACGGAGACGATCGCGCCGTCCCCGGGCACGGGCCGGTGGCCGAGGCGGTCGAGCCCGGTCCGGTAGCGGGCGGCCAGGGCGGTGTCGTGGGCGTGGACGGCCTCGACACCGACGCGCTCCAGCAGCGCCAGGGAGGGCTGCGCCGCGTAGTAGGGGAGGAAGGCCGCGGACTCGTCGAAGCGGCGCGCGTCGCGGGCCAGTTGCCGCATCGGTCCGTAGACCGCCTCCCACTTGGACTCGGCCGCCACCCAGCCCGCGTGCAGCGGGACCAGGCCCGGCTGGGCCTCATGCGAGACCGTCAGGTACGAGGCGCCGCGGCCGCCGAGCAGCCACTTGTAGCCACCGGTCACCGTGTACTCGTACGGCGAGGCGTCGAAGGGCAGCCAGCCGGCGGCCTGGGTGGCGTCCACGAGCATCCGCGCCCCGTGTGCGGCGGTCGCCGCGCGGACGCCGGGGAGGTCCGCCGTCCTGCCGTCGGCGGACTGCACGGCGCTCAGCGCGACCAGGGCGGTGTCGGGGCGGACGGCCTCGGCGAGGGATTCCAGCGGGACGAAGCGGACGTTGAGGCCGCCGCGCAGCACGAAGGGGTTCATGACGGAGGCGAAGTCCCCCTCGGGCACGAGGACCTCGGCCCCGTCGGGCAGGGAGGCCGCGATCAGGCCCACGTGGGTGGCGACGGACGAGCCGACGGCGACGCGCTCGGGGTCGACCGCGACCAGCCGGGCGAAGGAGGCCCGCACCCGCTCGACGAGGTCGAAGTCGCCGGCCCCGGCGGGGAGCCCGGCCCCCGCCGCCTCGGCCAGCTCCCGCACCGCGGCGACGGCGGACCGGGGGAGCACCCCGGCGCCGGCGGTGTCGAGGTAGGTGGTGGTGTGCGCGAACTCGGCGGCGCAGACCCGGGACACGTCGGAGAGCGGAAGATCCATGGCGTCCACTCTGGGCGAGGACCGTCTCAAAGTCCATTGCCGTGTTTTACCTACGATCCCCAAGTGATCCTTATGACGATGGACCAGGGAAGCCGGTCGGCGCCCGCGGACGGGAGGTACGCGGGCGCCCCGGACGGGGGCCGGCGGGTCAGGCCCGAGGGACGGCGCAGGCCCCGTCCGGTTCGCAGGCCTCGGCGTCGGCGGCCGGCTCGGGGAGCTCCCGCCCGGCCCAGGCCTGCTCCAGGGCCTGGGTGAACACTTCGGCGGGCTGGCCGCCGGAGATGCCGTAGCGGCGGTCGAGGACGAAGAACGGAACCGCGTTGGCGCCCAGTTCGGCCGCCTCGCGCTCGTCGGCCCGGACCTCGGCCGCGTAGGCGGAGTCGTCGGCGAGGACCGCGCGGGCCTCCGTCTCGTCCAGGCCGGCCTCCACCGCGAGGGCGAGCAGCACCTCGGCGTCGAAGACCGAGCGCTCCTCGGCGAAGTTGGCGCGGAAGGCGAGGTCGAGGAGCCGCTCCTGACGGCCGCGGGCGGCGGCCAGGTGCAGGAGCCGGTGGATGTCGAAGGTGTTGCCGTGGTCGCGGCCGTCGGTCCGGTATTCCAGCCCCTCGGCACGGGCGCTCGCGGCGACGTGCTCCTCCATGCCGCGCGCCTCGTCGAGGGTGCGGCCGTACTTGCGGGCGAGCATCTCCAGGACGGGCGCGGTGACGCCCTTGGCGCTGTGGGGGTCGAGCTCGAAGGAGCGGAAGACGACCTCCACCTCGTCGCGGTGCGCGAACTCGGCCAGTCCCTTGGTGAAGCGGGCCTTTCCGATGTAGCACCAGGGGCAGGCGATGTCGCTCCAGATCTCGACGCGCATGATCCTTCTTCTCTCCGGGATTCCGGGTGGGGGTCGGGGCGGGGTTTCGCGGGGCGAAACTGTTTGCGGTTCAACCATTCGCCGGAGCGTCTCATTCCCCGGACGCCTCCTCCACCTCCAGCCACAGGGTGCGGTGGGATCCGGCGGGGGTGGCGGAGGGGTCGGGGCGCCAGCCGTGCGCGGCGTAGAAGGCCTGGGCGCGGACGTTGTGCTCGAAGACCTCCAGGCGGACCCGTTCGACGCCGGCCCGGCGCCAGGCGGCGAGGCACGCGGCGTGCAGGGCGGCGCCGGTACCCCGGCGCCAGTGGGCGGGGTCCACGTGGAGCTGGGTGAGGGTGGTCTCGCCGTCGGCGGTGAGGAAGGCGGCCACCCCGGTGATCCGCCCGTCGCGTTCGGCGCAGAAGACCCGGCCCTCGGCCTCGGACCGGCCCACCGCGCGCGACCAGCCCTCGCGGCTGCGGGCCTGCTCGGCCTCGCCCGCGTAGGCCTGTTCGGGGACGCGGCCCCGGTAGTAGGTGGCGCGCGCCCGGGTGTGCAGGGCGGCGATGGCGTCCAGGTCTTCGGGGAGTGCGGTCCTGATCATGGGAAGGGGAACGCGCCGGGAACCCCGTCGGTTCCCGGCGCGCGACGGCCCTTCAGGCGGTGGCTACTTCTTCAGCCACGCCGCCATCATCTTCTGCGCGATGGGCGCGGCCAGCTTGCCGCCGCCGATCTCGGAGCGGTCGGTGTCCGAGTTCTCGATCATCACCGCCACCGCGATCTGCTTGCCGCCCGCCTTGCCGTACGAGGTGAACCAGGCGAGGGGTGGGATGTTGTTGTTCACGCCGCGCTGGGCGGTGCCCGTCTTGCCGCCCACCTCGGCGCCCGCCACCTGCGCGGGCTTGCCGCCGCCCTCGGTGGCCACGGTGCGCATGGCGTCCTGGAGCATCGAGGCGGTCCTGGCGCTCATGACCTGCTGGGTCTTCGGCTCCCTGAAGCTCTCCAGTACGGTGCCGCCCGAGTCGGTCACCTCCGAGACCATGTGCGGGGCGACGAGCTTGCCGCCGTTCTGGATGGCGGAGGTCACCATGGCCATCTGGAGCGGAGTGGCCTGGACGTCGAACTGGCCGATACCCGTCTGCGCGACCTGGTCGACGGACAGCTTCTTGGTCGGGTACTTGCTCGGCGGGTTGGTGCGGACCGGGGTGTCGATCTGCGTGTTGAAGCCGAGCTTCTCCGCCATGGCCCGCATCTTGTCCTGGCCGAGCTTGGAGGCCAGGTCCGCGAAGACGTTGTTGCAGGACAGCTTGAGGGCGGTACGGGCGGAGGCGTTGTTGCAGGCCTCGTCGCCCGCCTCGCTGGGCAGCTTCGTCCGGGTGCCGGGGATCGTGTAGTTGCCGGGGACCCCGGTCGGCTGGTCGATGCTGGTGACCAGCCCGTTCTCGATGGCCGCGGCCAGGGTGACCAGCTTGAAGGTGGAGCCGGGCGCCTGGGGCTTGCGCAGGGCCACGTTCTCCATGGCCTTGCCCTTGTCGGCGGAGAGCTCGTCCCAGGCGGCCTGGTCGCCGGCGCCCGAGATCCGGCCCGGGTCGTAGGAGGGGTTGTTGACGACGGCGAGGATCTCGCCGGTCGCCGGGTCGATGGCCACGGCGGCGCCCTGCTTGCCGCCGAGGGCGTCGTAGGCGGCCTTCTGCACGTCCTTGTCGATGGTGGTCAGGACGTTGCCCGGGTCGGCCCGCTTGTTGGTGAGGATGTCCATCGCCGTCTTCAGGCGGCTGTCCGAGCCGTTGAGCACGTTCTTGTAGACGCCCTCCAGCATGCTCGTGCCGAAGGCCTGGGAGCTGTAGCCGGTGATCGGCGCGTAGAGGGGTCCGTCGACGTAGGTGCGCTTGTACCCGAAGTCCTTGCCGGCCGTCTTGGTGGCCCCGGTGATCGCCGTTCCGCCCACGATGATGTTGCCCAGCGGGTTCTCGTACTGCCCGATGAGGTTGCGGCGGTTGTGCTCGTCGTCTGCGAGGGCCTGGCCTTGGTACGCCTGCACCCAGGTGACCCGCACCAAGAGGGCCAGCACCAGAAGCAGACAGAAGACCGACGCACGCCTGATCGTCTTGTTCATCCCCCAGAAGGACGTCCCGGGAGGCCCGGGCGTTCCGCTCTGCCCCGATTGTGGCGGGGTTCTCAGGCTTTCTTCATGAGGAAGCCCCCTTCGTAGGCCGCGATGACCGCCTGGGTGCGGTCGCGGGAGCCGGTCTTGGCGAGGATCCCGGCCACATGCGTCTTGACGGTCTGCGGGCCGACCCCGAGGTGCTCGCTGATCTCGTGGTTGGACAGGCCGGTGGCCATCAGGCGCAGGACGTCGGCCTCCCGGTCCGTGAGCCGGCCCGCCCAGGCCGGGGAGACGGGCCGGACGGCCGCGGTGTGGGCGGCGGCCAGGGTGCGCACGGCGGCCGGGAAGAGCAGGGAGTCCCCGCGGGCGACGAGCCGGACCGCGCCGATCAGCTCGTCCGGGTCGGCGCGCTTGAGGAGGAAGCCGGACGCGCCCGCCCGCAGCGCGTCGTAGACGTAGGCGTCGTTCTCGAAGGTGGTGACGACCACGATCCTGGGCGGGTCGGCCATGGTGGCGAGGATCTGCTCGGTGGCCCGGATGCCGTCGATCTCGGGCATCCGCACGTCCATCAGGACCACGTCGGGGGCCAGGGAGCGCACCAGGGGGACGGCCTCGGCGCCCGAGGCGGCCTCGCCGACGACCTCCAGGTCGGATTCGGCGTCGAGGATGACCCGCAGGGCGGTGCGGACCATCCGCTCGTCGTCGGCGACGACCACGCGCAGCGGCGGCCGGCTCATCGCACGCCTCCCCGGGCCGGGCCGGCACCGCCGCCGAGCGGCAGGACGGCCCGCAGCCGCCAGCACCCCGCGTGCGGTCCGGCCTCGACGTGGCCGCCGAGGAGGGCGGCCCGTTCGGCGGCGCCGCGCAACCCGCGGCCGCCGGTGGTGCGCGGTGCGGGCGCGTCGGGGGCGGGTGGGGACGCGGCGGGCGGATTGGTCATGGTGATCTCCAGTTCGCGGTGGCCGTCGGGCGTGTGAACGCGGATCAGCAGGGTGATGGGGCCGGTGCCGTGGCGCAGGGCGTTGCTCAGGCCCTCCTGGACGATCCGGTACGCCTCACGGGAGGCGATCGCCGGCAGCTGCGACCACTCCCCGGCCGGGCCCGGGTCCTGCTCGGCGGTGAGGACGGTGCCGCCGGCCCGGGTGCGGGCCAGCAGCCCGTCGAGGTCGCCGGCCAGGGTGGGTGCGGGCATGGCGTCGGCCCGGGCCGGGTCCCCGTCCCGCAGCAGGCCGAGGACCGCGTCGAGCTCGCCCACCGTGCGCCGGGTGGTGTCCTCGATCGCGGCGAGCGCCTCGCGGACGAACTCCGGGTCCCGGTCGAGCACCCGCCGGGCCGCCCCCGCCTGGAGGGTGACGGCGCTCAGCGCGTGCCCCACGGCGTCGTGCAGCTCCCGGGCCAGCCGGTTGCGGACGGCGAGGTCGGCGGCCCGTTCCTCTGCGGCGGCCAGCCGGTCCGCCGCGGTCGGCCCGAGGAGTACGGGTGCGAGCCGGGCCAGCAGCGCCCCCGCGCCGGCGCAGGCGGCGGCGAGCGCGAGCAGGAGCCCGACACCGATCGGGGGCGAGACGTAGGGCTCCGCCTCGGCGCTGAACCAGCCCGCCCCCCGCACCGAGGCGCGCAGGGCCCCGGAGAACGGCATGACGACCAGCACCACCCCCAGGGGCGGTACGGCCAGGCTCATCCCGCTGATCAGCGCCCCGATGCCCAGGTGCAGGGTCCACCAGGCCGAGGCCCGCCAGCGGGCCCCCCAGGACCGGGCCGGGCCGTCCGCCAGCCGGTCCCCCGGCACCCCGGTCATGACCCGCGCGGCCATGACCGACAGCGGCCGGACCAGCCCGAACAGGCCGGTCACCGCGATCAGGGGCAGGGAGGCCGCGTAGGAGAGCAGGGTCAGCGGGAGGGAGGCGAACGCGTTGACCCCGCCGGCCGCCGCGCCCACCACGACCTGGGTGAGCATGAGGTACGGCATGAGCAGGGCCCCGCCGAGTATCAGATGCACCCACCGCAGCCGGGCCCGCGCCCCCAGCAGCAGCCCGGGCCACCGCCTCACCGCCGCCGCCCCGGACGCCCGGCCCCCGCCGAAGCCGCTCGCACCCACGGTCGTCCCCTCCTGGTCCACGCCTCTCCCCGGCCGGCTCCCGCCCGATCGGTTCCGCCCGCCCCCGCCGGACTCCCGGCCGCGCCGGACTCCCGACCGGCCGGATCCCTTACGCCCTCCCCCGGGTCAGCCCTCCCTCCGGGCGTGGAGGTAGCGCAGGAGCACCGCCCCGGCCAGCAGTCCGGTGATCATCTGGCCAGCGTAGGCCAACAGGAGGGCGGTGGTGGAGAGTTCCTCCTCGCCGAGGTTCACCCCCAGGGCCGCGGTCAGCATCCACGCCCCCCAGCCCAGCGCCGCCGACGAGCCGATCCAGGTCAGGGCCAGCGGCCACCGGGCCGGGCGCGCCCCGCCCCGGGCCAGCACCAGCGCCCCGGCCGCGGCGGCGAGGGCGCATATCGCGTGCGCCCCGGACACCACACCGGTCTCCGCCGAGTGCGCCGCCGCCATCTCCGCGGACAGCCCAGCGGTCCCGCCGAAGGCCCAGTACCCGTGCGCCGCGGCGACCGCGGCGCCGGCCGTCGCGGCGGCTCCCGCCACCACCCCCGTGGGGGACGGGAGCCTCCGCCCGAGCGCCCCCTGCCAGCGCCGGCCCCAGCGACGGCGCGCGTAGGGGACGAACAGTCCGGCGAGGGCGATCGCCTGGATGATGAAGCCGCCGTAGACGACGGCGAACACCCAGGGATCGAGGAAGGGCACCCGGGCCGCCCGGGCCGCCTCGCCGGCCCCCAGGCCCAGGGCCTTGACGAGCAGCTGGGCCGGGTACCCGAGGACGATCGGGGTGAGCAGCCCGGTGGCGACGAACACCGGCAGGGTCAGCAGCCGTCCGGGCACCCGCGCGCCCCAGGGTCGGGTGAGCACCAGCACGAGCAGGATCACGCAGGCGTCCATGGCGAGCGTGACCGCGTTGCCCACGGCCAGGGTCGTCCCGCCCTTCAGCAGGATGCTGTCCGCCGGTATCCCGATCCGGCTCCCCGCCAGCCAGGCCGCCTTGAGGGTCAGGTACGGCAGGGTGGCGGCCAGGGCGGCCGCCCGCAGGATCCGCAGCCGGGTCCCCGGGGCGGGGGCCGGCGGCCGGGTGGTGCCCGTCGTGTGCGTCGCGTGGACGGCTCGTGTGCTCATGCCCCCACGGTCCCGTCCCCCGGCTCCCGCCACCTCCCCCGCGAAGGTGAACCGCCTCCCCCGCCCGGGGGAGGAACCCGCGCGTCCGGCGCCTCACATGCGACGCGTCACCACGGACAGCCGGTCCCTCGCCTCGAACAGCGCGGCCTTGATCGTGCGCTCGTGCTCCTCCGTCAGCCGGGCCACCGGCACGGAGCAGCTCACCGCGTCCCGGGCCGGCGTCCGGTACGGGACGGCCACCCCGAAGCAGCGCAGGCCGAGCGTGTTCTCCTCCCGGTCCACCGCGTAGCCCTGTTCCCTGACCAGGGCCAGCTCCTCCACCAGCTCCTCCCGGTCGGTGATGGTGTGCTCCGTGACGGCCTCCAGCCGCCGCGGCAGCAACCGGCGCACCTCCTCGTCGGTGTGGGTGGCCAGCAGCGCCTTGCCGAGGGCGGTCGAGTGGACGGGCAGCCGCCGCCCGACCCGGGTGAAGGGGCGCAGGTAGTGCCGGGACGGCCGGGTGGCCAGGTAGACGACGCTCGTCCCGTCGAGCCGGGCGAGGTGGATGGTCTCGGTGGTGTCGTCGGAGAGCCGGTCCAGGCTGGGGCGGGCCGCCGCGACCACCTCGTCCCCGTCGATGTACGAGCTGCCGACGAGCAGGGCCCGTACGCCGATGCCATAGCGGGTGCCGGTGGCGTCCGTCTCCACCCAGCCCAGGTTCACCAGGGTGCGCAGCAGCATGTAGAGGCTGGACTTGGGCAGGGCGAGGTCGTTCTGGATGTCGGCGAGGCTGTGCAGTCCCGGGTGCGCCGCGAAGTGCTCCAGGAGCAGGACCGTGCGCACGGCCGACTTCACCGGCGGCGCCGCCGTGGGGAGTCCCGGCTCGACCGGTGCGGGAGGGCCGTCCGTCCCGGCTGTCTCGGCTGTCGTCATGCGCCTGCTTCCCCTCTGCTCGGCTCTGTCGCCTCTTGTCACCCGGTGGACGCGGAACCTAGAGTCCGCAACAGAAGTGATCATTCAGCGACCGGAACGGCGTTCAGAATACTGAACGATCCGAGGAGGAGCGGGCCATGACGGCGAATCCAGTCTGGAGTGTGGACCCCCGCACCGGGAAGCGGCGCGAACGGGTTGCGGTGGAAGCCACGGCCCCGGACGTGGACCGGGCCGTACGGGCGGCCCACGCCGCGCGCGCCGCCCTGGCCGGCCCGGCCGCCCGCGCCGCCTTCCTGCGGGCCGCCGCCGGACTGCTCGACGAGGCCGCCGCGCGGATCGTGGAGAGCGCCGACGCCGAGACGGCGCTGGGCGGCACCCGGCTCACCGGCGAGCTCGCCCGCACCACCGGCCAGCTGCGGGCCTTCGCCGACGTGGTCGAGGAGGGCGCCTACCTCGACGTCCGGATCGACCGGGCCGACCCCTCCCTCACCCCGCCGCGCCCCGAGCTGCGCCGCTACAAGGTGCCACTGGGCGTGGTCGCCGTCTACGCCGCCTCCAACTTCCCGCTGGCCTTCTCCGTGCCCGGCGGGGACACCGCCAGCGCCCTCGCCGCCGGCTGCCCGGTGGTGGTCAAGGCGCACCCGGACCACCCGGCCGTCTCCGAGCTGTGCGGCGGGCTGCTGCGGCGGGCGGCCGTGGCGAGCGGGCTGCCGGCGGACGTGGTGACGGTGGTCCACGGGTTCGACGCCGGCCTGGAGCTGATCCGCCACCCGCTGGTCCGCGCCGCCGGGTTCACCGGTTCCATCCGGGGCGGCCGGGCTTTGTTCGACGCGGCCGCCGCCCGTCCCGTGCCCATCCCCTTCCACGGCGAGCTGGGCTCCCTCAACCCCGTCGTGGTCACCCCCGCGGCGGCCGCCGAGCGCGCCGAGGAGATCGGCTCCGGACTCGCCGCCTCAGTGACCCTCGGCGTGGGCCAGTTCTGCGTGAAGCCCGGCCTGGTCCTGGTGCCCGAGGGCGCCGACGGCGATCTCCTCACCGCCGCGCTCGCCAGGCAGCTCCGGGAGGCCGGGCCGGGCGTGCTGCTCGACCACCGGATGCGGGAGAACTTCGTCGCCGGGGTCGGTGAGCGGGCCGCCCTCCCGGGGGTCACCGCCCCGGTCGCCGCCGGCCCCGCCGGGGAGCACACGGTCGGCGCGGGCTACCTGGGCGTCGCGGCGGCCCGCCTGCTGGAAGGCGGGCCGTACGGGCTGCTCCTGGAGGAGTGCTTCGGACCGGTGACCGTCGTCGTCCGCTACTCGGGCCCGGACGAGGCCGCCGCGGTGCTGGACCTGCTCGGCGGGAACCTGAGCGCGACCCTCCAGCTCTCGCGGGCCGAGACCGAGGGCGCCCCGGGCCCGGCCGCCGCACTGATCGCACAGGTCACCGGACTGGCGGGGCGGATCGTGGTGAACGGCTGGCCCACCGGGGTCGCCGTCGCCCCGGCCCAGCACCACGGCGGCCCCTACCCGGCCGCCACCTCCCACTCCACCTCCGTCGGCGGCACGGCGATCGAACGCTGGCTGCGCCCGGTGGCCTACCAGTCGGTGCCGGACGCGCTGCTCCCGCCGGAGCTGCGCGAGGACAACCCGCTGGACCTCCCGCGCCGGGTCACCGGCGGCTGAGCCGCGCCCGGGGAGCGGGGCGCCCGTCATCGCGTCGCCGCCCCGCTCCCCGGCCGGGCAGGCTGCGCCCCATGGGCCGGGCACACGGATTCCCGTACGGGGTACAGGCCGACGGCACGGTCGTCATCACGCACCGGGGCCGCACCGTGGGCACCCTGCGGGGCGGGCGGGCCGAGAAGTTCCCCGCCGAGGCGGAATCCGGCGACGCGCAGCCGGTGACGGCCCGCTGGAACGGCTCCTACAGGTTCGGCAACGAGCACACGGCCCGCGACCACCCCGCAACCGGCGCTGAAATCCCGCCAGGGTAAGGGAACGGCAAAGCGGTGCCGGTCGTTCTCCCGGCATGACCGCTATGACCCCTGGTTCCAACCTGCCGCTCGACACCACCCGCGTGACGGTGGACGTGGCCGCCCCGGTACGGCTCGACGTGTCGGGCCTGCTGCTCGCGGCGGACGGCAAGGTGCGCTCCGACGCCGACTTCATCTTCTACAACCAGCCCTCCGGGCCCGGTGTCAGCCACCGGTCCGGCGGCGGGACGGCGCCGGACTCGATCACCGTGGACACCGGGGCGCTGCCGCCCGGCATCGAGCGGATCGTGGTCACGGCCAGCCCCGACGCCGCGGGGCAGACCTTCCAGGGCATCGAGCCCACCGCCACCGTGCGGGACGCCGCCGGCGGCGCCGTGATCGCCACCTTCACCCCGCCCCGCCTCGGGCCGGAGACGGCCCTCGTGGTCGTCGAGGTCTACCTGCGGGGCGGGGTGTGGAAGGTGCGCGCGGTCGGCCAGGGGTACGCCAACGGGCTCGCGGGCATCGCCACCGACTTCGGGGTCTCCGTGGACGAGGAGCCGGCCGCGCCCGCGACGGCCGCACCGCCGGCTCCGGCCGTCGCCGCCCCGCCCATGCCCCCGGCGCCCCCGGCCGCACCCGCCGCTCCCCCGGCCCCGGGGAAGATCAACCTCGACAAGGGCCGGGTCAGCCTCCGGAAGAACCAGACCGTCTCCCTCGTCAAGGGCGGCCGCCCTCTGCTCTCGCAGGTCAAGATGGGCCTCGGCTGGGAGCCCGCGTTCGGGGGCCGCGACATCGACCTCGACGCGTCCGTCATCGCCTACGGACCGCAGCGCAACTTCGTCGACAGCTGCTACTTCGGCAAGCTGTCCATCCTCAACGGCTCGATCAAGCACTCGGGCGACAACCTGACCGGTGAGGGCGCCGGGGACGACGAGGTGATCGTCGTGGACCTCGGCCGGCTGCCCGCCGAGGTCACGGGCCTGGTCTTCACCGTCAACTCCTTCTCCGGCCAGAAGTTCACCGAGGTCGCCAAGGCCTACTGCCGGCTCATCGACGCGGCGAGCGACGAGGAGCTGGTGCGCTTCGACCTCACCGGCGCCGAGCCCCAGACCGGCGTGATGATGGCCAAGCTGATCAAGCAGTTCTCCGGCGAATGGGAGATGACGGCCATGGGCGACTTTGTGAAGTCCCGCACAGTGCGCGGCATGGTCCAGCCGGCCTCCCAGGCACTCTGAGCAGGTGGGCGGGCATATGCGGCCGCGGATCACCCGGGCCGGGGCGGCCCGGGTGATCGATGCCACGCGTAATCCGGAGGTGGCTGTCCGTGCTCGCCCGTAGCCTGGGAACCATGCAGACTTCACTCCAGCCCGCGGGTCCCGCGCGCCCGTCCGCCGCCGAGGCGAACGAGGCGATACGGCTCCTCGTCGAGACCTGGGCGGACGGGGAGTGGCCCTCGGAGGCCTACGAGTTCCTCCTGGAGGAGTGGGCCGCGGCCTCCCGCGCGGAGATGGCCGCGGCCCGGTAGGCCCTGCCGTGGGCCCCCTCGTGGGCACCGTCAGCGCGGGGAGCGCCGCCACGGGCCGGTGATCGCCAGCATGATCCCCGGCTCCTGGATGTTGGCGTACAGGGTGCGCCCGTCCGGGGAGAAGCACACCCCGGTGAACTCCGAGTACTCCGGCTTCTCGGGCGTTCCGATGTTCAGCTCGTTGCGCGCCAGCGGGTAGACGCGCCCGGACTCGGTGGCTCCGAGCAGGTGCTGGAACCCGTTGCCGTCCTCGGCGATGACCAGGCCCCCGTACGGGGACACGGTGATGTTGTCCGGGCCGTCGTAGCCGCCCTCGGCGTCGGGGTCGGCGTTGACCCCGATGAGGACGACGAGCCGGATCGTGCGCCGCTTGGGGTCGTAGAACCACACCTGCCCGTCGTGCGCGGCGCCCGGGCTCTCCTCACGGGCGTACGAGGAGACGAAGTAGGCGCCCCCGTCGGCCCACCACATGCCCTCCAGCTTGCGCGCCCGGGTCACGGCGCCGGACGCGAACTGCTTGCGCACGGACAGGCTCCGCGCGTCGCGGTCGGTCACCTCCACCCAGTCGACCCCGTAGACCGTCCCGGTCTTCGTGGCGCGCGACAGGTCGTCCACGAACTGCCCGGCCTTGTCGAAGCACTTGGCGGCCGCCAGCACCCCGGCGTCGGCGGCGAGGGTGCGCAGCGCGCCGCGCCCGTGCCGGAAACCCTGCGGCGGGGTCCAGCGGTAGAGCAGCCCGTTGGGGCCCGAGGCGTCCTCGGTCAGGTAGGCATGGCCCTGGCGCGGGTCGATGACGACGGCCTCGTGGGCGTACCGCCCGAAGGCCTTGACGGGCCGCGGGTCGCGGTTGGCCCGGCGGTCGTGGGGGTCCACCTCGAAGACGTAGCCGTGGTCCTTGGTCATACCGTTCTTGCCGGCGAGGTCCTCGGTCTCCTCGCAGGTCAGCCAGGTGCCCCACGGGGTGGCGCCGCCCGCGCAGTTGGTCGATGTGCCGGCGACGCCCACCCATTCGGCGACCTCGCCGCCGCGCCGGACCTCGACGACGGTGCAACCGCCGGACGCGGCGGGGTCGTAGACGAGTCCCTCGGTCAGCGGGACGGGGTGCGCCCAGTTGGCCCGCGGCCCCTTCAGCTCGTGGTTGTTGACGAGGAGGGTGACGCCGCGGGGACCCTCGAAGGCGGCCGTGCCGTCGTGGTGGGAGGGGGTGCTCTCGCCCGAGTCGAGGGTGGTGACACCGCTGCGGGTGATCACCCGGTAGGAGAATCCGGCGGGCAGGGCGAGCAGCCCGTCCGGGTCGGGCAGGAGGGGGCCGTAGCCGGGGGCGTGCGGGCGGCCGTGCCCCTCCGCCGCCCCGGCCGCGCCGGACCCCGGGTCGTCGGCGGCCAGGGCCCCGGGGGCGGTGGCGAGGGCACCGACCGTTCCGGTGAGGGCCACGCCCGCACCGGCGAGGGCGGTGCGGGCGGTGAAGTCTCTGCGGCTGAGGGGCATCGGGTCTCCTGGGGTGGGGAGGGTGCTGCGCCTGACATACGGTCGTCGGCGCACACGCTCCCGGCCGTAGGTGAACGGCGGCTGAACCACCCGCGAACGCGGACCGGCCCCTTGCCGCCGGGCGGAATGGCTAACTCCGGGCGCGGACAAGGCCTGTTGCGGCCCCTTCCGCGGAACCGGGCGGCCTGGGTCAGGACTGCCGGGAACGGGCCTTGAACGCGGCCTTCCGGGCCTCCTTCGCGGCCTTCTTGTCCGGGTGCATCCGGCCCATGGCCTCCAGCACGAGGGCCGTCGCCGGGTGCTCGACCCGCCACACCTGGTCGAAGAAGCCCGTGTGGTGCTCCGTCAGGCTCCGCATGAGCAGCGGCAGCTCCTCGGTCTCCCCGTCCGCCGCGAGCTGCGCCGCGATGGTGTCCACCGTCAGCCAGAACACCATCGCGCCGTCCGGGGCCGGTACGTCCGCCGCCCCGTGCTCCGCCAGCCAGACCCGGGCCAGCCCGCCCAGCTGCGGGTCGTCCAGGACAGCCCGCACCGCCGGCTCGGCCTCCGGGCCGGCGGGGGTCAGAGCCTGCTGGCAGCGCAGCCGGCGCAGCGGCGCGGCCTCGTCGTCGCCGCGGGCCGCGGCCAGCAGCTCGGCGACGGCGGCGGGCAGGTCCCGGCCGGCCAGCCACTGCTCGATCTCGGCCTGCGCGGCGTCCTCCGGGTAGAAGGAGACGGCGTCGAGCAGCGCGTCCGCGCCCTTGCCGGCCAGCTCGCCGACGGCGGGAGCCTCCACCCCGGCCTCCAGCATGCGGGCGCGGACGCCGTACAGGCCGAGCGGGGTGAGCCGGACCATCCCGTACCGGGTGATGTCCTCGTCGTCCTCCGCCTGCCCCGGGCCGCCGGCGACGGCGTCCGCGTCGACGGGCTCCTCGGCCTCCGCCATCAGCGCCTCGTCGACGGGGTGGTAGTCGACGAGACCGATCGGCTCCAGCTGCCGGAACTGGTCGTCGAGGCGCATCATCGCGTCCGAGACCTGTTCCAGCACGGCGTCGGACGGGTCGCCCATGTCGTCCGACATGATCATCGACGCGGCGAGCACGGGCAGCGGCACCCGGCCGTCGCCGGGCGCGCCCCCGGAGACGCTGAGCAGGTAGAGGTTGGCGAGCACCCCGTCGAGGAAGTCCGCCTCGCGCTGCGGGTTCCAGTCGAGCCGGTCGAAGTCGATCTCGCCGCCCGCGTCGAGGGCGTCGACGAGGTCGTCCAGGTCGGGCACGGCCGCGTCGGCGAGGACGGCGTCCAGGGCCGCCAGCCACAGGTCGAGGACGTCGGAGGGCGCCCCTGCGGCCAGCAGGGGGAGGTCCTCGCCGGGCGCGGCGGTGCCGTACTCGGGCTCGGCGCCGTCCGCGCCGTCGCCGCTGTCCTCCTCCGGCTCCGTCACGTCGACCAGACCGGTGTCCACGGCCACCCGCCAGGCCTGGCTCGCGTGGACCGGCGCGTCCTCGTCAGCGGGGTCGAGGCCGAGCACCTCGGCCGCCGCCGGCAGCTGGTCGGCGACGAGTTCGCCGCCGACGTCGACGCGGGTGTCGGGTCCGGCCCAGCGGGCGAGGCGTACGGCGCGGGCGAACAGCGGGGCGACGAGGGCGTCGCGGGCCAGCTCCGCATCGGAGTGCAGCCGTACCGGCGGCAGCGTGGAGTGCGGCTCTGCGGACATGGGGTGGTTCTCCTCGGACGGGCGCGCGGGACGGCGGGGAATCAGGACGGATCGGGACGCATCTGGACGGGCGAAGGCGGTCGCGACGGTCGCGGAGGGACCGTCAGACCTGGTGCGGCGACCCAGAGTAGACGCATTCGGCGCACCTGCGGCGGAGCGGAACCGTCAGTTCATCCCACAGTCAGCTGTCGTATTTCCTGGAGACCTTGACAACTTCGCTGGTCACACAGGACATTGACGCGCGTAGACGTTCAGGGACCGTCAAATCCCACCCCCCTCTTCCTCCACACACCGGAGTTCCCTCACATGCGCTCATCGCATCCCCGTTCCGCCGCCGTCGCCGCCCTCGTCGCCGCCGCGCTGGCCTCCGGCCTGCTCGCGGGCACGGCCGACGCGGCCGAAGGCGCCGTGTCCGCCGATCCGGTACGCATCCACGACATCCAGGGCACCACCCGGATATCCCCGCTGAACGGCAAGGCCGTCGCCGACGTCCAGGGCATCGTCACGGGCGTGCGCACCTACGGCTCGCGCGGCTTCTGGATCCAGGACCCCGACGCCGACGACAACCCCGCCACCAGCGAGGGCATCTTCGTCTTCACGAACTCCGTCCCGACCGTGGCCGTCGGCGACGCCGTCAAGGTCTCCGGCACGGTCGGCGAGTACGTGCCCGGCGGAGCCGCCTCCGGCAACCAGTCCGTCACCCAGATCGCCAAGCCCGCCGTGACCGTGCTCTCCTCCGGCAACGCGCTGCCCGAGGCCACCGTCATCAACGAGTACTCCGTCCCGGCGGAGTACGCCCCGGCGGGCGTCCCGGCGGCCGGCGGCAGCATCAACGGCCTGACCCTGGACCCCTCGCGCTACGCCCTGGACTACTACGAGTCCCTCGAGGGCATGAACGTCCGCATCGGCAACTCGCGCGTGGTCGGCGCCACCGACCCGTACGCGGAGCTGTGGGTGACGGTCAAGGGCTGGGAGAACACCGCCAAGCGCGGCGGCACCCTCTACGGCTCGTACGAGTCCCAGAACACCGGCCGCCTCCAGATCCAGCAGCTGGCGCCGCTCGCGCAGCAGCCCTTCCCGGTGGCCAACGTCGGCGACAAGCTGACCGGCACCACCGAGGGCCCGCTGGACTTCAACCAGTTCGGCGGATACACCCTGGTGGCCCGCACGCTCGGCACGGTCAAGGCGGGCACCCTCGCCCCCGAGAAGACCAAGGCCCAGTCGCCCGGCGAGCTCGCGGTGGCCACGTACAACGTGGAGAACCTCGACCCGAGCGACCCGCAGCAGAAGTTCGACAACCTGGCGAAGGCCGTCGTCCAGAACCTCGCCTCGCCCGACATCGTCGCCCTGGAGGAGATCCAGGACGACAACGGCGCCAAGAACGACGGCACCGTCTCGGCCGAGGAGACCATCAAGAAGTTCACCGCCGCCATCGCGGCGGCGGGCGGCCCGGCCTACCAGTGGCGCTCCATCAGCCCTGAGAACAACAAGGACGGCGGCGAGCCCGGCGGCAACATCCGCCAGGTCTTCCTCTTCAACCCCGCCCGGGTCTCCTTCACCGACCGCGCCGCGGGCGACGCGCTGACGGCGACCGGTGTGGCCAAGGAGAACGGCAAGGCGGCCCTGACCCACTCCCCCGGCCGGATCGACCCGGCGAACCCGGCATGGGCCGACAGCCGCAAGCCGCTGGCCGGCGAGTTCGTCTTCCGCGGCCGCACGGTCTTCGTGATCGCCAACCACTTCAGCTCCAAGGGCGGCGACGAGGGTCTGACCTCTCAGCACCAGCCCCCGGTGCGCAAGTCGGAGGACAAGCGGCTGCTCCAGGCGCAGGCGGTGAACTCCTTCGTCAAGGAGATCCTCGCGGCCGACAAGAACGCGGACGTCCTCGCCCTCGGCGACATCAACGACTTCGAGTTCTCGAACACGGCGAAGGCGCTGGAGGACGGCGGGGCCCTGTACTCGGCGATCAAGTCGCTGCCGAAGGCTGAACGTTACTCCTACGTCTACCAGGGCAACGCCCAGGTGCTGGACCAGATCCTGATCAGTCCGGCGATCAAGAACTACGCCTACGACAGCGTGCACATCAACGCCGAGTTCTCGGTCCAGAACAGCGACCACGACCCGCAGGTGCTGCGCTTCCGCCCGTGACACCTGCCAAGAGGGGCCCGGCCGCCGCCACGGCGGGGCCCCTCTGCCACACTCCGGCCGTGATCTTCCGTACCGCCACCCGCCGGGACCTGCCCGCCGTACTCGCCCTGCTGGCCGACGAGGAGCGGGTCGTCGACCCGGCCTCGGTCGTGATCGGCGAGGCGCACGAGCGGGCCTTCGCCGACATCGAGGCGGACCCCCGCAACGAGGTGCTGGTCCTGGCGGACGGAGAGGCGGTCCTCGGCTGCCTCCAGCTGACCTACATCCCCGGCCTGGGCCGGGGCGGCCGGGAACGGGCGCTGGTGGAGGCCGTACGGATCCGCGCGGACCGGCGCGGCGGGGGCCTGGGCGCGGAGCTGATGCGGCTGGCCGCGGAGCGGGCCCGCGCGCGGGGCTGCGGGCTGGTCCAGCTGACCAGCGGCAAGCGGCGCTCGGCCGCGCACCGCTTCTACGAGCGGCTCGGCTACGCCCGCAGCCACGAGGGGTTCAAGCTGCCGCTGGAGCCCTGAGCGGAGCCCCGGCGGGGCGATCCGGGGACCTTCGGCCCTGGCGTGACGCTGGACACACCGGTGCCCACACGGGCCCGATGTGGTGTTGAGTGTCCCCCACGCCCGATCTTGTCCTTCTTGTACCGCGCGCATCCCGGAGGCCGTGTGTTCCCCTCCATCCCCCTCGCCCAGGAAATCGGCCTGGCCGTCCTGTTCGTGGCCGCCCTCGTCTGGGTGCTCGGCCTGGGCCACATGCTGTGGGACGGCCGCTTCCACCACCCGGAGCCGGAGGCGCACGAGGCCCTGCCGGTCATCCCGTCCCAGCGCACGGCGGCCGGGCACCCGATGGAGTCGGTGGAGCTGACGCCGGCGGAGCAGGAGGCCTTCGCGGGCCTGGTCCGCACGATCCCCCTGCACTGAACGGCACCGCACCCGCACCGCACACGACGGAGCGCCCCCCACCCCCGCGAGGGGTGGGGGGCGCTCCGGCAGACCGGCCCGCGAGGGTCAGTTGTGGCTGTGCAGGACCTCGTTGAGGCCGCCCCAGTTCGCCTTGTACGGGCGGGCCTCGACGGCGCCGGTGACCGAGTTGCGGCGGAAGAGGATGTTGTCGGCGCCGGAGAGCTCCAGGGCCTTGACGACCTGGCCGTCCGGCAGGGTCACCCGGGTGCCGGCGGTGACGTAGAGGCCGGCCTCGACGACGCACTCGTCGCCGAGGGCGATGCCGATGCCCGCCTCTGCGCCGATCAGGGTGCGCTCGCCGATCGAGATGATCTGCTTGCCGCCGCCCGAGAGCGTGCCCATGGTGGACGCGCCGCCGCCGATGTCGGAGCCGTCGCCGACGACGACGCCCGCGGAGATGCGGCCCTCGACCATGGAGGTGCCCAGGGTGCCGGCGTTGAAGTTGACGAAGCCCTCGTGCATCACGGTGGTGCCCTCGGCGAGGTGCGCGCCGAGGCGGACGCGGTCCGCGTCGGCGATGCGCACGCCCTTGGGGGCGACGTAGTCGGTCATGCGGGGGAACTTGTCGATCGAGGTGACCTGGAGGTGCAGGCCCTCGGCGCGGGCGTTCAGCCGGACGGTCTCGACCCGGTCGACAGCGACGGGGCCGAGCGAGGTCCAGGCGACGTTCGCCAGCAGGCCGAAGAGGCCGTCCAGGTTCTGGCCGTGCGGCTTGACCAGGCGGTGGCTGAGCAGGTGCAGGCGCAGGTACGCGTCGTGCGCGTCCAGCGGCTTGTCCTCCAGGGAGGCGATCACGGTGCGGACGGCTACGACCTCGACCCCGCGGACCGCGTCCGAGCGGATGGCCTTGGCCGCGGCGGCGCCGAGGAGCTCCACGGCCTGCTCGGCGGTGAGGCGCTCGGTGCCGGCCGGGCCGGGCTCGGCGGAGAGCTCGGGGGCGGGGAACCAGCTGTCGAGGACGGTGCCGTCGGCGGCGAGGGTGGCAAGTCCGGCGGCGACGGCGCCGGTGGTACGCGTGGCAGTCATGCCCGAAACCTAACCGGCGACGGGCCGCGGCCGCGAACCGGTCTCATGTGCCGGGCGCGCGCCGTGCCGCCCCTCCTCCTCCCGGGCGGCCTCCGCCGCCGCCCGACCCTGCCGCCCCGACAGCCGGATCAGCACCGCTCCGGCCCCGGCGGCCAGCGCCGCGCACAGCGGCCACAGCAGCCACGGGGCCGCCGCGTACAGGGCTCCGCCGGCCGGCGGGGCGAGGACGGTCCCGCTGACCGAGACCCCGGCGTACAGGCTCTGGAACCGTCCGACGGCGTGTGCCGGCGCCTGGTCGGCGACGTACGCGGTGGCGGTGGTCTTGTAGAGGATCTCGCCGAGGCTGACGAGCACCATCATGGCGACGGCGGTGGCCGCCCCCGCGCCGAGGAGCAGCGTCGCGTACCCGGCGCCGACGAGCACCAGCCCGGTGCCGGTGACGGCCAGCGGCGGCCTGGCCCGCAGCGCGACGGCGGCGGGCAGCTCCAGCAGCAGGATGACGGCCCCGTTGACGGCGATGACCAGCCCGAAAGCGCGGACGTCCAGGCCGTGGTCGGCGAGGAAGACCGGGAAGGTGAAGTACTGCTGGCGGTAGACCGTGTCCGCGACGAGGATCGCGCCCAGCAACACCAGGACGGCGGGCCTCGCGCGCAGTTCGGCCCACACCCCGTCGCGGCCCCGACCCCCGTCCGGGGCCGCGACGGGGGTGCGGGCCGCGCCGCGCGCCGGGACGACGCGGGCGGTCCAGAGGGCGAAGAAGAGGGTGCCGAGGCCGTCCGCGAGGAAGAGCCAGTCGTACGAGAGGCCGGCCGCGACCAGTGCGCCGAGCGGCGGGCCGAGGGTGAAGCCGCCGTTGGACACGCACCGTACGACGGCGAAGGCCTGCCGGCGGGCGCCCTCGGGGACGGTGACCGCGACCAGCGCGGAGTTGGCCGCCCGCACCACGCCGTTGGCGTACTGGGCCAGCGGCAGCGCGGCGTACAGCAGCGGCGTCGGCAGCAGCGGGAGGACGGTCAGGGTCAGCCCGGCGAGTGCGGAGGCGGCGAGCAGGACGCGGCGGTGGCCGAAGCGGTCGCCGTACCAGCCGCCGGTGAAGTTCCCGGCCACCAGGCCGATGCCGCCGATGCCGGTGACGACGCCCGCCTGTGCGGCGCCGAGGCCGCGCGGGCCCGTCAGGTAGAGGAAGACGAAGACGAAGGTGAAGCTGACGACGGCGTTGACGAACACCCCCGCAGCCAGCAGCCACACGACCCTCGGTACGTCCTTGAACCCCTGCAGCACACCCGTGCCCCCCTCGCCTCGCGCAAGTAAGTTCCCTTTGGGAACGGACTATGTCAGCATGACAGCCTTGGGTCAACGGACTAAGGAGTTCCCATGGCCCAGCGCACGCACCTCGGCGACGCGGACTGCTCCATCGCCCAGGCCCTCGACGTGGTGGGCGACTGGTGGACGCTGCTGATCGTGCGCGACACCGCACGCGGGCTGTACCGCTTCGACGAGCTCCAGCGGGAGCTGGGGGTGTCCCGCAAGGTGCTCGCCGAGCGGCTGAAGCTGCTGGTCGAGGCCGGGGTGCTGACGCGCGAGCCGTACCAGGAGCGCCCGGTGCGGCACGAGTACCGGCTGACCCCGCGCGGGCGGGGGCTGCTGCCGGTCCTGGTGGCCCTCCAGGACTGGGGTGACACCTGGGTCCTGGGAGAGGGAGAGATGACCGCCACGACGGAGGAGTCCTCGAAGGAGGCCGCACGGGTTCACGCGCTGCGCGGCACCCGGCTGCCGGAGCTGCTGCTGCCGGACCGTTTCGGCGAGGTCCGCGACCCGGTGGCGGACACCCCGTTCACCGTCCTGTACTGCTTCCCCGGCGCGTACGCCCGGGCCGACGCCTACCCGCCCGGCTGGGGCGGGATCCCAGGCGCCAGGGGCTGCACGCTGGAGTCCTGCACCTTCCGCGACCAACTCGCGGAGTTCGCCGCGGCCGGCGCCACCGTCCACGGCGTCTCGACCCAGCGGCCGGACGAGCAGCGGGAGTTCGCCGAGCAGGAGCGGCTGCGCTTCCCGCTCCTGTCGGACGCGGACCTGGAGCTGGTGACGGCCCTGCGGCTGCCGACCTTCCGCGCGGCGGGGGTGAGCCGGATCAAACGGCTGACGCTGGTGGTGGACCGGGACCGCACGGTGCGCGAGGTGTTCTACCCGGTCCGGGACATCGAGGCGGGCGTGGCCGCGGCGCTGGCGGCGGTCCGCGCGGCGGGGTGACCCGTCAGCCCCCCGGCCGCAGCACCCGGCGCAGGACCTCGCGGGTGTACGGCTCCTCGTACGCCGCGCCCGTCAGCAGGACCTGGAGGCCGATGCCGTCCATGACAGCCGCCAGCGCCCGCGCCGTGAGGGGGTCGGTGTGGCCCTCCAGGGCCCGGGTGACGGCCTCGCACCACTCGGCGGCGACCGGCCGCAGCGCGGGGCGGCGCAGGGCCGCCAGGTAGAGCTCGTACTCCAGCTCGGCCCGCCCCCGGTCGGCGGCCAGGACCTCCCCCAGCATCCGGGCCAGCGCCCCCGCGAGGTCCTCGCCCTCACGCAGCGCGAGCACGGGGGCCCAGGTCTCGTTCGCCTGCCGCAGGGCCGCCACCAGCAGGTCGTCGAGGGTCTTGAAGTGGTACGTCGTCGAGCCCAGCGGCACGTCGGCCTCCGCGGCGACGCTGCGGTGGCTCAGCCCTGCGATGCCCTTGGCCCCGACCACGCGGATCGCGGCGTCGATGATCCGCTGCCGGCGCTCGGGGTCGTACCGGCGCACCGCGGCCGCCATCAGTGGGCCGCCCCGCCCAGGTTGAGCAGGACCACCCCGGCGATGACCAGCGCGATCCCGGCGATCTTCGCGGCGGTGGCGGCCTCGCCCATGAACACCATGCCGATGGCGGCGATGGCGGCGGTGCCGACCCCGGCCCAGATCGCGTACGCCGTGCCGACCGACATCGACTTGAGGGTCTGGGCGAGCAGGGTGAAGGCGATGACGTAGCCCAGCAGGGTGCCCAGGGAGGGCCACAGCCGGGTGAAACCCTCGCTGTACTTCATCGCGGTGGTGCCGGCGACCTCGGCGGCTATGGCCATGGCAAGCAGTACGTAGGGCATGCGTACGACAGTACACATCGATGCGTACACATGTACACACGCAGACCCCGGGACACCGGCGCGCTTCGGGGCTACGGTGTCCCCACTCAGGGGACAGGGGGCCGCTCATGGCGATGCAGCAGGGGACCCACGGCGGCGGCCGGCTGCCCCCGCACCGGCCCCGGCCCGGGGTGGTGCCGCTGCGCCCCCTGGGGACCTCCGACATCCTCGCCGGCGCCCTCGCCGCCCTGCGCCGCTACGGCGGCCCGCTGTGCGGTGCCCTGCTGCTGGGCCAGCTGACGGCCGCACTCGTGGTCACCGCGGCGGCCGGCGCGGCCACCCTGGCCTCGCTCAGCCCGAGGTCGGGCAGCCGGGTCTTCGTCTGGACCCTCTTCCCGGCGGCGGGCCTGTTCCTGCTGTTCACCTGCGCGCTGGCCACCGCCCTGATCGCGGCCCTGCTGCGCCCGGCGGTCCTGGGCCGCGCCGTGACCGCGCCGGGGCTGCTGCGGGCCGCCCTGCCCCGCACCCCGGCGGTTCTCGGCGCCCAGCTGCTGGCCCTGCTGGCGGCGGCCGGGCCGCTCGCGGCCCTGGTCGCGCTGGGGGTGCCGCCCCTGGCGGTGCTCCCCCTCGTCCCGGTGGCCCTCTGGCTGGGGGTGCTGTCCGCCCTGGCGCCGACCGCCGCCGGGTACGAGGGGCTCGGCCCGGTGGCGGCCCTGCGGCGCTCGGCCCGCCTGGTGCGCGGGGCGTGGTGGCGGACCCTGGCCGCGACCGCCCCGGCGGTGGTGTTCACCGGGGCGGCGGCGTACGCGCTGCTGCTGTGGTTCGGGCTGCCGGGGGCCCTGTCGGCCCTGGTCCTGCTCCCGGCGTTCCCCCAGCTGCCGGCCGGCCTGCTCTACGTGGACCGCCGCATCCGTCGCGAGCACCTCGCCGAGGCCCTCGCGACGGACGCCTGCGCCCCTAGGAAAGCGTGAACCAGGCCGCGCGGGACTTCTTGAACTCCGGGTGCGTGATGTCCTTGGCCTCGACGCCGTCCCCATAGAGGTCGGCGGAGCCGCTGTCGGTGATCAGCTGCACCCGCGCGCCCGGCACCGACAGGTCCGGGACCTCCACGATGGCCTCCCAGCCGCCGGGGTCGGTGGTCGGCAGATCGGCCCGCTTGACCGGGGCGTGGCCCGCGACGCCGTCCCACTGGTAGAGGGCGTAGGGGTCGGAGTTGTCGTCCGCCGCCCAGGAGCCGGCCAGGATCAGGTACTGGTCCTGCGCGTTCTTGCGGATGTCGCGGACCGACAGGCCGCCGAGGTCCAGCTCGACCGGCGTACCGAAGGCGGCCGCGGACCCGTTGGAGAGCACCTTGTCGAAGTTGGTGACCGGCACCAGCAGCGCCCTGCCTCCCGGGACCGCCGGGGCGAGCGGGGCGCGGAAGCCCACGTAGGCGGTGGTGGTGGAGCCCGGGGCGAACTCCAGGCCCTCCACGTTGAACCCGTCGATCTGCTTGGGTGCCCGGCCCGCCGCCGTGCCCGCCGCGAAGCCGTAGCGGTTCCCGTTCGCCGTGTCCCAGGCGACCAGGTCCTCGCGCAGGTGCCTGTACGAGCGCCCGTACGCGAGCTGCGTGGCGGAGCCGGAGCCGCTGACGGTGGTGGTGAACACCGTGTTGCGCGGCGCCTTGTACGCGCCGTCCTTGTTGTTGCCGAGCGAGCCGGTCCAGTAGACCGTGTTGCCGATCCGGGTGGCGCCCTCGATGTCCACCTCCTTGGTGACACCGAGCTGGGAGCCGAAGTCCCAGGTGCGCACGGGGGCGTCGGAGCGGGAGCGGTCGTACAGGCGCAGCACGTTGTTCTCGTCGTCCGCGACCACGGTGTAGCCGCCGCCGACGTCCACGGCCGCGGAGGAGTCCGAGGCGCCGCTGAAGTAGCGGGCGTCGGCCGGGTTCCGGACCGCGGCGGAGGCGGCGTAGGAGAGGGTCCTGGTGGCGGTCTTGCCGCCGAGCCCGGTGACCTTGATCGTCAGGTTGGTGTAGCCGCGGCCGTGCGCGGTCACGGCCAGCCGGCGCACGGCCCCGGCGCCGGTGACCGTGACGTCGCCGGTGCCGGCCACGGAGGCCCTGCTGGAGGCGGAGGCGCTGACGGTCAGCGCGGAGGCGTCGGCGCCGCTCTGACCGACGGTCACGTCGACGGTCTGGTCGCCGACGCCGTTGACGGATCCGGACAGGTAGCCGGCGGACAGCGAGATGGTCGGGGTCCCGTAGGTGACCGCGTGCGCGGGCATGACCGTCGCGGCGACGACCAGTGCGGCGATCCCCGTGGTACTCGCGATTCCGAGCTGCTTCTTCAAGGTGACGTCCTCTCCCTCACGGCGTCACTCCGTGACGACCGTCGAGAAGATTCGGCCACCCCGGCCAACGTCCGGTGCACACCGGTCGTCCGCCGCAAGAACAGGGAGGGCCCCCGGCACGTGCCGGGGGCCCTCCCATGGACCGCGTGGGTCAGACGTTGAATCCGAGCGCGCGCAGCTGCTCACGGCCGTCGTCCGTGATCTTGTCCGGACCCCACGGCGGCATCCAGACCCAGTTGATGCGGAGCTCGTTGACGATGCCCTCCGTCGCCGACTTCGCCTGGTCCTCGATGACGTCCGTCAGCGGGCAGGCCGCCGAGGTCAGGGTCATGTCGAGGGTGGCGATGTTCGCGTCGTCGATGTGGATCCCGTAGATCAGGCCCAGGTTGACGACGTCGATGCCCAGCTCGGGGTCGACCACGTCGTAGAGGGCCTCGCGGACCTCCTCCTCGGTGGCCGGCTTGATCGACGCCTCGGGCGTCGCGTTCTCGGTCATGCCGTCTTCCTCTCCGCGTCGCCCAGCACCTGGGCGGTCGCGTCCTTCCACGCCATCCAGCTCAGCAGAGCACACTTCACACGCGCCGGATACTTGGAGACACCGGCGAACGCCACCGCGTCCTCCAGTACCTCCTCCATCTCCTCGTCCGGCTCGATCTTGCCCTTGGACTGCATCAGCTCCAGGAACACGCCCTGGATCTTCTGCGCCTCGGACAGCTCCTTGCCGACCAGCAGCTCGTTCAGCACGGACGCGCTGGCCTGGCTGATGGAGCAGCCCTGGCCCTCGTAGGAGACGTCCGTGAGCGTCTCGCCGTCGTACTTCACGCGGAGCGTGATCTCGTCGCCGCACGTCGGGTTGACGTGGTGCACCTCGGCGTCACCGTCGCGCAGGCCACGCCCGTGCGGGTGCTTGTAGTGGTCCAGGATCAGTTCCTGGTACATCGAATCCAGCTTCACAGCGTCCTCGTCCTCGTGGCCCTCGGTCAGCCGAAGAAGTTCCGTACGTGCTCCAGCCCGTCGACCAGCGCGTCGACGTCGGCCGGAGAGGAGTACAGGTAGAAAGACGCCCGCGTGGTCGCGGGAATTCCGTAGCGCAGGCAGACGGGACGCGCGCAGTGGTGTCCCACGCGTACCGCGATGCCCTGCTCGTCCAGGACCTGGCCCACGTCGTGCGGATGGATGTCGCCGAGCACGAAGGAGATCGCCGCGCCGCGGTCCTCGGCCGTGGTGGGGCCGATGATCCGCAGGTCGGGCACCTCCTGGAGGCGCTTGACCGCGTACTCGGTGATCGCGTGCTCGTGCGCCGCGATCTTGTCCATGCCGATCGCGGTCAGGTAGTCCACGGCCGCACCGAGGCCGACGGCCTGGGCGATCGGGGGCGTGCCCGCCTCGAACTTGTGGGGTGCGGGGGCGTACGTCGACGAGTGCATCGAGACGGTCTCGATCATCTCGCCGCCGCCGAGGAACGGGGGCAGGTCCTCCAGGAGCTCCTGGCGGCCCCACAGGACGCCGATGCCGGTCGGGCCGCACATCTTGTGGCCGGTGAAGGCCACGAAGTCGGCGCCGAGCGCCTGCACGTCCAGCGGCATGTGCGGAGCGGCCTGTGAGGCGTCGATCAGCACCAGCGCGCCGACCTCCTGCGCCCGCCGGACGATCGCCTCGACCGGGTTGACCGTGCCCAGGATGTTGGAGACCAGCGTGAAGGAGACGATCTTCGTCTTCTCCGTGATGACCTCTTCGATGGCGGACAGGTCGAGCCGGCCGTCGTCGGTGAGGCCGAACCACTTCAGCTTCGCGCCCGTGCGCTGGGCGAGCAGCTGCCACGGCACGATGTTGGAGTGGTGCTCCATCTCCGTGATGGCGATCTCGGTCTCGCGGTCGACCCGGTAGGGCTCGTCGGCCCAGCCGAGCATGTTCGCGACCAGGTTGAGCGACTCCGAGGCGTTCTTGGTGAAGATGACCTCGTCGCGGCTCGGCGCGTTGATGAAGGCGGCCACCTTGTCGCGGGCGCCCTCGTACAGTGCCGTGGCCTCCTCGGCGAGCACGTGCACGCCGCGGTGGACGTTGGCGTTGTGCCGCTCGTAGTAGGCGTTCAGCGCGTCGAGCACCTGGCGCGGCTTCTGCGAGGTCGCCGCGTTGTCCAGGTAAACGATCTTCTTCCCGTCGTGGACCACACGATCCAGCAGGGGGAAGTCCTTGCGGATCGCCTCGATGTCGAGGAGGCCAGGCAGCTGTGTCACGCGGTCGCGCCACCCTTCACGTACTTGTCGTAGCCCTCGTTCTCCAGCTGGTCGGCGAGCTCGGCGCCGCCGGACTCGGCGATGCGGCCGTTCGCGAACACGTGCACGAAGTCGGGCTTGATGTAGCGCAGGATGCGCGTGTAGTGGGTGATCAGCAGGGTGCCGACCTCACCGGTCTCGCGGACGCGGTTGACGCCCTCGGAGACGATGCGCAGGGCGTCGACGTCGAGGCCGGAGTCCGTCTCGTCGAGGATCGCGATCTTCGGCTTGAGGAGCTCCAGCTGGAGGATCTCGTGGCGCTTCTTCTCACCGCCGGAGAAGCCCTCGTTGACGTTGCGCTCGGCGAAGGCCGGGTCCATCTGGAGCTGCTCCATGGCGGACTTGACCTCCTTCACCCAGGTGCGCAGCTTGGGGGCCTCGCCGCGGATGGCGGTGGCGGAGGTGCGCAGGAAGTTGGAGACCGAGACGCCGGGGACCTCGACCGGGTACTGCATGGCGAGGAAGACGCCGGCGCGGGCGCGCTCGTCGACGGACATCTCCAGGACGTCCTCGCCGTCGAGGGTCACGGAGCCACCGGTGACGGTGTACTTCGGGTGACCGGCGAGGGAGTACGCCAGGGTGGACTTGCCGGAGCCGTTCGGGCCCATGATGGCGTGCGTCTCACCCTGCTTGACCGTCAGGTCGACGCCCTTGAGGATCTCGCGGGCGCCGTTCTCGGCCTCGACGGAGACGTGCAGGTCGTGGATTTCAAGCGTTGCCATGGGTACCTCAGGACTCCTGGGTGAGGGAGACGAGCACGTCGTCCCCTTCGATCTTTACGGGGTAAACGGGGACGGGGCGCGTCGCGGGCAGACCGGAGGGCTTGCCGGTGCGCAGGTCGAAGGCCGACCCGTGCAGCCAGCACTCGATCATGCAGTCCTCGACCTCACCCTCCGAGAGCGAGACGTTCGCGTGCGAGCAGATGTCGTTGATCGCGAACACCTCCCCCTCGGTGGAGACGATGGACACCGGCGTGCCGTCGAGTTCCACCCGCTTGGGGGTGTTCTCCTCCAGCTCGCTCAGCACGCAGGCCTTGACGTACGTCATCAGACGGCCGCCGCCAGCTCGGCCTCGATCTTCGCGATGAGGCGCTCCTCGATGTCCTCGACACCGATCTGCTGGACGAGCTCGGCGAAGAAGCCGCGCACGACCAGGCGGCGGGCCTCGTCGGCCGGGATGCCGCGGGCCTGGAGGTAGAAGAGCTGCTCGTCGTCGAAGCGGCCGGTGGCCGAGGCGTGGCCGGCGCCGACGATCTCGCCCGTCTCGATCTCCAGGTTCGGCACCGAGTCGACGCGCGCGCCGTCCGTCAGGACGAGGTTGCGGTTCATCTCGTAGGTGTCGGTGCCCTCGGCGGACTTCTCGATGAGGACGTCGCCGATCCAGACGGCGTGGGCGTCCTGGCCCTGGAGCGCGCCCTTGTAGACCACGTTGGACTTGCAGTGCGGGGCGTCGTGGGTGACCAGGAGGCGGTGCTCCTGGTGCTGGCCGGCGTCCGTGAAGTACAGGCCGAGCATCTCGGCCTCGCCGCCGGGACCCGCGTAGGTGACGCGCGGGTGCAGGCGGACGAGGTCCCCGCCGAAGGTCACGACGACGGACTTGAAGCTCGCGTCGCGGCCGATCAGGGCGTTGTGCTGCGAGGTGTGGACCGCGGTGTCGTCCCAGTCCTGGACGGACACGAAGGTCACCTTGGCGCCGTCGCCGACGAGGATGTCGACGTTGGCGGCGCGCACGCCGTCACCGGTGTGATCGATCACGATGATCGCCTCGGCGAACGGCTTGACGTCGAAGACGGTGTGCCCGAAGGTCGTGCCGCCCTCACCGTGCAGGGCGACCCGGATGGGCTCGGTGAGCACGGTCTCCTTGGGCACGGTGACGACCGTGGCCTTGGCGAACGAGGAGAAAGCCTGGGCGGCGACCCGGTCGACGGGCGTGCCGGCCCTGCCGATCCGCTCGTCGTCGCGCTCGACGGACTCGACCGTGACGCCCTCGGGGGCGTCGATCTGGGCCTTCATGGTTCCGTTGGCGACCGCGGTGCCGTCGTGCAGGCCCTTGAGGCGGGCGAGCGGGGTGAAGCGCCACTCCTCCTCGCGGCCGTGCGGGACCGGGAAGTCGGCGACGTCGAAGGACGGGGGCGCGCTCATCCGGGTGGCGACCGTGGACTCGGCGGCCACCGCGATCGCGCCGGCGGTCGTGGAGCCCGCGGATGGGGGTGCCCCCACTCGAGCGGAGCCGAGAGTGGGGGAGTTCTGAGCCTCAGCCATGGCTGTCGTTCTGCTCTCTTCCTGCGTCAAAGAATGTGCTGCGGAGGGGACGGGACGGCCGGTGCTTAACCGACCGAGCCCTCCATCTGCAGCTCGATCAGCCGGTTCAGCTCCAGCGCGTACTCCATCGGCAGCTCCTTCGCGATCGGCTCGACGAAGCCGCGCACGATCATGGCCATGGCCTCGAACTCGGTGAGGCCGCGCTGCATGAGGTAGAAGAGCTGGTCGTCGGAGACCTTGGAGACGGTGGCCTCGTGGCCCATCGTCACGTCGTCCTCGCGGACGTCGACGTAGGGGTAGGTGTCCGAGCGGGAGATGGTGTCGACCAGGAGCGCGTCGCACAGCACGTTGGACTTGGAGCCCGAGGCGCCCTCGCCGATCTCGACCAGGCCGCGGTAGGAGGTGCGGCCGCCGCCTCGCGCCACCGACTTGGAGACGATGTTCGAGGAGGTGTTCGGCGCCATGTGGACCATCTTGGAGCCGGCGTCCTGGTGCTGGCCCTCGCCCGCGAAGGCGATGGACAGGGTCTCGCCCTTGGCGTGCTCGCCCATCAGGTAGACGGCCGGGTACTTCATGGTGACCTTGGAACCGATGTTGCCGTCGATCCACTCCATGGTCGCGCCCTCGTACGCCACGGCGCGCTTGGTGACCAGGTTGTAGACGTTGTTCGACCAGTTCTGGATCGTCGTGTAGCGGCAGCGGCCGCCCTTCTTCACGATGATCTCGACCACGGCGCTGTGCAGCGAGTCCGAGGAGTAGATCGGGGCGGTGCAGCCCTCGACGTAGTGGACGTAGGCGTCCTCGTCGACGATGATCAGCGTCCGCTCGAACTGGCCCATGTTCTCCGTGTTGATGCGGAAGTAGGCCTGGAGCGGGATGTCCACGTGGACACCCTTGGGGACGTAGATGAAGGAGCCGCCCGACCACACGGCCGTGTTCAGCGAGGCGAACTTGTTGTCGCCGACCGGGATGACCGTGCCGAAGTACTCCTGGAAGAGCTCCGGGTGCTCCTTGAGCGCGGTGTCCGTGTCCAGGAAGATGACGCCCTGCTGCTCCAGGTCCTCGCGGATCTGGTGGTAGACGACCTCGGACTCGTACTGGGCCGCGACACCGGCGACGAGGCGCTGCTTCTCCGCCTCCGGGATGCCGAGCTTGTCGTACGTGTTCTTGATGTCCTCCGGCAGGTCCTCCCAGGACTCGGCCTGCTTCTCGGTGGAGCGCACGAAGTACTTGATGTTGTCGAAGTCGATGCCCGAGAGGTCCGAGCCCCACTTCGGCATGGGCTTCTTGTCGAACAGCCTGAGGCCCTTGAGGCGGAGGTTCAGCATCCACTCCGGCTCGGACTTCTTCGCCGAGATGTCGCGGACGACGTCCTCGGACAGACCCCGCTTGGCGGCGGCGCCGGCCGCGTCGGAGTCGGCCCAGCCGTACTCGTAGTTGCCCAGACCCTCGAGCTCAGGGTGAGCAGTCTCCGTGGTCATGCGGGGTTCCTCCCGGCCGTACTTGCAGATGCTGATGGGTCGTGCTGTGCCGCGCTTCGCGGGATGAACGTGGTGCACACCCCGTCGCCGTGGGCGATCGTGGCGAGGCGCTGCACGTGCGTCCCGAGCAGGCGGGAGAAGACCTCGGTCTCCGCCTCGCAGAGCTGCGGGAACTGCTCGGCGACGTGTGCGACCGGGCAGTGGTGCTGACAGAGCTGTTCACCGCTGTGCGGACCGGGAGCGCTCTTCGCCGTAGCAGCGTACCCGTCCGCGGTCAACGCCTTCGCGAGGGCCTCGGTGCGGTCCGAGGGTGCGGCCGCGTCCAGGGCTTCCCGGTAGGTCTCCGCCTGCGAGGCCATCCTCGCCCGGGCGAAGGCGGCGACGGCCGCCTCGCCCTTCGCCCCGCCGCCGACGGACTGCGCGATCCAGCGCAGGGCGTCCGCGGCGAGCGTGTCGTAGGACTGGTCGAAGGCGTCGCGTCCGCAGTCGGTGAGCGCGAAGACCTTGGCCGGCCGGCCCCGGGTGCGTGCGCCGTACACACGCTGCTCGCGGGGCGCGACCACGTCGTCGGCGACGAGCGTGTCGAGGTGGCGGCGGACGGCGGCCTGGGTGAGGCCGAGACGCTGCGCGAGGTCGGCGACGGTGGAGGGGCCGTGGTCCAGGATGGACCTCGCGACCCGGTTGCGGGTCGACCGCTCGCCGGTCGCGAGCTCCCCCTGGGGGGCCTCGCTCATCCGTTCGCCGTATTTCACAACGCCATTGTTGCGTAATTACCGGAGCCCCGACAACCCGTGACCGACGCCACTCCTGGTGTCGTCCATCACTAAGGGTTACCTAATCTATAGACGGAGAGTGAGCGAACGGCCGGGGCTCCACCGCCCCTGGCCAGCGACGATTCACAGGAGGGGGAACCTTCCCCCGGCGCCCGTGGGCGCCCCTGCCGCTCCGTAGACTCACCCGCATGAGCAACGACCCCGCCGTGGAGATCCGCGGACTGGTGAAACGGTACGGATCGAAAACGGCGGTCGACGGCCTGGACCTCACCGTCCCCGGTGCCGCGGTCACCGCGGTCCTGGGGCCCAACGGCGCCGGGAAGACCACCACCGTCGAGACCTGCGAGGGCTACCTCCGCCCCGACGCCGGCACCGTCCGCGTCCTGGGCCTCGACCCGGTGGCCGGGGCCCGGACCCTGCGCCCGCGCATCGGCGTGATGCTCCAGTCCGGCGGGGTCTACTCCGGCGCCCGCGCCGTCGAGATGCTGCGCCACATGGCGAAGCTGTACGCCGACCCGCTGGACGTCGACACCCTCGTCGAGCGCCTCGGCCTCGGCGGCTGCGGCCGCACCCCCTACCGCCGCCTCTCCGGCGGCCAGCAGCAGCGCCTCTCCCTGGCCATGGCCGTCGTCGGCCGTCCCGAGCTCGTCTTCCTGGACGAGCCCACCGCCGGCCTGGACCCGCAGGCCCGCCGCGCGACCTGGGACCTCGTACGCGAGCTGCGCACCGACGGGGTCGCCGTCGTCCTCACCACCCACCACATGGACGAGGCCGAGCAGCTCGCCGACGAGGTCGCCATCGTGGACGCCGGCCGGGTCATCGCCCACGGCAGCCCCGAGCAGCTGTGCCGCGGCGGCGCCGAGAACACCCTGCGTTTCTCCGGCCGGCCCTCCCTCGACCTCGCCTCCCTGCTGAAGGCCCTGCCCGACGGCACCCAGGCCGCCGAGCTCCTGCCGGGCACCTACCGGGTCACCGGTGACGTGGACCCGCAGATGCTGGCCACCGTCACCTCCTGGTGCGCCCAGCACGGGGTGATGCCCAGCAGCCTCACCGTGGAACGGCACACCCTCGAGGACGTCTTCCTCGAACTGACCGGCAAGGAGCTGCGCGCATGAGCGCGGGTACGTTCACCCCCCGGCCGGCGGCCGCGCCGGTCACCCGGATGATCTGGGCGCAGACCGCGCTGGAGACCCGGATGCTGCTGCGCAACGGGGAGCAGCTGCTGCTGACCGTGATCATCCCGGCGCTGCTGCTGACGCTGTTCTCCGTCGTCGACATCGTGGACACCGGCGCGGGGAAGTCGGTGGACTTCCTGGCGCCGGGCGTCCTGGCGCTCGCCGTGATGTCCACCGCCTTCACCGGCCAGGCGATCGCCACCGGCTTCGACCGCCGGTACGGGGTGCTCAAGCGGCTCGGGGCCTCCCCGCTGCCGCGGTGGGCGCTGATGGCCGCCAAGACCCTGTCGGTGCTGTTCACCGAGGTGCTCCAGATCGCCCTGCTGACGGTGATCGCCCTCGCGCTGGGCTGGTCCCCGCACGGGAACCCGCTGTCCGTCGCCGCGCTGGTCCTGCTGGGCACCGCCGCCTTCTCCGGGCTCGGGCTGCTGATGGCGGGCACCCTCAAGGCCGAGGTGACGCTGGCCGCCGCGAACCTGGTGTTCCTGCTGCTGCTGGTCGGCGGCGGGGTGATCGTGCCGCTGGAGAAATTCCCCGGCGCGGTTCAGGACGTACTCGGGCTGCTGCCCGTCTCGGCGCTCTCCGACGGGCTGCGCGCGGTGCTCCGCGACGGGGCCGCGCTGCCCTGGGGCGACGCGGCGGTGCTGGCGGTCTGGGCGGTCCTGGGACTGGGCGCGGCCGCGAAGTGGTTCCGCTGGGAGTAGGGCCCGGGCCCCGGGGCCGCGGGGTCCCTGCGGGAGCGGCACGGCTCCCGGAGTGACGCGGCTCTCGGGGCGGCCTTCCGGCCGGCGGGAGTCAAACACCGCCGCCGGTCGTTGGGCAGGCGGGAGGCCGACCACCTCCCACGGACAGCGGATCGGCGACGCCGGGGGACGAAGGACATGGGGCAGCGAGAGGCCGCACTGCGGCTGGACGGGCAGTGGGCACGGATCCGGTCGGGGGCCGCTCAGGCGGAGCCGGGCGAGGCCGACCGGCTGCTCGGCGAGCTGATCGGGGCGTTGCGCGAGCCCGCCCGGACCGACCCCGAGTGCGCGGCCCGGCTGGGCCTGCGGCTCGGCGACCTCGCCGCGCGCAGGTTCGCCGCCGGGGACCGGGCGGGGGCGCTGTCCGCGATCGAGGAGGGCCTGCGCCATGCCCAGCAGGCCGCGGGACACGCGCCGGAGTACGCCCGCTGGTACGCGCGGGGCCTGATCAACCAGGGGGTCTGGCTGGCCTGGCCGCTGAGCGACGGGGCCCGGCTGCCCCGGCACCCGCTGGGCGAGGGGGCCGAGGAGGGCGCCGGCGCCATGGAACGGGCCGCCGGCGAGCGCGCCCGCGACGTGACCCGGGCCGCCGTCGAGGTGTGGGCCGGGCTCGACCAGGACGACCCGGTCAACCGGCGCGGGCTCGCGCAGGCCAAGGTGTTCCTCGGGGACCGCCTCGCGGAGCTGGGCTTCGCCGCCGACGCCGTCGCCTGGGCGGTGGACGCCGAGAGCGGGTTCCGCCGGCTGCTGCTCGCCTCCCCCGGACCCGAGGAGGCCCAGGAGGCGGAGGAGGCCCTGGACCACATCGGCCGCCAGCTGGAGCTGCGGCTGCGCTACCTGTCCTTCGACTCGCTGGCGGGCCTGCGCGCCGACGGGCTGCTGCCCGAGCGGCTGCTGCCGCAGGCGGTGGTGGCCGCCCGGATCCAGGGCGTGTCCGAGGAGGCGGTCGCCGCCCGGCTGGGGCTGGACGCCGAGCAGGTCGCGACCATGCTGGAGGTCACCCCCTGGCGCGCGGTGTGGCGCGTGGAGGTGCGCGGCGCCGACGGGCTGTGGGCCGTGCAGCCCGCCCCCTGGCAGGGCTCCGCGGAGGTGCGGCAGCGGACGGCCGAGGACGTCGGGGCGGAGGTGGTGCGGGGGTTCATGGAGTCCCCGCAGTACCCCGGGGACTCCGCCCTGTGGCGGGTGCGGCTGTGGTGGCACGAGGAGGGCGACCCGGCCGGGGCGCGGTTCCGCCTGGTCGTCGGGCCGGACGCACCCGCACCCACCCCCTCGTGAAAGTTTGCACAAAGGGGCGCATACGATAGGGGCCGTGTTGAACCCATTCGCATACCTCGCCGACCGCTGGACCCCGTCATCCCGGATCGTCCGGCGTGCCGCGTCAGTCGCGGTCCTCATGAGCGTGGTCATCGTCGTCACCGGCGGCGCGGTGCGGCTGACCGGTTCCGGCCTCGGCTGCGACACCTGGCCCAAGTGCACGGACGACAGCCTGATCGTGACCCAGGCCCAGGGCTTCCACGGCGCCGTCGAGTTCGGCAACCGGATGCTCACGTACGTGCTCTGCGCGGCCGTCGGCGGCGTGATCCTCACGGCCCGCTCCGCCAAGCCGTGGCGGCGTTCGCTGACGCGGCTCGGCTGGGTCCAGTTCGCCCTCGTCATGGGCAACGCCGTCCTCGGCGGCATCACCGTGCTGACAGGCCTGAACCCGTACAGCGTGGCCGGGCACTTCCTGCTGGCCACCACCCTGCTCGCCGTCACCACGGTGACCTGGCAGCGCACCCGCGAGGGTGACGGCGCCCCCCGGCCGCGCGTGCCGGGCCCGGTGCGCAAGCTGTCGTGGGCGCTGATCGCCACCACCCTGGTGCTGATCGCTGCGGGCACCGTCGTGACCGGCTCCGGGCCGCACGCCGGCGACAAGAGCGAGATCAAGCGGATGCCGTTCGACTGGGCGGTCACCGCCCACGTCCACGCGCTCGCCGCCTGGCTGGTCTGCGCGCTGGGCGTGGCGATGTGGCTGGTGCTGCGGGTGGTCGACGCCCCGGCCGACACCCGGGCCCGCGCCCGCGACCTGCTGGTCGTGCTGCTCGCCCAGGGCGCCATCGGCTACGTGCAGTTCTTCACCTCGCTGCCCGAGGCCCTGGTCGCCGCCCACATGCTCGGCTCCTGCCTGGTGTGGATCTCCGTGCTGCGCCTGGCCCTGAGCCTGCGGGAGCGCTCCGCCGAACCGCTGGGGACCCCCGATCCCGACGCCGCCCAGCTGTCGGCGGTCTGACCGCAGCCGCCGTCGAGGTCGGCCCCGAAAAGGTCAGCCCCGCTCGTCCAGCCGGTAGACGCGGCGGGCATTCCCCGCCGCGAGCATCCCCGCGACCCGGTCCGCGTCCCGCCGGGACCAGGCCCCGTCCGCGACCCAGCCGCCCAGCACCCGGCCCAGCGCCTCGCGGAACGCCAGGGCGCCGACCGCGTGCAGCTCGGGCAGGCCCCTGCCGCCGCTGGAGAACAGCAGTTTCCCGAAGGGCGCGAGCTCCAGCAGCTCGGCCAGTACGGCGGCGGCCCGGGCCCCCGTCCGCGCCAGGACCGGCCCGATGTCGGCGTGGACGTGCGGGTGGACGGCCGCGAGCCGCGCCGTGTGCCGGTGGTGCGGGTACCCGCCGAGCAGGACGAGCTTGGCCCCCAGACCCGCCGTGGCCCGGACGAACCCGGCCAGCGGCTCCGGCTCCGCCGCGGCGGCGTGCAGCTGGAGCGGCAGCCCGGACGCCAGCGCGCTCCACACCAGGTGCCGCAGGAGCACGGGGTCCCGTACCGCCCCGCCGCCGGCCCGTGCGGCCAGCCACCGCCCGGCCGCCCCGCGCACCTCACCGGGGCCGGGCGGCTGCGGAGCGTCCGCGAGGGCGGCGGCGTAGCCGGCGTGGGGCCCGCAGCCGAAGGCCACGGCCCCGGCGGCGGCGCGGTGGACGGATCCGGCGAGGTCGGCGAGGAAGCCGGCGACGGTCCCGGAGGCGTCGGCGGCCCGCTCGGCGAGCGGTTCCAGGCGGACCACCTCGAAGGCCTCGGCATCCCCGGCGACGGCCAGTTCCTCGGGTCCGGCGTGGTCGCCGGGTGCTCCCGTGTCGACGAGGTAGGCGCCCACTCCGGAGCCCCGCAGCAGCCGCCGCCCGCTCTCGGCGGCCCCGAGCTCGCGCCGCCGGGCCAGGTAGCGGGCGGGCTCGCAGTGCGGCTCCAGGCCCAGCAGGGGCGGGCACCAGCGGCGTACGGCGAAGCCGGTCTGGGTGTCGAAGAAGGTGGTGCCGGCGGCGGGCGGGCCCGCCGCGTGGACCAGCTGGGCCTCGAAGGTGGCGAGCCCCAGCTCGGTGCCGAGCACTCCGTGGCAGTGCTGGTCCACCAGGGGCGGCGTTTCGATCATCCGGTCATCCCGTTGCGGACGTGAGGAAGCGGCTTCCACACGTCCTAACGGGTGAGCGGGGTGTGAGGTGGCGCTAGCGCTGTTGACCGAGCGGACCCACCGGGGACGGCACGGGCGGTTTTCGGGCCCGCCCGGAGCCGTGGGCCCGGCCGCGACGGCCCTGAGGCGCGGTCGGCCCTCAGGGGTTGGCCGGGCCGCCGAGCTGGATTCCGGCCATGCGGGTCCACTCGTACGGGCCCGTCTTCACCCGTGCGGCGAACTCCCCGTCGAAGTCCTCGTGGAGGGTCAGGCCGGCCTTCTCGGCGGCCTGCCGGGCCACGGCGTGCGTGGGGGCGACGAGGTCGCCCCAGCCGCCGTCGGTGCCCACGAGGACGATCCGGGTGCCGGCCTGGCCGATGTAGGCGAGCTGGCCCTCGGCGCCGCCGTGCTGCTTGGCGAACGCGCCGATCTGCCGGGCCAGCTTCGCCGCCGTGCGGCTGTGCTTCTTGTCCGCGGCCTCTGCGGTCTGTGCGGTGTCTGCGGTCTCTGCCATGGACGGCATGCTACCGGCGAGTAATCAACGGAGGAAGGGATCCACGGCCACGGCCACGAAGAGCAGCGACACATAGGTGATCGACCAGTGGAACAGCCGCATCTCCTTGAGCTTCGCGCCCGTGATCCCGGCCTTGGCCCGCGCGCTCAGCGCGTGCGCCTCCCACAGCCACCAGCCGCCCGCCAGCAGCGCGACGGAGGTGTAGAACCAGCCGGTGTAACCCAGCGGGGTGAGCAGCAGCGAGACGGCGACCATCACCCAGCTGTAGAGGACGATCTGGCGCGCCACGGCCTTGTTGCCCGCCACGACCGGCAGCATCGGCACGCCGACCCGCGCGTAGTCGTCCTTGACCTTCATCGACAGCGGCCAGTAGTGCGGCGGCGTCCAGAAGAAGATGACGAGGAAGAGGATGACGGCGGCCCAGGAGACCTCGTTGCGCACGGCCGACCAGCCGATGAGCACGGGCATGCAGCCGGCGATCCCGCCCCAGACGATGTTCTGCGCGGTCCGCCGCTTCAGCAGCATCGTGTAGACGACCACATAGAAGAGGAGCGCGCCGAGCGCGAGGGCGGCCGACAGCCAGTTGACGAGCAGGCCGAAGAACAGGGTCGAGACGACCCCGAGCGTGATGCCGAAGACCAGGCACTCGCGCGGGCTCACCATGCCGGTCACCAGCGGCCGTTGCGACGTCCGGTCCATCAGGGCGTCGATGTCGCGGTCGATGTACATGTTGAGCGCGTTGGCGCCGCCCGCCGACAGGTAGCCGCCGAAGCAGGTGGCGAGCACCAGCCACAGCGACGGCACGCCCTGTTCGGCGAGGAACATCACCGGCACTGTGGTGATCAGCAGAAGTTCGATGATCCGCGGCTTGGTCAAAGCCACGAAAGCCATGACCCGGGCCCCGAACGGCCGGTGACCGGGGCTCGTCCCGAGCACCCCCGCTGGACGGGATTCGACGGCCGTCACGCACACCCCTGAGAGAGAATCCAGCAAGCTTCCGAAGCGATGCCTCCGGTAAATGAAGGCTCGGTAAAGGCTTGCGCGTACCACGCCACTGTAGACGTAGCTCTTGCCCCGCCCTGCGCGGGGGTCGCCTCGTGTTGGGCCGATCGGACCGACGGCAAGATCATCGGCGGCGGATCGCAGGTGAACGGCGGACGCCGGGACGGCGACGCACTGCCTGCACTCGAATAGCCGCACGCGCTGGCGGGGGTAGGCTCGGAATCTCCCCGGTGTCACCGTTCGTCACCGGGAAAACAACATGTGGAGAGGAGCCCTGACCAACGGTGAGCACCAAGCCGACCACCCCAGAGCTCGAGTGGACCGAACTGGACCAGCGGGCCGTCGACACCGCCCGCATCCTGGCCGCCGACGCGGTCCAGAAGGTCGGGAACGGACACCCCGGTACGGCGATGAGCCTGGCCCCCGCCGCGTACACGCTTTTCCAGAAGGTCATGCGGCACGACCCGGCCGACCCCCAGTGGGTCGGCCGTGACCGTTTCGTGCTCTCCGCGGGGCACTCGTCCCTGACCCTTTACACCCAGCTCTACCTCGGCGGGTTCGGTCTGGAGCTGGACGACCTCAAGGCGTTCCGCACCTGGGGCTCCAAGACCCCCGGCCACCCGGAGTACGGCCACACCGCCGGCGTCGAGACCACCACCGGCCCGCTGGGGCAGGGCGTCGCGAACGCGGTGGGCATGGCCATGGCCGCCCGCTACGAGCGCGGCCTGTTCGACCCCGAGGCCGCCGCGGGCACCTCCCCCTTCGACCACATGGTCTACGCGATCGCGGGCGACGGCTGCCTCCAGGAGGGCATCTCCCACGAGGCGTCGGCGCTGGCCGGCCACCAGAAGCTCGGCAACCTGGTGCTGCTGTGGGACGACAACCACATCTCCATCGAGGGTGACACGGAGACGGCCGTCTCCGAGGACACCATGAAGCGCTACGAGGCGTACGGCTGGCACGTCCAGCGCGTCGAGCAGCAGGCCAACGGCGACCTCGACCCGAAGGCCCTGTACGCCGCCCTCCAGGCCGCCAAGGCCGAGACCGGCCGCCCGTCCTTCATCGCGGCCCGCTCGATCATCGCCTGGCCCGCCCCGCACGCCCAGAACACCGAGGCCGCCCACGGCTCGGCGCTCGGCGACGACGAGGTCGCCGCCACCAAGCGCGTGCTCGGCTTCGACCCGGAGCGGACCTTCGAGGTCTCCGACGAGGTCATCGCCCACACCCGCGGCCTGCTGGACCGCGGCCGCGACGCCCGCGCCGCCTGGGAGAAGGACTTCTCCGCCTGGCGCACCGCCAACCCGGAGCGCGCCGCCGCCTTCGACCGCATCGAGGCCAACGAGCTGCCCGAGGGCTGGGAGGACGAGATCCCCGTCTTCGAGCCCGGCAAGGGCGTCGCCACCCGCGCCGCCTCCGGCAAGGTCCTGGAGGCGCTCGGCGCGGTCATCCCGGAGCTGTGGGGCGGCTCGGCCGACCTGGCCGGCTCCAACAACACCACCATCGACAAGAACTCCTCGTTCCTGCCGGTGGGCAACCCGCTGCCGGAGGCCGACCCCTACGGCCGCACCATCCACTTCGGCATCCGCGAACACGCCATGGCCGCGGCCATGAACGGCATCGCCCTGCACGGCCACACCCGCATCTACGGCGGCACCTTCCTGGTGTTCTCCGACTACATGCGCAACGCCGTCCGCCTGTCCTCCCTGATGCACCTGCCGGTGACGTACGTGTGGACGCACGACTCCATCGGTCTCGGCGAGGACGGCCCGACCCACCAGCCGGTCGAGCACGTCGCCTCGCTGCGCGCCATCCCGGGCCTGAACGTGGTCCGCCCGGCCGACGCCAACGAGACCGCCATCGCCTGGCGCGAGATCCTGCGCCGCCACACCAAGGTGTTCGGCAAGGGCGCCCCGCACGGCCTGGCCCTCACCCGCCAGGGCGTGCCCACCTACGAGCGCAACGAGGACGCGGCCAAGGGCGGCTACGTGCTGTTCGAGGCCGAGGGCGGTCCTGCCCAGGTCGTCCTGATCGGCACCGGCTCCGAGGTCCAGCTCGCCGTCGCCGCGCGCGAGGCGCTCCAGGCCGAGGGCGTGCCCGCCCGCGTCGTGTCGATGCCCTCCGTGGAGTGGTTCGAGGAGCAGTCCCAGGAGTACAAGGACAGCGTCCTGCCGCCTTCCGTCAAGGCGCGAGTCGCGGTCGAGGCGGGCATCGGCCTGACCTGGCACCGTTACGTCGGGGACGCGGGCCGGATCGTCTCGCTGGAGCACTTCGGTGCCTCGGCGGACGGCGCCGTGCTGTTCCGCGAGTTCGGCCTCACCGCCGAAGCCGTGACCGCAGCCGCGAAGGACTCCCTCACCGCCGCTGCGCGCTGACCCGGTACAAAAACCAGTAGGAGATGCAATTCCGATGACAGACGCACTCAAGCGCCTCTCCGACGAGGGCGTGGCGATCTGGCTGGACGACCTGTCCCGCAAGCGCATCACGTCCGGCAACCTCGCCGAACTGATCGACCAGCAGCACGTGGTCGGTGTCACCACCAACCCGTCGATCTTCCAGAAGGCCATCAGCAGCGGTGACGGCTACGGGCAGCAGCTCGCCGACCTCGCCGCCCGCAAGGTCACGGTCGACGAGGCCATCCGCATGATCACCACGGCGGACGTCCGCGACGCCGCCGACATCCTGCGGCCCCTCTACGACTCCACCGAGGGCCAGGACGGCCGCGTGTCGATCGAGGTCGACCCGCGCCTGGCGCACAACACCACGGCGACCGTCGCCGAGGCCAAGCAGCTCGCCTGGCTGGTGGACCGCCCGAACACGCTCATCAAGATCCCGGCGACCAAGGCCGGCCTGCCGGCAATCACCGAGGTCATCGGGCGGGGCATCAGCGTCAACGTCACGCTGATCTTCTCGCTGGAGCGCTACCGCGAGGTCATGGACGCGTACCTGGCGGGCCTGGAGAAGGCGAAGGCCGCCGGCCTGGACCTCTCCGAGATCCACTCGGTGGCCTCCTTCTTCGTGTCCCGCGTGGACACCGAGATCGACAAGCGCCTGGACACCATCGGCACCGACGAGGCCAAGGCCCTGAAGGGCAAGGCGGCCCTCGCCAACGCCCGTCTGGCCTACGAGGCCTACGAGGAGGTCTTCTCCTCCGACCGCTGGGCCGCCCTGGACCGGGCGCACGCCAACAAGCAGCGCCCGCTGTGGGCCTCCACCGGCGTCAAGGACCCGTCGTACAAGGACACCCTGTACGTGGTGGACCTGGTCGCCCCCGGCACCGTCAACACGATGCCCGAGGCGACCCTGGAGGCCACCGCCGACCACGGCGAGGTCACCGGCGACACCATCCGCGGCACGTACGAGCAGGCGCGTGCCGAGCTCGACGCGGTCGCGAAGCTGGGCATCTCGTACGACGATGTGGTGCAGCTGCTCGAAGACGAAGGCGTCGAGAAGTTCGAGGCGTCGTGGAACGACCTGCTGAAGTCGACCGAGGCGGAACTGCAGCGCCTCGCCCCCGCGGAGGACTGAGTATTTTGTCGGTAAACGGAGCGAACCCGCTTCGTGACGCACAGGACCGGCGGCTCCCGCGCATCGCGGGGCCGTCCGGACTGGTGATTTTCGGCGTTACGGGTGACCTGTCGCGCAAGAAGCTCATGCCCGCCGTCTACGACCTCGCGAACCGGGGCCTGCTGCCCCCGGGTTTCTCGCTGATCGGTTTCGCCCGCCGCGAGTGGCAGGACGAGGACTTCGCCCAGGAGGTGTACGAGGCCGTCAAGCAGCACTCGCGCACGCCCTTCCGTGAGGAGGTCTGGCAGCAGCTCGTCCAGGGCTGCCGGTTCGTCCAGGGCGAGTTCGACGACGACGCGGCCTTCGAGACGCTCAAGCAGACGATCGACGAACTCGACAAGGCCCAGGGCACGGGCGGCAACTTCGCCTTCTACCTCTCGGTCCCGCCGAAGTTCTTCCCCAAGGTGGTCCAGCAGCTCAAGAACCACGGGCTGGCGCAGAAGGAGGGCTCCTGGCGGCGTGCCGTCATCGAGAAGCCCTTCGGCCACGACCTGAAGAGCGCGGAAGAGCTCAACCAGGTCGTCCACGAGGTCTTCCCCCGGGACGAGGTCTTCCGGATCGACCACTACCTCGGCAAGGAGACCGTCCAGAACATCCTGGCGCTCCGCTTCGCCAACACCATGTTCGAGCCGATCTGGAACCGGTCGTACGTCGACCACGTGCAGATCACCATGGCGGAGGACATCGGCATCGGCGGCCGGGCCGGCTACTACGACGGCATCGGCGCCGCCCGCGACGTCATCCAGAACCACCTGCTCCAGCTGCTGGCGCTCACGGCGATGGAGGAGCCCGGCTCCTTCCACCCCAAGGCTCTGGTGGCGGAGAAGCTGAAGGTGCTCAGCGCCGTCGAGATCCCCGAGGACCTGGGCAAGCACACCGTGCGCGGCCAGTACTCGGCGGCCTGGCAGGGCGGCGAGAAGGTCAAGGGGTACCTGGAGGAGGACGGGATCGACCCGAACTCCAAGACCGACACCTACGCGGCCATCCGCCTGGAGATCAACAACCGCCGCTGGGCGGGCGTCCCGTTCTACCTGCGCACGGGCAAGCGCCTGGGCCGCCGGGTGACCGAGATCGCGGTGGTCTTCAAGCGGGCGCCGTACCTGCCGTTCGAGTCGGGCGCGACCGAGGAGCTGGGGCAGAACGCCCTGGTCATCCGGGTCCAGCCGGACGAGGGCGTGACGGTCCGCTTCGGCTCCAAGGTTCCGGGCACCTCCATGGAGGTCCGGGACGTCACGATGGACTTCGCCTACGGCGAGTCCTTCACGGAGTCCAGCCCCGAGGCCTACGAGCGGCTCATCCTCGACGTCCTCCTCGGTGACGCGAACCTCTTCCCGCGTCACCAGGAAGTCGAGCTGTCCTGGAACATCCTCGACCCGATCGAGGAGTACTGGGACAAGCACGGCAAGCCCGCGCAGTACGCGGCGGGCACGTGGGGGCCGGTCGAGGCGGACGAGATGCTCGCACGAGACGGACGGAGCTGGCGCCGGCCATGAAGATCGACCTCACGGAGACCACCTCCAGCAAGATCAACGCCGCGTTGGTGCAGGCGCGCCGGGACATCGGCACGCCGGCCATCGGCATGGTCCTCACGCTGGTGATCGTGACCGACGAGGAGAACGCGTACGACGCGCTCAAGTCGGCGAACGACGCCTCCCACGAACACCCTTCGCGGATCGTCGTCGTGGTCAAGCGGGTCAGCCGCTCCCCGCGCAGCCGCCGCGAAGCCCGGCTCGACGCGGAGATCCGTGTCGGGGCGGACTCGGGCACCGGCGAAACCGTCGTGCTGCGCCTGCACGGCGAACTGGTCGACCACGCCCAGTCGGTCGTGCTGCCCCTGCTGCTGCCGGACGCCCCCGTGGTGGTCTGGTGGCCGGAGGGCGCTCCGGCGGACCTGGCGGGCGACCCGCTGGGCGCGCTGGGGCAGCGCCGGATCACGGACACGTACTCCTCCGAGCACCCGATCGACGCGCTCGGCGCCCGGGCGGAGGCGTACGCCCCGGGCGACACGGACCTGTCCTGGACCCGGATCACCCCGTGGCGCTCGATGCTGGCCGCCGCGCTGGACCAGGTGACGCTGTCGCCGGTCCTCTCGGCGACCGTCGAGGGCGAGGACGAGAACCCGAGCTGCGAGCTGCTGGCCATGTGGCTGGCGGACCGCCTCGGGGTCCCGGTCAACCGGACCCTGTCAGGGGGGCCGGGGCTGACCGCCGTCCGTATGGAGACCAAGGACGGCATGATCGTCCTGGACCGCGCGGACGGCTCGCTGGCCACGCTGTGCATGCCGGGCCAGCCCGACCGCGCGGTGGCGCTGAAGCGCCGCGACACGGCCGAGCTGCTGGCGGAGGAACTCCGCCGGCTGGACCCGGACAACACGTACGAGGCGTCCCTGAAGTTCGGCGTCTCCCGCCTGGCGGCGACCGCTCCGGCGGCGCCGGCCGAGGCGGCTCCGGCCGCCGAGGCCGCTGACGCGGAGGCTCCGGCGGAGAAGCCGGCCGCCAAGCCGGCGCGCGCGTCGAAGCGGGCGTCGGCGAAGTAGCCGGCCCGCCAGGGGGGCGGGGCAGGGGGAGATCCCCCCGCCCCGCCCTTCGCCCGTTCCCTGGGGCTCCGCCCCGGACCCCGCGCCTCACACGCCGGCGGGGCTGGATTTCGGCTCGGCCCCGCAGTCACATGTGGGCGCCCTCGCGGCGCGGCGACTGAGCGCACGGGCGCGAAGCGCACGTACGGGGTCCGGGGTTGCCCCGGTTTCGGGAAGGGGCGGGGTGGGGAACGGCTCCGCGCAGCGGCCCGCCCGCACCCGCCCCTCCTCACACCACCCAGAACTACCAAGAAGGCGGCAGCACATGGGAATGACGACTCCCCAGGTGGTCGTCCACCGGGACAAGGAGCTGATGGCCCAGGCCGCAGCCGCCCGGCTGATCACGAAGATCGTGGACGCGCAGGCCGCCCGCGGCAGCGCCTCCGTCGTCCTGACCGGCGGCCGCAACGGCAACGGCCTGCTCGCGGCCCTCGCCGCGGCCCCCGCCCGGGACGCGATCGACTGGTCCCGTATCGACCTCTGGTGGGGCGACGAGCGCTACGTGCCCGCCGACGACCCCGAGCGCAACCACGTACAGGCCCGTGAGGCCCTGCTGGACGCCGTCCCGGTGGACCCGGCACGGGTGCACGCGATGCCCGCCTCCGACGGCCCGTACGGCGCCGACGTGGACGCCGCGGCGGCCGCGTACGCCGCCGAGCTGGCGCGGGCGGCCACGCCCGAGGACCACGGCCCGGTCCCGCGTTTCGACGTGCTGATGCTGGGCGTGGGCCCGGACACCCACGTGGCGTCCCTGTTCCCCGAGCACCCGGCGGCCCGCGAGACCGAGCGCACCGTCGTGGGTGTGCACGGGGCCCCCAAGCCCCCGCCGACCCGCGTCTCCCTCACCCTCCCGGCGATCCGCGCGGCCCGCGAGGTGTGGCTGCTGGCGGCCGGCGAGGACAAGGCCGGCGCGGTGGCCATCGCCCTGGGCGGGGCGGGCGGGGTCCAGGCCCCGGCCGCCGAGGCCTACGGCCGCAGCCGGACGCTCTGGCTGCTGGACCGCGCCGCCGCGGCCAAGCTCCCGTCGGGGCTGTACCCGCCGGCCTCTTCCTGAGCCGGGACGCGACAGGCGCCCCGTACCGGTCACCGGCCGGTACGGGGCGCCTCGCCGTTCCTACTGCCGCCCGCGCAGCTCCCGGTACACGGCCACCAGTGCCCGCGTCGACGGGTCCAGGCCCTCCACGTGCGAGCCCTCCGTCAGCGCCGGCTCCACCCGCTTCGCGAGGACCTTGCCGAGCTCGACGCCCCACTGGTCGAAGGAGTCGATGTTCCACACCGCGCCCTGGACGAACACCTTGTGCTCGTAGAGGGCGATGAGCTGGCCCAGGACGGCCGGGGTCAGCTCGGTGGCGAGGATCGTCGTCGTCGGGTGGTTGCCCTGGAAGGTCTTGTGCGGGACGAGCGCCTCGGCGACGCCCTCCGCCCGTACCTCCTCGGCCGTCTTGCCGAAGGCCAGGGCCTGGGTCTGGGCGAAGAAGTTCGCCATCAGCAGGTCGTGCTGGGCCTCCAGCGCCGGCTCCAGCTCCGCCACCGGGCGGGCGAAGCCGATGAAGTCCGCCGGGATCATCCGGGTGCCCTGGTGGATCAACTGGTAGTACGCGTGCTGCCCGTTGGTGCCGGGCGTGCCCCACACCACCGGACCGGTCTGCCAGTCCACCGGATGGCCTTCGCGGTCCACGGACTTGCCGTTGGACTCCATGTCCAGCTGCTGCAAGTAGGCCGTGAAACGGGAGAGGTAGTGGCTGTACGGGAGCACGGCGTGCGACTGGGCGTCGTAGAAGGCCCCGTACCAGATGCCCAACAGGCCCAGTAGCAGCGGGGCGTTGTCCTCGGGCGCCGCGGTGCGGAAGTGCTCGTCCATGGCCCGGAAGCCGCCCAGCAGCTCGCGGAAGGAGTCCGCCCCGATCGCGATCATCAGCGAGAGGCCGATGGCGGAGTCGAAGGAGTAACGGCCGCCGACCCAGTCCCAGAAGCCGAACATGTTGGCCGGGTCGATGCCGAACTCGGTGACCTTCTCGGCGTTGGTGGACAGGGCCACGAAGTGCCGTGCCACGGCGGCCTGGTCCCCGCCCAGCCCGGCCAGCAGCCACTGGCGCGCCGACGTGGCGTTGGTGATGGTCTCGATGGTGGTGAAGGTCTTGGACGCGATGATGAACAGCGTCTCGGCCGGGTCCAGGTCGCGCACGGCCTCGTGCAGGTCCGCGCCGTCGACGTTGGAGACGAAACGCAGCGTCAGCGAGCGGTCGGTGAAGGCGCGCAGGGCCTCGTACGCCATCGCCGGTCCGAGGTCGGAGCCGCCGATGCCGATGTTGACGACGTTCTTGATGCGCTTGCCGGTGAACCCGGTCCACTCCCCCGACCGGACCTGGCCGGAGAAGGCCGCCATCTTGTCGAGGACCTCGTGCACGGCGGGGACGACGTTCTCGCCGTCCACCTCGACGACCGCGTCCGCGGGGGCGCGCAGCGCGGTGTGCAGGACCGCGCGGTCCTCCGTCACGTTGATCTTCTCGCCGCGGAACATGGCGTCCCGCAGCTCCGCCACGCCCGTCGCCGCCGCCAGCTCGCGCAGCAGCGCGAGGGTCTCGTCGGTGACGAGGTGCTTCGAGTAGTCGATGTGCAGGTCGCCGACCCGCAGGGTGTACCCGGTGCCCCGCTCGGGATCCGTCTCGAACAGCTCCCGCAGATGCGTCTGCCCCAGCTCTTCCCGGTGCTTGCCGAGCGCGTTCCACTCGGGCGTCCGGTTGAGCCTCGTGCGGCCCTCCCGTCGGCCGGCACCACCCTTGGTTGACGCGCTTCGCGCGGCGGCCTGGTGTGCGTTCATCTCGGACATCAACCCACTTCTTCCGTCCTGTTGTGCCCCGCCACCCCCAACCTAAGGGATCCGAAGGGGGACAACGCGCACAAAGGGGCCCGGCCCGCGGGATTCGTACTCCCACGGGCCGGGCCCCCAGTCGCTCTTGAGCGCGGCCCGGCCGAAGCCGGTCTCAGATCTCGCCGCGGAGCTTGGCGAGCGCCTCGGCGAGGATGGCCTCGCCGTCGGCGTCGGTGCGGCGTTCCCGTACGTACGCGAGGTGCGTCTTGTACGGCTCCGTGCGCGGCGGCGCGGGCGGGTTGTCCCGGTCCTGGCCGGCGGGGAACCCACAGCGCGGGCAGTCCCAGGTGTCCGGCACCTGTGCGTCGCTGGCGAAGCTGGGCTGCGTCTCGTGCCCGTTCGAGCACCAGAAGGAGATGCGCAGGCGGGGCGCGGATTCACCGCGCTCGGCCTCGCCCATCGGCCCGGCTCCGACCCGACTTCCACGAATCGCGTTGCCACTTGCCACGGTCGTAACTCCCTGCGTGATGGTGCCGCCCAGCGTGAGGGTATACCCGCTGTGGGCGCCTCAGTTTACGTAAAGACCGAGCGGGCCGGGCGAAATGGCCGGAACCGTCAGCTGCCGCTCGACTTCATGAGCAGGCCGAGCGCCACGATGCAGGCGAACCACAGCAGGCCGACGACGACCGTGATGCGGTCGAGGTTGCGCTCCGCGACGGAGGAGCCGCCGACGGAGGACTGCATGCCGCCGCCGAACATGTCGGAAAGGCCGCCGCCCTTGCCCTTGTGCATCAGCACGAGCAGCATCAGCAGAGCGCTGAAGACGATCAGGGCGATCGAGAACCCCATAACCACGGCTGATTCCTACTTTCTGGGCTTACGTCTGCTGCTGGGAGGAAGCGGGGGCCGACGGCTGCACCAGCAGCCCCCGGCCCCCGCAAGGGTACGACGGATCGGCCCTACCGCATACTCACTGGTCGCGGAAGCGGACGATCTTGACGAACTCGTCGGCGTCCAGTGCCGCGCCGCCGATCAGGGCGCCGTCGACGTCGGGCTGGGCCATGATCGCGGCGATGTTGCCGGCCTTGACGGAGCCGCCGTACTGGATGCGGACCTTGTCGGCCAGCTCCTGGGAGTACAGCTCGGCGAGGCGGCCGCGGATCGCCCCGCAGACCTCCTGGGCGTCCTCGGGGGTGGCGACCTCGCCGGTGCCGATCGCCCAGACGGGCTCGTACGCGATCACGATGGACTCGACCTGCTCGGCCGGGACGTCCTTGAGGCCGCCGTCGACCTGCGCGAGGGTGTGCGGGACCTGCCGGCCGGCCTTGCGGACGTCGAGGCCCTCGCCGACGCAGAGGATCGGGGTGATCCCGTTGCGGTAGGCGGCCTTGACCTTGGCGTTGCAGATCTCGTCGGTCTCGCCGTGGTACTGGCGGCGCTCGCTGTGGCCGACGGCCACGAACGTGCACTTCAGCTTCGCGAGCATCGGGCCGGAGATCTCGCCGGTGTAGGCGCCGGAGTCCTGCGCCGAGATGTCCTGGGCGCCGTACTTGATCTTCAGCTTGTCGCCGTCGACCAGGGTCTGGACCGAGCGCAGGTCGGTGAAGGGCGGGAGCACCGCGACGTCGACGGCGTCGTAGTCCTTGTCGGCGAGCGCGAAGGCGAGCTTCTGGACGTGGGCGATGGCCTCGAGGTGGTTGAGGTTCATCTTCCAGTTGCCCGCCATGAGCGGGGTGCGGCCGTGTGCGACAGAGGTCATTGTGGTTCAGCCCTCCAGGGCGGCGAGGCCGGGGAGCGTCTTGCCCTCGAGGTATTCGAGGCTGGCGCCACCACCGGTGGAAATGTGTCCGAAGGCGTTCTCGTCGAAGCCCAGGATGCGGACGGCCGCGGCGCTGTCGCCGCCGCCGACCACGGTGAAGGCCTCGCTGTCGACGAGGGCCTGTGCGACGGCGCGGGTGCCGTTCGCGTAGTCGGGGTGCTCGAAGACGCCGACCGGGCCGTTCCAAAAGACGGTCTCGGCGTCGGCGATCTTCGAGGCGTACAGCTCGCGGGTCTTGGGGCCGATGTCCAGGCCCTCCTTGTCCGCGGGGATCTTGTCGGCGTCGACGGTCTCGAAGACGGCCGGGGTCCCGCCCTTGATGTCGGGGAAGTCCGCGGCGGCGAGGATGTCGACCGGCAGGACCAGCTCGACGCCGTTCTTCTCGGCGCGCTCCATGTACTCGGTGACGGTCGGGACCTGGTCCTCCTGGAGGAGGGAGATGCCGACCTCGTAGCCCTTGGCCTTGAGGAAGGTGTAGGCCATGCCGCCACCGATGAGGATGCGGTCGGCCTTTCCGAGCAGCTCGTCGATGACGGCGAGCTTGTCGGAGACCTTGGCGCCGCCGAGGACGACCACGTAGGGGCGCTTGACCTCGGCGGTGAGCTTCTTCAGGACGCCGACCTCGGTGGCGATGAGGTAGCCGGCCGCGTGCGGGAGCAGCGCGGGCAGGTCGAAGACCGAGGCGTGCTTGCGGTGGACGGCGCCGAAGCCGTCGCCGACGTAGACGTCGGCCAGCTCGGCGAGCTCCTGGGCGAAAGCCTTGCGCTCGGCCTCGTCCTTGGAGGTCTCGCCGGCGTTGAAGCGCAGGTTCTCGATGACGGCGACCTGTCCGTCGGCGAGGGCCGCGACGGTCTCCTTGGCGGAGGAGCCGACGGTGTCGGTGGCGAAGGCGACCTCGGCGCCGAGCAGCTCGCCGAGCCGCTCGGCGGCCGGGGCGAGGGAGAAGTCGGGCTCGGTGCCGGTGCCCTTGGGGCGGCCCAGGTGCGAGGCGACGACCACGCGGGCGCCGGCCTCGGCGAGCTTGGCGATCGTGGGCTGGACGGCGCGGATGCGGCCGTCGTCGGTGATCGCGCCTTCCTTCAGCGGCACGTTGAGATCGGCGCGTACGAAGACCCGCTTGCCGGCCACGCCGTCCGCGAGAAGTTCGTCGATCGTCTTCATGTGTTTCTACTCCTTGTCCCCGTACAGGGCTGTTACAGGTGCAGGGCGGATGGGACGGGGCAAGCGACAGGGCCCGAACGGCGCCTCATCGCGCCGAGCGGACCCTGTGCTCACATGGTGTTGCCTTGCCCTACGTTCTCAGAGCTGACCGCCGACGAAGACGGTGAGGTCGACGAGGCGGTTGGAGTAGCCCCACTCGTTGTCGTACCAGCCGACGACCTTGACCTGCGTACCGTCCTGCACCATGGTCAGCGAGGAGTCGAAGGTGCACGAGGCCGGCCAGTTCACGATGTCGGAGGAGACGATCGCGTCCTCGGTGTAGTCGAGGATTCCCTTGAGCTGGCCCTCGGCGGCCTTCTGGAAGGCGGCGTTGATCTCTTCCTTGGTGGTCTCGCGGGAGAGCTCCAGGACGAGGTCGGTGACCGAGCCGGTGGGGACCGGGACGCGCATGGCGATACCGTCGAGCTTGCCCTTGAGCTGCGGCAGGACGAGCGCGGTGGCCTTGGCGGCGCCGGTGGAGGTCGGGATGATGTTCTCGGCGGCGGCGCGGGCGCGGCGCAGGTCCGAGTGCGGGAAGTCCAGGATGCGCTGGTCGTTCGTGTAGGCGTGGACCGTCGTCATCATGCCCTTGACGATGCCGAAGTTCTCGTCGAGGACCTTGGCCATCGGCGCCACGCAGTTGGTGGTGCAGGAGGCGTTGGAGATGACGTGGTGGTTGGCCGCGTCGTACTTGTCCTGGTTGACGCCCATCACGATCGTGATGTCCTCGTCCTTGGCCGGGGCCGAGATGAGGACCTTCTTCGCGCCGGCCGCGAGGTGCTTGGCGGCGTCGGCCTTCTTCGTGAAGATGCCGGTCGACTCGATGACGATGTCGGCGCCCAGCTCGCCCCAGGGCAGGTTCGCGGGGTCGCGCTCGGCGAACGTCCTGAAGGTCATGTCGCCGACGGTGATGGTGTCATCGGTGTGCGAGACCTCGGCCTTCAGCCGGCCGAGGATGCTGTCGTACTTGAGCAGGTGCACCAGGGTGGCGTTGTCCGTCAGGTCGTTGACACCCACCACCTCGATGTCCGCCCCCTGTTCGAGAAGCGCCCGGAAGTAGTTGCGGCCAATGCGGCCAAAACCATTGATGCCTACGCGGATCGTCACGAACCGATCTCCTCGTTGGTGCGCCGGCCTGTCCCGCCGGCGAGCTGTATGGGATGTCCCCGACCGCTTACGACCCTACCCCTCCGTGAGCTTCGGAGTGGAATCGGCCGGAGGCTGACACTCCCCCCGCTTCGCGGGGGTACCCCCACCGGGGCCCTGGACCACTGCTGCGGCAAGGCGCCCCGGGGACCTTGGTCCCCGTCACCCAACGTGAGCGACGGGAGGGCCGTCGCTCAGCCGCTCAGCGAGCGGAGGGCCTTGCCGATCAGCAGGGCGCGGTCGGACGCGGCCGGCAGGTGCTCCAGCCCGAATCCGAACAGCACCGTGTCACGCGTGGTGACGGCGGCGTAGGAGGCGAAGAGCTCTCCGGTCCTGGACCAGTCGCCCGGAACATCGGGACTTCCGGCGGGGGCGCCCTGCGCGGTCCAGGCGCCCAGGGAGGTCTCGAAGCCCTCGACGGCCTGGTCGGAGCCGCCCACGGAGACCCGCGCCTCGTCCGCGAAGACGCCGCGGCCGCCCGAACCGGGGTCGGTGATGTACGAGAGGGAGACCTCGACGGTCTTCCCCGCGTAGGGGCTCAGGTCGAAGGAGACCTGCTTCCAGCCGTCGGAGGACCCGGTGAAGCTGTTCCAGGCCCCGCTGGTACCGCTCGGTGAGCAGCCGCCGCCCTCGACGGTGAGGTAGTGCCGCAGGAACGGGTGGCCGTTGACGAAGAACCCGGCCCCGCACTCCGCCGGGACGGCGGCGGAGCTCAAGCCGTTCGCTTCCGGAAGTGTGGTCCAGTCCTCTCCACCGGCGGTGCGGGCCTCCAGGACGGCGTGGTCGTAGCCCTCCTCGGTGTTCCAGTTGAGGGCCGTCTTCAGCTGCGGCCGGTCGGCGGCGGTGACGTGGGTGAGGTCCACGGTGCGCGTGAGGCGCTGCCAGTCGTCGTCCTCGTGGGTGGCCGACGCCATGCCGGTGCCCGCGTAGGGCGCGTACGGGTTGACGACCCCGGCGTACTGGCCCGCCCGGGCACTCGTGAACTGCGGGAACCGCGCCGGCGGCAGGGAGTCCGAGGTGACGCTGAAGGCTCCCGGGGAGTTCAGCGGGTTGCCGGGGGTGCCCGGTGCGTCGCCGAGGGCCCCCTTGGCCCCGGTGAGGGTGCCCGTGCCGGTGAAGCCGGTGGGGGACGTGACCGTGGCCCGGCTGTAGGCGCCGAGGTAGTACTGGCTGAAGTCGTCGGTCAGGGCCCGGCCGAGCTGGGCCCGGCCGCCCGCCAGCTCGCCGGCCTCGACCAGCTTGCCGCCCTCGTTGAGGAAGTCGCGGACCGCCAGCTGGGTGGGGCCGCCGGGGGCGCCGGCGCCGGTGTAGTGGACGGCCGTGCGGAAGTGGGAGAGCACGCCGAGGTGGTGCGGAACGCCCTGGACGGCCACGTCCCAGACGGCGGCGGACTTCCCGTTGGCCCGCAGCGCGTCGACGTAGCTCTGGGCGTACTGCGCCTTCGCGCCCTCCTCAGCGATCACCAGGACGTCTGCGCGCGGGCGCTCGGCCACGGTGTAGGAGAAGTGCTCGCTGGAGACCGTCCGGCCGCCGTCGCGGCCGGTGAACCAGACCTCGACCTTGTCCCCCGGCCTGGTGCCGTCGACCTCGGCCCGGTACTGGTCGAACCAGTTGTTGTCCTCGCCGCCGTAGACGTCACCGCCCTTCCAGGGCCTGAGCTCGTCGTCGTGCGTACGGCCGCCGTTGATCCGGAAGTTGAGCAGCTTGTCCTTCAGCGCCTTGCGGGCCGTGACGGAGACCGTCTGGTCCTCGCCGCGGGCCGCGTAGGAGGTGGTGAAGGGGTCGAGGGTGAAGTCGGCGGCGCTCAGCCCCACGGAGGAGGCGGGCCGGTCCGGGTGCGCGGCGCTCTCGCCGACGGACAGGGCGAAGGGGACGTTCTTGGCGAACTCCTGCTGGATCAGCTTCTCGTCGTCCGGGAAGTTGAAGCCGGAGGCGCAGTCCTCGGGCCTCCACCGGTCGTTCGGGTCGATCGCGGAGGCCGTCTGGCAGGTGGTCATCTCGGGCGTGAACATCATGACGCCGTTGGCGTTGGCGGCGTGGCCGTCGGCCTCGCCGTTGGTGGTGTACAGCTCGGAGGAGATCTGCGGGTAGTAGCCGGGGACGGCCGGCTGCTCCGGGGTGCCCGCGAGCGCCTTGTAGGCCACGTCGTCCGGGGTCGGGGTGGCGACCTGCCAGCCCACTCCGTAGAGCAGCAGCTCGGAGGCCGAGTGGTAGTTGACGGCGTACCGGAAGCCGACGCGCTTCTCGAAGGCGTCGAGGGCGACGGTCTCGGGTTCGGACTGCGCCGTGGGGCCGCGGTAGGTCTCGCTGGAGGTGTTCGGCGAGGAACCCTCGTTGTCGTATCCCCACTTGTAGGCGAAGTTGCGGTTGAGGTCGACGCCGTCCACCGCGGTGATCCTGCCGTCGCCGTTGTTGTCGCGGAGGTTCTTGCGCCACAGCCGGGCGCCGGCGGAGCTGAAGGTGTAGTCGTACCCGTCGGGGTTGGCGGAGAGCAGGAACCACAGCTCGGTGGAGTCCACCAGCCTGGTGATCCGGGCGTCCTTGCCGTAGTTGTCGAGGGTGTGGTGCATCAGCCGCCGGGTCATCTCGGGGGTGATCCACTCACGGGCGTGCTGGTTGGACATGTAGAGCACGGACGGCCTGTCGCCGTCCTTCGTCCTGCCGGCGTCCTTGGTGACCTTGAGGGCGAGGATGTCCTTGCCCTGGACGGTCCTGCCGATGGAGACGACCTTGGCGAGGCCCGGGTTCTGCTGCGCGATCCGCACGATCTCCTCCTGGAGGCCGCCCTTGCCGCTGTAGGGGCGGAAGACCCCGTCCCCGGCCGCCTCGGTGCGGGCCAGCCCCTGGGCGGAGACCTTGTGCTCGGCGAGCTTCACCCCCTGGGCGGCGAGCCCCGCGGCCTGCTGCCCGGTGAGGAAGAGCTCGACCTTCGCGGTCCCGCTCGCGGGCGCCCGCCCGGCGAGTTCATGGGCGTCCTGGCCGGCGGCGAGGACGAGCGGGACCTGTTCGCGGGTGATGTCGGCGTCGTAGACGCGTACCTCGTCGGTGCCGGAGGCGGGCCGTGCCTGGGCCGCGGCGGGCAGCGCGGCCAGAGTGGTTCCGAAGACGAGTGCGCTTGCCGCGAGGATCGTTCTCGCGCGTTGCCTCATGTGCCCCCCTGGGCGTCGTCAACCACGAAAGCGTTCGGGGGCCAGGCTCACGATCGGACGACGCGCAGTCAATGGGGCGTACCGGTCCGCCGGTCGGGAATCAGCCTCACGGCCCCGCCCGGCCCCGGCCCCCCCTCCGGCCCCGCCGGAGTCCGAGGCGCGGGGGTCCGGGGCGGAGCCCGGGAGACGGAGAAGGGGCGGGAGGGGAGCGGCTCCGCCCAGCGGAACCGCACCCCCGTCCCGCCCCCGGCAGGCCGAGGCTCAGCCGGCCATGTTGTCGGCCAGCTCCTCGCTGAGGTCCAGGTTGGACTCGGTGCCGGGGATGCCGAGGTCCTGGGCGCGCTTGTCGGCCATCGCCAGCAGGCGGCGGATCCGGCCCGCGACGGCGTCCTTGGTCAGCGGCGGGTCGGCGAGCGCGCCCAGCTCCTCCAGGGAGGCCTGCTTGTGCTCCATGCGCAGCCGGCCGGCCGCGGCGAGGTGCTCGGGGACCTCCTCGCCGAGGATCTCCAGCGCGCGCTGCACCCGGGCTCCGGCGGCCACCGCGGCCCGCGCCGAGCGGCGCAGGTTGGCGTCGTCGAAGTTGGCGAGGCGGTTGGCGGTGGCGCGGACCTCGCGCCGCATCCGCCGCTCCTCCCAGGCCAGCACCGACTCGTGCGCGCCGAGGCGGGTCAGCAGGGCGCCGATCGCGTCGCCGTCGCGGACGACGACCCGGTCCACGCCGCGCACCTCGCGCGCCTTGGCGGCGATGGAGAGCCGCCGGGCGGCGCCCACCAGGGCCAGGGCTGCCTCGGGGCCGGGGCAGGTGACCTCCAGGGAGGAGGACCGGCCGGGCTCGGTGAGGGAGCCGTGGGCCAGGAAGGCACCGCGCCAGGCCGCCTCCGCGTCACAGGTGGCCCCGGAGACCACCTGCGGGGGAAGGCCCCGGATGGGGCGGCCGCGGCCGTCGACCAGGCCCGTCTGGCGGGCCAGCTGGTCCCCGCCGGCGACGACGCGCACGACGAAGCGGCTGCCGCGGCGCAGGCCGCCGGGGGCCATGACCACCAGGTCGGAGGAGTGGCCGAAGATCTCCAGGATGTCCTTGCGCAGCCGCCGGGCGGCGATCCCGGTGTCCAGCTCCGCTTCGATGACGATCCGGCCGCTCACCAGGTGGAGGCCGCCCGCGAACCGAAGGATCGCCGAGACCTCCGCCTTCCTGCAGCAGGTCCGGGTGACGGGGAGGCGGGAGATCTCATCCTTCACCGCGGGCGTCATCGCCATGGGCCGATCCTTCCATGCATCCGAAAAATACGGTCGTACGCGGCGGCCAGCAGCTCCGGGTCGTGCTTCGGAGAGCCGTCCTGCCTGGCCACCGGCGCCAGCTCGACCGCCGCACCGAACCGCTTCGCGGCATCGGCGAGGGACTCGCGGTCGGGCACGGCGGCCTCGTCGGCCAGCACCACGTCCAGGGCGAGTTTAGGGGCGTGTCGGGCCAAAACCTCCAAATGACGCTGCGGAGAGAAGCCCTCTGTTTCGCCCGGCTGCGGGGCGAGGTTCAGCGAGAGGACCTTGCGGGCCTTCGTCGCCACCAGCGCGTCGAGCAGCTCCGGCACGAGCAGGTGCGGGATGACGGAGGAGAACCAGGATCCCGGCCCGAGCACCACCCAGTCGGCGTCGAGCACGGCGGCGACCGCCTCCGGCACGGCCGGCGGGTCGCCGGGCACGACCTGGACGGAGAGCACCTCGCCCGGGGTCAGAGCCACGGTGGCCTGCCCCCGGACGGTGTCCACCTCGTCCGGGCGCGCCGGATCGTGGCCCCTGACCAGCGCCTGAAGCTCCAGGGGCACCGCCGACATCGGCAGGACCCGCCCCTGGGCTCCCAGCAGCTTCCCCACCAGGTCGAGGGCCTGGACGGGGTCGCCGAGCTGCTCCCACAGGGCGACGATCAGCAGGTTGCCGACGGCGTGCCCGTGCAGGTCGCCCTCGGACTGGAAGCGGTGCTGGATGACCCGGGCCCAGGTCTGGCCCCAGTCGTCGTCCCCGCACAGCGCGGCCAGCGCCTTGCGCAGGTCGCCCGGGGGCAGCACGCTCAGCTCCTCGCGGAGCCGTCCGCTGGAGCCCCCGTCGTCGGCGACGGTGACCACCGCGGTGAGCTCCCCGGTGATCCGGCGCAGGGCGGCGAGGGAGGCCGACAGGCCCATGCCGCCGCCGAGGGCGACGACCTTGGGCGCGACGACCTTGGCCGCCCCGCGGCGGCCGGCGCGGCCCGCGCCGTCCTCGCCCCGGGCGGGGGTCAGACGGCGCAGGCGGCGCAGCCGCAGGGTCCGTCCGGTCACTCGCGCCCCATGTCCCGGTGGACGACGACGGTCTCGACTCCCTCGGAGGCGAGGCGGGCGGCGAGCTTCTCGGACATGGCGACGCTGCGGTGCTTGCCGCCGGTGCAGCCGACCGCGATGGTCACGTACCGCTTGCCCTCGCGGCGGTAGCCGGCGGCGATGAGCTGGAGCAGCTCGGTGTAGCGGTCCAGGAACTCCTTGGCGCCGGGCTGGCTGAAGACGTAGCCCGACACCTCCTCGTTGAGCCCGGTGAAGGGGCGCAGTTCCGGGACCCAGTGCGGGTTGGGGATGAAGCGGCAGTCGACGACGAGGTCGGCGTCGACGGGCAGGCCGTACTTGAAGCCGAAGGACATCACGGTGGCCCGCAGCTCGGGCTCCTCGTCGCCCGCGAACTGGGCGTCCATCTTGGCGCGCAGCTCGTGCACGTTCAGGCTGGAGGTGTCGATGACCAGGTCGGCGTCGCCGCGCAGCTCGCGCAGCAGGTCGCGCTCGGCGGCGATGCCGTCGACGATGCGGCCGTCGCCCTGGAGGGGGTGCGGGCGGCGGACCGACTCGAAGCGGCGGACCAGCGCGTCGTCGGAGGACTCCAGGAAGACGATGCGCCGGGTGACCCCGCGGGCCTCCAGGTCGGCGAGGGACTCGCGCAGGGCGTCGAAGAACTGGCGGCCGCGGACGTCGACGACGACGGCGATCCGCGCCACGTTGCCCTGGGAGCGGGCGCCGAGCTCCACCATGGTGGGGATCAACGCCGGCGGGAGGTTGTCGACGACGAACCAGCCGAGGTCCTCCAGGCACTTGGCCGCCGTGCTGCGGCCGGCTCCGGACATCCCGGAGATGATCACCAGCTCGGGGATGGCCGCCTCGGCGTTGTCGCCGGGCTCCACTGTCGTGCCCGTACTCACCTGTGCTCCGTCTCGGTCGTGCTCGGTCTCGTGCTCGGTCATTGCGCGGTCCCCCGTTCGGACGGCGTCCCCGCGGGCGCGGGGGCCTCGTCGTCAATGATCTCTCCTGTCGCCGTGTTGACGGCAGGACCTGCGGGAACCGCCTGGGCGAGGGCCGCGGCCACGGTCTCGGCCGTCTTGCGGCCTATGCCCGGGACCTCGCAGATCTGGTCGATTGTCGCCTGTCTCAGCTTCTTCACCGAACCGAAGTGCTTCACGAGGGCGTGCTTGCGGCTCTCGCCGAGGCCGGGCACCTCGTCCAGCGGGCCCGCCTTCAGGCGCTTCCCGCGCTTGCCGCGCTGGTACTGGATGGCGAAGCGGTGGGCTTCGTCACGCACCCGCTGGAGCAGGTAGAGGCCCTCGCTGGTGCGGGGGAGCACGACGGGGTCGTCCTCGCCGGGCAGCCACACCTCCTCCAGCCGCTTGGCGAGGCCGCACACGGCGACGTCGTCGATCCCGAGCTCCTCCAGGGCCCGCTTGGCCGCCGCCACCTGGGGCTGCCCGCCGTCGACGACGACCAGCTGCGGCGGGTACGCGAACCGCCTGGGCCGCCCGTCGTCCTCGGGCTCCTCGTCCCCGGGGGCCCACTCCCCCGTCTTCAGCTTCTCCTGGAGGTAGCGCCGGAAGCGCCGCGAGACGACCTCGTGCATGGACCGAACGTCGTCCTGCCCCTCGAAGCCCTTGATCTGGAACCTGCGGTACTCGCTCTTGCGGGCGAGGCCGTCCTCGAAGACGACCATGGACGCCACGACGTCGTCGCCCTGGAGGTGGGAGACGTCGAAGCACTCGATGCGCAGGGGCGCGCCGTCCAGGTCCAGGGCCTCGGCGATCTCCTCCAGGGCGCGGGAGCGTGTGGTGAGGTCCGCGGCGCGCCTGGTCTTGTGCAGGGCGAGGGACTGCCGGGCGTTGCGGTGGACGGTCTCCATGAGGGACTTCTTGTCCCCGCGCTGCGGGACGCGCAGGCTGACCTGCGACCCGCGCCGCCCGGCGAGCCACTGGCCCAGTGCGGGCGCGTCCTCGGGCAGGACCGGGACGAGCACCTCCCTGGGCACGCTCTCGCCGCTCTCCTCCCCGTACAGCTGCTGGAGGGCGTGCTCGACGAGCCCGGCGGTGTCGACGGCCTCGACCTTGTCGGTGACCCAGCCGCGCTGCCCGCGCACCCGTCCGCCGCGCACGTGGAAGATCTGCACGGCCGCTTCGAGCTCGTCCTCGGCGACGGCCATCAGGTCCGCGTCGGTGGCGTCCGCCAGGACGACGGCGTTCTTCTCCATGGCCCGGCGCAGGGCGCCTATGTCGTCGCGCAGCCGGGCAGCCTTCTCGTACTCCATCTCCTCGGCCGCGTCCTGCATCTCCTTCTCCAGCCGGGAGAGGTAGGCGCCGGTGCGGCCGGCCATGAAGTCGCAGAAGTCCTCGGCGAGTTCGCGGTGGTCCTCGGGGCTGATCCGGCCCACGCAGGGCGCGGAGCACTTGCCGATGTACCCGAGCAGACAGGGCCGCCCGATCTGGGCGGACCGCTTGAACACCCCGGCGGAGCAGGTGCGCACCGGGAACACGCGCAGCATGAGGTCGACGGTCTCGCGGATCGCCCAGGCGTGCCCGTACGGCCCGAAGTACCGCACGCCCTTCTTCTTGGGCCCCCGCATCACCTGGACGCGCGGGTACCGCTCGTTCAGGGTGACCGCGAGGGAGGGGTAGCTCTTGTCGTCCCGGTACTTGACGTTGAACCGGGGGTCGAACTCCTTGATCCAGGAGTACTCCAGCTGGAGCGCCTCGACCTCGGTGGAGACGACGGTCCACTCGACGGAGGCGGCCGTGGTGACCATGGTGGCGGTCCGGGGGTGCAGACCGGCCAGGTCCTGGAAATAGCTGGCCAGCCGCTGGCGCAGGCTCTTGGCCTTCCCGACGTAGATCACCCGGCGGTGCTCGTCGCGGAACTTGTAGACCCCGGGGGAGTCGGGGATCTCCCCGGGTTTGGGTCGGTAGCTGGAAGGGTCGGCCATGCCGCCCACCCTACTGGCGCGCTACGACAACGCACCGTACCGCTGCGCGGGGCGGGGTCCCCTGCCCGGCGTCTGAGGCGCGGGCGCGGCGCCGTGTCGGCAGCCGCGCCGGCGATCGGGGGGAACGGTGGGAGGGCGGGGCGGGGACGAGCCGTGCAGGGCCCGGCCCGGCCACCGCTCTCTCGCCGACCTCACCCCGAGCGGCCGCCACCGGGCGGTCCACCTGGTAGAGCAGACGGTCCGCCCGGGCATCCTGGGCATCGCCTGGGACCGGGGGTAGGGGCCGCCCCGCGGCCGCGCCGTGGTCAGCCCGCGATCAGCTTGCCGTTCTCCGCCTTCACCAGGACGGACGGGAGGGGCTCGGTGGCCGGGCCCTGCAGGACCTTGCCGGTGGTGACGTCGAAGCGGCTGCCGTGGCAGGGGCAGTTGCCCTCACCCTTGTCGATCTTGTCGAGGACGCAGCCGGCGTGCGTGCACTGGGCGCTGAACGCCTTGTACTGGCCCTCCGCCGGGCAGCTGACGACGACCTTGCGCTCGCGGAACAGCTTCGCGCCGCCGACCGGGACGTCCGCCACGGCACCCAGCTCGACCGGCTCCTTCGGCACGGCGGGACCGCCCGCGCCGCTGCCGCCCTCGGTCGAGCAGGCGGAGAGCGCCGCACCGGCGCCCACGGCCCCGGCGAGCGCGGCGGCACCCTTGAGGACGGTACGGCGGGCGGCGGGCTGTGACGCGGACATGTGGTTCTCCTGGCGCGAAGGGGCGGGACCCGGGCGGGGCCCACCCGACCCTACCGGCGTCCGATGGGATAGCTTCCCCCGCGTGATCGTCGTCGGTGGAGAAGCCCTGATCGACCTCGTGCCCCTGGCGGAGCCGCCGGGCGCGCTGCTGCCCCGGCCCGGGGGCGGGCCGTACAACACCGCCCTGGCGCTGGGGCGGCTCGGGGCGGAGGTCGCCTTCTGCTCCCGGGTGTCGGCCGACGGTTTCGGCGAGGTCCTGCTGGCCGGGCTGCGGGCCGCCGGGGTGGACCTCTCGCTGGTGCGGCGCGGGCCCGAGCCGACCACGCTGGCCGTGCCCTCGCTGGCGCCGGACGGCTCGGCCGCGTACGGGTTCTACGTCGAGGGCACCGCCGACCGGCTGTTCTCCCTGCCTCCCGCGCTGCCGCCGCGGGCGCGGGCCCTCGCACTCGGCACCTGTTCGCTGGCGCTGGAGCCGGGCGCGAGCGCGTACGAGGCCCTGCTGCGGCGGGAGTCGGGGCGCGGGCTGCTGACCCTGCTCGACCCCAACGTCCGCCCGGCGCTGATCGCGGACCCGGCCGGCTACCGGGAGCGGTTCCTGGGCTGGCTGCCGTACGTGTCCGTGCTGAAGCTGTCGGAGGAGGACGCGGACTGGCTGGGCGGCCGGGTCGGGGACTGGCTGGCGGCGGGTCCCTCGGCCGTGGTGCTGACCCGGGGCGCGGCGGGGCTGACGGTGTGGACCGCGGAGGGCGCGGAGCACAGCGCGGCGGCCCGTCCGGTGGCCGTCGCGGACACCATCGGCGCGGGCGACACCGTCAACGCGGCGCTGCTGCACCGGCTCGCGGGCCTCGCGGACCCGGGCGCGGCGGACTGGCCCGCGGTCCTCGCCCACGCCGCCCACGCGGCGGCGCTGACCTGTACCCGGGCGGGCTGCGAGCCGCCGTACGCGGCCGAGCTCGGGCTCAGCCGATAGCGGCCCACAGGGTCCGGGCGAGCGCCGGGGCGAACTCCTCGACCGGCTGGACCACCTCGGCGCCGGAGAAGTGCAGGAAGAAGGCCCGCTGGAAGCAGGCGCCGAGCAGCAGCGCGGCGGCGGCGCGGGGGTCGGCGCCGGCCCGCAGCCGCCCGGCGTCGAGCTCCCGGCGCAGCCGTCCTTCGAGGGCGTCGAGCACCACGTGCGGGCCCGCGCCGATCTCGTGGACCCCCTGGCGGTGGCGGGTGAGCAGGGCGGGCTCGGCGAACAGCGAGGCGGCCATCGGCATGGCCTCGGCGTAGAACAGCGAGGCGTGCCGGGCGATGTCGGAGAGGGCCTCCTGGAGGGCGTGCCCGCCGGGGCCGGCGTCGGCGTCGAGGGCGGCCATGAGCGGCCCGGCGTTGGGCGTGCGCTCCATCAGCACCCGTACGAACAGCTCTTCCTTGTTCGCGTAGTGCTTGTAGAGCGCGGCCTCCGAGCAGCCGGCCTCACGGGCGATGGCCTTGGTGGTGGTGTTGGCGAGGCCGATGGTGCGCATGAGGGTCTCGGCGGCGTCCAGCAGCCGCTCGGAGGCGGGCCGGGTTGACTTCGGGGCGGGCATTCACTCACCCTAGTGGACACGAGGGTGAGTGAATACTCACCCACCATCCTCGACGGGGGTCCACGATGAAGATCACGGTGTTCGGGGCGACGGGCGGGGTGGGCCGCGAGGTGGTCCGGCAGGCCCTCGCGGCGGGCCACGAGGTGACGGCGGTCGTCCGCGACCCCGCCCGGCTGGATGTGCCGGCGCAGGAGCGGCTGCGGGTGGCGGTGGTGGCCGACCTGACGGACGGGTCGGCGCTGCTGCCGGTCCTGGCGGGTCAGGACGCGGTGGTCTCGGCGCTGGGCTGCGCGAGCAACAAGCAGGCGCGGCTGCACCCGGTCACCGGGCCGGCCCTGCGGTCGGTCGTCGCCGCGATGGAGCGGGCGGGGGTCGGGCGGCTGACGGCGGTCAGCGCGGCGCCCCTGGGGCCGGACGCGGAGGGGGACGGGGTGCTCCTGCGGAAGGTGGGCTATCCCCTGCTGCGGTGGGCGCTGCGCGACCTGTACGCCGACCTGGAGGTCATGGAGGCCGTCATCGCGGCGAGCGGGGTGCGGTGGACGGTGGTCCGGCCGCCGCGTCTCCTGAACCGGCCCGGGGCGGGCCGCTACCGCCGCGCCCTCGACGCCAATGTCCCGGGCGGCCGGGTGATCGCCCGCGCGGACGTGGCGACGGCCCTCCTGGACACCCTGTCCGACCCGTCGACGACGGGCCACGCGGTGGGCGTCGCCGCGTAGCGGTGGGCGTCGCCGCGTAGGCCCTGGCCGGGCGGTGCCGGGGTGCCGCTGCACGGGACTGCTCCCCGCCCGCCCTTCCACCGTTCCCAGGGGCTCCGCCCCTGACCCCGATACCGTGCGCCGCACGCCCGGTGCGCTCCATCTCCCCCGGCCCCGCCCCCGTTTGAGGCGCGGGGGTCTGGGGGCGGAGCGCCGCCCCCGCCCCGCCGGACTACGCCTTGCGGGCCCGGGTCGTCTTCTTCGCGGGGGCCGCCCGCTTCCTCGGGGCCCGCGCCGCCGGCACCGGCGCGGCGTCGGAGATCCGCTCCGCCCCCAGGATGTCCCGCAGGAACTTGCCGGTGTGGCTCGCGCCCACCGACGCGACCTGCTCCGGCGTCCCCTCGGCGACGACGAGACCGCCGCCGTAGCCGCCCTCGGGGCCCATGTCGACGACCCAGTCCGCGGTCTTGATGACGTCCAGGTTGTGCTCGATGACGATCACCGAGTTCCCCTTGTCCACCAGGCCCGACAGCACCTTGATCAGCTTCGAGATGTCCTCGAAGTGCAGACCGGTCGTCGGCTCGTCCAGCACGTACACCGTCCGCCCGGTCGACCGCTTCTGGAGCTCGGACGCCAGCTTGACGCGCTGCGCCTCGCCGCCCGACAGCGTCGGGGCCGACTGCCCGAGGCGGACGTATCCCAGGCCGACCTCCGTCAGCGTCTTCAGGTGGCGGGCGATCGTCGGAACCGCCTCGAAGAACTCCAGCGCCTCCTCGATCGGCATGTTCAGGACTTCCGCGATGGACTTGCCCTTGTAGTGGACCTCCAACGTCTCCCGGTTGTACCGGTCGCCGTGGCACACCTCGCACGGGACGTACACGTCCGGCAGGAAGTTCATCTCGATCTTGATCGTGCCGTCGCCGGAGCAGTTCTCGCAGCGGCCGCCCTTGACGTTGAAGGAGAAGCGCCCCGGCAGGTAGCCGCGCACCTTCGCCTCCATCGTCTCCGCGAAGAGCTTGCGCACGTGGTCGAAGACGCCCGTGTACGTGGCCGGGTTGGACCGCGGCGTCCGGCCGATCGGCGACTGGTCGACATGGACCACCTTGTCGACCAGGTCGTCGCCGTCCACCCGGGTGTGGCGCCCGGGCACGGACCGCGCGCCGTTCAGCTCGCGCGCCAGGTGCGTGTACAGGATGTCGTTGACCAGCGTGGACTTGCCGGAACCCGACACGCCCGTGACCGCCGTGAGGACGCCCAGCGGGAAGGACACGTCGATGTCCCGCAGGTTGTTCTCCTTGGCGCCGTGGACGGTGAGCCTGCGCTCGGCGTCCACGGGCCGGCGCACGTCCGGCACGGGGATGGACTTCTTGCCGGACAGGTACTGGCCCGTCATCGACTCGCCGTTCTTCAGCAGCTCCTTCAGCGAGCCGCTGTGCACCACCTTGCCGCCGTGCTCGCCGGCGCCCGGGCCGATGTCCACGACCCAGTCGGCCACCTTGATGGTGTCCTCGTCGTGCTCGACGACGATCAGGGTGTTGCCCATGTCCCGCAGCCGCACCAGCGTCTCGATCAGCCGGTGGTTGTCGCGCTGGTGCAGGCCGATGGACGGCTCGTCCAGCACGTACAGCACGCCGACCAGGCCGGAGCCGATCTGCGTCGCCAGGCGGATGCGCTGGGCCTCGCCGCCCGACAGGGTGCCGGCGGCGCGGTTGAGGGAGAGGTAGTCCAGGCCCACGTCCACCAGGAAGCGCAGCCGCTCGTTGACCTCCTTGAGGACCCGCTCGGCGATCTTCTTGTCGCGGGCGTCGAGCTTCAGCCGTCCCAGGAAGTCGGCGCACTCGCTGATCGACATCGCGGCGACCTCGGCGATGGACCGCTCCATCACCGTCACCGCGAGCACGATCGGCTTGAGCCGGGTGCCCTCACAGGTCGGGCAGGGCACCTCTCGCATGTAGCCCTCGAAGCGCTCGCGGCTCGCGTCGCTCTCGGACTCGGCGTGCCGGCGCTTGACGAACGGCACGGCGCCCTCGAAGGCCGTGGTGTACGCGCGCTCGCGCCCGTAACGGTTGCGGTAGCGGACCTCGATCTGGGTCTTGTGCCCGTACAACAGGGCCTTCCTCGCCCGCTGCGGCAGCCCAGCCCACGGGATGTCGGTCCGGAAGCCCAGCTCCCCGGCGAGCGCGCCGACCAGCCGCTGGAAGTAGTCCTTGGTGTGGCCGAGCGACCAGGGCGAGACCGCGCCCTCGTCCAGCGACTTGTCCTCGTCCGGGACGATCAGCTCCGGGTCCACCTCCATGCGCGTACCGATGCCGGTGCACTCGGGGCAGGCGCCGAAGGGCGAGTTGAAGGAGAAGGAGCGCGGCTCCAGCTCCTCGAAGGACAGGTCGTCGTACGGGCAGTAGAGGTGCTCGGAGTACATCCGCTCACGCTCCGGGTCGTCCTCGGCGAGGTCGACGAAGTCCAGGATCACCATGCCGCCGGAGAGGCCGAGGGCGGTCTCGACGGAGTCGGTGAGCCGGCGCTTGGCGCTGTCCTTGACGGTGAGGCGGTCGACGACCACCTCGATGGTGTGCTTCTCCTGCTTCTTCAGCGTCGGCGGCTCGGAGAGCTGGACGGTCTGGCCGTCCACCCGGGCCCGGCTGTAGCCCTTGGTCTGGAGGTCGGCGAAGAGGTCGACGAACTCGCCCTTGCGCTCGCGCACCAGCGGCGACAGCACCTGGAAGCGGCTGCCCTCGGGCAGGGCCAGGACCTTGTCGACGATCGCCTGCGGCGACTGCCGGGAGATCGGGCGGCGGCACTCGGGACAGTGCGGCTTGCCGATGCGGGCGAAGAGCAGGCGGAGGTAGTCGTAGACCTCGGTGATCGTGCCGACGGTGGAGCGGGGGTTGCGCGAGGTCGACTTCTGGTCGATCGAGACGGCCGGGGAGAGGCCCTCGATGAAGTCGACGTCGGGCTTGTCCATCTGCCCCAGGAACTGGCGGGCGTACGACGAGAGCGACTCGACGTAGCGGCGCTGGCCCTCGGCGAAGATCGTGTCGAAGGCCAGGGAGGACTTGCCCGAGCCGGAGAGTCCGGTGAAGACGATGAGGGAATCGCGGGGCAGGTCGAGCGAGACGTTCTTCAGGTTGTGCTCGCGAGCGCCACGAACGATGAGACGGTCGGTCACGCCGGTCCGCACCTTTCTTGAGAGAGCGGGGGCACGGGCCCCCGGCTGTCCAGGGTATGGGGGGCGCCTCTGCGATGGACTGTGTCTGGACTTCCGAGCGTATAGCACGCACATTCGATTTACGGCACGCGCAAGAGGGCTTCACCCGATCGTGTGGCGGGGGCCTCACGGCCACTAGGCTCGGACCCATGACTGATCATGTGCACGACCTGGCCTCTGTACGTGAAGCCACCGACCGACTGCTGAACGCGGTCGCGAAACTGGACAACTCCTCACTCGCCGAGGAGTCACACCTCCCCGGCTGGACCCGCGGCCACATCCTGGCCCACCTGGCGCGCAACGCCGACGCCCTCGTCAACGTCTTCGAGGGCCGCCCCATGTACGAGAGCGCCGCCGCCCGCGACGCGGACATCGAGCGCGACGCCGGCCGGCCCCTGGAAGAACACCTGGCGGACCTCCGTGATTCCGGGGCCCGCTTCCTCGCCACCACCGAGCCCGACCAGGACTGGCAGCGCACCGTCGAGCTGCGCAACGGCGTCACCGACCTCGCCGCGAACGTGCCGTTCCGCCGCCTCGTCGAGGTCGAGCTCCACCACGTCGACCTCAACATCGGCTACGAGCTCTCCGACCTCCCGGCCGAGTTCGCCGACCGGGAGATCGCCTTCCTCGCCGACCGCTGGTCCGGCCGCCCGGACGTCCCGCCGGTCACCCTCCAGTTCCCGGACGGCGGCTTCGTCGCGCGCACGGGCGGCACCGAGGGCACCCCGGTGACCCTCAGCGGCGCACGGGACGACCTGCTCGGCTGGCTGGCCGGCCGCGGCCTCAAGGGCGCCCACCTCGCCGTCGAGGCGGGCGATCACCTGCCCGAGCTCCCCGCGCTCTAGGATTCCGACATGACGTACAGCGGAGCGGTCAAGGTCGGCGGTCCCGCCGACGTGCACGAACTCGCCGACCTGATGATTTCCAAGGTCGCGGTGGGTTCCATGAACAACAACGCGTACCTGCTGCGCTGCCGGGCCACCGGCGAGCAGCTCCTGATCGACGCGGCGGCCGAACCGGACACGCTGCTGAACCTGATCGGCGACGACGGCATCGCGTCCGTCGTCACCACGCACCAGCACGGCGACCACTGGGGCGCGCTCCAGCAGGTCGTCGACGCCACCGGCGCCCGGACCTACGCGGGCGCCTTCGACGCAGAGGGCATCCCCGTACCCACGGACGTCCTGGTCCAGGACGGGGACGTGATCACGGTCGGACGGGTCTCCCTGACCGCCCGCCACCTGGTCGGCCACACCCCCGGCTCCATCGCCCTCGTCTACGACGACCCGCACGGGCACCCGCACGTGTTCACCGGCGACTGCCTCTTCCCCGGCGGCGTGGGCAACACCTGGGGCGACGCGAAGAACTTCGCCCGCCTCATCGACGACGTCGAGACCAAGCTGTTCGGGCAGCTGCCGGACGAGACCTGGGTCTACCCGGGCCACGGGAACGACACCATGCTCGGTACCGAGCGCCCCCACCTCGCGGAATGGCGCGAGCGCGGCTGGTGACCCGCGTGCGCATGTGCCGGCGTCAACACCGTGCGGCCATGCGCTCCTTCCGGTCGACCTCGACCGAACGCATGTCCCGAGGGGGCGGGCTGGGGTAGTTGCTGCACCATGCGACACCACCCCTCCCCGTCCCCCGTCCCCTCCCCGCGCGTGCGCCCGCCCGGCGCCGCCGCCTCCCCCTCGATGCTGCGGCTCGCCCTGGCCTCCCTGATCGGGACCGCCATCGAGTTCTACGACTTCTTCGTCTACGGCACGGCCGCCGCCCTGGTACTCGGCCCGCTCTTCTTCCCCTCGTTCTCCCCGCTCGCCGGAACCCTCGCCGCCTTCGGCACGTTCGGCATCGGCTTCCTCGCCCGGCCGCTGGGCTCCGTGCTCTTCGGGCACATCGGCGACCGCTACGGGCGCCGCCCCGTGCTGCTCGCCTCCCTGCTGCTGACGGGGCTGGCCACGGTGGCGGTCGGGTGCGTGCCCTCGTACGCCTCCATCGGCATCGCCGCGCCCGTCCTGCTGCTCCTGCTGCGCTTCCTCCAGGGGCTCGGGCTCGGCGGGGAGTGGGGCGGCGCGGTGCTGCTGACCGCCGAGCACGCCCCGGAGGGGCGGCGCGGGCTGTGGTCGAGTTTCCCGCAGATGGGGCCGTCCGCCGGGTTCCTGCTGGCCAACGGGCTGACGCTGGCGCTGTCCGGCGCGCTGAGCGACGAACGGTTCACCGCCTGGGGCTGGCGGGTGCCCTTCTGGTGCGCGGGGCTCCTGGCGCTGGCCGGGCTGTGGCTGCGGCGGTCGGTGGAGGAGACCCCGGAGTTCCGCGCCCTCACCGAGACGGGCCGGAGGGCCGAGTCCCCGCTGCCGGAGGTCGTACGGGGCCACTGGCGGCTGCTCCTGCTCACCGGCGGGGCGATGTCGGTCGGGTACGCCGTCTTCTACGCGGTCACCACCTGGGCCCTGGCCTACACCACCGGGCGCCTGGGCATGGACCGCACCCTGATGCTGGCCGTGGTGATGGCCGCCGTCCTGCTGATGGGGCTGGTGACGCCCCCGCTGGCGGCGCTCGGCGACCGCTGGGGGCGGCGGCCGCTGTGTCTGGCCGGGAGCGCGGCCTGCGCGGTGTGGATGTTCCCCTTCGTGGCCCTGCTGAGCAGCGGGGACCCGCTGCTGGTGACGGTCGCCTGCGCCGGCGGGCTGCTGGCGATGGTCCTGATGTACGCCGTGGCGGGGGCGTACCTGCCCGAGCTGTACGCCCCCCGGATCCGCTGCACCGGCGCGGCCGTCGGCTACAACCTCGGCGGGGTGGTGGGCGGCGCCCTGACCCCGGTCGTGGCGACGGCCCTGGCGGCCGGCTCGGGCCCGCCGTGGGGTGCGGCGGTGTACCTGACGGCGGTCGCCCTGCTCAGCCTCGTCTGCTTCGCTCTGCTCCCGGAGACCCGGCCGGCTCCGCCCTCGCCCTCGGCCGAGGACGAGGCCGGGGCCGGGGCCGGAGCCGGAGCCGGGGCGGGTACGGAAACGGGAGCGGGGGCGGCCGAAGCGGCCGCCCCCGCGTAGCCCGGCCCCTCCGGGCCCGGCCGGATCAGGCGTCGACGCTCCGGGTCTCCTCGGCGGCGGCTTCGGCCGCCGCCTGCTTCTTCGAGGCGATCAGGCTGGTGATCGTGGTGATCACCAGGACCCCGCAGATGACGCCCAGGGAGACGGGGATGGAGATCTGCGGTACGTGCACCCCGGACTCGTGCAGGGCGTGCAGCACCAGCTTGACCCCGATGAAGCCCAGGATGACGGACAGGCCGTAGCTGAGGTGGACCAGCTTCTCGAGCAGGCCGCCGATCAGGAAGTACAGCTGGCGCAGGCCCATGAGGGCGAAGGCGTTGGCGGTGAAGACGATGTACGGGTCCTGGGTGAGGCCGAAGATCGCGGGGATCGAGTCCAGGGCGAAGAGGACGTCGGTGGTGCCGATGGCGAGCATGACGACCATCAGCGGGGTCAGGACGCGCTTGCCGTTGGTGCGGATGAAGAGCTTGGTGCCGTGGTAGCGGTCGGCGACGCCGAACTTCTTCTCGATCGACTTGAGGAGGCGGTTCTCCTCGAACTCCTCTTCCCCCTCGTCCTTGCGGGCCTCCTGGATCAGCTTCCAGGCGGTGTAGATCAGGAAGGCGCCGAAGAGGTAGAAGACCCACGAGAAGCTGGTGATGATCGCGGCGCCGGCGGCGATGAAGACCGCGCGCAGGACCAGGGCGATCAGTACGCCGATCAGCAGGACGCGCTGCTGGAGGTGGGAGGGCACCGAGAACTTCGCCATGATCAGGACGAAGACGAAGAGGTTGTCCACACTCAGGGACTTCTCGGTGATGAAGCCGGCGAAGAACTCCTGCGAGGCCTGGCCGTTGCCGGTGAACAGCAGGCCGAGGCCGAAGAGGACGGCGAGGACGATCCAGACGACCGTCCAGGTTCCCGCTTCCTTGATGGAAACGTCATGGGGCTTGCGGCCGATGAGGAAGTCGGCGCCGATGAGGATGCCCAGACCGACGATGGTCAGCACCCATAGGGTCAACGAAACGTCCACGGTATTCACGCCTCCGGCGGATGGCTCAGCACATGGTCAGCGTCATCGCTGCCGGAGGTCTCTTCCACCCGGCCGGCTCGCGGGGCCGTGGGCCGACGCCCCGGGACCACTGCGTCGAATGAACCGAGCAGTCCGTACTGACGGGAACGCCGCGCAGGAAACAGCAGGAATACTCCCCTCCGCAGGTCCCAGGGTACCCGCGGAAGGAGGCAAAGGTAAAGGGATGCCCAAAGAGGGGTCACCTGATGGTCATCGGCCGGTCATGGGCGGCCCCCTCCCCTACGGGCGGGCGTCCCCGCGGGCCCGGGCGACGCGTTCCAGCGTCTGGTCGAGGACCTCGCTGCCCTGCGGGGGCAGATCCGGCTCGAAGGTCCAGGCGTGCTGGACCCACGGGTCCGCGAGGTGGTGGTCGGGGACGGGCGACAGCCGCATCAGCGAGCGCCACAGCGGGTCCAGCAGCGGCCCGTACGCGGAGGCCTCGTCGCGGTCGGCGACCATCAGCAGGTGCACGCCGACCGCCGGCCCCTCGTCGGCCAGGTAGCGCAGCTGGGTGACAGCGCGGTCGTCGAAGCCGTGCGGGAAGTCGTGCACGATGAGCAGCTGCTCGGCGGGGTCCAGGTCCGGGGGCAGGTCCTCGGGCGCGCCGGCGCGCAGCGCCATCTGCACGAGGTCCACCCGCCGGGTCAGCCGCGCGAGGGTCTCGGCGACCCCGGCGGCGCCGGCGGCGGGCGGCGCGGCCAGCAACCCGGCGCGCACCAGCGGGGCCAGCGCGGCGGAGCCCGCTCCGGCGGGGTCGATGACGTGGACGGAGAACCGGTCGGCCGGGTGGACGGCCAGCAGCCGGGCGGCGTGGGCGACGGCCATGTCCAGGGCTGCGCGGCGCAGCCGGTCGGTGTCCATGGCCATGGCGGCCTCGGAGCCGGTGCGGCCGTTGTCGATCCACAGGCCGCGCTCCAGCGGGAGCCGCATCAGCAGGGGGATGCGCAGGCCCGGGCTCTCGGGCAGGCCGAGGTTGCCCAGCCGCAGGGCGAGGGGGCCTTCCTCGGTGATGTCCCGGCCGTGCCAGACGGGGCTGTCCCAGCGGGCGTACGCGGCCGGCAGCGCGGGTTCGACCACCTCGGACTCGGCGGTCAGCTGGACCAGGTCGCGGTCGAGGACGGCGCGGGCGCGGGCGACCAGTTCGTCGCGGCGGACGCGCGCGGTCTCGCGGGCGTCGTCGGAGCCCGTGAGGCGGCGGCTCGGGTCGGACAGGGCCTCGTCCAGCTCGCGGTCGAGCCGGGAGTCGGCGAAGTCGACGGCGCTGCGGTAGGCGGCGACGGTGCGGGCCAGGTCCTCGAACATGCCCCAGACCTGGTTGTAGAGCCGCTCGTCCATGGACCAGCCGGCGGCGTCCCCGGCGACGGGGGCCGGGGGCCCTTCCGGGTCGGCGGGGTCGGCGGCGGGTGCCGGGCGGGGTGCCGGCTCGGGCGCCTCGGCGGTGGTGCGGCGGCGGCGCGGGTGGGCGTAGTCGATGGTGGGCCGGGATCCGTCGGGCTCGGCCGGGGCCGGCGCGGGGCCGGGCGGGCGGGCGTGGGGGACTGCGGAGACGGGGATCGGGTCCGGCGGCGCGGGGGCGGCCGCGGGCGGCTGCGGGGCGAGGTGGCGGGTGGCGTCCGAACCCTGGGCGTGCGTCGGGAGGGAGGTGGGCGGGCGGCCGGCGTCGCCGGTGCGGCGGGCCGTGCGCAGGGCCTCTTCGGTCAGCGCGGCGGCTTCCGGCGCGGCGAGTCCCCCGTCGGCGAGGAGGGCCGCGAGCCCGTCGGCGTACCCCTGGCCGACGGCCCGTACCTTCCAGGCGCCCTGGCGGCGGTAGAGCTCCAGGGCGATCAGGGCGGTCTCGGCGTCCAGGTCGGCGGGGGCGAAGGCCGCGAACTCGGCCCCGCCCTGTTCGGCGATCGCCAGGTGCGGTACCGGCACGGCTCCGAAGCGCGCGGGGCCGCCGGGCGGCAGGACGAGGACCACGCCGATGCTGTGGACCCCGGCCTCGACGGCGTCGAGGTCGACGGCCAGGATATGCCGCTCGGCCGGCTCCTCGGAGACGCGGACCCCCGGGAGGCCGGGGGCGCCCGGGTGCGCCAGGGCCCTGGGGCCGGTGAGCCGGCCCCTTTCGTCCGCCAGCGAGGCCAGTACGAGCACGGCGGTGCCCGCCGAGACCCTGACCTCCACCCGGCTGTGGGACACGGGGTGGTTCTGCCCCCGGACCAGTTCGGCCGTCATCGTGCAGCCCCTCCCCCGTGCCTTCTTCTCTTGTTTCCCGGTGTTCCGGTGTCCGTGTGCCGGTGTTACAGGTGCGGCAGGATGGCCGGCATGAGGTCCTGGAAGGTCCGGCCGTTGGCCGGGTTTCCGAGGGCCGTCATCTGCCAGCCGCCGCCGGCCCGGGACACCTTCGCCATGATCTGGGCTGTGTACTGGCCGCCGCCGTCGAGGGTGTAGCGGGCCAGTTCCTGGCCGTTGGTCTCGTCGACGATGCGGCAGAACGCGTTCTGCACTTCCTGGAAGGTCTGGCCGGTGAACGAGTTCACCGTGAAGACGATCGTGTCGATGTGCACCGGTACGCGCTGGAGGTCGACGAGGATGGCCTCGTCGTCCCCGCCCTGGCCGACGCCGCCGACGAGGTTGTCGCCGGTGTGCCGGACGGAGCCGTCGTCGCTCTGCAGGTGCCGGAAGAACACGACGTCCACGGGCTGCTTGTCGGCGAACAGCACCGCCGAGGCGTCCAGGTCGATCTCGCGGGTGCGCGAGCCGAACAGCCCCCGGCGCTTGGCAGCCTGCCAGCCGAGGCCCATCCGGACCGCGGTCAGCGTGCCTCCGCCCTGCTTCTCCAGACTGATGGCCTGACCCTTGGTCATGTTGACCGTCACGCGCGTCCCCTCTCCATAGCCACCCCCAGGCAGCGTGTACCTGCGGCTGTTCCCACACCCTACTGACCGGCCAAGGGTCAGGCGAGGCCCGCTTCCCGCATCTGCCGGAGCTCCTTCTTGAGCTCGCCGACCTCGTCCCGGATGCGGGCCGCGACCTCGAACTGGAGCTCGGCGGCCGCTGCCCTCATCCGCTCGGTCATCTGCTCGATGAGGGCGGCCAGTTCGGCTGCGGGGCGGTCCGTGAGCACCTCGGCACCCTTGGCCCCCTTCGCTCCCCTGGCCCCCTTGCCGGCCTTGGCCGGAGCGCCCGCGCCGAGCGCCGGGACCGGGGCCTTCGCTCCCTTGCCGTCCTTGCTCTGCCGGTAGCCGGTGCCGAGCAGCTGTTCCGTGTCGAGCTCCTCGCGGGCGATGGTGGCGACGATGTCGTTGATCTTCTTGCGGAGCGGCTGCGGGTCGATCCCGTTGGCGGTGTTGTACGCGATCTGCTTCTCGCGGCGCCGGTTGGTCTCCTCGATGGCCTTCTCCATCGCCGGGGTGATCTTGTCCGCGTACATGTGGACCTGGCCGGAGACGTTGCGCGCGGCGCGGCCGATGGTCTGGATGAGGGAGGTCCCGGAGCGCAGGAAGCCCTCCTTGTCGGCGTCGAGGATCGCCACGAGCGACACCTCGGGCAGGTCGAGGCCCTCGCGCAGGAGGTTGATGCCGACCAGGACGTCGTACTCGCCGGAGCGCAGCTCGCGCAGCAGCTCGATGCGGCGCAGGGTGTCGACGTCGCTGTGCAGGTAGCGGACCTGGATGCCGAGCTCCAGGAAGTAGTCGGTGAGGTCCTCGGCCATCTTCTTGGTGAGGGTGGTGACCAGGACGCGCTCGTCCTTCTCCACCCTCTGGCGGATCTCGTGCACCAGGTCGTCGATCTGGCCCTCGGTGGGCTTGACGACGACCTCGGGGTCGACGAGTCCGGTGGGACGGATGATCTGCTCGACGAAGCCGTCGGCGCGCGAGAGCTCGTAGGCGCCGGGGGTGGCCGACAGGTAGACGGTCTGGCCGATGCGCTCCTGGAACTCCTCCCACTTCAGCGGCCGGTTGTCCAGCGCGGACGGCAGCCGGAAACCGTGGTCGACCAGGGTCCGCTTGCGCGAGGCGTCGCCCTCGTACATCGCGCCGATCTGCGGCACGGTGACGTGCGACTCGTCGATGACGAGGAGGAAGTCCTCGGGGAAGTAGTCGATGAGCGTGTTGGGCGCGGAGCCGCGCTCGCGGTCGTCCATGTGCAGCGAGTAGTTCTCGATGCCGGAGCAGGAGCCGATCTGGCGCATCATCTCCAGGTCGTACGTGGTGCGCATGCGCAGGCGCTGGGCCTCCAGCATCTTGCCCTGCTTCTCCAGCTCGGCGAGGCGCTCGGCCAGCTCCGCCTCGATGCCGGCGATCGCCTTCTCCATGCGCTCGGGGCCGGCGACGTAGTGGCTGGCGGGGAAGACGTACAGCTCGCGGTCCTCGCTGATGACCTCGCCGGTCAGCGGGTGCAGGGTGGAGAGCGCCTCGATCTCGTCGCCGAACATCTCGATGCGGACGGCCAGTTCCTCGTAGACCGGGAAGATCTCGATGGTGTCGCCGCGCACCCGGAAGGTCCCCCGGGTGAAGGCCACGTCGTTGCGGGTGTACTGGATGTCGACGAAGCGGCGCAGCAGCTGGTCCCGGTCGATCTCCTCGCCGACCTTGAGGGGGACCATCCGGTCCACGTACTCCTGCGGGGTGCCGAGGCCGTAGATGCAGGACACGGAGGCGACGACGATCACGTCGCGCCGGGTGAGCAGCGAGTTGGTCGCGGAGTGGCGCAGCCGCTCCACCTCCTCGTTGATCGAGGAGTCCTTCTCGATGTAGGTGTCCGACTGCGGAACGTAGGCCTCGGGCTGGTAGTAGTCGTAGTACGACACGAAGTACTCGACGGCGTTGTTCGGCAGGAGCTCGCGGAACTCGTTCGCCAGCTGGGCGGCGAGGGTCTTGTTCGGCGCCATCACCAGGGTCGGGCGCTGGAGTTTCTCGATCATCCAGGCGGTGGTCGCCGACTTGCCGGTGCCGGTCGCGCCCAGCAGGACGACGTCCTTCTCACCCGCGCGGATGCGCTTCTCCAGCTCGGCGATGGCCGCCGGCTGGTCGCCGCTGGGCTGGTAGGGGCTGACGACCTCGAAAGGCGCCACCGTTCGTTCGATCTTCGATACGGGCCGCATGACTCCACCGTACGGCCCCCCACTGACACCCGGGCGCCCCGCACGCGCCCCGTACCCGTCGGGAGGTGTCCGCCAGGGAGCCGACGGGTCCGTCGGACGGAGCGGGCCTTCCCCCTTTCTGGTCCGTTTGTCGTAGTTCGGTGGCGTCCGTGTGATCTTCGAGCCCATGATCGCGGTGAACGCTCCGCCGTGAAGTGCACAGCCACAACATCTGCCGCTCCGCATCCGTCTGACGCGGGAACAGGGCTCACGACCCGAGGAGAACGCACATGTACGTCCGATCCGCCGCCGCCGCCGCGGCAGCCGCCGCCTTCCTGGGCTTCACCCTGACCGTGCTGGGCGGGACGGCGCCGGCCTCCGCCGGTCCCGGGTCCGCGCCGGGATCGGCGGGGCTCCTGGGCCCCACCGTGTACGCCCACCGGGGGGCCTCCGCGTACGCCCCGGAGAACACCCTCGAAGCGATCGACCTGGCGATGCGGCTGGGCTTCGACTGGGTCGAGAACGACGTCCAGCGGACCAGGGACGGCGAGCTGGTGGTGATCCACGACGACACCCTGGCCCGCACCACCGACGTCGAGCAGGTCTTCCCCGACCGCAGGCCCTGGCGGGTCAAGGACTTCACGGCGGCGGAGATCGCCCGGCTGGACGCGGGCAGCTGGTTCTCCCCCCGCTTCGCCGGCGCCCGGGTGCCGACCCTGCGGCAGTACATGGAGCGGGTCCGGGACAACCGCCAGCGCCTGCTGCTGGAGATCAAGAAGCCGGAGCTCTATCCGGGGATCGAGGAGCAGACCCTGAAGGTCCTGGAGGAGACCGGCTGGCTGGACGCGCAGCACGTCGCGCGCCGGCTGGTGGTGCAGAGCTTCAGCGCGGAGTCCGTGCGCGTCGTGCACCGGCTGCGCCCCGGCCTGGTCACGGCCTTCCTGGGCACCCCGGCCGTGGCCGACCTGCCCCGGTACGCCGAGTTCACCGACCGGATCAACCCGTGGCACACGACGATCTCGGCCGACTGGGTGGCGGCGGTGCACCGGCTGCGTGGGGCGCACGGCAAGGCGATGGAGGTGGACACCTGGATCGTGGACGACGCGCCCACGGCCCGGAAGGTCCGGGAGATGGGCGTGGACGGGATCATCACGAACGCCCCCGACGTCGTACAGGAGGCCGTGGGCGGCCACTAGGACCGACGCCTCCGCGGGCGGGGCTGTCGGTGGGGCGCCGTACCGTGGAGGCGTGGACAGCACCGAGCGGCCCCGCGGGCCGCACCTCGAATGGACCGTCCTCCCCAGCGAGATCGGTCCCCTGCTCCTGGCCGCGACCCCCGAGGGTCTGGTCCGGGTGGAGTTCCATGCCGGGCCCGACCGGCTCGGCCGGATGATCGACGCGCTGGTCTCCCGGCTCGGCGCCGACGCCTGGCGGCCGGACCCGGGCCGGGAGGTGCTGCTGGCAGAGCCGATACGCCAGCTGGAGGCGTACTTCGCCGGCGCGCTGCGCCGCTTCGACCTGCCCCTGGACTGGCGGCTCAGCTCCGGGTTCAACCGCCAGGTGCTGCTGGAACTCGACCGGTCGGTGCCCTACGGGTCGGTCGTCGGGTACGGCGAGCTGGCCGCCCGGGTCGGGCAGCCGGGGGCGGCCCAGGCCGTGGGCAACGCCATGGGCTCCAATCCGCTGCCGCTGGTGGTGGCCTGCCACCGCGTGGTGGAGAATGACGGAGGCATCGGGGGCTTCGGGGGCGGGCTGGAGGCCAAGCGGACCCTCCTCGCTCTGGAGGGCGTCCTCCCGCGGCCCCTCTTCTAGCGGGGACGTGTCGTCGAAGTCCCCTCCGCCCCTTCCGGAACTCGCCCCCGGCGCCCCTGTCGGGCCCTCCTTGCGGATCCCGGCCGTCCGGCTCTACCCGGTTCCCCCGGGCGGTAAGGGGTGGGACACTGCGGCGGTGACTACTGCTGCCGCCTGCGGCCCCACCGCGTACGGTCCCTCCCGACCCGTCCCGCCCGCGCGCCCGCGACGGGGGTGTCCGGCGTGACGGCCTCCCCCGGAACCCCGCCCGCGGCGTCCTCCGCCGCGGTGCAGGCCGGCCCGCCCGTCTCCGCGGCGGATCTGCCCCGCATCCAGCGCCGGATCTCCGCGGTCCTGATCGCCGGGCAGATGCTGGGCGGCCTGGGCGTGCCGATCAGCATCGCCCTGGCCCCCGTACTGGCCACCGAGATCAGCGGCACCGAGGCCCTGTCCGGCTTCGCCTCCACCGCCGCGGTGATCGGCACCGCCCTGGTCTCCCTGCCGCTCGCCGCCCTGACGACCGCCCGCGGGCGCCGGGCGGGGCTGACGGCGGGCTACGCGATCGGCACGCTCGGGGCGGGTCTCGTCGTCCTGGCCGCCTCGGTGAAGAGCTTCCCGCTGCTCATGCTCGGCATGGCCGCGTTCGGCGCCGCCTCCTCGGCCAACCTCCAGGCCCGCTTCGCCGCGGCCGACCTCGCCGCCCCCGACCGGCGGGCCCGCGCGATCTCGGTGGTGGTCTGGGCCTCCACCGTCGGCGCGGTGCTCGGCCCGAACCTCTCGGCCCCGGCCAGCGACAGCTTCGCCGGCACCTCCATACCCCAGACTGCGGGGCCCTTCCTGTGGGCCGCCGCCGTCTTCGTCCTCACCGGCACCCTGCTCGGCACCCTGCTGCGTCCGGACCCGCTGCTGACCGCCCGGGCACTGGCGGCGCCCGGCGAGGAGACCCGCCAGGGCCGCTCGCTGCGCGCCGGGCTCGCGGCCGTCAAGGCCTCGCCCCGGGCGCGACTGGCGCTGCTCACCGTCGCGGTGTCGCACACCACCATGGTCTCGATCATGGTGATGACCCCGGTCGACCTCGGCCACCACGGCGCCGGCCTGAAGCTGGTCGGGCTGGTGATCAGCGGGCACATCGCGGGCATGTTCGCCTTCTCGCCCGTCATGGGCTGGCTCGCCGACCGGCTCGGCAGGTTCTCCGTGATCGGCCTCGCCGCCGGGCTGCTCTCGCTCGCCGCCCTGCTGGCCGGGACCGCCGCCGGCAACCACGCGCAGAGCGCGGCCGGCCTCTTCCTGCTCGGCCTGGGCTGGTCCGCAGGCATGGTCTCCGGATCGGCGCTGCTGACCGACTCGGTGCCGCAGCCCGCGCGGGCCGCCGTACAGGGCCTGAGCGACCTGACGATGAACGCGGCGGCCGGCCTCGGCGGTGCGGCCGCCGGCCTGGTCATGTCCCAGGCCGGCTACGGCTGGCTCAACGCCATCGGCGCTTCGCTGCTGCTGCCGATGGCGGCGCTGGCCCTGTTCACCGCCCGGCGCCACCCGTCGGCCGCCGTGCAGGGGGACGTCAGAGGTTGATGTGGTAGGCCTTGCGCAGCGTCTCGTGGACCGTCCAGGTGGTCCGGTCGCCCTCGCGCAGCACGCAGGCCGATCCGGGAGCGAGCTCCAGCGTCGCGCCGCCCTCGACCTCGACGGTGGCGCGGCCACTGACGACCACGAACAGCTCGTCGGCCTCGGTGTCGGTGACCACCCCGGGGGTGATCTGCCAGATGCCCCGGATCTGGGAGCCGTCCCCGGACTCCCAGAGCACCTTCCCCGTCACCACCGGACTGCCGGAGACGATCTGCTCGGGGTCGAGCTCCTCGGCCTCCAGCTCTCCGTCGGGGACGTCCGCGACGGAAAGGGCGAAGGAGGCGGGGGCGTTGTGGTCACTGGTGCTCATGGTGCGCCAGCCTAGGGCGCTCGCACCGGCCGCGGGGTGATCAGAGCGTCCAGCGCGAACGCGGCGCACGCGTCACTCCGTCGAGCCGCGGGGGCGGCTTCGCGCCGGAGTGGGGAGGGGCGCGTTTGGGGCTCCGCATCCCGTGCCATGGATGGGGACATGCCACAGCACAGAGCATCCGAGGTCCCGGTCCTGTCGGACGAGGTGCGCGAGGCCCTCGCCGCGCGCAGGCCCGTCGTCGCCCTGGAGTCGACGATCATCGCGCACGGCCTGCCCCGGCCCCGCAACCTCCAGGTGGGCCTGGAACTGGAGGAGCTGGTCCGGGCGGAGGGCGCGGTCCCGGCGACGGTGGCGGTGGTCGACGGGGTGGCGTACGCGGGCCTGGACAAGGCCCGCCTGGAGCGGATCGCGGGGGCCGAGGGCGTGCGCAAGCTCGGCCACCGCGACCTCGCCCCGGCCCTCGCGGCGGGTGCCACGGGCGCGACGACGGTCTCGGCGACGGCCCACCTGGCCGCGCGGGCCGGCCTGCGGGTCTTCGCCACGGGCGGACTGGGCGGCGTGCACCGGGAGTTCGCGCAGACCCAGGACGAGTCGGCGGACCTGTCGCTGCTGGCACGCACCCGGATCACGGTGGTGTGCGCGGGGGTGAAGTCGATCCTGGACGTCCCCGCCACGCTCCAGCGGCTGGAGACGCTCGGCGTCGGGGTCGTCGGCTACCGGACGGACCGCTTCCCCGGGTTCTACCTGGCCGACTCCGGCGAGCCGGTGGACTGGACGGTGGAGCGCCCGGAGGAGGTGGCGGACGTGATGGCCGCCCAGGACGCCGTGGGCGGACCCGGATCCGCCCTGGTGGTGGCCAACCCGGTGCCCGTGGAGGAGCAGCTGGACCCCGGCCTCCACGACCGCGTCCTGGCGCAGGCGCTGGCCGAGTGCCGGGAGCGCGGGATCACGGGGCAGGCGGTGACCCCGTTCCTGCTGGGGTTCCTGGTGCGGGCGACGGGCGGGGCCTCGCTGGAGGCGAACCTGGCGGCGGTACGGGGCAACGTGCGGCTCGGGGCCCGGATCGCCGGGGCGTGGGCGGACCGGGCGTGACGGGGGCACCGGGTGCGCTGCTGGTCGTCGGGGACGTGGTCACGGACGTGGTGGCGGTGCACCGGGAGCCCCTCGCCCCGGCCACGGACACCGCCGCCCGCATCCGCACGCTGCCCGGTGGGGCCGGCGCCAACGCGGCCTGCTGGGCGGCCAGTACGGGCACCGCCGAGGTGCGGCTCCTCGCCCGCGTGGGGTGCGAGTCCGCGCGCTGGCACGAGCGGGCGCTGGTCGACGCCGGGGTGCGGCCCCGGCTGGTGGTGGACCCGGCCGAGCCGACCGGAACGGTGGTGGCGCTGGTCGGGGATGACGCGGAGCGGACGTTCCTGACCGACAGCGGGGCCTCCCTGCGGCTGTGCCCCGCCGACTGGGCGCCCGCGCTGCTGGACGGCGCGGCCCACCTCCATCTGTCCGGCTACCTGTTCTTCGCCGAACCGAGCCGGGAGCTGGCCCTGGTCGCGCTGCGGGCCGCGCGGACGCGGGGGGTGCCGGTCAGCGTGGACCCTGCGTCGGCGGGGTTTCTGGCCGAACTGGGCCCCGAGGCCTTCCTGGCGGCGGTGGCGGGCGTCGAGGTCCTCCTGCCGAACGAGGACGAGGCCCGGCTGCTGGCCGGCCTGCCGGACACGGCCCGGGCGGCGGAGGCCCTCAGCCGGCGGGTGCCGCTGGTGGTGGTGACGCGGGGCACGGGCGGGGCCCTCGTCGCCGAGGGCGGGCGGATCACGGCCGAGGTCGAGGCGGAGCCCGCGGACGCGGTGGACACCACGGGGGCGGGGGACGCCTTCACCGGCGGCTTCCTGGCCGCCCGCCTGTCGGGCGCCGCCCCGACGGCCGCCACCCGCGCGGGCTGCCGCGCGGCGGCCCGAGCGGTGACCCGCCTGGGCGGCCGCCCCTGAACCGACCCGGCCCCGCAGCCGCCCGGGTCTGACCCCGGCCCCGCCGGCCGGCCGGAGCACTAGCGGTCGCGGAGGCCGGCCCAGGCCGGGTGGCGGGGGTCGTCCGCGCGGACCAGGACGTCCGCCGTCGACGCCGGGTCCGTCTCGCGGGCGTAGCGGGCGAACGCGGGCAGGGTCCAGCGCTCGGAGGGGGCCGTGCGCCGGGCCAGCGCCCCCTCCGAGAGGCTGACGTGCACGCTCAGGTCGAAGGGGAACCAGTGGCCCAGCAGCAGCGGGCCGTGCACGATCAGGGCTCCGCCCGGGGGGAGTTCGACGTACGGGCTGCGGGTCGCGCGGTCGGTCACCGGGTCCCACAGGTCGGGCAGGACCCGCCCGCTGCCGCCCGGGTCCGTCGGCGCGAAGACCTCGCGCCACAGCGCGCCGGTGTCGTACCAGCCGCCGAGGTACGCGTCCACGTCCTCCCGCCCGAACTCGAACCGCAGGGACGCCGGCCGCAGGAACCCCCCGGCCCCCACCACCTGCACGGACCGGCCGCGCAGCCGCAGGGCCTCGGCCAGTTCCCCGGCCAGGACGCCGGTGTCGGCCGCCGGCGCCCCGTCGATGCCCACGCGGTGCCACGTACCGCCCTCCGGGGGCGCGCCGAGGTGGCCGGCGAGCCGCTCGGCCATCCGCTGCCAGGTGATCGCTTCGAGCTTCACGGGCCCATTGTCAGTGGTCGCGCTTAGCGTTTTTCACGAGGGATCACCGGTGAACAGGAGCCGGCGGTCCGACTCTTTGGGGAGGGGTCTGTCATGGCTCGGGAGACGACGTACCTGGAGCTGTCGCAGGAGGACGGCGCGGCGCACAAGTTCTACGAGGTGACCGTGGACGGCGTCCAGGTCTCCGTGCGCTACGGGCGCATCGGCGCGGCCGGGCAGCTCCAGAGCTCGTCGTTCCCGACCGTGGAGAAGGCCCGGGCGGCCGCGGCCAAGAAGATCGGCGAGAAGGTCCGCAAGGGGTACGCCCCGGCGGTGCGGGGGGCGCGGGCCGCGCGGGCGGTGACTCGCCGGCAGGTGGCCTCGGCGCCGTCGACGGCCCGCGCGGTGGCGCCGGTGCTGTGGCGCTTCCGCACCGGCTCCGCGGCCTTCGGCATCCACGTGGACGAGGACCGCTGCTGGGTCGGCAACCAGGCCGGCGACGTCTACACGGTGAGCCACGGAGGCGAGGTGCTCGCCCGCTACTCGCTGCCGGACGGGGTGAAGTGCCTGGTCGCGGACGAGTTCTGGATCTATGCGGGCTGCGACGACGGCACGGTGTACGACCTGTCGTCGAAGGTGCCGTTCGCGGCGTACGGGATAGCGGCCGATGTCGACATCTACTGGCTCGACATCCACGAGGGCGTGCTCAACGTCTCCGACGCGAACGGCGGCCTGACCGTCATCGACCACGAGGACGAGCACCAGTGGTCGCGCAGGTCCGCCGGCGGCGGTGCCTGGATGGTCCGGGCGGACGAGCGGGCGGTGTACCACGGCCACAGCGGCGGTGTGACGGCCTACGCGGCGGACGGCACGGGCCAGTTGTGGCACACCGGGACGCCCGGCGGGGTGCTGTTCGGATGGCAGGAGCAGGAGGCGGTGTACGCGGGCACGGTGCGCAACACCGTGCAGCGGCTGTCGAAGGCGACGGGCGCGGTCGAGGCCTCGTACCCGTGCGACGCGGCCGTGTACTCGTGCGCGACGTCACCGGACGGCCGCCACGTGTTCGCCGGTGACTCCTCGTCCTCGGTGTACTGCTTCGACGCCGACGGGCGGCGGCTGTGGAAGCTGGGCACCGGCGGCGGGTCCGCGCTGTCGATGCAGTACCTGGACGAGCGGCTCTACCTGGTCACGACGGACGGCTCGCTGGTGTGCGTGGACGCGAGCGAGTCGGCGATCGCGGCTGCCCAGCAGGGGTCCGTGCCGGCGGCGGTGGACGTGAAGTCCGCGGCGGCGCTGCCGGTCTTCACCCCGGCGGCCTCGGCGGCCGCGGTGGCGACGGTCTCGGTCGCCTCGGTGCCGTCGGGCGGTGTCGTGGTCGAGTGTGTGCAGGTGGGCGGGCGGATGCGGGTGCAGGTGGTGTCGGACGGCTTCGAACCGAGCTGGAACGTGCAGTTCCCGCGCGGTATACGGGAGGCCGGGGCCCGGTACGTGGTGGACGGCCTGCACGCGGCGACCGGTGGCTTCTACCGGGTGCGCGGGGAGATACGCCGGCTGGTCTGACCCGTCGGGCCGCCGGGGCTGCGGTCCGCGGGCGGTGCCGTGGTGGACGGGGGTCTCCACGGCACGGCCCGCGGGCGCGCGGGGACCGTCGCGCAGGTGTGGTCCGGACAGTCGCAGGGGGTGGCGCCGGGCGGCTTCGGGGCGGGGACGGCCCAGGGCTGGTCGTCGGCGAGTCCGCAGGTGATGTGGAGGACGACGGGGGCGGTGCCGAGGTTGCGGCCGAGATGGACGTGGTCGTGGCCTTCGGGTTCGACGAAGGTGGCCCCCGCGGGGTGGACCTCGACGGTGCCGTCGCACAGGATCCGGGTGAGGGTGCCGGAGGCCACGACCGCGATCAGCGGGACGAGGTGGTAGTGCCAGCCCGTGCAGCCGCCGGGTGCGATGACGACCTCCCGGCCCGTGAGGTCCGCCGGGCCCCCGGTTCTCGGTCGCCGATCCGCCATGGCCTGCCGTCCGCCCATACGCTGTCCTCCCTGCGCTCTCCCCCATGGGCTCGCCGCGGCCCGTACCGGGTGACGCTAGGCCGAGGCCGCGAGGTCCGGACAGATTTTCGGAATAACCAATAACCCATCCCCGCAAGGTGATAGAGGACCCGGTCGGCGGTATCACAACGGCATGAGTCTCGTCGTCTTCGAGTCACAGAAGCCGATCCACTGCGCCGACTGCCGACAGGGCCCCCTGCGCCGCCTCGTCCGTGAGGCCGGTGTGCCGCGCTGTCTGGACTGCGCCGACCTCGGGCACCTCGTGTACCTGCCGCGCGGCGACGCGGCGCTCACGCGCAGGGCGCGGGAGGCGAGTTCGCTGTCGGCCGTCGTGGTGCGCCGGCATCGGGGGCGCCGCCGCTACGAGCGCCAGGGCCTGCTGGTCGAGGACGCCGCGCTGGCCCGTGCCGAGCGGGCCTGCCTCGCCGACGCCGACGCCAGGGCCCGGCGCAGGGAGCGCGACCGGCGCCGCCGCGCGGCCGAGGACGTACGGTTCACGGCGGCCTTCGCCGCCGAGATACTCCGGCTGTTCCCCGGCTGCCCGCCCGAGCGGGCTCAGGCGATCGCCGCCCATGCCTCGGTGCGCGGCAGCGGGCGGGTGGGCCGCACCGCGGCCGGCCGGGCCCTGGACGGGCAGGCGGTGTCGATGGCGGTCCGGGCGGCCGTGCGGCACACCGACACCGAGTACGACGCGCTGCTGATGTCCGGGGTGCACCGGTTCGAGGCCCGTGCCCGGCTGGCGGCGCGCATCGACGCGATCCTCGACGGCTGGCGCGCGGGCCCCGTCAGCTGACGCGGAAGCGGCGGTAGAGGAGCACTCCGCCGAGGAGCAGGGCGCCGCTGCCGGGCAGCAGGTAGCCGAGGCCGTCGGAGCCGGTGTGGGCGAGGGCCGAGGTGTCGCCGGGCGGCAGGGACGGGGCGGCCGGCGCGGTCGGGGGCGGGGTGGCCGGCAGATCGGTCACCGGCGGTACGGGCTGGGGCGGCTTGGCTCCGGTGGGGATCTCGCCGTTCACGGAGGTGTTCCCGTGGGAGGCGTTGCCGACGCCGACGACGTTGACCGAGTTCCCGCTGACGTTGAGCGGGAGGTCCACGGGGAGCTGGACGCCGTTGCCCGAGAGCAGCCCCGGCGATCCCTTCGCACCACCCTGCGCGACGGCCCCTCCCCCCTGGACGGATCCGGGTTTCGCCGGATGGGCGGGCCCCGGATCGGGGTGCCCGCCGCCCGGGGCCGCGTCGGTGCAGCGGTTGCCCGCGGCGGGGTTGAGGACTCCCGCCACGTTCACGGTGTTCCCGCACACGTTGACCGGGACCTGTACCGGCAGCTGCACCAGGTTCCCCGAGAGCAGCCCCGGCGACCGCTCGGCGGATCCGCCCGCATCGGCGTCGGCGTGGGCCAGGCCCACCCCCGCCACTGCCAGGCCGCCGCCCGCGACCATCGCCGCGATCAAGCCGTTCCGACGACTGTGACGCATCAGTTTTCCTGCCTTCCGGAGGGTTTCAGGGGCGTCGCGCCCGTACCGGAGACAACGCGGTAGACCCGTTCGGGTTATAGAGCCGGTAGGCATTTCACTCCATCGTGTACTGGGTAGTGCCTACTTCATGACTGAACGCCCCCTGCTCCTGCTGGACGTGGACGGCCCGCTCAACCCCTTCCGGTCCCTCTCCGCGGGCCTGCGCGGCTACACCAGCCACCGCATGCGCCCGGACGTCTGGCTCGCCTACCGCGACCCGGAGTCCCGGCGGGCACGGCGCGGCGTGCGGGTACGCCTCCACCCCTCGCACGGCGCCCGGCTGCTGGCCCTGCCCTTCGAACTCGCCTGGGCCACCGCCTGGACGCACCAGGCCAACACCCTGATTGCCCCGCACATCGGGCTGCCCGCCGACCTCCCCGTCGTCGACTGGCCCGAGCTCTTCGTCCGCGACCCGGACGGCCTCTCCTGGAAGACCCGGCACCTGCTCGACTGGGCGGCCGGCCGGCCCTTCGCCTGGGTCGACGACATGATCACCCCGCAGGACCGGGCCTGGGTGCGCGAGCACCATCCGGCCCCGGCCCTCCTGCTGCGCGTCCACCCCCGTCACGGCCTGCGCGACCGCGACTTCACCGCCCTGTCCGCCTGGGCGGCCGGGCTCACCCCCGCAGGGCGCTGACCGGGTCCGGGGACGGCCGGCCGGTGGGCCACCAGTCGTCCGTCCCCGGGCGGCACTCGTACGCGTACCAGAGACCCTCGCGGCCGAGCCGCAGCTGGCGGGTGCGGTCCGTGAGGCGGTTGTGCTCGGGGCGGAAGGAGCCCAGGCCGGCCGCGAGCAGGCTGGGACGGGCCCGGTCGAAGGGTCCGGCCGGCGGGTCCCACGGCTCGTCGAGGACGGTGAGCGCGGGCAAACCCCCCTGCCGCCAGGCCGCGGCCGCCCGGGCCAGGTCGGTGGTGGTCCGCCCGGTGGCCCGGGCCAGGTCCCGGTAGAGAGCGCGGGCGGCTCCGGTGAGGCCGGCCGTGGGATGCGCGGAGGCCAGCCGGACGGCGTCCTGCCAGAGCCCGAGCCCGCCGATCGGGTCCTCGCCCGTGGTGAGCAGGGCCAGGGCGCGGGCGGCGGCATCGCCGGCGAGCTGCTCCAGCGCCAGCGGGTCCGGGGCCGCCGGGTCGGCGGGGTAGGCGGGCGGCTGGCCCGCCGCGGCGGGTGCGGCGAGCGGGGCGGGCAGCGGGGGCAGGACGGTACGGGCCGCCGCCGCGCGGGCCGGGACGCCGGGGAAGTCCGCTACGGCGTCGGGCCGTTCCCGCGCGGCATGGGCGGCGTTGCGGCGGGCGAGGTCGTCGAGGAGCTCCCGCTCGCCCCGTCCGCGCAGGAGAAGCAGGACGAACGGGTCGGTGTCGAGAAGGCGGGCCGCCCGATAGCAGAGGGCCGCGGCGTGCTTGCAGGGCGGGCTCGCCGGGTCCGGGCAGGAGCAGCGGGCGCGGAGTTCGCCCGCACCGGGCAGGATCCGCCCGGCGAGGGACTGCGGGACCTCCCGCTCCAACAGCGCCGCCAGAGCGGCGGGATCGGCCGCCACCTCCTCCAGCACCTCGGCCCACTCGGCGTCGGTGAAGGCGGCCAGGGCCAGCTCCGTGCGGTACGGGCGGGCCTTGCTGCCGCGGACGTAGGCCACGATCCGGCCGGGGGTGACGGTGACCGCGTCGACGTGGCCCTCGGCGGCGTACGCGCGGCCGCGCGCGAGGCGGGCCGCGTCCGGGGCGCGCTCCTCCAGGGCGCCCACCCAGGCCCGGCCCCACCAGGTGGCGGCCCCGGCCCCGGCGGGCACGGTCTCGAAGCTGCGGCGGCGGTCCTCCCGCGCGGTGATCACGCGGGCCTCCGCAGGGAGACGAGGTCGGCCAGCTCCCGGTCGCCGAGCTCGGTGAGGGCGGCTTCGCCGGAGCCGAGGACGGCGTCGGCGAGGGCGCGCTTAGTTTCGAGGAGTTCGGCGATGCGGTCCTCGACGGTGCCTTCGGCGATGATGCGGTGGACCTGGACGGGCTGGGTCTGGCCGATGCGGTAGGCGCGGTCGGTGGCCTGTTCCTCGACGGCCGGGTTCCACCAGCGGTCGTAGTGGACGACGTGGCCGGCGCGGGTGAGGTTGAGGCCGGTCCCGGCGGCCTTGAGGGAGAGCAGGAAGACGGGGACCTCGCCGGACTGGAAGCGGTCGACGAGTTCCTCGCGGCGGGGCACGGGGGTGCCTCCGTGCAGCAGCTGGGTGGGGACGCCGCGGGCGGCGAGGTGGCGTTCGAGGATGCGGGCCATCGTCACGTACTGGGTGAAGACCAGGACCGAGCCGCCCTCGGCCAGGATGGTGTCCAGGAGCTCGTCGAGCAGGGCGAGCTTGCCCGAGCGGTGCGGGATGCGCGGATCGGCTTCCCGCAGGTACTGGGCGGGGTGGTTGCAGATCTGCTTGAGCGAGGCCAGCAGCTTCATGATCAAGCCGCGCCGTTCGATGCCCTCGCTCCCCTCGATCACGGCCATCGCCTCCTCCACCGCCGCCTGGTAGAGCGAGACCTGCTCCCGGGTCAGGGACACCGGGTGGTCGGTCTCGGTCTTCGGCGGCAGCTCGGGCGCGATGCCGGGGTCGGACTTCCTGCGGCGCAGCAGGAACGGCCGCACCAGCGCCGCCAGCCGGGCGACGGCCTCCTCGTTGCCCCCGTCCTCCTCCGTCTGGTGCTCCACCGGGCGGGCGTGCCGGGCGCGGAAGGTGGTGAGCGGACCGAGCAGTCCGGGCGTGGTCCAGTCGAGCAGGGCCCACAGCTCGGAGAGGTTGTTCTCGACCGGGGTGCCGGTGAGGGCCACCCGGGCCGGGGCCGGGATCGTGCGCAGCGCCTTCGCGGTCGCGGAGTGCGGGTTCTTGACGTGCTGCGCCTCGTCGGCGACGACCAGTCCCCAGCTCTGGGCGGCCAGCCGAGCGGCCGAGGCCCGCATGGTCCCGTAGGTGGTGAGGACGAAGCCGCCGTCGAGGGAGTCGAGGCTGCGGTCTCCGCCGTGGAAGCGGCGCACGGGCGTGCCCGGCGCGAACTTCTCGATCTCCCGCTGCCAGTTCCCCAGCAGCGACGCCGGGCACACCACCAGCGTGGGCTCCGGACGGGCCCGGTGCAGGTGCAGGGCGATCAGCGTGACCGTCTTGCCCAGGCCCATGTCGTCGGCCAGGCAACCGCCCAGCCCGAGCGAGGTCATCAGGTCCAGCCAGGCCAGACCGCGCAGCTGGTAGTCCCGCAGCACCGCCTTCAGCCCCGCCGGGGCCGCCATCGGTCCCGGCTCGCCCGTCAGCCGGTCCCGGAGCGCGGCCAGCGCCCCCACCGGGACGGCCTCCACCGTCTCCCCGTCGACCTCGGCCTTCCCCGTCAGGACGGTGGCCAGCGCGTCCACCGGGTCCAGCAGTCCCAGCTCCCGCCTGCGCGCCTTGCGCACCAGCTCGGGATCGACCCGCACCCACTGGTCGCGCAGCCGCACCACCGGGCGGTGGGCCTGGGCGAGGGCGTCCATCTCCGACGGGGTGAGCCGGTCCCCGCCCAGCGCGAGCTCCCAGGAGAACGCGAACAGCCCGGCGGCGTCGAAGAAGGCGGTGCCGTCGATGGCGGAGCCGGGCGCGGCCTGCCGGACGGCGGCGGTCGCGGTCAGGGTACGGGCCAGCTCGCGCGGCCAGTGGACGACGACCCCGGCCCGCTCCAGCCGGGTCGCAGCCGCGCCCAGCAGGTCTTCGAGTTCCGGGTCGGACAGGGCGAGGGCGTCGGGCACGGGCTGGTCGAGCAGGCGCAGCAGCGGCGGCCAGACCCGGCCGGCCCGGCGCAGCGCGAGCACGGCGTCGATCCGGGCGCGCGGCCCGAACCCGGACGCGGCGGCGCCGGCCCACAGCTGCGCGGCGTCCGTCACCAGGGTCGGGTCGGCGAGGCTGTGCACCTGGACCACGGCGGCCCCGGCGCGGCGGACGTCCTCCGGCGCGGCCTCGTCGAACAGGCGGAAGGCGGACAGGTCGAGGCGCAGGGAGATCCCCACCCCGGCGTCGGTGCCGGCCGCGACCTGCGCGGCCCACTCCCGTATCCCGGGCACGGGCTGCGGCTCCGCCGCGGCGAAGGGCGGTCCGGCGGCGAACGGCGCGGCGGGGGTGCGGGGCAGGGTGTCGGCGACGGCGTCGAGGAACGCCCGGACCAGGGCCTGCGGTTCGGGCAGCGCCAGCGGGCGGCGCCCGGCGAGCGGGGTGGCGTACCCCTCGTGCGGGAGGGCGGCTGCGACGGCGCGCAGGTACCCGACGTCATCGGCGTCGAGCGGCCCCGCACGCCAGGCGTCGACCCCCTCGGGGGTGAGCCCGGGCAGCAGGCGGCCCCGGGCGGTGAGCACCAGTGCCTGGACGGCGGCGGTGCCCCAGGCACGGGTGGCGGGATGGGCGGCCGGGCTGCGGGCGGCCCCTACCAGCAGGGGCAGGGCCTCGGCCACGGACAGGGACATGGCGGGCACGGTGCGGGTGCGGACCCCCGGGCCGTGCGGCCGCACCACCTGGAGCGGATGCGGGGTCCCGGCGCCCTCGGGCAGCGGCTCCCCCTCGGGGCACCAGAAGGCGATCCGCCCCTCCCGGGGGACGGCCGCGGGCAGGAACACGGCGGCCCGGCGCAGCAGGGGCTGCGGCGGCGGCTGCGTGGTCACGGGGGGTCCCCCTCCCTGGTGCTCGGCTCCGCCCGGTCATGGCGGATCCACTGCCGCCGAGTCTAGGCGTGGCCACTGACAACGCCGCTGACCTGGGCATACGCAAAGCCCCTAGGGCGTGCAACCATGGAAGGGAGGTCTCCGTCGGACGAGGGACGACCATGCGCACCGGAAACGAACCCCTGACCGCCCGCAGTCCGCTGCGGCTGCGCTTCTGGCTCAGTCTGTGGGGGCTGATCTGGGCCGCCGCCGGGGCGGCCGTGTTCTCGCTGGCCGAACGGCCGGGGTGGGCCGCGGCCTGCGCGGCGCTGGCGGTGCTGGCCGCCGTGGACCTGGCGGTCGTGGTGCGGCACATCCACCAGGGGCCGCACTACCAGCCGGGCCGGGACATCCCCCCGTACGAACCCCCGCATAGCCGCTGACGCACCACCGGCCACCACGGGCGGCCGGCCCCGCCGGGCGCCGGGTTCTCGCACGAGCGTGCCCGCACCGGTCGGCCCGGGGCGCCGGCCCCGACCCGCCGCGGCACCGGCCCCGGGCGGCCCCGCCGGACCCGGGCGCTCCCGGAAGACCTGCGGGGCCCGTCCGCCGGTGTGTCAGCCCTCGAAGCGGGCCGCGGCCAGGTACTCCGGCTGGGGGTCGAGGGCGGCGGCGAGCCGGAAGTGCCGGCGGGCCTGCTCGTGCCGGCCGGAGCGCTGGTGGGTGCGGGCCAGCGCGAAGTGGGCGAAGGCGTTGTCCGGCTCCCGCTCCAGGACCAGCTCGAACTCCAGCTGCGCCGGCCGCAGCTGCGCCGCCGCGAAGAACGCCCGGGCGCGCAGCAGCCGGGCTGCGGTGTTCTCCGGATGGGCGGCTATGACGGAGTCCAGCAGCCGGACCGCACCGCGCGGGTCCCGGGCAGCGAGGAGCTGCTCGGCGGCCCTGTAGTCGATGACGTGGGTCTCGGGAGTCGGGGGGCCGGAGGACTCCGGCGGGGACGGCGGCGTGGGCGTGGTGTCGGGCACAGTGTGTCTCCTTCCCTCTGCGCACGCCCTCAACGCGCCTGTGCTCCGCGGTTGTTCCCCGTCACCCGACGGCACCGCCCGGCTACTCCCCCGGAGCCCCGGACTCCGCGCGCGCGGCGGCGGCCCGGGCGGCGAGCTGCTCCCACACCCGGCGGACCTGGGGCTCCAGCGCCTCCAGCGGACCGTCGTTGTCGATCACCAGGGTGGCCACGGCCAGCCGCTGCTCCCGGGTGGCCTGGGCGGCCATCCGGGCCCGGGCCTCCTCCTCGGTCATTCCGCGCAGGGCGGTCAGCCGGGCCAGCTGCGTCCCGGGCGCGGCGTCCACGACGACGACCAGGTCGTACAGCGGCGCGAGCCCGTTCTCGGTGAGGAGCGGGACGTCGTGGACCACGATCGCGCCGGGCCCCGCCGCCCGCTCCAGCTCGGCGGACCGGGCCCCGACCAGCGGGTGCACGATCGCGTTCAGGGTCCGGAGCTTCTCCTGGTCGGCGAAGACGATCGTGCCCAGCCTGGGCCGGTCGAGCGTTCCGTCGGCGGTCAGCACGGAGTCCCCGAAGGCCTCCACCACGGCCGCGAGGCCGGGCGTACCGGGCTCCACGACCTCCCGCGCGATCCGGTCGGCGTCCACGACGACCGCCCCGTACCCCGCCAGCAGCCGCGAGACCTCGCTCTTGCCGGCGCCGATTCCGCCTGTCAGGCCCACCTTCAGCATGCCCAGCACCCTAGCGCCCCTCCCCCGGACGGCTCCGGCCGCATCCCCTCGGTCCCGCTACGCCTCGCCCTCGCGCTCGGCGAGGAACCGCTCGAACTCGCGGCCGATCTCGTCCGCCGTCGGGATCTCGGCCGGCTCGGCGATCATGTTGCCGCGGGTCTCGGCCCCGGCGGCGGCGTCGTACTGGTGCTCCAGACCCTGGACGAGGCTGACGAGCTCCTCGTCGCCCTCGCGGATCTGCCGGTCGATCTCCGTCTGCGTGCGGTGGGCCTCGGTGCGCAGGGCGTGGGCGACGGCCGGCAGGACCAGTCCGGTCGCGGCCGTGATCGCCTCCAGCGCGGTGAGCGCCGCGTCGGGGTAGGAGGAACGGGCGACGTAGTGCGGGACGTGCGCCGCGACGCCGAGCACGTCGTGCCCGGCCTGGCCGAGCCGGAACTCGACCAGCGACTCCGCGCTGCCCGGGACCTGCGCCTCGTCGAAGGGGCTGCGGTGGCCGGGCATGAGGTCAGTGCGGTTGCCGTGGGGGGTGATGCCGACGGGCCGGGTGTGCGGGACGCCCATGGGGATGCCGTGGAAGTTGACCGAGAGGCGCACGCCGAGCCGCTCGACGATCTGGCGGACGGCGACGGCGAAGCGCTCCCACTCCACGTCCGGCTCGGGGCCCGACAGCAGCAGGAAGGGCGCGCCGGTGGCGTCCTGGACGAGGCGGACCTCCAGCCGGGGCTCCTCGAACTCCGTCCAGTGGTCGCGCTGGAAGGTCAGCAGCGGGCGGCGGGCCCGGTAGTCCACCAGCCGGTCGGCGTCGAAGCGGGCCACCACCTGGTGGGGCAGGGTGTCCAGGAGCCGTTCGACGATCTGCTCCCCGGTCTCGCCGGCGTCGATGTACCCCTCGAAGTGGTAGAGCATGACCAGTCCGGCCGAGTCCTGGGCGAGCGCCACGTCGGCCACCGCCAGACCCTTGGCGTCCCATTCGTACAGACCCTGTGGATCAAGCACCGTCACCACTCCTCCCTCTCGCCGTGTTCTCTGCTGGGAACGTCCAAGGACGCCCCGCCATTCCCCAGTTGGCCGGATTCACGGGATCGCGACAAGCCCCCCTCAGCGGACGAGCCCCTCTCCGCGGACGAGCCCCCTTCCGCGGACGAGCCGCCCCTGCCCCGACGGGGACTCCCCCGGCAACGCGACGAGGCCCGCCCCCCGAAGGGGACGGGCCTCGTCGTTCAGCTCACCTCACGCCGGAGCGTGGTGTGCACGCTGCGCTGCGATCAGCTCTGGCCGCCGGCCAGCTTCTCGCGGAGCGCGGCCAGGGCCTCGTCGGACGCCAGGGCGCCGGAGGTCTCGTCCGCACCCTCGGAGGAGTAGGAGCCACCGGAGATGCCCGCACCGGCGTTGCCACCGGCGGCCGGGGCGGTCTCGCCCGCGGCGGCAGCGGCCTCGTCGGCCTCGCGGCTCTTGATGACCTGCGCCTGGTGCTGCTCGAAGCGGACCTGCGCCTCGGCGTACTGGCGCTCCCACGTCTCGCGCTGGGTCTCGTAGCCCTCGAGCCAGTCGTTGGTCTCGGGGTCGAAGCCCTCGGGGTAGATGTAGTTGCCCTGGTCGTCGTAGGACGCGGCCATGCCGTACAGGGTCGGGTCGAACTCGACCGACGCCGGGTCGGCACCGAAGGACTCGTTGGCCTGCTTGAGGGACAGCGAGATCCGGCGACGCTCGAGGTCGATGTCGATGACCTTGACGAAGATCTCGTCGTTGACCTGGACGACCTGCTCCGGGATCTCCACGTGGCGCTCGGCCAGCTCGGAGATGTGGACCAGACCCTCGATGCCCTCGTCCACGCGGACGAACGCACCGAACGGAACCAGCTTGGTGACCTTACCCGGGACGACCTGGCCGATCTGGTGGGTCCGGGCGAACTGCTGCCACGGGTCCTCCTGCGTCGCCTTCAGCGACAGGGAGACGCGCTCGCGGTCCATGTCCACGTCGAGAACCTCGACGGTGACCTCCTGGCCGACCTCGACGACCTCGGACGGGTGGTCGATGTGCTTCCAGGACAGCTCGGAGACGTGCACGAGGCCGTCGACACCGCCCAGGTCCACGAACGCACCGAAGTTGACGATCGAGGAGACGACGCCGGAGCGGACCTGACCCTTCTGCAGGGTGGTGAGGAACGTCTGGCGGACCTCGGACTGGGTCTGCTCGAGCCAGGCACGGCGGGACAGGACCACGTTGTTGCGGTTCTTGTCCAGCTCGATGATCTTCGCCTCGAGCTCCTTGCCCACGTAGGGCTGGAGGTCGCGGACGCGACGCATCTCGACCAGGGAGGCCGGGAGGAAGCCGCGGAGGCCGATGTCGAGGATGAGACCACCCTTGACGACCTCGATGACGGTACCGGTGACGATGCCGTCCTCTTCCTTGATCTTCTCGATCGTGCCCCAGGCACGCTCGTACTGAGCGCGCTTCTTGGACAGGATCAGGCGGCCTTCCTTGTCCTCCTTCTGGAGAACCAGGGCCTCGATCTCGTCACCGACCTTGACGACCTCGTTCGGGTCGACGTCGTGCTTGATCGAGAGCTCGCGGCTCGGGATCACGCCTTCCGTCTTGTAACCGATGTCGAGCAGGACCTCGTCCCGGTCGACCTTCACGATGACGCCGTCGACGATGTCGCCGTCGTTGAAGTACTTGATCGTCTCGTCGATCGCGGCCAGGAAGGCTTCCGCGTTACCGATGTCGTTGACCGCTACCTGCGGAGTGGTGGTGGCGGTGGTCTCGGTGCTGCTCGTCATGTGGGAAAGGGCTCCGGTTACGGACAGAAAGTCGTAGGTACTGCTACGCCGGGAGCCCTTATCGGCATCTGCCGATGAAGCCGGACAGCCAAGGAAGCCCATCCCCCGCAAGGGGTAGGGGCCTCGAAAACCGAGGGGACATTCAACAGATGCAAGCGCAGCCTGCTATGTCTGAGGAGCACAGGCTCGCAGCGCAACTTGTAGCATACGGGGGCAGCCGGACAGGGTCAATGCGCGAAGGCGCACACCGCGGGCGGATCACCTCATAACCGGCACAATTCGTGGGCGGGAACGCCCTGATGAGCGATCCGCGCGAACTTTCAGCCGTCCGGGTGCACCAGCCATCCGCAGACTACGACGACGGGCCCCATGAACCAAGAGGACTACGCCCCCGAAGACGCGCCCGAGGGCGAGGACGACGCCGAGGCCACCCGGCGCGAGGCCGGGGAGGCGGAGAGCAGCCGCGCGAGCCGCGGCTGGTGGGACCGCAACGCCGACGAGTACCAGAGCGAGCACGGCGCGTTCCTGGGCGACGACCGCTTCGTCTGGGGGCCGGAGGGCCTGGACGAGGAGGAGGCCGAGCTCCTCGGCCCCGCCGCCTCCCTCCAGGGCAAGGACGTCCTGGAGATCGGCGCCGGCGCCGCCCAGTGCTCGCGCTGGCTCGCCGCGCAGGGCGCCCGCCCGGTGGCCCTGGACCTCTCGCACCGCCAGCTCCAGCACGCCCTGCGCATCGGCGGCGAGGTCCCCCTCGTGGAGGCCGACGCCGGCCGGCTTCCCTTCCGCGACGGCTCCTTCGACCTGGCCTGCTCCGCCTACGGGGCCGTCCCCTTCGTCGCCGACCCGGTCAACGTCATGCGCGAGGTGCACCGCGTGCTGCGCCCCGGCGGGCGCTGGGTCTTCTCCGTCACCCACCCGATCCGCTGGGCCTTCCCCGACGAACCCGGCCCCGAGGGGCTGTCCGTGTCCGCCTCCTACTTCGACCGGACCCCTTACGTCGAGCAGGACGAGCAGGGCCGTGCCGTCTACGTCGAGCACCACCGCACCCTCGGCGACCGGGTCCGGGACGTGGTCGCGGGCGGCTTCCGGCTGCTGGACCTCGTGGAGCCGGAGTGGCCGGAGTGGAACGCCCAGGAGTGGGGCGGCTGGTCCCCGCTGCGCGGCAACCTGATCCCGGGCACGGCCGTCTTCGTGTGCGAGCGGGACTGAGCCCTTGATCCGCGAGTCCGCCCTCGACGCCCTGCCCGTACGCGAAGCCCTGCCGGCCCTCACCCGGGCGCTGGACGGCCACGGCGCGGCCGTGCTGTGCGCCCCGCCGGGCACCGGCAAGACCACGCTGGTCCCGCTGGTGCTGGCCGGGCTGGTCGGCGGGGGCCCGCGGCGCCGGGTGGTGGTCGCCGAGCCCCGGCGGATCGCCGCCCGGGCGGCGGCCCGGCGGATGGCCTGGCTGCTGGGCGAGGCCGTCGGGGACTCGGTGGGCTTCACCGTGCGCGGGGAGCGGCTCGCGGGCCGTTCCACCCTCGTGGAGGTGGTGACCACCGGGGTGCTGCTCCAGCGGCTCCAGCGCGACCAGGAGCTGGCCGGGGTGGACGTGGTGGTCCTGGACGAGTGCCATGAGCGGCACCTGGACGCCGACACCGTCGCCGCCTTCCTGCTGGACGTCCGCGCGGCCCTGCGCCCGGAGCTGCGCCTGGTCGCGGCGTCGGCGACGACCGACGCGGCGGGCTGGGCCCGGCTGCTGGGGGACGCGCCCGTGGTGGAGGCCGCGGGGGTCTCGTACCCGGTGGAGACGGTGTGGGCGCCGCCCGCCCGGCCGGTGCGGCCGCCGCACGGGATGCGGGTGGATCCGGCGCAGCTGGCGCACGTGGCCTCGGTGGTGCGCCGGGCGCTGGCGGAACGTTCCGGCGACGTGCTGTGCTTCCTGCCCGGTGTCGGCGAGATCGCCCGGGTCGCCGGGCAGCTGGGCGGGGGTCCCCCCGACGGAGTCGGCGGGAGGGTGGACGCGGAGGTGCTCCAGGTCCACGGCCGGGCGGCCGCCGCCGTGCAGGACGCGGCACTGACCGCCTCGGCGCACCGGCGGGTGATCCTCTCGACGGCGGTCGCGGAGTCGAGCCTGACCGTTCCGGGCGTCCGGGTGGTCGTGGACTCGGGGCTGGCCCGCGAGCCGCGGGTGGACCACGCCCGGGGGCTGGGCGCGCTGGCGACCGTACGGGCCTCCCGGGCGGCGGGCCGCCAGCGGGCGGGCCGGGCCGGGCGGGAGGCGCCGGGCGTGGTGTACCGGTGCTGGTCGGAGGCGGAGGACGGGCGGCTGCCGGCCTTCCCCTCCCCCGAGATCCGGATCGCGGACCTGGCGCAGTTCGCGCTCCAGGCCGCCTGCTGGGGCGACCCGGACGCGTCGGGGCTCGCGCTGCTGGACCCGCCGCCGGCCGGGGCGATGGCCGCGGCCCGGGAGGTGCTGTCGGCCGTCGGCGCGGTGGACACGGCCGGCCGGCCGACCGCGCGGGGGCTGCGGATGGCCCGGCTGGGCCTGCACCCGCGGCTGGGCCGCGCCCTGCTGGACGGCTCCGCCGTGCTCGGGGACCGGCGGGCGGCGGAGGTGGTGGCGCTGCTGAGCGAGGAGCCGCCGCGGGGATACGGAGACGACCTGGCCGCCGCGTGGCAGGCTGCGCGGCGGGGCGGCGACGCGTACGCGGCCCGGTGGCGGGCGGAGGCCGGCCGCCTGCGCCGGGTGGTCCGGGCCGAAGCTCCCGCCACCGGTGGCGGGGGCGGCGAGGACACCACCGCGCGGAGCCTCTCCCCCGCCCCGCCCCTTCCCGGAACGGGGGTGTGCGACCCCGGCCGCCGCCCGTCGGGCGCTGCGCGCCCGAACCGCCGGGGCTCCGCCCCGGACCCCGCCCCCCAAACGCCGGAGGGGCCGGATCCCGGTGCGGGTCACGGCCGGGGCCCAGCCCCCGCGACGGGTCCGGGAACGGGCGAAGGGCGGGGAGGGGACCTGCTCCCCGGCGACGGCCGCGCCGTCGGCGCCGACGACCATGCCGCCGGGCTGGTCGCGGCCCTCGCGTTCCCCGAGCGGGTCGCGAAGGCCAAGGGCACAGGCGGCTTCCTCATGGCCTCCGGGACCGGGGCCGAGCTCGCCGACGGGTCCCGTCTGCGCCACGCGGACTGGCTCGCGGTCGCCGTCGCCGACCGTGCCCCGCACTCCGTGTCCGCACGGGTGCGGCTGGCCGCCGTCCTGGACGAGGACACCGCCCGGGCCGCCGCCGCGCACCTGCTGGCCTCGGGCGAGGAGGTGCGCTGGGAGGACGGCGACGTGGTCGCGCGGGCGGCCGAGCGGCTCGGGGCGATCGAGCTGGTGGTCCGGCCGCTGCGGGATCCCGACCCGGCGCTGGTGCGGGCCGCCCTGCTGGACGGGCTGCGCGACGAGGGGCTCGGCCTGCTGCGCTGGTCGCCCGACGCGGTGGCGCTCCGCGCCCGCCTCGGCTTCCTGCACCGTACGCTCGGCGGCGCCTGGCCCGACGTGGCGGACGACGCGGCGCTGCTGGAGCGGGCGGACGACTGGCTGGAGCCGGAGCTGTCGCGGGCCCGGCGCCGCGGCGACCTGGGCCGGATCGACGCCGGGCAGGCCCTGAACCGGCTGCTGCCCTGGGCCACCGGCGAGGCGGTCCGGCTCGACGAGCTGGCCCCGGAGCGGATCGAGGTGCCGAGCGGCTCCCGGATCCGCGTGGACTACACGGGCGAGCAGCCGGTGCTGGCGGTGAAGCTCCAGGAGCTGTTCGGGCTGGCGCGCACGCCCCGGGTGGCGGGGGTGCCCGTCCTCGTGCACCTGCTGTCGCCCGCCGGGCGGCCCGCCGCCGTCACCGCCGACCTGGCCTCCTTCTGGCAGGGCGGCTACCGCGCGGTGCGCGCCGAGCTGCGCGGGCGCTACCCGAAGCACCCGTGGCCAAAGGACCCGGCGACGGCCGAGCCCACCCGCCACACCAACGCCCGGCTCAGGGGCCGCTGACCGGGGAGCCCGGGGCCCGGCGGCCCCGGGCCTCCAGCCAGAGCGCGGCCGCGAGGAGGACGAGGCCGCCGAGGGCGAGGCCGGCCGGGGCGTAGGTGTGGAGGGCGAGGACCTTCGTACGGTTGGCGGCGACGAGGTCGCGGGTGTACTTCGCGTAGTCCTCGCGCATCGTCACGTGGCCGGCGAAGGCGGTGAGCCGGCCCTCGGGGGCGCCGGCCGCGATGCCGCCACGCATCTCCTGCTGGATGTCCTGCTCGGCGTTGACGGGCGCGCCGGTGACCGGGTCGACCCAGAAGCGGACCCTGGCCGTGTACCAGAGGGTGGTCCCGGTGGTCTGCTCGATGGTCGCCGGGTCGATGCCCTCGATCGGCATCTTCTTGGGCATGGGGACCTTGGTCCAGGGGACGGTCTGCTCGAAGTAGTAGACGTCCATGCCGCGGTAGGTGCGGGGGCCGGCGTAGTGGATCGGCGAGGAGGTCCGGGTCTGGGCGTCGAAGTAGAGGTAGTCGCGCGGCTCGGTGAAGAAGGGCCACTTGAACTCGATGCCCTCGCGTTTCACGGGGTCGCCGTCGACCGTCTCGCCGGTGGCGTGCACCGGGTCCTGGGTGTGGGCGTCGAAGATGTAGCGCTCGGGGATCCGCGAGACCATCTTGCCGTCCGGGCCGATGATGTAGGTGAGCGTGTCCCAGACGACGACGTCCCTGCCCGCGTCGGCCTCGATCTCCCGGGACGCCTCGACGTCGCCCTTGAGGGTCTGGACGATGGTGACCTTGTCGACCTTCCTGGGCTGCATCCCTCCGGTGTAGTCGAGGAGGGTGGCGTCCTTGGCCTCCAGGACGACCGTCTGGTACTGGTTCGGCGGGATCTTGGCCAGGCGGGGGTACGCGTACCAGCGCAGCAGCGGTGCGAGGGCTGCGCAGAACACGGCGAGGGCCAGCAGGACGAGGCTCGCTCTGCGTCGCACGGCCGGGCCTCCTTACTCCTGTCCGGGCGCGGGGGGCGCGGTGGTGAGCAGGGGCTTGGGCGAGGTCCCGCCTTCGGGCACCCCGAACGCCGTGACGGCGAGGACGAGGGCCAGCGCGGCGGCCAGCCCGATGGCGGCGGCGACGAGTGCGCGCACGGCGGGGCCTCCCTGGATCTGATGGGTCGTCAGGGAGGCGTACCGTAGCAACGCGGGGGTCAGATGAGAACCGTCGGGAACCGTCCGGGCCGGACCCCCGCGCGCAGGCCTAAGGGGCGGCGGGGGGAGTCGCCTTCACGGAGGCCGAGGCGGAGGCGGACGGGGCCGGGGCCGGGGACGAGGCCGTCGGCTCCGGGGAGGCGGACGGGCTCGGGGTCCCGCCCGGCGTGGGCGTCGGGACCGGAGTCCCGCCCGGCGCGGGGGTCGGCCTCGGATCCGGGGTGGGCGTCGGAGTGGGCGTCGGCTTCGGGGCCGAGGTGGGCGTGGGGCTCGGTGTCGGCTTCGGGCTCGGCGTCGGGGTGGTGCTCGGCGTGGGCGTGGGCGTGGGTGTGGGCGTGGGGCTCGGCGTCGGGGTGGTGCTCGGCGTGGGCGTGGGCGTGGGTGTGGGCGTGGGGCTCGGCGTCGGGGTGGTGCTCGGGGTGGGCGTGGGGGTGGGCGTGGGTGTGGGGGTGGGGGTGGGGGTGGGGGTCGGCTTCGGGGCCGGCTCCGGCGTGCCGGGGGCGGGCAGCGGGCCCGGGCCGGTGCCGTCCGGGACCTCGTGGGCGCCCCGGAGGTAGTACGCGAACCAGGACCGCACCGTCCGCAGGTACTCCGTGGACTGGTTGTAGGAGAGCACGGCCCGGTCCAGGCCGGCGCCCGTCCTCAGGTCGCGGCCGCCCGCGCACAGGTAGCGCCCGGCCGCCAGGGCCGCGTCGTGGACGTTGTTGGGGTCGCGCCGGCCGTCGCCGTTGCCGTCCTGGCCCCAGGCGGCCCAGGTGGACGGGATGAACTGCATCGGGCCGACGGCCCGGTCGTGGCGGGCGTCGCCGTCGTAGGCCCCGCCGTCGGTGTCGGGGATGTTCGCGAAGCCGTCGCCGTCGAGGACGGGGCCCAGGATCGGCCGCAGGGTGGTCCCGTTCGCGTCGACCCGGCCACCGCCGGCCTGCCCCGACTCGACCTTGCCGATCGCCGCGAGCAGCTGCCAGCGCAGCCCGCACCCGGGGTCGTCCGCCCCCACCCGCTGCTCGGCCCCCCGGTACGCGGCGAGCACGCTGGCCGGTATGCCCTGCGCGCCCTCCCCCGCCGGCTGCACGGCCGTCGGCGCGGGCGCGGGCTCCGGCTGTCCGCCGCCGGCGGTGGCCCCGCCGTCCGGCAGGAGGGCGGCCGGGGGTGCGGGGCTGTCCAGCGGCGGCAGTTCGGTGAAGTAGGCCGAGTCCCCGCCGGAGCCCGGTGCGGCGGGCGGGCGCGCGGCGCCCTCCCCGGCCGCCGCGATCCGCTCGGGACCCGCGACCGCGGGCCCCTGGGAGGCCGTCATCGCGGCGGCCACCAGCGCCGATACCAGCGCCGCGGCCGCACCCCGGCGCAGGCCGCGTCCGAATATTCGTGCCGACATGAGCGGGACCCCTCCACTGGACGTCCGAACGTCCGCGTGACCCTACGTCAACTCCCTGCACACGGCACGCACTCCGGTCCCGACATTCACCACATCCCCACGTGCCTGCGCAGGTCACGCATACTGTCCCGACATCCACACCCCGGGGAGGCCCCGTGCCGTTCACTCTCAGCCATGCGGCTGCCGTACTTCCGGCCATCCGCCGCACGGGGCGGGCACGGGGTCCGCTGGTCGCCTCGGCGCTGGTGCTGGGGTCGTTCGCGCCGGACTCCTTCTTCTTCGCGGACGCGGTCGTCGGCGGCGTCATGGGCTACGGCGAGTTCACGCACTCGCTGACGGGCGTGGTCACCGCGGACGCCGCCCTCACCGCCCTGCTCGCCGCGTGCTGGCTGCTGCTGCGCGAGCCGCTGGTCGCACTGCTGCCGCAGTCCTGGCGGGGCCGCGTCCACACCCTCGTCCGCGGCGCGTCCTGGCGCGGCCTGCGGCCCTCCGCGCTCGCGCTCCGCTTCTACCTCTCGGCGGTCGCCGGCTCGCTCACCCACGTGGTGTGGGACAGCTTCACCCACGGGGACCGCTGGGGGACGAACGCGCTGCCGTGGCTGGGCCGGCCCCTCGCCCTCGGCCTGCCGGCGTACACCTTCCTGCAGTACGGCACCTCCGCGGCCGCCGCCTGCGCCCTGCTCTGGTTCACGGCCAGCGCCCTGCGCCGGCTGCCGGCGCGGCCCGTGCCCCCGTCGGTGCCGGCGCTCGGCCGGGCGGAGCGGTGGGGGGCGCTGCTCCTGACCGGCGGGTGCGTGGCGGCCGGGACCACGCTCCGGCTGCTGCGTTTCTTCACCTTCCACGACCGGATCCGCAGCCCCCTCGACATCATCCCGACCCTCTGCTTCGGAGCCGGCGGCGGCCTCGCGGTCGGCCTGCTGCTGTACGGGGCCCTGGTGCGGCTGCGCCACCGCCGCGACCGGGACCGCCCCCGCCCGGACCGGGAGACGCGGACGCCCGTCCCCGCCGCGTAGACGGGGACGGGCGTACGGGCGGGGTCAGTGCGCGGCGGACTCCCAGTCGCCGCCGACGCCCACGGACACGTCCAGCGGGGCCCGCAGCTCCACGGCCGCGCCCATCTCGCGGCGCACCAGCTCCTCGACGCGCTCCCGCTCGCCGGGGGCGATCTCCAGAACGATTTCGTCATGGACCTGGAGCAGCATCCGCGAGGCCAGGCCGGCCTCGGCCAGGGCCTTGTCCACGCGGAGCATCGCGACCTTGACGATGTCGGCGGCGGTGCCCTGGATCGGGGCGTTCAGCGCCATCCGCTCGGCGGCCTCGCGGCGCTGGCGGTTGTCGCTGTTGAGGTCCGGCAGGTAGCGGCGGCGTCCGAACACCGTCGCCGTGTAGCCGGTGGCCCGGGCCTCCTCCACCACGCGCTGGAGGTAGTCGCGGACCCCGCCGAACCGCTCGAAGAAGGTATCCATCAGGCCGCGCGCCTCGGCGGGCTCGATGTTCAGCTGCTGGGCGAGACCGAAGGCGGAGAGCCCGTACGCCAGGCCGTAGGACATGGCCTTGATCTTGCGGCGCATCTCGGCGTCGACCTGGGAGCGCTCCACCCCGAACACCTGGGAGGCGACCGTGGTGTGCAGGTCCTCGCCGGAGTTGAAGGCCTCGATCAGGCCCTCGTCCTCGGAGAGGTGGGCCATGACCCGCAGCTCGATCTGGCTGTAGTCGGCCGTCATCAGCGACTCGTAGCCCTCGCCGACGACGAAGCCCCGGCGGATGGCCCGGCCCTCGTCCGTGCGCACCGGCACGTTCTGCAGGTTGGGGTCCGTGGACGACAGGCGGCCCGTGGCGGCGGTGGTCTGGCTGAAGCTGGTGTGCACCCGGCCGTCGGCGCCGATCGACTTGACCAGGCCCTCCACGGTCACGCGCAGCTTGGCCTGCTCCCGGTGGCGCAGCATGATCACCGGGAGCTCGTGGTCGGTCTGCGTGGCCAGCCAGGCCAGCGCGTCGGCGTCCGTCGTGTACCCGGTCTTGGTCTTCTTCGTCTTCGGCAGGTCCAGCTCGCCGAAGAACACCTCCTGGAGCTGCTTGGGCGAGCCGAGGTTGAACTCGTGCCCGACGGCCGCGTGCGCCTCCTTCACCGCCTGCTGCACGGCGCCGGCGAACTGCTGCTCCATGCCCTCCAGGTGGTCCCGGTCGGCGGCGATGCCGGCCCGCTCCAGGCGTGCCAGCAGCTCGGAGGTGGGCAGCTCCATGTCGTGCAGCAGGTCCACGGCGCCAACCTCGGGCAGCTTGGCGGTGAACGCGTCGCCCAGGTCCAGGACCGCGCGGGCCTGGGCCATCAGCGCGTCCGCCTCGGCGGTCTCGTCCGCGCCGAAGGCCAGCTGCCCGTCGGCGGCCGGCGGCTGGAGCTCGCGGCCCAGGTACTCCACCGACAGCACGTCCAGCGCGAAGGAGCGCCGGCCCGGCTTGACCAGGTAGGCGGCCAGCGCGGTGTCCATGACGACGCCCGCCAGGGTCCAGCCGTGCTCCGGGAAGACCCGCATCAGGCCCTTCGCGTTGTGCACCACCTTCGGCGCGGACGCGTCGGCCGCCCACGCGGCGAAGGCCTTGTCGTCCGCCTCGTCCAGCGCGGACGGGTCGAACCAGGCGGCCGCGCCGCCCGCCGCGGCCAGCGCCACCTCGGCGACGCTGCCCTGGCCCAGCGCCCAGCTGTCCACGGTGGAGACGCCGAGGGGGCCGCCCGCGTGCGCCGCGAGCCAGGGCGCGAGCTCGCCCGCGCCCAGCACCGAACCGTCCAGCTCCACACCGGCCGCCGGAGCCGGCGCCTCCTCCCCGGCGGCGCCCGGGTCCACGGCCAGCAGCCGCTCGCGCAGCGAGGCGTTGCGGATCTCCAGCACGTCCAGCACGCCCGTGACCGCGGAACGGTCGTAAGGGGCGCGGCCCAGGTCGGCGGGGGTCCTCGGCAGCTCCACGTCCTTGACCATCTCGGTCAGGACCCGGTTGAGCTTCACGGCCTCCAGGTGGTCGCGGAAGTTCTGGCCGGCCTTGCCCTTGACCTCGTCGGCCCGCTCCACCAGCTCCGCGAACGAACCGAACTGGTTGATCCACTTCGCGGCCGTCTTCTCGCCGACGCCCGGGATGCCCGGCAGGTTGTCGGACGGGTCGCCGCGCAGCGCCGCGAAGTCCGGGTACTGGCGCGGGGTGAGCCCGTACTTCTCCACGACCTTCTCCGGCGTGAACCGGGTCAGCTCCGAGACGCCCTTCGTCGGGTACAGCACGGTCGTGTGCTCGGAGACCAGCTGGAAGGAGTCCCGGTCGCCGGTGACGATCAGCACCTCGAAGCCGAGGGCCTCCGCCTGCGTCGCCAGCGTCGCGATCACGTCGTCGGCCTCGAAGCCCTCGACCGCGAACCGCGGCACCTTCATCGCGTCCAGGAGCTCGCCGATCAGCTCGACCTGCCCCTTGAACTCGTCGGGGGTCTTGGAGCGGTTCGCCTTGTACTCCGGGAACTCCGTCGAGCGCCAGGTCTTGCGGGACACGTCGAACGCCACCGCGAAGTGCGTGGGCGCCTCGTCGCGCAGCGTGTTCGCCAGCATCGACGCGAAGCCGTAGATGGCATTGGTCGGCTGGCCCGTCGCCGTCGTGAAGTTCTCCGCGGGCAGCGCGAAGAACGCCCGGTACGCCAGGGAGTGCCCGTCCATGAGCATCAGGCGGGGGCGGTCCGCTGCGGTCGTCTGCTCGGTCTTCTTCGATGCTGTCTCTGCCACGCCCCCGATCCTAGGCGCCCGCAGTGACAAAACCGTCAGCGGCGATGTCGGCGGAGCGTGACAGGATCGGGGGAGACGCGAATGACTGCTCGAAGGGGAGCGACATGGCCACCAAGCCGCCCGCAGGTGATCCGGTACAGGACGCTCCGCACGTCGGGCCCCCTCGCCACGCCGCGGCCGGCCTGCCCGCCATCGGCCACACCCTCAAGATCGCCAACGACCAGATGGGCGTGCTCCGCACCGCGCAGACCCTCCTGAAGGTCAACCAGAAGAACGGCTTCGACTGCCCCGGCTGCGCCTGGCCCGAGGGCGACAAGCGGCACACCGCCGAGTTCTGCGAGAACGGCGCCAAGGCCGTCGCCGAAGAGGCCACCCTGCGCCGCGTCACCCCCGCCTTCTTCGCCGAGCACCCCGTGGCCCAGCTCGCCGAGCGCTCCGGCTACTGGCTGGGCCAGCAGGGCCGCATCACGCACCCGATGTACCTGCCCGAGGGCGGCGACCACTACGAACCGGTCGGCTGGGATCGGGCCTTCGAGATCATCGCCGAGGAGCTGAAGGCCCTCTCCTCCCCCGACGAGGCCGTCTTCTACACCTCCGGCCGCACGAGCAACGAGGCCGCGTTCCTCTTCCAGCTCTTCGCCCGCGAGTTCGGCACCAACAACCTGCCGGACTGCTCCAACATGTGCCACGAGTCCTCGGGCTCGGCGCTCGTCGAGACCATCGGCATCGGCAAGGGCAGCGTCTCCCTCGAGGACCTCCACCAGGCCGACCTGATCATCGTCGCCGGCCAGAACCCGGGCACCAACCACCCCCGCATGCTCTCCGCCCTGGAGAAGGCCAAGACCGCCGGCGCGAAGATCATCTCGGTGAACCCGCTGCCCGAGGCCGGCACCGAGCGGTTCAAGAACCCCCAGACCCCCCTCGGCATGCTCAGGGGCACCCCCCTCACCGACCTGTTCCTCCAGATCCGCATCGGCGGCGACCAGGCCCTCTTCCGCCTCCTCAACAAGCTCGTCCTCGAGACCGACGGCGCCGTCGACCAGGACTTCGTCCGCGAGCACACCCACGGCTACGACGCGTTCGCCGCGGCCGCCGCGGAAGCCGACTGGGACGAGACCCTCAAGGCCACCGGCCTGACCCGCCCCGAGATCGAACGCGCCCTGGCCATGGTCCTCGCCTCACGGCGCACCATCGTCTGCTGGGCCATGGGCCTCACCCAGCACAAGCACGCCGTCGCCACCATCCGCGAGGTCGTCAACCTCCTCCTGCTCCGCGGCGCCATCGGCCGCCCCGGCGCCGGCGTCTGCCCCGTCCGCGGCCACTCCAACGTCCAGGGCGACCGCACCATGGGCATCTTCGAACGCCCCGCACCCGCCTTCCTCGACGCCCTCGACCGCGAGTTCCGCATCACCTCGCCGCGCGCCCACGGCTACGACGTCGTCCGCGCCATCGAGGCCCTGCGCGACGGGCGGGCCAAGGTCTTCTTCGCCATGGGCGGCAACTTCGTCGGCGCCACCCCCGACACCGACGTCACCGAGGCCGCGGTGCGGCGCGCCTCCCTGACCGTCCACGTCTCGACCAAGCTCAACCGCTCCCACGCCGTCACCGGCCGCCGCGCGCTGATCCTGCCCACCCTCGGCCGCACCGACAAGGACGTCCAGGCGAGCGGCAAGCAGTTCGTCACCGTCGAGGACTCCATGGGCATGGTCCACGCCTCCCGCGGCAACCTCGCCCCCGCCTCCCCGCACCTGCTCTCCGAGCCCGCCATCGTCGCCCGCATGGCCCGCGCCGTCCTCGGCGCCGCCTCCAGGACCCCCTGGGAGGACTTCGAGCGCGACTACGCCGCCATCCGCGACCGCATCGCCCGCGTCATCCCCGGCTTCGAGGACTTCAACGCCCGCGTCGCCCGCCCCGGCGGCTTCCAGCTCCCCCACGCCCCCCGCGACGAACGCCGCTTCCCCACGAAGACCGGCAAGGCGAACTTCACCGCCGCCCCCGTCGAGTACCCCGAGGTCCCCGCCGGGCGCCTGCTCCTGCAGACCCTGCGCAGCCACGACCAGTACAACACCACCATCTACGGGCTCGACGACCGCTACCGCGGCATCACCGGCGGACGCCGCGTCGTCATGGTCCACCCCGACGACGCCGCCGAGCTCGGCCTCGCCGACGGCTCCTACACCGACCTCGTCAGCGAGTGGAAGGACGGCGTCGAGCGCCGCGCCCCGGGCTTCCGCGTCGTCCACTACCCCACCGCGCGCGGCTGCGCCGCCGCCTACTACCCGGAGACCAACGTCCTGGTCCCCCTCGACTCCACCGCCGACACCAGCAACACCCCCGCCAGCAAGTCCGTCGTCGTGCGCTTCGAACCGGCCTGATAGAACCACCCCAGGACCAGATGGTTAACGATCGTTGACGAACGGAGCAGGCCCATGGCCGACGAGCAGCAGCACGCCGTGAAGTTCCCCCAGGAAGTCCTCGACGAGTACACGGCGCTGGGCATAGACCTGCCCGCCCTGTTCTCGGCGGGCGCCCTCGGCGAACGCATGGAGATCCGGATCCTGGAGGCCTCCGCCGACCGCGTCGTGGCCACGATGCCCGTCAAGGGCAACACCCAGCCCTACGGACTGCTGCACGGCGGCGCCTCCGCCGTCCTGGCCGAGACCCTCGGCTCGGTCGGCGCCATGCTGCACGGCGGCAGCAGGAAGATCGCCGTCGGCGTCGACCTCAACTGCACCCACCACCGGGGCGCCCGCGAGGGGATCGTCACGGGCACCGCCACCCCCGTCCACCGCGGCCGCTCCACCGCCACGTACGAGATCCTCATCACCGACGAGCAGGACCGCCGCGTCTGCACCGCCCGCCTCACCTGCCTCCTGCGCGACACGGAGTCCTGAGCCGGGGCCCCGCGCCCCGCGCGGAGCCCGACCACGCTTCCCGCGCGGGCCGTTGTGCGGCCCCCGGCGCCGGTCTAGCGTTCCCGCATGGGAACCGGACCGGCGCCCCGGCGCATCACGCCCCTCCCCGGCGGCCCGCGGTGAGCGGCGGCGGCATAGGCCCCCTGGAGCCCGGCGAGGGCACCTGGGACCGCGAGGACACCCGTACGCGGCCCCACGGCCCTCCTCCTCCCCGCTGGACCGCCCGCCCGCGCGCCTTCTGCGCCCGCCACCGCCGCGCCCTCCTGACCGTCGCCTCGGTGGCCGTGCTGGCCGCCGCCGCCCTGCGGATCCAGGCCACCCGCCCCGCACCGCCGCCGCCCCCGGCGCCGCCGTCCGCGCCCTCCCAGAGGCTCTCCCTCACGTACGGGGATCCGGTGGAGCCGGCCCCCGACGGGGCCGCGTTCGCGTTCACTGTCCGTGTGCGGACCTCGTCCGGGCCACCGGTCACGGTGGAGCGGATCGATCAGCCGTCACCGGCGCTGAGCGTGACGATCCGGCCATCCCTCCCGGCCGCGGTCGCGGCGGGGGAAGTCCGCGAGCTCCTCGTGCTGATTCGGACGAAAGACTGCGTGCATGTAGCACGGAATTCTGGACTCCCATTCCTGGAAGTAACCCTGAGTAATGGATTCCAGAAAGAGGATCACAGTTACATCCCCGGTGACCGATATGCCAGGGATCTTTCCGTCGCACTGACCAGGGCATGTCCCGAAGACCGAGACAAGCCCCCCGCGACGCCGTCATGACCAAAAACCCCCAGGGTCCTGGCGTGTCAGGACCCAAACGGCCACATGGTCCTGCCGCGTCTCAGCATCCGGACAAGACGAACCGGCCTGAATTCCCCCGTTCCACCCGCACACATCCGCTATGTATTACGCCGTGGCATAACAAGAGAGTCACATCATTGGCCTCAGCCCTCCATATCCTCCGATGAGCCGCCTAGAGTCACGGCCAGTTACCGCGACCGCCGGATTTCCTCAGTTCGGTTCCCCGCGTTCGACTCGACGCGTCCCACGGGGGACGCGGCGCCAGGAAAGGACTGATTGTGCGCTCTCGTCAGCTCATCGCCGTGACCGCCGCCCTCGCCGCGGGCGCTCTCACTCTCACCGCCTGCGGCTCGCGCAACGACAACGGCGGCTCCGCCGGCGGCGACGGCGGTGGCACCACGGTCGTCATCGGCGTCGACGCCCCGCTGACCGGCGACCTCTCCGCCCTCGGCCTCGGCATCAAGAACTCCGCCGACCTCGCCGCCAAGCAGGCCAACGAGAAGAAGTACGTCAAGGGCGTCACCTTCAAGGTCGAAGCCCTCGACGACCAGGCCCAGGCCTCCTCCGGCCAGCAGAACGCCACCAAGCTCACCGCCAACAAGGACGTCCTCGGCGTCGTCGGCCCCCTCAACTCCTCCGTCTCCGAAGCCATGCAGAAGGTCTTCGACGACGCCAAGCTCACCCAGATCTCGCCCGCCAACACCAGCCCGTCCCTGACCCAGGGCCCCAAGTGGGCCGAGGGCCAGAAGACCCGCACCTACAAGAGCTACTTCCGCACCGCCACCACGGACGCCATCCAGGGCCCCTACGCGGCGCAGTACCTCTTCAACAAGGCCGGCAAGAAGAAGGTCTTCATCATCGACGACAAGAAGACCTACGGCGCCGGCCTCGCCGGAACCTTCAAGGGCGAGTTCACCAAGCTCGGCGGCCAGGTCGCCGGCGAGGGCCACATCGACCCGGAGAGCAAGGACTTCTCCGCGATCGTCACCCAGGTCAAGAGCTCCGGCGCCGACGTCGTCTACTACGGCGGCGAGTACCCCGCGGCCGGCCCGCTCAGCAAGCAGATCAAGGCCTCCGGCACCAACATCCCGCTCGTCGGCGGCGACGGCATGAAGGACAAGAAGTACGTCGAGCTCGCCGGCTCCAGCGCCCAGGGCGACCTCTGCACCTCCGTCGGCGCCCCCGTCGAGAGCCTGCCCTCCGCCAAGGAGTTCATCGACAACTACAAGAAGGCCGGCTACAAGGACGACTACTCCGCCTACGGCGGCTACTCGTACGACTCCGCCTGGGCCGTCATCGAGGCCGTCAAGAAGGTCGTCGACTCCAACAACGGCAAGCTCCCCTCCGACGCCCGCGCCAAGGTCCTCGAGGCCGTCCAGGGCGTCAGCTTCGACGGCGTGACCGGCAAGGTCTCCTTCGACGAGTTCGGCGACGCCACCAACAAGCAGCTCACCGTCTACAAGGTCGACGGCGACGACTTCAAGACCGTCGAGTCCGGCACCCTCGCCGGCTGACCCTCCGCCAGTCCCCTGGCACAACCCCCTCACCTGCCGCGCGGGGCGCCGCACCACAGCGCCCCGCGCGGTGTCACATCCGTCGAAAGACTCGGAGGACCTGCGGTGCACGAACTGCCGCAACAGCTGGTCAACGGCCTGCTACTGGGATCCATGTACGGGCTCGTCGCCATCGGCTACACGATGGTCTATGGCATCGTCCAGCTCATCAACTTCGCCCACGGCGAGATCTTCATGACCGGCGGGTTCGGAGCCCTCACGGTCTGGCTGATGCTCCCCGGCGGGACCACCATGTGGATCGCCCTGCCCCTCATGCTCATAGGCGCGGTCATCGTCGCCACCCTGATCGCCGTCGGGGCCGAACGCTTCGCCTACCGGCCCCTGCGCAGCGCCCCCCGCCTCGCGCCACTGATCACCGCCATCGGCCTCTCCATCGTCCTCCAGCAGGTCGTCTGGGCCTGGTTCCCCGACGCGAAGTCCTCCGTCAAGTTCCCCGAACTCCCCGGCGGCCCCTTCCACATCGGCAGCATCACCATCCAGACCGGTGACGTCTTCCTGCTGATCGCCGCCCCCATCTCCATGGCCTTCCTCGGCTTCTTCGTCAAGAAGACCCGCACCGGCCGCGGCATGCAGGCCACCGCCCAGGACCCCGACACCGCCAAGCTCATGGGCATCAACACCGACCGCATCATCACGGTCGCCTTCGCCCTCGGCGCCACCTTCGCCGCCGTCGGCGCCGTCGCCTACGGCCTCAAGTACGGCGAAGTCAACTACCGCATGGGCTTCATCCTCGGCCTCAAGGCCTTCACCGCGGCAGTCCTCGGCGGCATCGGCAACATCTACGGCGCCATGATCGGCGGCATCGTCCTCGGCCTCGCCGAAACCCTCACCACCGCCTACATCGCCGACGTGCCGGGCATGCAGCAGCTCGGCGGCCAGTCCTGGGGCAACACCTGGGCGTTCGTACTCCTCATCCTCGTGCTCCTCTTCCGGCCCCAGGGCCTCATGGGCGAGCGCGTGGCGGACAGGGCGTGAGAACCATGACGACCACCACCACCGACACCACCCCCCAGACGGCGGCCACCGGCCGAGCCGGCATCACCTTCCCCGAGAAGACCGGCCGCGCCCTCGCCACCGCCGGCGGCGCCCTCACCGTCATCTCCTGCTTCCTCGCCTGGACCTGGACCTCCGCCTTCCCCGGCGACCTCACCGTCTACGGCTACCCCGGCGGCCTCCAGTGGCTCGTCCTCGTCGGCGGCGCCCTCACCGCGCTCTTCGGCCTCTCCTCCTACGGCATCAAGGGCCTGCGCTGGATCGCCCCCGCCGGAACCGACGCCGCGATCAAGCTCTGCGCCCTCGGCACCCTCCTCACGGTCGCCTACACCGCCTGGGCCATCAGCAACACCCTCGGCGGCCTCGTCAACCTCGAGCCCGGCGGCTTCGTCGTCATCGCCACCTCGCTCGTCGCCTACCTCGGCGCCCGCTCCCTCCCCTTCGAGCGCCCCGTCACCGAGCTCGCCGACCCCGACGACAGCTGGTGGGAGCAGACCAAGCACAACATCGGCAACAGCTGGGCCGTCACCAAGGCCGCCCACGCCAGCGGCACCCCCGCCCCGGCCCGCGCCCTCCCGGCCTACGCCGAGATCCTCGTCATCGCCGCCGTACTGGCCGTCGCCCTCGGCGTCTTCACCTACGGCGTCACCACCCCCTACCAGGAACTCTTCATCGGCTTCCTGATCACCGCCGGCTTCGGCTTCGCCGCCCTCAACAAGGCCGGCCTGGTGGCCCGCTTCACCGCACTCACCGCCAAGCACCGCAACGTCGCCCTCGTCGGCGCCTTCGTCGCCGCCGCGGCCTTCCCCCTCACCCAGACCGACGACCAGTACGCGACCCTCGGCGTCAACATCCTGATCTTCGCCACTGTCGCCCTCGGCCTCAACATCGTCGTCGGCCTCACCGGCCTCCTCGACCTCGGATACGTCGCCTTCCTCGGCGTCGGCGCCTACACCGCCGCCCTGGTCTCCGGCTCCCCCAACTCCCCCTTCGGAGTCCACCTCCCCTTCTGGGCCGCCATCCTCCTCGGCGCCCTCGCCTCCATGGTCTTCGGCGTCCTCATCGGCGCCCCGACCCTGCGCCTGCGCGGCGACTACCTCGCCATCGTCACCCTGGGCTTCGGAGAGATCTTCCGCATCTCCATGAACAACCTCGACGGCGTCTCCGGCCCCGACCTCACCAACGGCCCCAACGGCGTCGCCGGCGTCCCCAACGTCGACCTCTTCGGGTTCGACTTCGGCGCCACCCACACCATCGGCGGATTCGCAGTCGGCCGCTTCGCCAACTACTTCCTGCTGATGCTCCTGGTCACCCTCATCGTGATCATGGTCTTCCGCCGCAGCGCCGAATCCCGCATCGGCCGCGCCTGGGTCGCCATCCGCGAGGACGAAACCGCCGCCGAAGCCATGGGCATCAACGGCTTCCGCGTCAAGCTCATCGCCTTCGCCCTCGGCGCCACCCTCGCCGGCCTCGCCGGCGCCGTACAGGCCCACGTGAACTACACCGTCACCCCGGACCAGTACGTCTTCGCCAACGCCGTCCCCCCGAACTCCGCCTTCCTCCTCGCGGCAGTCGTCCTCGGCGGCATGGGCACCATCTCCGGCCCCCTCGTCGGCGGCGCCCTCCTCTTCATGATCCCCAACAAGCTCCAGTTCCTGGGCGAGTACCAGCTCCTCGTCTTCGGCATCGCACTCGTCATCCTGATGCGCCTGCGCCCCGAAGGCCTCATCCCCAACCGGCGCAACCAGCTCGAGCTCCACAAGGACCTCGAAGCGCCCGCAGTCCTCAGCAAGGCAGGGGCCTGACCATGACGACGACCACCACGGCGACCGCCGAGACCGTCCTCGACGCCCGAGGCGTCACCATGCGCTTCGGCGGCCTCACCGCCGTCAAGAACGTCGACCTCACCGTCAACAGCGGCGAGATCGTCGGCCTCATCGGCCCCAACGGCGCCGGCAAGACCACCTTCTTCAACTGCCTCACCGGCCTCTACATCCCCACCGAGGGCGAAGTCCGGTACAAGGGCACCGTCCTGCCGCCCAAGTCCTTCAAGGTCACCGCGGCCGGCATCGCCCGCACCTTCCAGAACATCCGTCTCTTCAACAACATGACGGTCCTGGAAAACGTCCTCGTCGGACGCCACACCCGCACCAAGGAAGGCCTCTGGTCCGCCCTCCTGCGCCTCCCCAGCTTCGGCCGGGAGGAGCAGGCCAGCCGCGAACGCGCCATGGAACTCCTCGCGTTCATCGGCCTCGACCACAAGGCCGAGCACCTCGCCCGCAACCTCCCCTACGGCGAGCAGCGCAAGCTGGAGATCGCCCGCGCCCTCGCCAGCGACCCGGGCCTCATCCTCCTGGACGAGCCCACCGCCGGCATGAACCCGCAGGAGACCCGGGCCACCGAAGAACTCATCTTCGCCATCCGGGACAAGGACATCGCCGTCCTCGTCATCGAGCACGACATGCGCTTCATCTTCAACCTCTGCGACCGCGTCGCCTGCCTCGTCCAGGGCGAAAAGCTCATCGAGGGCTCCGCCGGCGAGGTCCAGAGCGACGAACGCGTCGTCGCCGCCTACCTCGGCGAGCCCTTCGAAGGCGCCCCCGAGGACGAGGACGCCGCCGCGGTCGCCGCAGCCGAGGCCGCCGAGGCCCCCGAGGCCACCGAGGCCACCCCGGCGGAGGAAGCCGCCGACGCCCCCGAGGCCGACGCAGCCGCCGACGCCCCCGAGGCCGACGCAGCCGCCGACGCCACCCCGGCCGAGACCGAAGAGGCCACCGACGCCCCCGAGGCCGAAGCGGCCACCGGAACGGACGAGGCCACCGAGGCGGACACCCCGGCCGAGGCCCCCAGCACCACCAGCACCACCCGCACGGACGGAGAAGCCAAGTGACCGCACTCCTGGAGGTCGAGGACCTCCGCGTCGCCTACGGCAAGATCGAAGCCGTCAAGGGCATCTCCTTCTCCGTCGAAGAAGGCCAGATCGTCACCCTCATCGGGACGAACGGCGCCGGCAAGACGACCACCCTGCGCACCCTCTCCGGACTGATCAAGCCCAAGGGCGGCCAGATCAAGTTCCAGGGCAAGTCCCTCAAGAAGGTCCCCGCACACAACATCGTCTCGCTCGGCCTCGCCCACTCCCCCGAGGGCCGACACATCTTCCCCCGCATGACCATCGAGGACAACCTCCTCCTCGGCGCCTTCCTGCGCAACGACAGGGAAGGCATCCAGAAGGACGTCCAGCGCGCCTACGACCTCTTCCCCATCCTGGGAGAGCGCCGCAAGCAGGCCGCCGGCACCCTCTCCGGCGGCGAGCAGCAGATGCTCGCCATGGGCCGGGCGCTCATGTCCCAGCCCAAGCTGCTCATGCTCGACGAGCCCTCGATGGGCCTCTCCCCGCTCATGATGCAGAAGATCATGGCGACCATCGCCGAGCTCAAGGCTGCGGGCACCACCATCCTGCTCGTCGAGCAGAACGCCCAGGCCGCGCTGTCCCTGGCCGACCAGGGCCACGTCATGGAGATCGGCAAGATCGTCCTGACCGGCCCCGGCCGCGAGCTCCTCGTCAACGAGGACGTCCGCAAGGCGTACCTCGGCGAGGACTAGCCGCACCCGCAGAGCCGTGAGGCCCGCCTCCCCTCGGGGGAGACGGGCCTCACGCGTTCCCGCGGGACTACTTGCCCGCGTTCTGCCGCTTCTCCTCGGCGTCCTCGATGACCGCCTCGGCGACCTGCTGCATGGACATCCGGCGGTCCATGGACGTCTTCTGGATCCACCGGAACGCGGCCGGCTCCGTCAGCCCGTACTGGGTCTGCAGAATGCTCTTGGCCCGGTCCACCAGCTTGCGGGTCTCCAGACGCGCGGAGAGATCCGCGACCTCCTTCTCCAGCGCCTTCAGCTCCGCGAACCGCGACACCGCCATCTCGATGGCCGGAACCACGTCGCTCTTGCTGAACGGCTTCACGAGGTACGCCATGGCACCGGCGTCCCGCGCACGCTCGACCAGCTCGCGCTGCGAGAACGCCGTGAGCATGAGCACGGGGGCGATGGACTCCCCGGCGATCTTCTCGGCGGCGGAGATGCCGTCGAGGACCGGCATCTTCACGTCGAGGATGACGAGGTCGGGGCGGTGCTCCCGGGCCAGCTCGATGGCCGTCTGCCCGTCGCCGGCCTCGCCGACCACCGAGTAGCCCTCCTCTTCGAGCATCTCTTTGAGGTCGAGACGGATGAGCGCCTCGTCCTCGGCGATGACGACGCGCGTCGTCAGCGGCGGAACGTGCGACTGGTCGGCGTCGGGCGTGGGCGTCGACTCGTGCTCGGCGGTCACGGAGGCTCCCTGTTGCAAGGTGATTCAGCTCCCCTGAGCCTACCTAGCTCCTGTATGTTTGTGGCACGGAGGGTCTTCGGTATCCTTCGTTTCGAAGGGGCCCCGGTAGCCCAGCGGTAGAGGCCATGGATTCAAAACCCATTCAGCGTCGGTTCGAATCCGACCCGGGGCACTTCTCCTTCAATTCCAAGGTCGCCAAGCTTTTTGGCGATCTTCACTCGTCACGGTGAACGAAACTTCGAATTACGGCTAACCGGACGAATAGCAATGAAGCTCCGAGCATGGAGCACAATCCTTCGATTCGCGAACATGCAGTCCTACTCCTGCGCCGAGGCATGCCCAACCGAGAGGTGGCAGAACACCTCGGCATACCCCGCGGAACCATCGGATGGTGGCGGCATGAGGACCGAAAGCGCCGTGGCGAGTCCTATGTCCAGCCAACCGATTGCCCGAAGTGCACCGGGCGCCCATTCGACCAGCGCGCCTACGCCTATTTGCTCGGCCTCTACCTCGGCGACGGCCACATCATCTCCAAGCCCAAGCAGCACCACCTCTCCGTCTTCTGCGGCGCCTCCCACCCCGGACTGGTCGACGCCGCCGAACAAGCGATGCGACTCGTCATGCCACTGCCCCAGGTCGCTCGACGGGCAAGAGGGGGCTGCGTCGAGGTCAAGTCCTACACACAGCACTGGGTCTGCCTGTTCCCGCAACACGGGCCGGGCAAGAAGCATGAGCGGCAGATCACCCTGGAGGTCTGGCAACAGGAGATCGTGGACGCCCACCCGTGGGAGTTCATCCGCGGCCTGATTCACTCCGACGGATGTCGCACCACCAACTGGACCGTCCGGAACGGGAAGCGGTACGAGTACCCCCGGTACTTCTTCACCAACAAGTCCGACGACATCCGGCGGCTCTGCACCGACACGCTCGCCAAGGTCGGTGTCCAGTGGACGGTCCTCGCCCGAGGGAGTGACCCCTTCAACGTGTCCATCGCCCGGAAGGCGTCCGTCGCCCTCATGGACGCCCACGTCGGGCCGAAGTACTGAAGCCCCTCACCGGTCCAGGGCGTGGACGGTGCAGGGGCGGTCGAGGACCGTGTCCTCGCGCAGGGGGGTGAAGCCGAGGCGGCGGGCGACGGCGGTCGAGGCGGTGTTGCCGTGGTGGATCATGGCGGTGATGCGGTCGAGGCCGAGGGGACCGAAGCCCCACTCCAGGACCGCCCGGGCCGCTTCCGTCGCGTAGCCGTGGCCCCAGTGGGCGCGGGTGAAGGTCCAGCCGATCTCGGTCTCGTCGAACTGTTCCCACCAGTTCAGGCCGCAGCGGCCGATGGTCTCGCCGGTGGCGCGGAGTTCGACGGCGCAGAGGCCGTGGCCGCGTTCGGTCCACTGCTTCTGTATGTCGCGCAGGCGGGCGGCGGCCTGTTCGGGGGTGTAGCTGCCGACGAAGCGGCTGACCTCTTCGTCGGCGTGGAGGTGTACCCACCAGTCGGTGTCGTTCTCGGTGAGCGGGCGGAGGCGGAGGCGTTCGGTGGTGATCATTTTGGCTCGGTCTCGCTTTCCGGGGGTGCGGGAAGGGCGGAGGCCATTTGATCAAGGACGGCGGGGTGTGTGTCGCGGGGCCGGACCTAGCCTTGAGTCTCCAGTGGGTGGAGACCTGAGGGTGGGGGCATGGACGGCGCGGCGGAGTGGTTTTCGATCGGGGAGCTGGCCCGGAGGTCGGGGTTGGCGGTGCGGACCATTCGCTTCTACTCCGATGAGGGGATCGTCGTGCCGGCCGGTCGTAGTCGTGCCGGGTACCGGTTGTACGACGTCGGGGCGCTGGTGCGTCTGGAGCTGGTGCGGACGTTGCGTGAGCTGGGTGTGGGCTTGCCTGCCGTGCGGCGGGTGCTGGATCGGGAGTTGTCGGTGGCCGAGGTGGCTGCTGTGCATGCCGATGCGGTGGAGGTGCAGATCCGGGGGTTGCGGTTGCGTCGGGCGGTGTTGCGGCTGGTGGCGGAGCGCGGGTCGAGTCCTGAGGAGGTTCGGTTGGTGCACAGGGTGACGCGGTTGTCGGCGCGGGAGCGGGAGCGGTTGGTGGAGAAGCTGGTGGAGGGGGCGGAGGAGTCGGTGGTGGCGATGGTGCGGGTGTCGGCGCCGGTTCTGCCGGAGGATCCGTCGGTGGAGCAGGTGGCGGCGTGGGCGGAGTTGGTGGAGTTGATGGGGGATGGGGGGTTCGGGGAGGTGTTCCGGCGGTCTCCGGGGGTGGAGGGGCCGGTGGATCCGCGGGTGGAGCGGTATTGGCGGTTGGTGTGGGTGGTGAACGGGTGGGAGGTGGTGCCGGGGTGGGTGCCCTAGGTTGGGGTGCCCGTTGGTTGGTGGTGGAGGGATGGTGCCGTGAGCGAGAAGGCTCGGAAGTTGTTCGATGCGTTGGATCTGAACCATGACGGTCAGCTGACGCGGCTGGAGGTGATCTCGGCCCTGCGGTCGAAGGGGCCGACGCTGGCTGCTCGGGGGGATCTGCCGTTCTGGGGTGTGGGGGACGCGGATGCGTCGTCGGCGTTGTTCGATGCGGCGGACAAGAACGGGGACCAGGTGTTGTCGTTCGAGGAGTTCGAGGCGGAGGTGGACCGGCGGTTCGGCTGGTAGGGGGTTTGCCCCACCTTGAGTCGGGTGGGTGGCGGGATCCCGTGGGCGGCCCCTTCCGGGAAAGGGTGGGTGGGCCACCGGTCGGTGGCGTTCCTTCTGTGTTCCGGGAGTTGGCCCATGGGTGAGTGGTTGAGGCGTCGGCGTGTGGCGGCCATGGTGGCGGTCGGGGTTCTGGCGGTGGGGGTGGCGGCGCAGCCGGCGGCGTTCGCGGCGGGTCGGCCGGATGCGGTGCAGCGGGGGTTGGACGGGCTGGTGCGGGAGGGCGGGGTGCCGGGTGCGCTGGCGACGGTGACGGACGGGGAGGGTCGGACGCGGACGTATACGGCCGGGGTGGGTGATCGTGCGACGGGTGCGGCGGTGCCTCGGGACGGGCAGGTGCGGATCGGGAGCAACACGAAGGTGTTCACGGCGGTGGTGTTGTTGCAGCTGGTGGGTGAGGGCCGGCTGGGGCTGGATGACAGGGTGGAGGACCATCTGCCGGGTGTGGTGCGCGGGGAGGGTTTCGATGGTCGGTCCGTGACGGTGCGGCAGTTGCTCCAGCACACGAGTGGGATTCCGGACTATGAGGCGGAGGTCGGGGAGGCGATCGAGCAGGGGCGGTACATGGAGCCGCGGGAGGTGCTGGAGATCGCGTTCCGGCATCCGGCGACGTCGCGGGACGGGAAGACGTTCGGCTACAGCAACACGAACTACGTGCTGGCCGGTCTGATCGTGGAGAGGGTGGCGCGGAGGCCGCTGGCGGAGGAGATCGACCGGCGGGTGGTGAAGCGGCTGGGGTTGCGGCACACGTATTTCCCGGCGCCGCGTGACCGGGCGATCCGTGAGGCGCATCCGCAGGCGTATCACCAGGATGTGGTGGGCGGGCCGTGGCGGAGGGTGACGGAGATCGATCCGTCGGCGGCGTGGGCTGCGGGTCAGATGGTGTCGACGAACTCGGACATGAACCGGTTTTTCACGGCGTTGCTTGAGGGTCGTCTGTTGCGGGTGGAGGAGCAGCGTGCGATGCAGACGACGGTGCCGATCGGGGATTCGGGTGCGGGGTACGGGTTGGGGCTGATGCGGCGGCCGTTGTCGTGCGGTGGGGTGTACTGGGGGCACGGTGGTGACATCACTGGGTTCGAGACCCGGGGTGGGGTGGGGCCGGACGGGCGTGCGGTGAGTGTCGCGGTGACGACGGATCCGGCTGATTACGCGGTCACGGAGCGGTTGGAGGGGCTGGTGGACCGGGTCCTGTGCCGTTGAGGTGACGTGCGGGAACGCCGCCGGGGCCCCATCCGCAAGGGGTCCCGGCGGTGTGTGGCGTGTGTGGTGCGGGGGGTGTCAGTGGACGGGGTCGCCGATGTGGTGGATGCGGACGAGGTTGGTCTTGCCGCTGACGCCGGGGGGTGATCCGGCGGTGATGACGACGATGTCGCCGGGCCGGCAGCGTCCGATGCGCAGGAGTTCTTCTTCGACCTGGGCGACCATGGCGTCGGTGGAGTCGACGTGGGGGCCGAGGAAGGTTTCGACGCCCCAGGTGAGGTTGAGCTGGGAGCGGGTGGCGGGGTCGGGGGTGAAGGCGAGGAGGGGGATGGGTGAGCGGTAGCGGGAGAGGCGGCGGACGGTGTCGCCGCTCTGGGTGAAGGCGACGAGGTATTTGGCGTCGAGGAAGTCGCCCATTTCGGCTGCGGCTCGGGCGACGGCGCCGCCCTGGGTGCGGGGTTTGTTGCGGTCGGTGAGGGGCGGGAGGCCGTTGGTGAGGATGTCCTCTTCGGCGGCTTCGACGATGCGGGCCATGGTGCGGACGGTTTCGACGGCGTATTTGCCGACGCTGGTCTCGCCGGAGAGCATGACGGCGTCGGTGCCGTCGATGACGGCGTTGGCGACGTCGGAGGCTTCGGCGCGGGTGGGGCGGGAGTTTTCGATCATCGAGTCGAGCATCTGGGTGGCGACGATGACCGGTTTGGCGTTGCGCTTGGCGAGTTTGATGGCGCGCTTCTGGACGATGGGGACCTGTTCCAGGGGCATTTCGACGCCGAGGTCGCCGCGGGCGACCATGATGCCGTCGAAGGCGGCGACGATGTCGTCGATGTTGTCGACGGCCTGGGGTTTTTCGATCTTCGCGATGACGGGGAGGCGTTCGCCTTCCTCGTCCATGATGCGGTGGACGTCCTCGATGTCGCGGCCGGTGCGGACGAAGGAGAGGGCGATGACGTCGGCGCCGGTGCGCAGGGCCCAGCGGAGGTCTTCGATGTCCTTGTCGGAGAGGGCGGGGACGGAGACGGCGACGCCGGGGAGGTTGAGGCCCTTGTGGTCGGAGACCATGCCGCCTTCGATGACGCGGGTGTGGACGCGGGGGCCGTCGACGGCGGTGACTTCGAGGGTGACGCGGCCGTCGTCGACGAGGATGCGTTCGCCGGTGGTGACGTCGGCGGCGAGGCCCTTGTGGGTGGTGCCGCAGGTCTGGCGGTCGCCTTCGTGGTTTTCGACGGTGATGGTGAAGTCGTCTCCGCGTTCAAGGAGTACGGGGCCTTCGCGGAAGCGGCCGAGGCGGATCTTCGGGCCTTGAAGGTCGGCGAGGATGCCGACGCTGCGGCCGGTTTCGTCGGAGGCCTTGCGTACGCGCTGGGCGCGCTCCTCGTGTTCGGCGTAGGTGCCGTGGCTGAGGTTGAGGCGGGCGATGTCCATTCCGGCTTCGACCAGGGCTTTGATCTGGTCGTACGAGTCGGTGGCGGGGCCCAGGGTACATACGATTTTCGCTCGGCGCATGGGGGGAGCGTATGCCCTACCGAGGGGTAGGAAATGTGGTGGGCATGTCTGCTCAACAACCGTTGGGCAAAAGGTTGTTGACATTTGTTGAATGTGCGTGGAGGTGCTCTGATGAGCACCTCCACGGGGTCACTGTTTCGGTGTTGCGTACGGCTTTCAGAGCCGGGGCGGGGTCATGGTGAAGCGGGCGTTGACCTGGGCGAGGACGGTCTGCCGCTGGGGTTCGAGGTCGAGGGGCGGGGCGTCCGCGTCCTCGGTTCCGGCGAAGGCCATGGAGCGGTAGGCGCCGGCGGGGGCGGCCATGGTGAGGGGGGCGGCGTCCTCGGCGCCGAGGTCGGCGAGTTCGACGAGGGCGGCGAGGTCGGCGCCGAGGGCCTGGGCGTACTCGCGGGCGCGCTGGACGGCTTCGAGGACGGCCTGGCGGCGGGCTTCGCCGTGGGCGTGCGAGGTGGGGCGCAGGGCCCACCAGGGGCCGTCGACGCGGGTGAGTTCGAGGTCGGCGAGCCGGGTGGTGAGTTCACCCAGGGCGGTGAAGTCGCTCAGTTCGACGGTGATGTGGACGGTTCCGTGGTGGGCGCGGACGCGTTCGCCGCGGCCGTGGCGGGTGAGTTCGGGGGTGATGGAGAAGGCGCCGGTTTCCAGTTTCTCGACGGGGTCGCCGTAGCTCTTGACGAGGTCGAGGACGGTGTTGTTGCGGCGGGTGAGGTCGTCGAGGGCGGCGCGGCGGTCGGTGCCGCGGGCGGTGACGGTGATGCCGATGCGGGCGATCTCGGGGTCGACTTCGAGGCGGGCTTCGCCGCGGACGGAGACGCGGGGGGCTTCGGGGGTGCCGTAGGGGTGGTGGGCGGCCGGGGCGGGGTGCGTGGCGTCCTGGGTCATGGTTTCACTGTCGCACCATCGCCCGTTCGGGTCTGGTCATCGGATCGAAACCCGGGTGGGGTGTTGCTCCTTGTTACCCATCGGTCAGAATCTACGCGCGTTGTCCACGTGTTTTGACGCTGTACTGACATACGCCTGACGAGTGGGAGATGGCATGGGGTTCGACCGTAGGACGTTCATGGGGGCTTCGGCCGCGACGGGTGCCGCCGTGGCGCTGGCGGGGGCTTCGGCTGCTCCGGCCGCTGCCGCGCCGGCCGCCGCCGCGCCGTCGGCGAAGCAGCGGACGTACTCGTTCACGGTGATGGGGACGACCGACCTGCACGGGAACGTCTTCAACTGGGACTACTTCACGGACAAGGAGTTCGACGACAAGGCGCACAACGACATCGGCCTGGCGAAGATCTCGACGCTCGTGAACCAGGTGCGGGCGGAGAAGGGCCGGTGCAACACCCTGCTGATCGACGCGGGTGACACCATCCAGGGCACGCAGCTGGCGTACTACTACGCCAAGGTGGATCCGATCACCGCGCGCCGGGGTCCGGTGCATCCGATGGCCCAGGCGATGAACGCGATCGGGTACGACGCGGCGGCCATAGGCAACCACGAGTTCAACTACGGCATCCCGGTGCTGCGCAAGTTCGAGGAGCAGTGCCACTTCCCGCTGCTGGGTGCGAACGCGCTGGACGCCAGGACGCTGAAGCCGGCGTTCGCCCCGTACAGCATGCATCGGCTGCGGACCCCGCACGGGCGGGACGTGAAGGTGGCGGTGCTGGGGCTGACGAACCCGGGCATCGCGATCTGGGACAAGGCGAACGTGCAGGGGAAGATGACGTTCCCGGGTCTGGAGGAGCAGGCGGCGAAGTACGTGCCGCGGCTGCGGTCCATGGGTGCGGACGTGGTGATCGTGTCGGCGCACTCGGGGTCGAGCGGTACGTCCTCCTACGGTGACCAGCTGCCGTACATCGAGAACGCGGCGGGTCTGGTGGCCGAGCAGGTGCCGGGGATCGACGCGATCCTGGTGGGTCACGCGCACACGGAGATCCCGGAGTACCGGGTGAAGAACAAGGCGACGGGCAAGGACGTGGTCCTGTCGGAGCCGCTGAAGTGGGGGCAGCGGCTGACGCTGTTCGACTTCGAGCTGACGTGGGAGCGGGGCCGCTGGTCGGTGTCGAAGGTGTCGGCGAAGGTGCTGAACTCGAACACGGCCGCCGAGGACCCGAAGATCACGAACCTGCTGTCGGACGAGCACCGCAAGGTGGTGGCGTACGTCAACCAGGTGATCGGCACCTCGAAGCTGGCGATGAGCTCGGCGGACGGCCCGGTGAAGGACGTCCCGATCATCGACCTGATCAGCCACGTGCAGGCGGAGACGGTGAAGGGGGCCCTGGCGGGTACGGAGTGGGCTGCGCTGCCGGTGCTCTCGCAGGCCTCGTGCTTCTCGCGGACGGCGTCGATCCCGGCCGGGCAGGTGACGATCAAGGACGCGGCGGGCCTGTACCCGTTCGAGAACACCCTGGAGGCACGTCTGCTGACGGGTGCGCAGCTGAAGGACTACCTGGAGTACTCGGCGAAGTACTACGTCCAGACGGCGCCGGGCGATGTGGTGGACCCGGCGAAGCTGACGAACGCGGAGGCGACCCCGGACTACAACTACGACGCGGTGTACGGGCTGTCGTACGACATCGACGTCGCGCAGCCGAAGGGTTCGCGGATCTCGAACCTGTCGTTCCAGGGCAAGCCGGTGGACCCGGCGGCGCAGTTCGTGCTGGCGGTGAACAACTACCGGGCGTCGGGCGGCGGCAACTTCCCGCACGTGCCGCAGGCGAAGCAGCTGTGGTCGAACTCGGAGGAGATCCGTACGACGATCATCCAGTGGGTGAAGGCGAAGGGGACGATCGACCCGGCGCAGTTCGCTTCGGTGGACTGGAAGCTGACGCGGGCCGGGGTGCCGGTCTTCTAGTCGGCGCTGCCGCGCCCGTTGTTCTCGGGGCCGGGGTCCGCCGTGGGGCGGGGCCCGGCCCCGTGTGCGTTCAGGGGTGGTCGACGAGCGGGAGGAGGTCGACGGCGGGGCGCGGGCGGGTGTGTTCGCGCTGTTCGAGGCCGAAGGTGGTGAAGGCGGTGCGGTCGGGCTGGGGGTAGGGCTCCTTGCCGGTGAGGGTGTTGAGGATGGCCGCGCTGCGCCAGGCGGCGAGGCCGAGGTCGGGGGTTCCGACGCCGTGGGTGTGGCGTTCGCCGTTCTGGACGAAGACGGTTCCGGTGACGGAGGGGTCGAGGACCATGCGGTAGCGGTCGTCGATGCGGGGGCGGCCGGAGGAGTCCGTGCGCATGTAGGGGTCGAGGCCGGCGAAGAGGCTGGTCAGGGGGCGTTCCCGGTAGCCGGTGGCGAGGACGACGGCGTCGGTGGTGAGGCGGGAGCGGGTGCCCTGCTGGGTGTGTTCGAGGTGGAGTTCGACCTTGGTGGTGGCGACGCGTCCGGCGGTGCGGACGGTGACTCCGGGGGTGAGGACGGTGTCGGGCCAGCCGCCGTGGAGGGTGCGGCGGTAGAGCTCTTCGTGGATGGCGGCGATGGTGGCGGCGTCGATGCCCTTGTGGAGTTGCCATTGGGCGGGGACGAGGCGGTCGCGGACGGGTTCGGGGAGGGAGTGGAAGTAGCGGGTGTAGTCGGGGGTGAAGTGTTCGAGGCCGAGCTTGGAGTACTCCATGGGGGCGAAGGAGGGGGTGCGGGCGAGCCAGCTGAGGCGTTCGCGGCCGACGGGGCGGGCGCGCAGGAGGTCGAGGAAGACCTCGGCTCCGGACTGGCCCGAGCCGATGACGGTGACGTGTTCGGCGCCGAGGATGCGGGCGCGGTGGTCGAGGTAGTCGGCGGAGTGGATGACGGGGACGGTGGGGGCCTCGGCGAGGGGGCGCAGGGGTTCGGGGATGTAGGGGGCGGTGCCGATGCCGAGGGCGAGGTTGCGGGCGTGGGTGCGGCCGAGGGCTTCGGCTTCTCCGTCGGCGTCGAGCTGGGTGTAGTCGACTTCGAAGAGGTCGTGTTCGGGGTTCCAGCGGACGGCGTCGACCTGGTGGCCGAAGTGGAGTCCGGGGAGGCGGCCGGCGACCCAGCGGCAGTAGGCATCGTATTCGGCGCGCTGGATGTGGAACTGCTCGGCGAAGTAGAAGGGGAAGAGCCGTTCCTTGTGTTTGAGGTAGTTGAGGAAGGTCCAGGGGCTGGCGGGGTCGGCGAGGGTGACCAGGTCGGCGAGGAAGGGGACCTGGAGGGTGGCGCCGTCGATGAGGAGCCCGGGGTGCCAGCGGAAGTCGCGGCGCTGGTCGTAGAAGGCGGTGGCGAGGCGGTCGGCACCCTGCTGGGGGAGGCCGTGGCTGAGGGCGGCGAGGGAGAGGTTGAAGGGGCCGATGCCGATTCCGACGAGGTCGTGGGGTGCATCGTGCTGGGCGGTCATCGGTGGTTCCTGCCTTCCAGGTGGGCGATGAGGGTGTCCAGGTCCTCGGCCGTGGTGTGGGGGTTGAGGAGGGTGGCCTTGAGCCAGAGGCGGCCGTCGGCGGTGGCGCGGCCGAGGACGGCGGTGCCGTCGTGGAGGAGGGTGCGGCGCAGGGTGGCGAGCTCGTCGTCGTCCGCGGGGGTGGGGCGGAAGAGGACGGTGGTGATGGTGGGGCGGGCGTGGAGTTCGAAGCCGGGGTGTGCGTCGAGGAGGTCGGCGAGCCGGTGGGCCGTGGCGCAGGTGCGGTCGATGAGGTGGGCGAGGCCGTCGCGGCCGAGTGAGCGCAGGGCGGCGGCGATCTTGACGGCGTCGGGGCGGCGGGTGGTGCGCAGGGAGCGGCCGAGGAGGTCGGGGAGGCCCGCTTCGGTGTCGTCGGCGGCGTTGAGGTAGTCGGCCTGGTGGGCGAGGGGGGCCAGCAGGTGGGTGTCGGGGACGGCGAGGAGGCCTGCGGCGACGGGTTGCCAGCCGAGTTTGTGCAGGTCGAGGGTGAGGGAGTGGGCGCGGTCGAGGCCGGCGAGCTTGGGGCGGTGGCGGGGGCTGAAGGTGAGGGTTCCGCCGTAGGCGGCGTCGATGTGGAGGTCGGCGCCGTGGTGGTCGCAGACGTCGGCGAGGGCGGGGAGGGGGTCGATGAGTCCGGCGTCGGTGGTGCCGGCGGTGGTGGTGACGAGGACGGGGCCGGGGGTGCGGGTGAGGGCGGCGTCGAGGGTGGCGGGATCGAGGGTGCCGGCGGGGGTGGGGAGGGTGAGGGTGGGGAGCAGGCCGAGGAGCCAGGCTGAGCGGGGGACGGAGTGGTGGGCGTTGGCTCCGTGGACGACGGTGAGGCGGGGGCCGTGGCGTTCGCGGGCGAGGAGGAGGGCGAGCTGGTTGGCCTCGGTGCCTCCGGTGGTGAGGAGGGCGTCGGGGCGGGGGGTGTCGTAGAGCTCGGCGGCGAGGGCGGTGGTGAGGTGTTCCTCGATGGCGGAGGCGGCGGGGGCCTGGTCCCAGGAGTCGAGGCTGGGGTTGAGGGCGCTGACGGCGAGGTCGGCGGCCGCGGCGACGGCGAGCGGGGGGCAGTGGAGGTGGGCGGCGCAGAGGGGGTCGGCGGGGTCGGCGGCGCCTGCGGTGAGGGTGTGGACGAGGGTGGTGAGTGCTTCGTGGTCGCCGGTGCCGCGGGTGGGGAGGATCTCGCCGAGTGCGGTGCGGACGCGGGCGGCGGTGGCGCGGGGGCCGCCGGCGGGGAGGGGGCCGCCGCGGGCGGCGGCTCCGGTGCGCAGGGCGGCCAGGACGGTGTGGAGGAGGGGCCGCAGCGCGTCGGCGCCGCCCGGTCCGCCGGCGAGCGGGGGTGTGGGCAGGGGCGCTGTCATGAGGGCCTCCGGGGCTGGGCGGGTGGGGTGCGCGGGCCTGGGGCTGCTCGGTGGCCGAGGCCGGGCGGGACACCCGGCCGGTACAACGATCAGACCCGAACGGGGTAACCGTCGGGATCCGGCGGGGGTCTGTTTTCGGCCGTCCGACCGGTACGGGCGCGGGTGGGGGCGGTCGGGCCGGGATGGGGAAGTCCTGGGGTTCCGGACTCTGGGAGGCAGGTCGCGGCGGGACTGCGGTGCCGTCGGCACGGGGCGCGCGTGCGCTGCGGGAGGGGGCCCGATGGCCGGATCCGGGGTGTGGGTGAAGGTGGCACGGCAGGGGACCCCGCAGCCGTCGGCCGGTACGCCGCGGCAGCCGCGGCCCCGGGCGGTGGCGATCCGGCGGCCGGGGGGTGGCCGGCGGCTGCGGCGGGGCCGCGAAGAGGTTTTCTCCGCGTCGGCGCGGAGAAGGCCGGGTGACCGGGCCCTCACCGGTCCGCAGTACACGGCCCGGCGGCCGAAGGGGCGGAGCGGTCCGGTGGCGGTGGGGGCGGGCCCGTCGGGCGGCTTGCCGCTGCCGCCGCTGCCCGACGGGACGTATCCGCTGGTGTTTCACCGCGACCGGCCCGGACAGCGGCCTGACGGCCGGTGCCCAGGTGCCGGTGCGGATCGTCGGCTGTGTCCGTCAGGCGCCGCGGACCCGCAGGGTGCGGGCGAGGTCGTCGAGCTGGTCGACGAGCACGCGGCGCATCATCGGGGTGATCTCCGGGTCCTCCAGGGCGGCGTGGCCGGCCCGGAGGTTGGCCTCGTCCACGGCGTGCGCGGGGAAGGCCCAGCGGCCGGCGGCCTCGCCGATGGCGGGGCCGCGGCGGGCTCCGACGGCGACGGCCTCGGGGTAGTAGCGGGCCACGTAGTCCTGTACGAGTTCGCTCTGCTCGGGCTGCCAGAAGCCCTGGGCGGTGGCGCTGAACAGGTAGTTGGACAGGGTGTCGTCGTGGAAGAGGCGCTGCCAGGCGGCGGCCTTGGCCTCGGCGGTGGGCAGGGATGCGCGGCAGCGGGCGGCGCCCTGTCGGCCGGTGGCGCTGGGGTCGGCGGCGAGGGCGGCGTCGATGGCGTCCTCGTCGACGGCTCCGAGGACGGAGAGGCGGGCGAGGACGCGCCAGCGCAGTTCGGGGTCGAGCTCGGGGCCGCCGTCGACGGTGCCGTCGGCGAGCCAGGCGGCGATGGTGTCGGGCTGGGTTGCGCTGTCGATGAAGGCGCGTACGGCGGCGAGGCGCAGGCCGGGGTCGGTGCCGTCCTCGGTGCGGCGCAGGAGGTCGCGGGCGATGGCGGTGAGGGTGGTGAGGGCGGCGGTGCGTTCGGCGGGGGCGGTGTAGAGGTCGGCGACGTGGTTGCGGGCGAAGCCGAGGACGCCCTGGACGATCGCGAGGTCGCTCTCGTCGGGGAGGTGGGCCCCGGCGGTGGCGAGGTAGTCGGCGGGGGCGAGTTCGCCGTCGCGGACCATGTCGCGCAGGGAGCCCCAGACGACGGCGCGGGTGAGCGGGTCGGGGATGCGGGAGAGGCTTCGCAGGGCGGTTTCGAGGGAGGTCTCGTCGAGGCGGACCTTGGCGTAGCTGAGGTCGCCGTCGTTGAGGACGAGGAGGTCGGGGCGGGGGCCGGCGGCGGAGAGGACCTCGTCGGTGGGGACGTCGAGGTCGAGGAGTGCGGTGCGCTCCAGGAGGCCGTCGGTGGCGCGGGTGTAGGTGCCGGCGGTGATGCGGTGGGGGCGGCTGCCGTGGCGGTCGACGGTGAGGGTCCAGCCGCCGGTGCTCTCCTGGATGCGGGGGGTGAGGGTGTCGATGCCGGTGGTGCGCAGCCAGATGTCGGCCCAGGCGTGGACGTCGCGGTCGGTGTGGGCGGCGAGGGAGTCCACGAAGTCGGCGAGGGTGGCGTTGGCGAACTTGTGGCGGGCGAAGTGGGTGTTGATGCCGGCGAGGAAGTCCTTCTCGCCGAGCCACGTGACGAGCTGGCGCAGGGCGGAGGCGCCCTTGGCGTAGGAGATGCCGTCGAAGTTGAGGAGGGCGGAGGCGGTGTCGGGGACGTCGTCGGGGCCGGGGGCGACGGGGTGGGTGGAGGGGCGCTGGTCGGCGGCGTAGCCCCAGGGCTTGCGTTCCATGCCGAACTCGGTCCAGGTGCCGGTGAAGCGGGTGGCTTCGGTGAGGGTCTGGTAGCCCATGTACTCGGCGAAGGACTCGTTGAGCCAGATGTCGTCGAACCAGGCGAGGGTGACGAGGTCGCCGAACCACATGTGGGCCATCTCGTGGGCGATGACCATGGCGCGGCGCTGGCGTTCGGTGTCGGTGACGGCCGAGCGGAAGACGAACTCGTCGCGGAAGGTGACCAGGCCGGGGTTCTCCATGGCGCCGGCGTTGAACTCGGGGACGAAGGCCTGGTCGTAGGAGTCGAAGGGGTACGGCTCGGTGAACTTCTCGTGGTAGCGGTCGTAGCAGGCGGTGGTGACGGAGAGGATCTCGTCGGCGTCGGCGTCGAGGTGGGGGGCGAGGGACTTGCGGCAGTGGATGCCGAAGGGCAGTCCGGCGTGTTCGGTGGTGACGCTGTGCCAGGGGCCGGCGGCGACGGCGGCGAGGTAGGTGGAGATGACGGGGGTGGGGGCGGAGGTCCAGACGCCGTGTCCGTCGCGGTCGGCGGTGCGGGTGGTGATGCCGTTGGCGAGGACGGTCCAGTGGGCGGGGGCGGTGACGGTGAACTGGAAGACGGCCTTGAGGTCGGGCTGGTCGAAGGCGGCGAAGACGCGCTGGACGTCGTCCATGAACATCTGGGTGTAGACGTATGTTTCGCCGTCGGCCGGGTCGGTGAAGCGGTGGAGGCCTTCGCCGGTGCGGGAGTAGCGCATGCGGGCGTCGATGCGCAGCTCGTGGCGGCCTTCGGTGAGGCCGGTGAGCGGGAGGCGGTTGCCGCTGAGGGCGGCGGGGTCGAGGGGGGTGCCGTCGAGCGTGGCGGAGCGCAGTTCTTCCGGCTTCAGCTCGACGAAGGTGTCTGCGGGGGTGCGGGCGCTGAAGCGGATGACGGTGGTGGAGTCGAAGGTCTCGTCGCCGGTGGTGAGGTCGAGGGTGACGGCGTAGTGGTGTACGTCGAGGAGCTGGGCTCGGAGCTGCGCTTCGTTGCGCGTCAGTGCGGACATGGGGCCCATGCTGCCGGATGGGGGGCCGGGGTCCTAGGGGGTGTCTTTCGGATCGGGCCGGATCGGCCCGCGGCCTCTGGTGCCGTGCATCGCAAGGCCGGGGAGGGAGTCGACGCGGAGCGTCGGCGACCGACGAGAACGCGGCGAGGCGCGGTGCCGGACGCCGCGGGCCCGGCCTGATCCGGAGGACTCCCCCTGCGGGGGTGTCCGGCCGGGGCGGGGAGGGCCCGCCCCGGGGCCGGTCAGTCCTCGCCGGCGGCGATGGTCTCGTGGTGGCGGATGACCTCGGCGATGATGAAGTTGAGGAGCTTCTCGGCGAAGGCCGGGTCGAGCTTGGCGTTTTCGGCGAGCTGGCGCAGGCGGGCGATCTGGCGGGCTTCGCGGCCGGGGTCGGCGGGGGGCAGCTGGTGGCGGGCCTTGAGGTGGCCGACCTGCTGGGTGCATTTGAAGCGTTCGGCGAGCATGTGGACCACGGCCGCGTCGATGTTGTCGATGCTGTCGCGCAGGCGGGCCAGTTCGGCGGTGACGTTCTCGTCGATCGCGTCGGGGTCGGTGCCGCTGTCGCGGTCGCTGGTGTTCATGGTCATCGAGAATACGGGGCGGGCGCGTGCGGCACCCCTGGCATGTCGCTGGGTGAGACGGGCCGGGCGGTGGGGCCGGGAGGCGTGGCCTGATCAGGGGGAAGAGGGGTCGCAGGGGCCGGGCCGGCCCGAGGAGGAGCGCGGGGAGCAGGACCCGGATCGCGGCGGCCGTGCGGGAGTGGCGGCGGGCCCAGGAGGCGAGGGGGCTCATGGGGCCGGCCGGGGATTTCTCACGCGTCGGTGGCGGCGAGGCCGCTTTCCCAGGCCCAGGCGGCGATCTCGACGCGGTTGCGGGCGGTGATCTTGGCCTGGACGCTCGCCAGGTGGGTTTTGACGGTGGAGAGGGAGACGTACAGCTCGGCGGCGATCTCGGCGTCGGTCAGGCCGCGGGCGAGGCAGCGCACGACGTCCCGTTCGCGTTCGGTGAGGGGTTCGGAGGGGCGGCGGGCGGCTTGGGGGCCGGCCATGCGGGGGGCCATCTCGCGCAGCAGGCGGACGGTGATGGCGGGTGAGACGAGGGCGTCGCCGGCGGCGGCCCGTACGGCTTCGACGAGCGTGGCGGGGCCGGCGTCCTTGAGGAGGAAGCCGCAGGCGCCGCCGTGGAGTGCCGCGTGGACGTATTCGTCGAGGTCGGAGGTGGTGAGGATGACGATGCGCGGGGTGTCCTGGCCGGAGAGGCGGCGGGTGACCTCCAGGCCGTCGACGCGGGGCATGCGGATGTCGAGGAGGAGGACGTCGGGGTGGTGTTCGGCGACGGCGGCGAGGGCGGTCTGTCCGTCGGGGGCGTCGGCGACGACCTCGATGTCGGGCTGGCTTTCGAGGATCATCCGCAAGCCGGTCCTGACCATGTCCTGGTCGTCCGCGATGACCACTCTGATCGTCATGCGCCGCCTGCCCCACTGTCGCCCGCTGCCGCCGGTGGGCCTGCCCCGGCGGGCGCCGGGGTGTCCCCGTCCCATGGGACCCGGGGGTGCGGCGGCCCGCAACCGGACGGCGGGGGGCTCGCCCTTCCGGCCGGTTCGGGTCCGGCCGGAAGGGCGAGGTGCGTGGGTGGGGGGTGCCGGGGCCGGCCCGGGGGACACGGGCCGGCGGCGGGGTTACAGGCCTGCGGCGGCGTTGCGGATGTCGGCGGCGAAGGTGGAGACCTCGGTGTAGACCCCGGGGTATCCGGCGCGGGCGCAGCCCTCGCCCCAGCTGACGATGCCGACCTGGATCCAGGCGTTGTTGTTGTCGCGGCGGAACATGGGGCCGCCGGAGTCGCCCTGGCAGGTGTCGGTGCCGCCCTGGTCGTAGCCGGCGCAGATCTCGTCGGAGGGGACGAGGGAGCTGCCGTAGGCGGCCTGGCAGGCGGCGTCGGAGACGAAGGGGACGGTGGCCTTGAGGAGGTAGCGCTGCTGGGATCCGCCTTCGCGGGCGGCGCCCCAGCCGGCGACGGTGAAGGTGCCGTTGTCGTAGGCCTTGGTGTCGGCGATCTTCAGGGTGGGGAGGTTGACGGGCTGGGCGAGCTTGATGAGGGCCCAGTCCTTGCCCTGGCCGTTGTAGCCGGGGGCCTGGAGCACCTTGGTGGACTTGACCTTGATGGCGCTGCTGCTCTGGAGGTCGACGACGCCGGCGGTGGCGGTGATGGAGGTGTTGTTGCCGGATCCGTTCACGCAGTGGGCGGCGGTGAGGACGATCTGCTGGGTGTAGAGGGCGCCGCCGCAGCCCATGGAGAGGCGGACCATGAAGGGGAACTCGCCCTGGGCGGCGCGGGTCCCGCCGACGACGGGGGTCGGTGAGGCGCTGGCGCCGGTGGGCTGGAGGCTGACGGCGGCGAGGGCCACGGCGCCGACGGCGAGGCCGCGCTTGAGGATTTCGGCAAGAGTGGACACGTCGACACACTGCCTTTCGTGGGGGGTTGGGCCGTGCGTGCCATCCGGTGAATGACACGTCCATGACACATCTGCGCCCGCGGAGGCAACAAGAACGCGTTTTCGGACAATCCCCGCCGGACGGCCGGCATCGCGACGGGGATTCATCCGGCGGCCACGAAAAGTTTCCTACCGGCCAGTAGACATGCGTGGGATTCTGACCAACCCTGGGCACGTACATGCCAAGCCGTGACCGAGGAGCGCCCCCACATGCGCAGCACCCGCCGCACCCGCACGTCCCGTACCGCCGCCGCCACCGTGGCCGCCGCGGCCGCCGTGATGACCCTGCTGCCGGCCGGCGCCGCCGTCGCGGCCCCGGCGTCCGCGCCCGCGCCGGCCCCGGCGGCCGTCACCGCCTCCGCACCGGGCGGCAACGCGGCGATCCTCGGGATCGACTACGCCACCTGGCAGCGCGACGTGGCCGCCGTCGTCGACGCCGCCCGCCCCGCCATCGAGCAGCGGATCGCGGCCTCCCCGGCCGGCGAGAAGCCCGCGATCGTCCTGGACATCGACAACTCCTCCCTGGAGACGGACTTCCACTGGTTCTGGACGTTCCCGACCCCGGCCATCGAGAAGGTCCGCGCGCTGACCCAGTACGCGAACGAGCGCGGGGTCGCGATCTTCTTCGTCACCGCCCGCCCGGGGATCGTGTACTCCCTGACCGAGCGGAACCTCAAGGCGGTCGGCTACCCGGTGACCGGGCTGTACGTCCGGGACCTGCCCGCCCTGTTCAGCCAGGTCAGCGCGTACAAGACGGCCAAGCGCGCCGAGATCGAGTCCCGCGGCTACACGATCATCGCCAACATCGGGAACAACGAGAGCGACCTGGTCGGCGGCCACGCCGAGCGCACCGTCAAGCTCCCGGACTACGGCGGCAGGCTCTCCTGACCCGGCGTCCGCCGATTCGGTGCGCCCCGGGCGGTTCGAACCGGCGGTATGGCGGGTAGTCATATCCCATCGCACGAGTGCCGGGCCCGGCCCCTCGCCAGGGGGCCGGGCCCGGCGCCCGTTCACCGGGGCGCTACGCCTTCTTCGGCGCGGGACACGTCTGCCAGGCGAGGTGGTAGAGCGTGCTGACGCTGGTGTCGGTGGAGTCCATCGCCATGAAGCTGGTGGAGGTCTGCGGGTTCGAGGTGCCGGCGTTCACCCGCAGCTCGGTGTTGATGTTGAAGTTGCGCTTCTCGCCGCACGGGGCCCAGACGAGGTCCGCGTACTCCGTCTTGTCGCTGGTCTGCCAGTTGTCGTTGAGCGGACCGCTGAACTGGTGCGTGCGCTGGGTCGTCTGCGGCATCCCCTGGAAGTAGTAGTTCGCCCTCTCCTGGCCCGTGGCCCCGGGCTGGAGGAACGCGAACCCCCGGTAGTCCGCCTGCACGATCGCATAGGTGAACCCGGACGGGACGTGGACACGCAGGTTGAGCTGGCAGTTCTTGCGGAAGGCCGTGGGCGGGGCGCCGGGGCCGACCTGGGCGAGGTAGTCGCTGTAGGTGACGGTGAAGGCCGTGTTGTCGGGGGCCACGGCCACCTGGGCGGTGCCCTCGCGGCAGCCGGAGCCGTTCACCGTGGCGAGCTCGATCACGATCCTGTCGGGCGGGACGGTGATCGGAGGACGGCCGCCGGCACCGGGGGCCGCGGCCCCCGCGGGGGTGGACGTCGCGATCAGGGCGGCGGCCGCACCGGCGGTGAGCAGGGTGCGGAACAGGGAATGAGACATCGTGGTCACTCCTGACTCCTGACTCCCGGCACTCGGGCCGGGGACTCTCCTGCGGGCACCCCGCATCAGGCCGCGGGGCATTCCTTCCACTCGAAGTGGTAGACCGTGCTGACGCTGCCGTCCGTCGAGTCCATACTCATGAAGCTGAGGTTCTGCGGGCTGGACGTGCCGCCGTAGACCCGCAGTTCGGTGTTGACGTTGAGGTTGCGCTCCTCTCCGCAGGGGGCCCAGACGAGGTCCGCGTAGTCGGTCCGGTCGCTCGCCTGCCAGTTGTCGCTGAACGGGCCGTTGAACTGGTGGGTGCTGCGGGCCGTCTGGGCGTTGCCCTGGAAGTAGTAGTTCGCGCGCTCCTGGCCGTAGGCGCCGCGCTGGAGGTGGGCGAAGCCGCGGTAGTCGGCGCGGGCGATGGCGTACGTGAACCCCTGGGGCACATGGATCCGCAGGGCCAGCTGGCAGTTTTTGCGGAACTCCGTCCCGCCTGCGCCGGCGCCGGTCTGGGCGAGGTAGCTGCTGTAGGTGACGGTGAAGGCCGTGTTGTCGGAGGCGGCGGCGACGTCCGCGCTGCCCTGGGGGCAGCCGGAGCCGTTGACCCCGGCGACCTCGACGGTGACCCGGCCGGGCGGGGGGACGGAGGGGATGTCGGCGTGGGCCGCCTGGACGGGGGCGGCGAGGGCCGACAGCGCCGTGACGGCGGCGCCGAGCGCGATTCTGCGGAGGGGCATGAGGGGGTCTCCGTTCGGTCGGAGGGGGAGCCGGGATCCGGCGTGGACATGCCACCACGCTGCCGCTGGGTGGGGGAGGGTCCGATACGGCCAACGGGCCACGGGGGGGCTGCGGCCCGTACCGGCTGGCCGATTCCGGCGACCGCCGCGCGGCCGCCGCGCCGGTCGGCGGCCTCGCGGCGGGCGGAAGCGGGTCCCGCCGCCCGCCCGGATGTCCGGAACCCGGGTCAGGGGGTCCCGCTGCGCGGAGCCGCTCCCCGCCCCGTCCTTCCTTCCACCGCCGCCCCCTCGGACGCCGACGCCGCCGGCAAGGCCCCGGGGCTCCGCCCCGGACCAGGTTCCGGGCGCAGCGCGCCCGGTGCGCTCGAGCGCCGCGCGGGCCGGATCTCGCGCGCAGCGACATTCCGGCCCCGCCCGCCGGCGATCCAGGCGTGGGGGAAGGGGCCGGGGGCGGAGCCCTCGGGCACCTGCCCGTGATGGCCTGGGAGGAACGGGCGAAGGGCGGGCAGGGGACCCTCCGTGAAGCGGCCGCCGGTCCCGGCCTGCTACTGGGCCCCGTACGCCGGGAGCGGCGGCTGCGCCTGGGACAGGAGTTTCGCGGCGGCCTCGCCCGCCTCCCCCGCCGTCCAGCGGGATCCGCGGTCGGCGGTGGGGCCCGGCCGCCAGCCCTCCATCACCGTGATGCGGCCGCCCTCCGCCTCGAACACCCGGCCCGTGACCCCGGCGGACGCCGTCGACCCCAGCCACACCACCAGCGGGGACACGTTCTCCGGCGCCATCGCGTCGAAGGCCCCCGCTTGCGGGGCGGCCATCGTCGCCGCGAAGGTCTCCTGCGTCATCCGGGTCCGCGCCGCCGGGGCCACGGCGTTGACCTGGACCCCGTACCGGCCCATCTCGGCCGCCGCCACCAGGGTCAGCCCGAGGATCCCCGCCTTGGCCGCGCTGTAGTTGCCCTGGCCCACGGAGCCCAGCAGCCCCGCCCCCGACGAGGTGTTGACGACCCGGGCCGCGACCGGCCGGCCGGCCTTCGCCTCGGCCCGCCACCACGCGGCCGCCGCCCGCAGCGGCAGGAAGTGCCCCTTGAGGTGGACCCGCATCACCGCGTCCCAGTCGTCCTCCCCGAGATTGACCAGCATCCGGTCCCGCAGGAACCCGGCGTTGTTGACCAGGGTGTCCAGGCGGCCGAAGGCCTCCAGGGCGCACGCGACCAGCGAGTCCGCTCCCGCGCCCGTCGCGATGTCCCCGCCGTGGGCCACCGCCTCCCCGCCGGCCGCCCGGATCTCCTCGGCCACCCGCGCGGCCGGGTTCCCGGGCCCGGGGAGCCCGTCCAGCCCGACCCCGAGGTCGTTGACCACGACCCGCGCCCCCTCCGCCGCGAAGGCCAGCGCGTGGGCCCGGCCCAGCCCCCGGCCGGCGCCCGTCACGACGACCACACGTCCGTCCGCGATACCCATGTCAGCTCTCCTCGATGTCGGTCCCCATCCACCGGCCGGTCCGACCACCGGACCGCCGGGCCCACCACAGCGCCGGGCCGCCGGTCACACCCCGCCGGCACGCCCACCCGGCAGGCCGCCCACCCGTCGGGCCGCCCCCACCGGGCCGTCGGGCCGCCGGTCCACCCGAAGGCGGTCCGCCCGAAGGCGGTCCGCCCGCCCCTCACCCGTCGGCCCCGCCACCCGTCCGTCAGCCCGAGCCCCCCGATCCCCCGGGCCGCCGGTTGGCCGTCGCCGCCTCCAGGAACGCCGGGCGCTCCCCGCCCCCGTGCACCAGCAGACTGGCCCCGCTCACGTACGCCGCCCGGTCCGACGCCAGGAACACCGCCGCCTCCCCCACGTCCGCGGGTTCGGCCAGCCGGCCCAGCGGCACGGTGGCGGCGACCGCCGCGACGCCCGCCGCGTCCCCGTAGTGCAGGTGCGCCAGCTCGGTGCGGACCATGCCGAGGACCAGGGAGTTGACCCGTACCTCGGGGGCCCACTCCACGGCCATCGAGCGGGCCAGGTTCTCCAGGCCCGCCTTCGCCGCCCCGTACGCCGCCGTGCCCGGCGAGGGGCGGGTCCCGCTGACGCTGCCGATCATCACGACCGAGCCGCGGCTCTCCCGCAGCCACGGGTAGGCGGCGAGCGAGGCCGTCATCGGCGCCACCAGGTTGAGGGCGAGGACCCGCGCGTGCCGCTGCGCCCCGCCCTCCCCCAGCAGCCGGTACGGGGTCCCGCCGGCGTTGTTCACCAGGCAGTCGAGCCGCCCGTACCGCCCGGCGACCCCGTCGAGGAACTCCCGGACGGCGGCCGGCTCGCGCAGGTCCACGGAGGTGAAGGCGGCCTCCCGCCCGTCCCGCGCCACCGGCAGGTCCGGCGGGCGCCGGGCGCAGACGGCGACCTCCGCCCCGGCCGCGAGGAACGAGCGGGCGATCCCGGCGCCTACGCCGCGGGTTCCGCCGGTGACGACCACGACCCTCCCCTTGAGCTCCATCGGCTGCTACCTTCCTCACCTAACAAATGTTTGGTGGAAAGGTAGCTGATCCGCCCATGGGTGTCTCCACCTCCGGCCCGGACCAGGGCATCGCACACGTCACAGTGGACTTCCCGCCCGTCAACGCCCTCCCCGTGCACGGCTGGTACGAGCTCGCCGACGCCCTGCGCGCCGCCGGGCGCGACCCCGGGGTGCGCTGCGTGGTCCTGGCGGCCGGCGGGCGCGGCTTCAACGCCGGCGTCGACATCAAGGAGATGCAGCGCGACAGCGGCCACACCGCCCTCATCGGCGCGAACCGCGGCTGCGCCGAGGCCTTCGCCGCCGTGTACGAGTGCGAGGTGCCGGTGGTCGCGGCCGTGCACGGCTTCTGCCTGGGCGGCGGGATCGGCCTCGTCGGCAACGCCGACGCGATCGTGGCCTCCGACGACGCCGTGTTCGGCCTGCCCGAACTGGACCGGGGCGCCCTCGGCGCCGCCACCCACCTCGCCCGGCTGGTCCCGCAGCACCTGATGCGCGCCCTCTACTACACCTCGCGCACCGCCACCGCCGCCGAACTGCACGCCCACGGCTCGGTCTGGAAGGTGGTCCCCCGCGCGGAACTGTCCGCCGTCGCACTGGAGCTGGCGGCCGAGATCGCCCGCAAGGACGGCACCCTCATCCGGCTGGCCAAGGCCGCCATCAACGGCATCGACCCCGTCGACGTGCGCCGAAGCTACCGCTTCGAGCAGGGGTTCACCTTCGAGGCCAACCTCAGCGGGGTCGCCGACCGGGTCCGCGACACCTTCGGGAAGGGCACCGCATGACCGACAAGACCATGACCCCCGACGAGGTCGTCGGGCGGCTGCGCAGCGGAATGACGCTGGGCATCGGCGGCTGGGGCTCCCGGCGCAAGCCGATGGCCCTGGTACGGGCGCTGCTGCGGTCCGGGATCACCGACCTCACCGTGATCTCGTACGGCGGCCCCGACGTCGGGCTGCTCGCCGCCGCCGGACGCGTCCGCCGCCTGATCGCCCCCTTCGCCACCCTCGACTCCATCCCGCTGGAGCCGCACTTCCGGGCCGCGCGCGAGAGCGGCACCCTCGCCCTCACCGAGTACGACGAGGCCATGTTCATGTGGGGCCTGCACGCGGCCGCGAACCGCCTCCCCTTCATGCCGGTCCGCGCCGGACTCGGCTCCGACGTGATGCGGGTCAACCCGGAGCTGCGCACCGTCACCTCCCCCTACGCCGACGGCGAGGAGTTCGTCGCCGTCCCCGCCCTGCGCATGGACGCGGCCCTGGTCCACCTCAACCGCGCCGACCGCCTGGGCAACGGCCAGTACCTGGGCCCCGACCCGTACTTCGACGACCTCTTCTGCGAGGCCGCCGACGCCGCGTACGTCTCCTGCGAGCAGCTGGTGGAGAGCGCCGAGCTCGCCAAGTGCGGCCCCCCGCAGTCCCTGCTGGTCAGCCGGCACTCGGTCACCGGGGTCGTGGAGAGTCCGAACGGCGCGCACTTCACCTCCTGCGTGCCCGACTACGACCGCGACGAGGCCTTCCAGAAGCTGTACGCGACCACCCCCTGGCCCGAGTTCGCCGCCCGCTTCCTGTCCGGGGCGGGCGAGCACGACTACCAGAGCGCCGTCCGGACCTGGCGGGAGGAGCAGCGATGACCAGTCGCGCGGAGTACTGCGTGATCGCGTGTGCCGAGGCCTGGCGCGGCGACGGGGAGGTGCTCGCCAGTCCGATGGGCCCGATCCCCTCCTTCGGGGCGCGTCTGGCCAAGCGGACCTTCTCCCCCGACCTGCTGCTGACCGACGGCGAGGCCCTGCTGGTCGGCCTGGACGGGACGGTCGAGGGCTGGCTCCCGTACCGGCGCCACCTGACGATGGTGACCGGCGGGCGGCGGCACGTGATGATGGGCGCGAGCCAGATCGACCGGTACGGCAACCAGAACATCTCCTGCGTCGGCGACTGGCAGCGGCCCGCCCGGCAGCTGCTGGGGGTGCGCGGGGCGCCCGTCAACACCCTGAACAACCCGGTGAGCTACTGGGTGCCCCGGCACTCCCCGAGGGTGTTCGTCGAGCGCGTCGACATGGTCAGCGGGGTGGGGTACGACCGCGCGGAGGCGGCCGGACCCTCGGCGGCCCGCTTCCACCGGCTGCCACGCGTGGTCAGCGACCTCGGGGTCTTCGACTTCGCCGGCCCGGGCCGCACGATGCGGCTGGCGTCCCTGCACCCGGGGGTCACGGTGGACGAGGTCCGTGCGGCCACCGGGTTCGAGCTCGCCATCGGCGCGGACGTCCCGTACACCCGTGAGCCCTCCGCGGAGGAGCTGCGGCTGATCCGCGAGGTGATCGACCCGAAGGGCCTGCGCGACCGGGAAGTGCGGGGCTGACGTGGCGGCGAGGGATCTGGGGACGGCGTTCACCAGGCTGGTCGGGGTCCGGTACCCGATCGTGCAGACGGGCATGGGCTGGGTGGCCGGCCCGCGGCTGGTGTCGGCGGCGGCCGAGGCGGGGGCGCTGGGCATCCTGGCCTCGGCGACGATGACGACGGAGCAGCTGCGGGCGGCCGTGCAGGAGGTGCGCTCCCGTACGGACGCGCCGTTCGGGGTCAACCTGCGGGCGGACGCGGGGGACGCGGCCGAGCGGGTGCGGCTGATCATCGACGAGGGTGTGCGGGTGGCGTCGTTCGCGCTGGCCCCGTCCCGGGAGCTGATCGCCCGGCTCAAGGACGCCGGGGTGGTGGTGATCCCGTCGGTGGGGGCGCGCCGGCACGCCGAGAAGGTCGCGGCCTGGGGCGCCGACGCGGTGATCGTGCAGGGCGGGGAGGGCGGCGGGCACACCGGGGACGTGGCCACCACGGTGCTGCTGCCGCAGGTCGTCGACGCGGTGGACGTCCCGGTGGTCGCGGCGGGCGGATTCCGTGACGGGCGGGGGCTGGTGGCGGCCCTGGCGTACGGGGCCGCGGGCATCGCCATGGGCACGCGGTTCCTGCTGACCTCGGACTCGACCGTCCCGGACGCCGTGAAGGCCGAGTACCTGAAGGCCGGCGTCAAGGACGTCACCGTCACCACGGCCGTGGACGGGATGCCGCACCGGATGCTGCGCACCGAGCTGGTGGCGTCCCTGGAGCGGGCGGGCCGGGCCGGGGCCCTGGCCCGGGCGGTGCGGCACGCGGCCGGGTTCCGGCGGCTGTCGGGGCTCTCCTGGTCCCGGATGGTGCGCGACGGTCTGGCGATGAAGCACGGCAGGGACCTGTCCTGGAGCCAGGTCCTGCTCGCCGCGAACACCCCCATGCTCCTCAGGGCGTCCATGGTCGAGGGCCGTACGGACCTCGGTGTCATGGCATCGGGCCAGGTCGCGGGGGTGATCGAGGATCTGCCGTCGTGTGCGGAGCTCGTCGACCGCGTCATGGCCGAAGCGCACGCCGTGCTGGACCGGCTGCACGCGTCCGGCCCGCACCCGCCCGGCACCCTGCCACCACCAGGGTGATCCCCTTCTCCGTCACAGGAGTCGCCCGTATGAGACGTGCCCGCATCCGCCTGGCGGCCGCGGCGGCCGCCGCCGCTCTCGCCGCCGCCCTGCCCGCCGCCGCCGAGGCGGCGGCTCCGGCAGCCGTGGCCCGTACCCCGCACCACCAGCTCCGGTCGGCGGCCGGGGCGATCCGGCAGATCCCCCTCCAGGGGGCCGTCAACCTCCGGGACGTCGGCGGGTACGCCACGTACACCGGGGGCCGGGTCCGCCAGGGGCTGGTCTACCGCTCCGACGCACTGAGCAGGCTGACCGCGGCGGACATCACCACCGTCTCCGGTCTCGGCCTCACGAAGGCCGTCGATTTCCGCATCCCGACGGAGCTCCAGTACGACGGCGCCGACCGGCTGCCGCAGGGGCTCTCCCCCACCTCCCGCCCGGTCAGCGACCTGGGGCTGTACGGCACCCTGGTCGGCGCGATATCCAGCGGCGACCCCGTGAAGCAGGAGCAGATGCTCGGCGGCGGGCGGGCCGAGGCCTACATGCGGGACATCTACCGCACGTTCGTGACGAGCCCCGAGAACAGGGCGCAGTTCGCGGCGACCCTGCGGGAGCTCGCGGACGGGAACCAGGGCCCGCTGCTCTACCACTGCACCTCGGGCAAGGACCGGACGGGCTGGATGAGCTACGTCCTGCTGCGCGCGCTGGCCGTGCCGCAGGAGACGGCCGAGAGCGACTACCTGGCCTCGAACACCTTCCGGGCGGCGTACGACGCCCAGGTGCGCGCGGGCCTCAAGCAGTCGGGCCGGATGCAGAACCCGGACCTGCTGATCCCGCTCCAGGAGGTCCGGCAGGACTACCTGGACGCCGCGACCGCCCGGATGGAGGCCGACTACGGCGGCTTCTACGGCTATCTGACGGACGGTCTGGGCCTGGACCTGCGGACGCTGTCGAAGCTCCAGAGCAGGCTGGTCCGGTAGAGCCGCGGGGGAAAACGGGACGGCGCCGGGCAGTGCTCTGCCCGGCGCCGTCGGCGCGCTGTGCGGGGTTGCGGGGCTCAGACCGCCCGGCGGCGTCCCTGCCCGGCCGTGCCGACGCGGCTGCGCGCCGAGGCCGCGGCCGCGCCGCCGCCGGAGACGGAGCCGCCCGTACCGCGCCGGGACTGGCCGGCGGAGCCGGAGCCCTGGCCGCCCTGGCCGCGCCGGGACTGGCCCGCCCCGGAGCCGGCGGGGGCCTGGCCGGAGCCGCCGGACGCGCCGGAGCCGGAGCGCCGGCCGCGGCCGCCGGAGGCGGGGGCGCCGGAGGCGGCGGTGCGCGGCGTGCCCGAGCGGCGGCGCGAGGAGCCCGAGCCGGCGCCCGAGCCGCTGCGCGGCTTGGGCTGCGGGGGCTGCGGGACCTCGAGGACGACGGGGATGCCGGAGGGCTCGCGGGCGCCGGTCAGCTCGGCGAGTGCCTCGTCGGAGGACTTGATCTGCGCGGTGCGCGGGGAGATCCCCGCGTCCGACATCAGCCGGGTCATGTCCCGCTTCTGGTCGGGCAGGACCAGGGTGACCACGCTGCCGGACTCGCCGGCGCGGGCGGTGCGGCCGCCGCGGTGCAGGTAGTCCTTGTGGTCGGTGGGCGGGTCGACGTTGACGACGAGGTCGAGGTCGTCGATGTGGATGCCGCGCGCGGCCACGTTGGTGGCGATCAGCGCGGTGACCTCACCGGTCTTGAACCAGTCCAGGGTGCGGTTGCGCTGCGGCTGGGAGCGTCCGCCGTGCAGGCCGGAGGCGCGCACGCCCTCCGCGAGGAGCTTCTTGACCATGCGGTCGACGCCGCGCTTGGTGTCGACGAACATGATGACCCGGCCGTCGCGGGCGGCTATGCGCGTGGCCACGGCCTTCTTGTCGGTCTCGTCCATGACGTACAGGACGTGGTGCTCCATGGTGGTGACCGCACCGGCCGACGGGTCGACGGAGTGGCCGACGGGGTCGTCCAGGAACATCTTGACGAGCTTGTCGACGTTCTTGTCGAGGGTCGCCGAGAACAGCATGGTCTGCCCGCCGGGCGCGACCTGCTTGAGCAGGGCGGTGACCTGCGGCATGAAGCCCATGTCGGTCATCTGGTCGGCCTCGTCGAGGACGGTGATCGACACCTGCGAGAGGTCGGCGTCACCGCGGTCGATGAGGTCCTTGAGGCGGCCGGGGGTGGCGACGAGCACCTCGGCACCGCGCCGCAGCGCGCCCGCCTGCCGGTTGATGGACATGCCGCCGACGACAGTCGCGACGCGCAGGTTGACGGCCGTGGCATACGGGGTCAGGGCGTCGGTGACCTGCTGCGCGAGCTCGCGGGTCGGTACGAGGACCAGCGCGAGCGGCGCCTTGGGCTGGGCGCGGCGGCCGGAGGTGCGGGCGAGCAGGGCCAGGCCGAAGGCGAGGGTCTTGCCGGAGCCGGTGCGTCCGCGGCCGAGGAGGTCGCGGCCCGCCAGGGAGTTCGGCAGGGTGGCGGCCTGGATGGGGAAGGGCTCGGTCACGCCCTGGGCGGCGAGGGTCTTCAGCAGCGCCTCGGGCATGTCCATGTCCTCGAACGCGGCCACCGGCGGGAGGGCCGGGGTCAGCGGTTCGGGCATGGTGAATTCCTGCGGCCGGGCCACGGGTGCGGGCTTCTGCCGTCCCGCACCAGCCTTCGGACGTCCCTGGGCCGCACCTCGGCCCCGGCTGGGGCGGCGGCCGGGTCGTGCGGAGCTGGAGCTGGTCATGCGGAAAAGCCCTCCTGAAACCGGCAGGTCAGACAAACGGTCGAAACAGCAGACAAGCCGGGGTCCGCACCTCGCGGCGCGGACCCCGGCATGCTGAGGAAATTAGGCGGGCTGGATGTTCTCCGCCTGGGGGCCCTTCTGGCCCTGCGTCACGTCGAAGGACACGCGCTGGCCCTCCTGGAGCTCACGGAAGCCCTGCATGGCGATGTTCGAGTAGTGGGCGAAGACGTCCGGGCCGCCGCCGTCCTGCTCGATGAAGCCGAAGCCCTTTTCCGAGTTGAACCACTTCACGGTGCCAAGTGCCATTTGAATCTCCTGAATAGGCGGCAAGGGCCCCATCCGGGAGAATCCGGCAAAAACAATAAAAGCGCCTGCGGAGCAATCCCGTCAGGCGCACATAAAGTTCATGGGTACCACAACTGCAACGCCACCAAGTTAGCACACCTCGGCCGGGAACCGCTGCCCCCGGAACGCAGGCCCCGCCGCGGACCGGACGCGCCCGACCCCCGGGAGGCCTTCGCCGGTGCGGGCTCGGGGGCCGCGTCCGGGCGGCCCCGCGTCCGCCGGCGCCCGGGTCAGAGGCGTTCGATGATCGTGACGTTGGCCTGGCCGCCGCCCTCGCACATGGTCTGGAGGCCGTAGCGGCCGCCGGTGCGCTCCAGCTCGTGCAGGAGCGTGGTCATCAGCTTCACGCCGGTCGCCCCGAGGGGGTGGCCCAGGGCGATCGCGCCGCCGTTGACGTTGACGCGGGCGGGGTCGGCGCCCGTCTCCTTCAGCCAGGCCAGCACCACCGGGGCGAAGGCCTCGTTGATCTCGACCAGGTCGATGGCGTCGAGGGTCAGGCCGGTCTTCTTCAGCGCGTGGGCGGTGGCGGGGATCGGGGCCGACAGCATCCGGATCGGGTCCTCGCCGCGCACCGACAGGTGGTGGATCCGGGCGCGGGGCGTGAGACCGTGCTCCGCCACCGCCCGCTCGGAGGCGATCAGCATCGCCGCGGCGCCGTCGGAGACCTGGGAGGAGACGGCCGCCGTGATGGTGCCGCCCTCCACGACCGGCTTCAGCCCCGCCATCTTCTCCAGGCTGGTGTCCCGGCGCGGCCCCTCGTCGACCGTCACCTCCCCGTAGGGGACGGTCTCGCGGTCGAAGCGGCCCTCGTCGATGGCGCGGACGGCCCGCCGGTGCGAGGTGAGGGCGAACTCCTCCATGTCCCGCCGGGAGATCCCCCACTTCCCGGCGATGAGCTGCGCCCCGTGGAACTGGTTGACGGGGGCGTCCCCGTACCGGGCGCGCCAGCCGGCCGAGCCCGCGTAGGGACCCTCGGTGAGGCCCAGGGGCTCGGCCGCCTGCCGGGAGGCGAAGGCGATCGGGATCATCGACATGTTCTGGGTGCCTCCCGCGACGACCAGGTCCTGGGTTCCGGAGAGCACGCCCTGGGCGGCGAAGTGCACGGCCTGCTGGGAGGAGCCGCACTGCCGGTCGACGGTGACGCCGGGGACCTCCTCGGGCAGCCCGGCGGCCAGCCAGGCGGTCCGTGCGATGTCGCCCGCCTGCGGGCCGACCGTGTCGAGGCAGCCGAACACCACGTCCTCCACGGCGGCCGGGTCCACCCCGGTCCGCTCGACGAGCGCCCTGAGGACGTGCGCCCCCAGGTCCGCGGGGTGGACCTGGGACAGGCCGCCGCCGCGCCGCCCGACGGGGGTGCGCACGGCGTCGACTATGTAGGCCTCGGGCATCGGGGGCTCCTCTGCTGGCTGCTGTCTGCTGGCTGCTGCTTCTAGGGGCGTACGGCGATCCCGTCGAGCACCATGGACAGGTACTGGCGGGCGATCTCCTCGGGGCTGTGCTGTCCGCCCGGCCGGTACCAGGACGCCGCGACCCACACCGTGTCGCGGACGAAGCGGTAGGTGAGGCGGATGTCGAGGTCGGCCCGGAAGACCCGGGCTGCGACCCCCCGCTCCAGCGTCCCCAGCCACGCCTTCTCGAACTTCACCTGCGAGTCGGAGAGGTAGTGGAAGCGGGGCTGGGCGGAGAGGGTGCGGGCCTCCTTCTGGTAGATGGCGACGGCGGCGCGGTGCCGGTCGATCTCGCGGAAGGACTCGGTGACGAGGGCCTCGATGGTCTCCCGGGGGCCGAGGCCCGCCGCGAGGACGGCGTCGTACCCGTCCCACAGCTCGGTCAGGAAGGCCGAGAGGATCTCGTCGAGCATCGACTCCTTGGAGTCGAAGTGGTAGTAGAGGCTGCCGGCGAGCATCCCGGCAGCGTCGGCGATCTTGCGGACGGTGGTGGCGTTGTAGCCCTGGGCGGCGAAGACCTCGGCGGCGGTGTCGAGGAGTTCCCGGCGCCGCTCGGGCGAGGGGGTCACCTGCGGCTTCTTCTTCGCGGCCGGCCCGGCGGCCGGCCCGGCGTTCGGCTTGTTCGTTGGCACGGCCCCATTCTGGGCCAGGCGGTGTCCATCGGATCAGGCCGGACCAGGGAGCGGCGGCCGGCGCCGTGCATCGCAAGGCGGACGAAGGAGCCGCTGCGGTCGGGGCAGCTCCCAGCGGAGCCGGGGGACATCGGCGGCTGAGGACGACGGGGCGAGGCGCGGTGCCGGGCGTCGCGAACCCGGCCTGATCCACAGGACACCGCCTAGGCGCGCTGGCTGCTGACGGAGACCGTCTCGCCCGTCATGTAGGACGAGTAGCCGCTGGCCAGGAAGACGATGACGTTGGCGACCTCCCACGGCTCGGCGTACCGGCCGAAGGCCTCGCGGGCGGTGAGTTCGGCGAGCAGCTCCTCGCTGGTGACCTTCACCAGGTGCGGGTGCATGGCGAGGCTCGGGGCGACCGCATTGACCCGTACGCCGAACGCGGCGGCCTCCAGTGCCGCGCAGCGGGTCAGGGCCATCACCCCGGCCTTGGCGGCGGCGTAGTGGGCCTGGCCGGTCTGGGCGCGCCAGCCGATGACGGAGGCGTTGTTGACGACGACGCCCGCGCGCCCGGAGTCCTTGAAGGCGCGCAGGGCGGCGCGGGTGCAGCGGAAGGTGCCGTTCAGGGTGACGTCGAGGACGCGGGTCCACTGGGCGTCGGTCATGTCGACGAGGTCGGCGGTGCCGCCGAGTCCGGCGTTGTTGACGACGGTGTCGAGGCCGCCGTGGAGCCGCTCGGCGTGCACGAAGAGGGCCCGGACCTGCTCCTCGTCGGTGACGTCGCAGGGCAGGGAGGCGACCCGGTCCGCGCCGAACTCGGCGGCGAGGGCGGCCTCGGTCTCCTTCAGGCGGCGGGCGTGGGCGTCGCCGATCAGGACGCGGGCCCCCTCCTCCAGGAAGCGGCGGGCGGTGGCGCCGCCGATCCCGGCCCCGGCGGCAGCCGTGATGACGGCGGTGCGGCCGTGCAGCAGGCCGTGGGCGGGGACGTACGCGGGCGCCTCGCTGCGGGACTCCTCGACGCTGCTCATGGCCATACGTTAACCTACCAAACACTTGTTAGGGAAGCGTGCGGCGGCGCCGCCCCGAAGGAGGCGAACGGCTGATGGACCTCGACCACTCCCCCGAGGTGGCGGCCTTCCGGGCCGAGGCCCGGGCCTGGCTGCGCGAGCACGTGCCGGACCGCCCGCTGCCCTCGCTGGAGACCCGGGAGGGCTTCACGGCCCACCGGGAGTGGGAGGCGCGGCTGCACGCGGACCGCTGGTCGGCGGTGTCCTGGCCCGAGGAGTACGGGGGCCGGGGCGCGGACATCGAGCGGTGGCTGGTCTTCGAGGAGGAGTACTGGGCGGCGGGCGCGCCCGGCCGGGTCTCGCAGAACGGCATCAGCCTGCTGGCCCCCACCCTCTTCGACCACGCCACGCCGGAGCAGCGGGCGCGGGTGCTGCCGTCCATGGCGAGCGGCGAGGTGATCTGGGCGCAGGCCTGGTCGGAGCCGGAGGCGGGCTCCGACCTGGCCTCGCTGAGGTCGCGGGCGGTGCGCACCGCGGGCGGCTGGCTGCTGTCGGGGCAGAAGACCTGGTCGTCGCGGGCCGCCTTCGCCGACCGGGCCTTCGGCATCTTCCGTACGGACCCGGGGGCCGCGAGGCCCCACCAGGGGCTGACGTACCTGATGTTCGGCCTGCGGGCGCCGGGCGTGACCGTACGGCCCGTCGGGCGCCTCGACGGCAAGCCGGCCTTCGCGGAGCTCTTCCTGGACGGGGTCTTCGTCCCGGACGAGGACGTGATCGGGGAGCCGGGGCAGGGCTGGCGGATCGCGATGTCGACCACCGGGAACGAGCGCGGGCTGACCCTGCGCTCCCCCGGCCGGTTCCTGGCGGCCGCCGGCCGGCTGGCCGGCCTGTGGCGGGAGCAGGGGGACCCGGCGGACACGGCGCTGCGCGACCGGGTCGCGGACGCGGTGGTCGGGGCGCGCGCCTACGAGCTGTTCACCTGGGCCGGTGCCACCCGCTTCGCGGCGGGCGGGCGGATCGGCGCCGAATCCAGCCTGAACAAGGTGTTCTGGTCGCAGTACGACATCGCCCTGCACGAGACGGCCCTGGACCTGCTGGGCCCGGACGCCGAGCTGGCCGACGGGCCATGGGCAGAGCCCTGGGTGTTCTCGCTGGCCGGGCCGATCTACGCGGGGACGAACGAGATCCAGCGCGACATCATCGCCGAGCGGCTGCTCGGCCTCCCGAAGGGCCGCCGCTGATGCGCTTCCTGCCGACCGGCGAACAGTCCGACTTCGCCCGTACCCTGCGCTCCCTGCTGAGCGCGGCCGGGGTCCCCGCGACCGTACGGGCCTGGGCGGCCGGGGACCACGGGCCCGGGCTGGCCCTGTGGTCCCGGCTGGGGGACACGGGCCTGTGCGCACTGGCCGCGCCGGAGGCCTACGAGGGGCTGGGACCGCTGCCGGTGGAGCTGGCGCTCGGGTTCGTGGAACTGGGGCGGGCGGGGGTGGCGGGGCCGGTGGTGGAGACGGCCGCGGCGGTGGTGCTGCTGGGGGAGCTGGCCCGGCTCGGGGACGAGGGGCCGGCGAAACGGTTCCTCCCGGGGCTGGTCGCGGGTGAGGCCCTGGCCACCCTGACCCTGCCGGGCGGCTCCCCGTACGCGCTGGACCCGGACGCGGCCGCGTACTGCTTCACGGTGTCCGCCGGGCCTTCGGGAGGCGAGCTGCGGATGGCGCCGGGCGCCGGGGAGCGGCTGCCCTCCCTGGACCCGGCACGCGGGCTCGGCGTCCCGGCGGCGGGCGGGGAGCTTCTGGCGTCGGGCCCGGCCGTCCCGGCCGCCGCCGCGACGGCCGCGCGGTGGGCAAGGCTGCTGACGGCGGCCCAGTGCCTGGGCGTGGGCGAGGAACTGCTGGCCCGCACGGTGGAGTACGCGAAGCGGCGCACCCAGTTCGGGGCGCCAATCGGGAGCTTCCAGGCCGTCAAGCACCGGCTGGCGGACACCCTGCTGGACCTGGAGTTCGCCCGGCCGCTGCTGTGGGCGGCGGCGCTGTCCCTGGCGGACGGGGACGTCGCGGCGGCGAAGCTGACCGCCGGCGAGGCGGCGTACGCGGCCGCCCGCACCGCCCTCCAGTTGCACGGCGCGGTCGGCTACACGGAGGAGCTGGACCTGTCGCTGTGGCTGCGCAGGGCCCGGCCGCTGCGCGACGCGTGGGGCGGCCCGTCGCAGTGCCGGGCGGAGGTCGTCCGCGGCCTGCCTCAGACGACCGCCACGCGCAGGGTGACCACGTAGGACTCCTCGACCGTCCCGCCGGGGAAGAGCTCCAGCAGCCGCTCCCGCTCCGCCCCGGTGAACTCCCGGGTGGCGGGTTCCCCGAGGAGGAGGAAGGCAGAGTGGCTGGAGAGGTTGGCGAGGTGCGCGTCCAGCGGGATCCGGCGCGACCAGCGGACCTCGCGGGTGGTGAGGTCCAGGCCTTCCGGGGTCTGGCGCGGCGGGGGGCCGGCGGGGGCCCCGAAGAGCTCCGCGATCCGCTGGTCCTGCTCGGCGATCCACGGGACGGACGGGTCCAGGTCGTTCCACCAGAGGGCGAGGGCACCGCCCGGGCGCAGGACGCGGCGGGCCTCGGGGACGGAGCGGGCCGGGTCGGTCCAGTGCCAGGCCTGGGCGTAGGTGAGAAGGTCGAAGGCGCCGGTGGCCAGGGGGAGGCGGTCGCCGTCGCCGCGCACGAGCGGGATCGCGGGGTGCGCGCGGCGGAACTCGGCGGCCATGCCGTCGCCGGGCTCCACGGCGAGCACCCGCGCCCCGCGGGCGTGCAGCAGGGCGCTGGCGATCCCGGTCCCGGCCCCCGCGTCGGCCACCCGGGCCCCGCGCAGCGGTATCCCGGCGAGCTCCTCGACGGCGTCGAACAGCGCCTCGGGATAGCCGGGCCGGGAGGCGTGGTAGAGGGCGGCGGCGGCATCGAAGGACCGGGCGCGAGTCGTCATGCCGTCATTCTCTGCCGCTCCGGCGCCTGTTGACGACGGGTTGTCCCGCCGGTCCCGCGCGGCGCAGCGCCTCGGCGAGCCTCGCGGCCTCGGGTCCGGTGGCCTCGTACCCCTCCCGGACGACCCGCCGCACGTCGGCGAGCGAGAGCCCCAGCTCGGCGCGGAGCACCTTCATCACGGCGGCCCCGGCCCGGGGGAACTCCAGGCGGGTGGGCCCGTGTGCGGCGAGGAGCCGGCCGCGCAGGGCGGCCGGCGGCTCGTCCCGGCCACAGTCGAGGAGCTCCGCTCCGCAGGCCTCGCAGTGGTGCTCGGACCCCCACTCCAGCCTCCCTCCGGTCCAGGCCAGCCCGGCGGTGACCTCCGCGGTGGCGGGGCAGGAGGGGCAGGGGGCGGCGTACACGATTTCCTCAGCGGAACTCACGCACCACCTCGATCCGCCCGACGATGTGGGCATTGAACTCCGGCAGCTCCTCCGCCGGAACCCACAGCTCCAGGATCGTCTCGCCGCCCGCCGGACCGGGTAGCGCTCCAGGAAGGCCGAGTCCACCTCGAAGCGGGTGACGAAGCCCGCCCCGTCGTGCCTGACGTTCCAGTCGCGGGCGATCCGGACCGCGTAGTCCTCGTTCAGCACCGGGTAGAAGATCGGCTGCTCGGGCAGCCGGGGCGGCCAGGCGCGCCGGTCGAGGGCGCGGACCAGGTCGAGCTCGACGGGACCGGTGGGGCGCCAGAGGGTGGTGGTGGGCAGAGGGCTGCTGGACATACGGGCGACCCTAGGCGGGGCGGCGGCGCCGGGCGAGCGGATTCAGCGGCGGACGCGGCGGGGCGGCGGACGCCGGCGGACACGGCCCCGGCCGCGCCGCGTGAGCCGCAGCAGGGCCGCCGTCTGGAGCAGCAGCAACAGTCCGAGCGCCACCAGGGCCGCGGCCCCGTGCCCGTCCCAGGCGGTGGCCCCGGCCCGGGCGACGCCGACCGCGGTGAGCGCGACGAGGAAGCGGGCCGCGAACTCCGCGTCGGTGCCGTGCGGCACGGCCGAGCCGGCCACGAACACCGCCAGCAGCACGGGGATCCAGGGCGTCCCGGGGTCGCGCAGCAGCAGGGCGGCCCCGGACTCCACGGCGAGGAGCAGGACGTTGCGCAGGAGAAATCCAGGCATGGACACATCATGCCGGGGAAATCCCCGCGCACGTCCGCCCCGGATCCGCCTAAGATCGAACACAAGGCGGGGTCGTAGCACAGAGGCAGTGCGCCTACACAGCATGGAGGAGGACGCCGGTTCGAATCCGGCCGCCCCGTCCCCTCATCCCTCCCGCCGGCCCGGGCCGCCCCGGCCGGCGGTTACGCTCTCCGGCAAGGACGGGGCCGTAGCACAGAGGTCGTTGCGCCTCCCTGCTCAGGAGGAGGACGCCGGTTCGAATCCGGCCGCCCCGTCCCCCTGCCCCCGCGGCCCGTGGCGGCCGGCCAGGCCGCCCCCGCACGGGCCGCCGCGGCGGGCAGCGGCAGGCCGAGGAGGCCGTGGAAAACCCCCGAGTACAGCCGGACCTCGCAGTCCACCCCCGCCGCACCCAGCCGGCGCGCGCCCTGGCCTCGCCCGGCGCCGGTGATGACGACGACCTTCCCGTCCAGCGAGATCACGCTTCCTCCATACGAACGGCGGGAGTTGAGCGAGCGCATGCCTCATCGGAATGCTTCTGGCGGTCATGCCCATCGGGCGGAAGGGCACCGCGGCAACCGGTCGTAGACTGCGCTGCGTGGCAGACGAGACGGCAGAAGAGACCCCCGGCGAGGCGGCCCGGCGCACGCTCCCCGCGACCAGCTGGGCCGTGCTCGGGCTGCTCTCCTTCGGCGAGGAACTCTCCGGCTACGACCTGAAGAAGTGGGCGGACCGGTCGCTGCGCTTCTTCTACTGGAGCCCCTCCTTCAGCCAGATCTACAGCGAGCTCAAGCGCCTGGAGAAGGCCGGCTACGCCTCCTCCCGGATGGTCGCCCAGGACTCCGGCACCCGCGACAAGCGGGTGTACCGGATCACCGGCGAGGGCATGGACGCCGTATGCCACTGGGCGCGCGAGACGCCCGTCGACCCGCCGGTGCTCAAGCACGGGCCGATGCTGCGGCTGTGGCTGGGTCACCTGCTGGAGCCGGCGCAGATGCGGGAACTCCTGCTCCAGCAACAGGAGTTCGCCGAGGGCATGCGGCGCGGCGCGGAGGCGGACGTGGCGGCCGCGCAGGAGGACAAGGCCTGGGCCTACCCCACCCTCACCCTCAAGTGGGCCGAGCGGTACTACGCCTCCGAGCGCGACCTGGCGGCGGCCATGCTGGAGGACATCGAGGCCCTGCGCGCGCCCGGATCCACCGGCGCCGCCGGTGCCTCCGATCCCTCCGATCCCTCCGATCCCTCCGGAACGGACCGCACCCCGTGACCGCCGCCGCGGGCCGCAGTGCGATCGACCTCCGCAAGGTCGAGGAGGCCGCCCCCGCCCTCGTCAGCCTGTACAAGAGCGCCGGGGTCTCCCTCCGCAAGCACGGCCTGGACGGCGGGCGGGCCTCGGTCTACCTGGTCCTGGACTACTCCGGATCCATGCGCCCCTACTACCGGGACGGCAGCGTGCAGGCCCTCGCGGACCGCGTCCTGGGCCTGTCGGCGCACCTGGACTCCGACGGCCGCGTCCCCGTCGTCTTCTTCTCCACCGGGGTCGACGCGATCGAGGAGGTCTCGCTCCGCGGCCACGAGGGACGGGTCACCGAGATCGCCTCCGGCCTCGGCCACATGGGGAAGACCGCCTACCACCTGGCCATGGACGCGGTGATCGACCACTACCTGGACTCCGGCTCCCCCGACCCGGCCCTGGTCGTCTTCCAGACGGACGGCGGGCCCGTGGACAGGACCGCGGCGGAGCGGTACCTGTGCAAGGCGGCCCGGCTCCCCCTGTTCTGGCAGTTCGTCGGCTTCGGCAACACCCGCAGCAGCCAGTTCGACTTCCTGCGCCGCCTGGACGAGCTGCCCGTGCCGCAGAAGCGGGTAGTGGACAACGCGGGCTACTTCCACGCGGGCGAGGACCCGGGGGCCGTCCCGGACGCCGAACTGTACGACCGCCTCGTCGGCGAGTTCCCGGCCTGGCTGGCGGCGGCGCGCCGGGCGGGCGTCGTGCGCGCCTGACCGGCCGTCGTCCGGGGTGCGCGCTTTGATGAGCGTATGACGATGAACAACTGGGCGGCGTTCGAGAAGGCGGAACCGGAGTTCGCGGCGGCGGTTCGGGCCCGCTTCGAGCAGTTCCCGCACCACGTCCTGGCCACCCTGCGCAAGGACGGCTCCCCCCGGGCGACCGGGCTGAACGTGGAGTTCCGCGGCGGCGAGCTGTGGCTGGGCATGATGGCGGGCTCGATGAAGGCCCGCGACCTCCAGCGCGACCCGCGCTTCGCCCTGCACACCAACCCGGGGGCGGGCGACACCATGCCCGACGGGGACGTACGGGTCTCCGGCCGCGCGGTGGAGATCGTGGACCCGCCCGAGCTGCACCGGTACGCGGAGGAGAAGGACACCCCGCACCCCTTCCACCTCTTCCACGCCGACCTGACCGAGGTGGTCCACACCGCCGTCGACGGCGAGGAGCTGGTCGTCCGCAGCTGGACCCCGGCGCGCGGACTGCGCGTCCTGCGCCGGGGCAACGACGACGAGCCGGCCCGCGAGGTCCCCGCCGGCTGACCCGGGGCCCGCCGTGCGGGCGGGCGACGGGGCCCGCACCCCGCGGCCGGGCGGGGCGGTGCCTGGACGAACACCCGGACCGCAACCCGGCCCCCTTCACCCTGGACTGCCCGGCCCACCTCACGACCCCCCTGGGCACGGGCCTCCACGGCGGCTTCGGAGCCGTGGTCACCACCTCGATCCCCACCCTCCGCTGGGCCGCCACGGTCGTCCAGCCGGAGTAGCCGGCCCCGTCGGACAGACGCGGTACGAGATCAGGCCCGGCGGCTCTTGACGTCCTGGATGAACGAAGCCCAGGCGGCCCCGGCGAAGACGACCACGGGGCCGTCACCGGCTTGCTTGCTGTCGCGGACGGGGACCATGCCGGGGACGTCGTCGGACACCTCGACGCAATCACCACCATCCCCATTGCTGTACGAGGACTTCCGCCAGTACAGGCCGTTCACGTCTGCACGCATGCCGCGTACTCCTCCGCCACCGACTCGATCAAGGTCAGGGACACCTCTGGTGACAGCGCAGCGGCCCTAGCTAGATCGTATGACTTCCAGTAGCGCCGGACCAGGGCCGGATAGTCGAGCAGTTGCCCCGCGTACGGGCCCTCCGTGTAGGCCACGTCGGGCGCATCGGCGAACTGCATGATGCGCACCATGGAGCCCAATGCGCCGTGGGCCCCGGCCGCGAATGGCACGATCTGCATGGTGATCCGGTGGGCACGGACATACGAAGCGATGTGTCGCAACTGAGCCGCCATCACGGCAGGTCCGCCGACCAGTGTCCGCAGCACCGACTCGTGCAGGACCACCCACATCTCGGGGGACTCTGGATCCACGAGGAGCCGTGCGCGTTCGATGCGTGCCACGACCAGAGCTTCAACACGCTCGGCAAGCGCGGTCGGGCTGGTGGCCCGAATCACGGCCCGGGCGTAGTCCTCCGTCTGGAGCAGCCCGGGAACCAGCGTGCAGGCGTACTCGTATGTGGCCGTTGCCAGGCCTTCGAGCTCGACTGCGGCGGCGAAGTACTCACTGTGCTTGGACTTGAACGCTCTGGCCAGGCGGGTGAAATAGTCCCCTGTGTTCAGCTCCCTGTCGAGCAACTCCGCGATCTCTGGGCGCAGCCTCCGCGTGCCGCACTCCATCTGCCCGACGTACGACCCACTCGTGAAGATCTTCTCGCCCAGACCCTCCTGGGTCAGCCCGGCCGCCTCGCGGTGCCGCCGCAGTTCCTCGCGCGCGAACTCCTCCGGCGTCTGCGCCCCGTCCTCGTCCTTCGGCTTGGCCATGAGCCAACTCCCCGCGTCCGCAGTACCCTTGCTCCGCGAAAAAGCCTAGACCCGCCAACCTGACGATTCAGCCGAACGCATTCATACGACTACCGAACGCCACCGCGCCCGCCATCCCTGGTCGGGGACATGGCGGGCGCGGTGTCGGATAGCCGTACTCCGTTGTACGGACCGTATGAGGGGTCCCGTCCGGAGGGCGGGGGTGAAGCTCAGACCATCAGGGAGCGGTCCGTCGGCTTGACCGGGTACGGGAGGGTGCTCGTGCCCGTCAGGTAGCGGTCCACGCCGCGGGCGGCCGAGCGGCCCTCCGCGATGGCCCACACGATCAGCGACTGGCCGCGGCCGGCGTCGCCGGCGACGAAGACGCCGTCGGCGCTGGTCGCGTACGAGGCGTCGCGGGCGATGTTGCCCCGCTCGTCCAGGTCCACGCCGAACTGCTCGACGAGGCCGTTGGCCTGGTCGGTGCCGGTGAAGCCCATCGCCAGGGTGACCAGCTGCGCGGGGAGGACGCGTTCGGTGCCGGGCTTCTGGGTGAGCTTGCCGTCGACGAACTCGACCTCGACCAGGTGCAGGGCCTGGACGTTGCCGTCCTCGTCGCCCTCGAAGTGGGTGGTGGAGACGGAGTAGATCCGCTCACCGCCCTCCTCGTGGGCCGAGGTGACCTTGTACAGCATCGGGAAGGTCGGCCACGGCATGGCCGCCGGGCGGTCCTCCGACGGGCGGGGCATGATCTCCAGCTGGGTGACCGAGAGGGCGCCCTGGCGGTGGGCGGTGCCGACGCAGTCCGCGCCGGTGTCGCCGCCGCCGATGACGACCACGTGCTTGCCCTCGGCGGTGATCGGCGGAGCCAGGAAGTCGCCCTCCTGGACCTTGTTCGCGAGCGGGAGGTACTCCATCGCGAAGTGGATGCCCTTGAGGTCGCGGCCCGGGACCGGGAGGTCGCGGGAGACGGTGGCCCCCGCCGCGACCACGACCGCGTCGAACCGCTTGCGCAGGTCCGTCGCCGTGATGTCGCGGCCGACCTCGATGCCGGTGCGGAACTTGGTGCCCTCCGCGCGCATCTGCTCGATGCGGCGGTTGATGTGCACCTTCTCCATCTTGAACTCGGGGATGCCGTAGCGCAGCAGGCCGCCGATGCGGTCGGCACGCTCGTACACGACCACGGTGTGGCCGGCCCGGGTCAGCTGCTGGGCGGCGGCCAGGCCGGCCGGGCCGGAGCCGATGACGGCCACGGTCTTGCCGGAGAGGCGCTCGGGGGCCTGCGGGGTGACGTCGCCGTTGTCCCAGGCCTGGTCGATGATCGAGACTTCGACGTTCTTGATCGTGACGGCGGGCTGGTTGATGCCGAGGACGCACGCCGACTCGCAGGGAGCGGGGCACAGGCGGCCCGTGAACTCCGGGAAGTTGTTCGTGGCGTGCAGGCGCTCCGACGCGGCCGTCCAGTCCTCGCGGTAGGCGTAGTCGTTCCACTCCGGGATCAGGTTCCCGAGCGGGCAGCCGTTGTGGCAGAACGGGATGCCGCAGTCCATGCAGCGGCCGGCCTGCTTGCTGATGATCGGGAGCAGCGAGCCCTTGACGTAGACCTCGTTCCAGTCCTTGACCCGCTCGGCCACGGGACGGGTGCAGGCGGTCTCGCGCGCGGTGGTGAGGAAGCCCTTCGGGTCAGCCATGGGTCGCCGCCTCCATCATCTTCTCGGTGGTCTCGGACTCGGAGAGTCCGGCCAGCTCAGCGGCGTCCTTGGCGGCGAGCACTGCCTTGTACGTGGTCGGGATGATCTTGCTGAAGCGGGCCGCGGCGGCGTCCCAGTCAGCCAGGAGCTTCGCGGCCACGGTCGAGCCGGTCTCCTCCTCGTGGCGGCGCACCACATCGTGCAGCCACTGCTTGTCCTCGTCCGAGGGGGCCTCGACGGCCTCCGCGTTGCCGGAGTTGACCTGGCGGGGGTCGAGGTCGATGACGTAGGCGACGCCGCCGGACATGCCCGCCGCGAAGTTGCGGCCGGTCTCGCCGAGGACGACGGCCGTGCCGCCGGTCATGTACTCGCAGCCGTGGTCGCCCACGCCCTCCGAGACGACCAGGGCGCCGGAGTTGCGGACGCAGAAGCGCTCGCCGGTGCGGCCGCGCAGGAACATCTCGCCGCCGGTGGCCCCGTAGCCGATGGTGTTGCCTGCGATGGTGGAGTACTCGGCGAGGTGGTCGGCGCCGCGGTCCGGGCGGACCACGACGCGGCCGCCGGAGAGGCCCTTGCCGACGTAGTCGTTGGCGTCGCCCTCCAGGCGGAGCGTGACGCCCTTGGGGAGGAAGGCGCCGAAGGACTGGCCGGCCGAACCCGTGAAGGTCAGGTCGATGGTGTCGTCGGGCAGGCCCGCGCCGCCGAACTTCTTGGTGACGTGGTGCCCGAGCATGGTGCCGACGGTCCGGTTGATGTTGCGGATCGCGACCCGGGCCCGGACCGGCTGGGCCGCCTCGGCGGTCTCGGCGTTCAGCGCGTCGGCGGCGAGCTCGATCAGCTCGTTGTCGAGGGCCTTCTCCAGCCCGTGGTCCTGCTCGACCAGGGCGTGGCGGACCGCGCCCTCGGGCAGGTCCGGCACGTGGAAGAGGGGCTCCAGGTCGAGGCCCTGCGCCTTCCAGTGGGTGACGGCCTTGCTGGTGTCGAGGAGCTCGGCGTGGCCGACGGCCTCCTCGATGGTGCGGAAGCCCAGCTCCGCGAGGATCTCGCGGACCTCCTCGGCGATGAACTCGAAGAAGTTCACGACGAACTCGGGCTTGCCGGAGAAGCGGTCGCGCAGGACCGGGTTCTGGGTGGCGATGCCGACCGGGCAGGTGTCCAGGTGGCAGACGCGCATCATGACGCAGCCGGAGACGACGAGCGGCGCGGTCGCGAAACCGAACTCCTCGGCGCCGAGCAGCGCGGCGATGACCACGTCGCGGCCGGTCTTGAGCTGGCCGTCGGTCTGGACGACGATGCGGTCGCGCAGGCCGTTGAGGAGCAGGGTCTGCTGGGTCTCGGCGAGGCCGAGCTCCCAGGGTCCGCCCGCGTGCTTGAGCGAGGTGAGCGGGGAGGCGCCCGTTCCGCCGTCGTGGCCGGAGATCAGCACGACGTCCGCGTGGGCCTTGGAGACGCCGGCCGCGACCGTTCCGACGCCGACCTCGGACACGAGCTTCACGTGGATGCGCGCGGCCGGGTTGGCGTTCTTCAGGTCGTGGATCAGCTGGGCCAGGTCCTCGATGGAGTAGATGTCGTGGTGCGGCGGCGGGGAGATCAGGCCGACGCCCGGCGTCGAGTGACGCGTCTTGGCGACCCACGGGTAGACCTTGTGGCCGGGCAGCTGGCCGCCCTCGCCGGGCTTGGCGCCCTGGGCCATCTTGATCTGGATGTCGTCCGCGTTGACCAGGTACTCGGAGGTGACGCCGAAGCGGCCGGAGGCGACCTGCTTGATCGCCGAACGCCGCGACGGGTCGTACAGGCGCTCCGGGTCCTCGCCGCCCTCACCGGTGTTGGACTTGGCGCCCAGCTGGTTCATGGCGATGGCGAGGGTCTCGTGCGCCTCCTGGGAGATGGAGCCGTACGACATGGCGCCGGTGGAGAAGCGCTTGACGATCTCGGAGACCGGCTCGACCTCGTCGAGGGGGATCGACGGGCGGTCGGACCTGAAGCCGAAGAGGCCGCGGAGCGTCATCAGGCGCTCGGACTGCTCGTTCACCCGGTCCGTGTACTTGCGGAAGATGTCGTACCGGCGGTTGCGGGTGGCGTGCTGGAGGCGGAAGACCGTCTCCGGGTCGAACAGGTGCGGCTCGCCCTCGCGGCGCCACTGGTACTCGCCGCCGATCTCCAGCGCGCGGTGCGTGGCCGCGATGCCGGAGACCGGGTACGCCTTGGCGTGGCGGGCGGCCACCTCCTTGGCGATGACGTCCAGGCCGGCGCCGCCGATCTTGGTGGCGGTGCCGCTGAAGTAGGTGCCGACGAACTCCTCGTCCAGGCCGACGGCCTCGAAGACCTGGGCGCCGCGGTAGGAGGCGACGGTGGAGATGCCCATCTTGGACATGACCTTCAGGACGCCCTTGCCGAGGGCGTGGATCAGGTTCTTGATGGCCTTCTCGGGCTCGATGCCCTCGATGAAGGTGCCGGCGCGCAGCAGGTCCTCGACGGACTCCATGGCGAGGTACGGGTTGACGGCCGCGGCGCCATAGCCGATGAGCAGGGCGACGTGGTGGACCTCGCGGACGTCGCCGGCCTCGACCAGCAGGCCCACCTGGGTGCGCTGCTTGGTGGCGATGAGGTGGTGGTGGACGGCGGAGGTGAGCAGAAGCGACGGGATCGGCGCGTGCTCGGCGTCCGAGTGGCGGTCCGACAGGACGATCAGGCGGGCGCCGGCCGCGATGGCGGCGTCGGCCTCGGCGCGGATCTCCTCGATCCGGGCGGCGAGGGCCTCGCCGCCGCCGGAGACCCGGTAGAGGCCGGAGAGCGTGGCGGCCTTCATGCCGGGCATGTCGCCGTCGGCGTTGATGTGGATGAGCTTGGCCAGCTCGTCGTTGTCGATCACCGGGAAGGGCAGGGTGACGCTGCGGCAGGACGCGGCGGTCGGCTCCAGCAGGTTGGACTGCGGGCCGATCGAGGAGAGCAGCGAGGTGACGAGCTCCTCGCGGATGGCGTCCAGCGGCGGGTTGGTGACCTGTGCGAAGAGCTGGGTGAAGTAGTCGAAGAGCAGCCGGGGGCGCTCGGAGAGGGCCGCGATCGGGGAGTCGGTACCCATGGAGCCGAGCGGCTCGCCGCCGGTGCGGGCCATGGGGGCGAGGATGACGCGCAGCTCTTCCTCGGTGTAGCCGAAGGTCTGCTGGCGGCGGGTGACCGAGGCGTGGGTGTGAACGATGTGCTCGCGCTCGGGCAGGTCCGTCAGCTCGATCTCGCCGGTCTCCAGCCAGTCCGCGTACGGGGCGGCGGAGGCGAGCTCGTCCTTGATCTCGTCGTCCTCGATGATCCGCTTCTGGGCGGTGTCGACGAGGAACATCCTGCCGGGCTGGAGGCGGCCCTTGCGGACGACCTTGGCCGGGTCGATGTCGAGGACGCCGACCTCGGAGCCGAGGACGACGAGGCCGTCGTCGGTGACCCAGTAGCGGCCGGGGCGCAGGCCGTTGCGGTCGAGGACCGCGCCGACCTGGGTGCCGTCGGTGAAGGTGACGCAGGCGGGGCCGTCCCAGGGCTCCATCATCGTGGAGTGGTACTGGTAGAACGCGCGGCGGGCCGGGTCCATGGAGGTGTGGTTCTCCCACGCCTCCGGGATCATCATCAGCACGCTGTGCGGCAGCGAGCGGCCGCCGAGGTGGAGCAGCTCCAGGACCTCGTCGAAGGAGGCGGAGTCGGAGGCGTCCGGGGTGCAGATCGGGAAGATGCGGTCCAGGGCGGCCTCGCCGAAGGCGGAGGTGGCCAGCTGGGACTCGCGGGCCTTCATCCAGTTCCGGTTGCCCTTGACCGTGTTGATCTCGCCGTTGTGCGCGACGAAGCGGTACGGGTGGGCGAGCGGCCAGGACGGGAAGGTGTTCGTCGAGAACCGGGAGTGGACCAGGGCGAGCGCCGAGGCGAAGCGGCGGTCGGAGAGGTCCGGGAAGAAGGGCTCCAGCTGGCCGGTGGTCAGCATGCCCTTGTAGACGATGGTGCGCGCGGAGAGCGAGGGGAAGTAGACCCCGGCCTCGCGCTCGGCGCGCTTGCGCAGGACGAACGCCTTGCGGTCCAGCTCGATGCCGGTCGTGCCGTTGGACACGAACAGCTGGGAGAAGGCGGGCATCGTGGTGCGGGCGCCGTTGCCGAGCAGGTCGGGGCTGACCGGCACCTCGCGCCAGCCGAGGACCGTCAGGTCCTCCTCGGCGGCGATGGCCTCGATGCGCTCCACGGCGACGGCCTGTGCGGTGCCGTCGGCGGGGAGGAAGGCGATGCCGACGGCGTACGCGCCGGCCTCGGGGAGCTCGAATCCCGCGACCTCGCGCAGGAAGGCGTCCGGGACCTGGGACAGGATGCCGGCGCCGTCGCCGGAGTCCGGCTCGGATCCGGTGGCGCCGCGGTGCTCGAGGTTCCGCAGGACGGTCAGGGCCTGCTCGACGAGGGTGTGGGTGGCCTCGCCGGTGAGGTTCGCCACGAATCCGACGCCACAGGCGTCCTTCTCGTTGCGCGGGTCGTACATGCCCTGCTGGGCGGGGCGACCGTCCATGGGCGACCAGGCGGTGTTGCTGGGGCCGGTCGCGGAGTGCGTGGATGCGGAACGCATCGGCTCTCCCGTCGTCGTCGTGGCAATGTGCTGGCCGAGGGACGACGTTGGCCCTCTGCAAAATTTCGTGCAGGTTACATGATGACGGCAATTCCGAGAAGTGGATATCGCGTTCCAACATGCGGACACTGCGCGAGGCAGAAAGAAGGGACCTTCGAGGGGCCGCGGGGGATGGAGCGAGCTGGGGGGCTTTCCGCGGATACGGATACGACTCGGGGTGAAGGTCCCGGCGCGAAACGGGCATCTTTGCCCGGCGCCCTGCTGTGATGCCCGGCGGCAACGGAAGTGAAACCACCGGATTCGAGACTACTTATGTTGCGTACTGCATAGTGTCTCACTCCCGGGCCGCTCAGCCTATGGCCCCGCCGATCCAGGTTCCCAGGATGTACGTCACACCGGCGGCGGCGCCACCCAGGACGAGCTGGCGCATACCGCTGTACCACCAGGAGCGGGCCGTCACCCGCGCCACCACCGCGCCGCAGGCGAAGAGCCCGGCGAGCGCCAGCAGCACGGCGGGCCACAGGGCGGTCGCCCCGAGCAGGTAGGGCAGTACGGGGAGCAGCGCGCCCAGCGCGAAGGAGCCGAAGGACGAGACGGCGGCGACCAGCGGCGAGGGCAGGTCGTCGGGGTCTATGCCGAGCTCCTCGCGGGCGTGGATCTCCAGGGCCTGCTCCGGGTCGCGGGAGAGCTGCATGGCGACCTCGCGGGCGAGCGCGGGCTCGACCCCACGGTGGACGTAGAGCTCGGCGAGCTCCTCCATCTCGTCGACCGGGTGCTTGCGCAGCTGCTGGCGCTCCACGTCGAGCTCCGCGAGGACCAGCTCACGCTGCGAGGCGACGGAGGTGTACTCGCCGGCCGCCATCGAGAAGGCGCCGGCGGCGAGGCCGGCGAGACCGGTGATGACGATGGCCGCGGGGGCCATCGAGCCGCCGGCCACACCGGTCATCAGCGCGAGGTTGGAGACGAGCCCGTCCATGGCACCGAAGACGGCGGGGCGCAGCCATCCGCCGTTGACGTCGCGGTGGGTGTGGTTGTCGCGGTGGGCGGTGTGCAGCGGCGCTTCGGTGTCGATGATGGACATGCGGCGTATCTCCCCTTTTCGCATGAGTGGGTACGCGAAAGCGACGCGCAGCCGGGCCCTCCCCGGGCACTCCCCTGAACACCTCGAAACTACGCACGATTTCCGGCTCCCGCCAGCAAGGAAGGCCGTACTTACCTGGGGTTTCGCGGATCGGCGACCGGGTGACGGGGGTGTTCGCGGGGTGTTTCGCGGCGACCGACAAACCTCATGGCGTGGCACAAATCCCCCAGGGGCTCATGATGGGTCCCATCACGTGGGAGAGGCGTGCCATGGAGCTGGTCGCATGCAATCCGCAAGTCCTCCTCGAGCGGGCCAGGGGCGCGCTGCTCGGCCTCGCCGTGGGTGACGCGCTGGGCGCTCCCGCGGAGAACATGAAGCCCTCTCAGATCCGGGCCCGGTGGGGCCGTATCGAGGGCTTCGTGTCGGAGGACCCGGCGGGGACGGACGACACGGAGTACGCCATCTTCTCCGGTCTGCTGCTGGCCCGCCACGGTTCGGCGCTGACCGTCGCGCACGTCGAACGGGCCTGGCACCACTGGATCGCCGACCTCGACGAGGGCCCGTTCCGCGGGGCCGGCTTCTCCGAGCGGGGCACGCTGGAGAACCTGCGCCGGGGCCTGGCCGCGCCCATCTCGGCGCAGCACCGGCACGCCTGGTCGGACGGGCTGGCGATGCGGGCGGCCCCGTTCGGGGTGTTCGCCGCGGGGCGCCCGGCGGAGGCGGCGCGGCTCGTCGCGATCGACGGCACGGTCAGCCACGACGGCGAGGGCATCTACGGCGGCCAGGCCGTCGCCGCCGGGGTCGCCGCCGCGATGGCCGGGGGCTCCCCCGCGTCCGTCGTCTCGGCGGCCCTGTCGGTCATCCCGTCCGACTCCTGGACGGCCCGCTCGCTGCGCCGCGCGGTCACCGCCGCCCCGCGCGGGGAGCGGGCGGTGCGCTCGGCGGTGGTCATCGGCGGCTACCCCTGGACGGACCTGGCACCGGAGGCGGTGGGCCTGGCGTTCGGCGCGTTCGCCGCCTGCGCGGGCGACTTCCCGTCCTCGGTCCTGACCGCGGTGAACATGGGCCGCGACGCCGACACCACGGCGGCGGTGGCGGGCGCCCTCTCCGGCGCCCTGTCGGGCGCCGCGGCCATCCCCGCCGCCTGGTCCTCGGCGATCGGGCCGGTCCGCGGCAGCTGCCTGCCGTCGATGCGCGGCTACCACGTCCTGGACATCGCCGACCTCCTCACCCCCGAATCCGAGCCCGCCCGGTGACCCCGCCCACCGACCCGCGCCCCCCGGCCCCGCCCCGGACCGCCGCCCCGCCGCCGACCGCCCCGGCCACGCCGGGCCCGGCCACCGCACCGGGGCCCGTCCCCGCGCCGGGCCAGACACCCGCGCCGAGTACGGCCACCGCACCGGGGCCCGTCCCCGCGCCGTGCCCGGCCACCGCACCGGGCCCCGCCCCCACGCCGGGCCAGACCCCCACGCCGAGCCCCGCCCGCCCGGCCACCGCACCGGGCTCCGAGCTCACGGCCACCGCACCACCGGGGCCGGGCGCCCCCGTCCTGTCGACGGGACAGCCGGCCGGGACGGCCGACGGGGCGCGCAGCGGCCCGGGCGCCCTGCCGGCGCCGGCCCGTACGGACCGTGCCGGGACCGGAGCGCCGGAGGCGGCGTCGCCCCGCCGGATCGAGGGGCTGCTGCTCGGGCTCGCCGCGGGTGACGCCGCCGGGTGGCCCGCCGCCCGGCACCGGGCGAGCCGGATGCCCGAGTGGACCCGCCGCCTGACCCGCGAGCTCGACACCTTCGCCGAGCAGAACGCCACCACCACCCTCCCCGTCCCCATCGCCCTCAACCAGCCCCCCGAACCGCTGCGCCTCGGCCCCTCCGACGACGCCGAGTGGGCCGCCTTCGCCGCCGAGTCCGTCCTCACCGCGGCCGGCGCCCTGCTCAGCGACCTCTCCCGGTCCCGCCGTATGCGCGCCGCCATCGACCTGGCCTGGAACGCCCTGGCCAGCGAGGTGGCCGCGGCGGCGGAACGGGCCCCCGAGGTCGAGTCCGCCGTGCTGCCGATGCGCGCGCGGATCTCCGTACGGGCGGGCCTGGGCAACCTCGCCGCCGGGCTGCGCCCGCCCGCCACCGGGCACGACAATCCACACTATTTCGACGATGCCGCCTGCGTACGCGCCTGCGTGCTCGCCGTCGTCCACCCCGGCGACCCGCGCGCGGCCGCGGAACTCGCCGAGTTCGACGCCCGCTACACCCAGGACGGGGACGGCGTCCACGGCGCCCGCGCCATGGCCGCCGCCGTCGCCTCCGCCCTGGCCGGGGCGGACACCGACACCGCCGTCGAAGCAGCCCTGTACCAGCTGCCCGCCGCCACCGAGATCGGCCGCAACGCCCGGCACGCCGTCGCGCTCGCCCGCGCCGGCGGGGAAGGCGAAGGTGCCTTCGCCCTGGTCCCGCTCCTGGAGCACCAGATCGTGGACCACGTCTACAGCTACGGCATCGCCGCCGCCGAGACCGTCCCCGTCGCCCTGGCCCTGGCCACCGCCGCCCGCGGCAGGGCCGTCGAGGCCGTCCCGGCCGCCGCCTGCCTGTCCCGTGTCGCCGACTCCGCCCCCGCCCTCGCGGGCGCCCTCACCGGCGCCCTCGGCGGCGGCGGCTCCCTGCCCGCCCCCTGGCGCGAGGCCTGCCGTGTCCTGTCAGGCTGCGCGCTGCCCCGGCTGGCCGGAACCGACCTGGTCGAGCTCGCCGCGCTCCTCGCCCGTACGGAACTCACCGCACCCAAGGAATGATCTCGCTCATGACGTTCACACTGGAGGACCGGATCACCGGCTCCCTCGTCGGGGCCGCCGTCGGCGACGCACTCGGCGGCCCGGTGGAGGGCTGGTCCCCCGACCAGATCGCCGAACGGCACGGCGGCCGCGTGCACGGCGTCGTCGGCCCCTGGTACGAGGACTGGCGCACCGCCCGGCCCATCGCGCCGTACCACAAGGGCGACGGCCACGTCACCGACGACACCCTCATGACGCACGCGCTGGTACGGGTCTACGAGACCGTACGGGACCACCTGGACGCGTACGCGGTCGCCGAGCACCTCGTCCCCGACCTGATGTCCGTCCCGCGCTGGATCCCCGAGCTGGAGGCCGAGGCCCTGCCCCTCCAGCGGGTGTTCCTCGCGGAGAAGTGGATCGTGGCGCGGCTGCACTACGCGCACGCCGACCCCCGCGAGGCCGGCGCCGGCAACATCGTCAACTGCGGTGCGGCGATGTACATGGCGCCGGTCGGACTGGTCAACGCGGGCAATCCGCAGGGCGCCTACGCCGAGGCGCTGGACGTCGCCGGGGCGCACCAGTCCTCGTACGGCCGGGAGGCGGCCGGGGTCTTCGCGGCGGCCGTGGCAGCGGCCTGCCTGCCGGGGGCGACGGCCGCGTCGGTGGTGGACACCGCCCTGGACCTGGCGAAGGACGGCACCCGGGAGGCCATCGCGGCGGTACGGGAGGCGGCCCTGCGCCAGCGGGACGTCGAGTCCGCGCTCGGACCGCTGCGGGAGGCGGTGGCCCCGTACGACTCGGTCGGCCCGGACTACCGGGCGCCCTCGCTCGGCGCCCGGCGGCCGTCGCGGCTCCACTCCATCGAGGAACTGCCGATCGCGCTCGGGATGCTGCTGGTCGCGGACGGCGGGTACGAGACGTCGGTGCTCGGCGCCGTCAACTACGGGCGGGACTGCGATTCCACCGCCGGGATGGCGGGGGCGATCGCGGGGGCGCTGGGCGGGTCCGGCGCGGTGCCGGCCGGCTGGGCCGAGCAGGTCGCCGAGGCCAGCCGCCTGGACCTGCACGCCCCGGCGGCGGCGCTGTCCTGCGTCGCCCGGGAGGTCTTCGCCCGCGACCGCGACCGCCGCCGCGCCCACGAGACGGCCTTCACCGCCCTGGCGACCCCCCGATGACACCCCGCCCGGCCACCCCCCACGGGCCCGTCCCACGAACCACACCACCCGGCGCGCCCCGGCCGGGCACCCTCGGGGACGCCCCTGGGCAACCGGCCCCCGCACCGGGCGCACCCGCGCCCGCCGGCCCCGAGCCGGACGGCCCCGTGTCCGCCGGGCCCGGGCCGGGCGGGCCAAGGCCGGGTGGGATCGCGTCCGACCCCGTACCTGACAGGACCGTGTCCGCCGGCCCCGGGCCGGACAGGCTCGTACCGGACGGGCCCATGCCGGTGGGAGGGGAGGGTGTCGTGCGGCTGACCTGGGCGCAGCCCGAGGATCTGGTCGGGCACGAGCTGCGGCAGGCCGCCGAGGACGGTCGGGACGCCGGGGCGCAGCTGCGCGCCTGGCTCGCGGCGGGCGGCCGGCCGGCCCCCGCCCGGGCCGGCGCCTCCCCCGTCCCGGCCGGGCCGCGGCTGCGCGCCCTCGCGACCCGCCTCCTGGACGAACTCGCCACCCTCCCGGTGCCCTCGGCGCCCGACGAGCCCACCGCCTGGCCGGCCATCCGCTCGACGTGGGCGCCCGCCCGCCCAAAGGCCGCACCGGTCCGGCCGGAACGCCCGGTGGAGCCGGGGCGCGGACCCGTCCCGGACGCGGGGCCGGGCGGCGTAGGGGTGGCCGGCCGCCCCCGCGCGGAGCGCCCTGCGGCGGCCGCCCCGGTCGATCCCCTCCTGTGCGCCCGGCTGGAGGCCGCGTGGCTGGGGCGGGCCGTGGGGTGCGTACTGGGCAAGCCCGTCGAGAAGCTGCCGCTGCCGGGGATCCGGGCGCTGGGCCGGGCCGCCGGGAACTGGCCGCTCGACGACTGGTTCACCGCCCGCGGGATCCCCCCGGAACTGCTCGCCGCCCACCCCTGGAACCGGCGTTCCGCCGCCACCTCCCTCGCCGAGAACATCGACGGCGCCCCCGAGGACGACGACCTCGACCACCCCCTGCTCGGCCTGCTCCTGCTCCAGCGGCACGGCAGGGGCTTCACCACCGCCGACCTCGCCCGCCTCTGGCTCGACGAGCTCCCGGCCGGCCGGGCCTTCACCGCCGAGCGGATCGCGTACCGCAACCTGCTCCTCGGCCTGGAGCCCCCGCTCACCGCCACCCACCACAACCCCTTCCGCGAGTGGATCGGCGCCCTCATCCGCGCCGACGTCCACGGCTGGACCAACCCCGGCGACCCGGCCGCCGCCGCCGAGCAGGCCTGGCGGGACGCCACCCTCAGCCACACCGCCAGTGGGGTCCACGCCGCCCTGTTCGCCGCCGCCGCCATCGCGGAGGCCGCCTCCGGCCGGGCCGACGTGCACGGCGCGCTGCGGGCCGGGCTGGCCGTCGTACCGCCCCGCTCCCGCCTCGCCGAGGCCGTCCGCTTCGGGATCCGCACCGCCCGCGGCGAAGGCGACTTCGACCGGGTCGTGGACCGGCTGCACGACCGCTACGGCCGCTACCACTGGGTGCACGCCCTGCCCAACACGGCCCTGATCGCGGCCTCCCTCACCCATGCCGACGGGGATTTCACGCACTCCGTGTGCCGTGCGGTGTCCGGCGGCTGGGACACCGACTCCAACGGGGCCACCGCCGGCTCCGTCGCCGGGCTGCTGGCGGGCTCCGCCGACCGGATCCCGGACCGGTGGACCGCGCCGCTGCGCAACCGCCTCGCCACCACCGTCGCCGGCTTCGACGGCGTCGGCTTCGACACCCTCGCCCGACTCACCGCCCAGGAGGCAGCCCGCCCATGACGGTCATCGCCGTGCTCGGCAGTACGAACATGGACCTCGTCGCCTACGTGTCCAAGGCCCCCAACCCCGGGGAGACCGTCACCGGACGGGAGTTCCGTACCGTCCCCGGCGGCAAGGGCGCCAACCAGGCGGTGGCCGCCGCCCGCCTCGGCGGGCAGGTGGTGATGATCGGCGCGGTCGGCGCGGACGCCTTCGGCGTACGGCTGCGGGAGGCCCTCACCGGGGCGGGGGTGGAGACCGCCGCCCTGCGCACCGTCGAGGGCGCCAGCGGCACCGCCCACGTCACCGTCGACGACGAGGGCGCGAACAGCATCATCGTCATCCCCGGCGCCAACGGCCGGGTCACCGGCCTGGAGGCGGGCGACGACTCGCGGATCGGCGCCGCCGACTCCCTGCTCCTCCAGCTCGAACTCCCCCTGGAGGCCGTCCTCGCGGGTGCCCGGGCCGCCCGCGCCCATGGCGTCCGCACGGTCCTCACCCCGGCCCCCGTCCGGCCGCTGCCGGACGAACTCCTGGCCGCCACCGACCTGCTGGTCCCCAACGAGCACGAGGCGGCCGCCCTGACCGGGCTCACCGATCCGCACCGGGCCGCCGAGGCGCTGCTGCGGGCGGTGCCGGAGGTGGTGATCACCCTGGGGGCGGCGGGCTGCCTGTACGCGGCCCGGGGGCGCGAGCCCCTGGCCGTGCCCGTCCCCCGGGTGCGGGCCGTGGACACCACCGCCGCCGGGGACACCTTCGTGGGGGCGCTCGCGGTGGCCCTGGGGGAGGGCCGGACGGTGCCGGAGGGGTTGCGCTGGGCCTCGGTGGCGGCGTCGCTCTCGGTGCAGCGTCCCGGGGCGCAGTCCTCGATGCCGACGCGCGCGGAGACGGACGCCGCCGCCCTGGCCGGGCGCTCCGGGCCGGAGACCGACGCCACCACCCGTGCGGGGGGCGGAGCGTGACCCCGGCCGGGGCGGCCCCGGGCCCGGGGGGCGGGCCCCTGGCCGGGCTGCGTGTGCTGGACCTCGCCACGCTCTTCGCCGGGCCCCTCGCCGCCACCCTGCTCGGGGACTTCGGGGCCGAGGTGGTCAAGGTCGAGCACCCCGGGCGGCCCGACCCCTCGCGCGGGCACGGCCCGGCCAAGGACGGCGTCGGGCTGTGGTGGAAGCTGCTCGGGCGGAACAAGCGGACGATCACCCTCGACCTGTCCGCGCCCGGCGGCCGGGACACCCTGCTGCGGCTGGCCGCCACCGCCGACGTGATCGTCGAGAACTTCCGCCCCGGCACCCTGGAGAGGTGGGGCCTGGGCTGGCCCGAGCTGTCGGCGGCCAGCCCCCGGCTGGTGCTGGCCCGGGTCACGGCCTTCGGCCAGCAGGGCCCGTACGCCCGCCGACCCGGCTTCGGCACCCTCGCCGAGGCCATGAGCGGCTTCGCCGCGATCACCGGGGAGCCGGACGGGCCGCCGACCCTGCCGCCCTTCGGGCTCGCGGACTCGATCGCCGCACTGACCTGCGCGTACGCCGTGATGACCGCGCTCGCCGGGCGGGAGCGGACCGGGCACGGCCAGGTCGTGGACCTCGCGATCGTCGAGCCGATCCTCACCGTGCTGGGCCCGCACCCGCTCTGGTACGACCAGCTCGGCTATGTCCAGCCGCGCACCGGCAACCGCTCCGCGAACAACGCCCCCCGCAACACCTACCGCAGCGCGGACGGCCGCTGGCTGGCGGTGTCCGCGTCGGCCCGGTCCGTCGCGGAGCGGGTGGTACGGCTGGTCGGGCGGCCCGAGCTGGCCGACGAGCCCTGGTTCGAGAGCGGGGCCGGCCGGGCCGCGCACGCACACCTCCTCGACGGGGCGGTCGGCGGCTGGATCGCCCGCCACAGGGCGGAGGAGGTGGTCACGGCCTTCGAGGCGGCCGAGGCGGCCGTCGCCCTGGTCTACGACGTACGGGACGTGATGGCCGACCCGCAGTTCGCGGCCCTCGACACGGTCACCGAGGTCGAGGACCCCGAGCTCGGCCCGCTGCGGATGCAGAACGTCCTCTTCCGGCTCTCCGAGACCCCCGGCGCCATCCGCTGGGCGGGCCGCCCGCACGGCGCGGACACCGAAGCCGTCCTGACCGAGATCGGCCTGACCCCGGCCGAGATCACCGCTCTGCGCACGGAGGGTGCGTTGTGATCCTGACCTGGCTTTACGCGCCCGGGGACCGCCCCGCGGTGGTGGAGAAGGCCCTGCGCTGCGGGGCGGACGCCGTGATCGTGGACCTGGAGGACTCGGTGTCGGCCTCCCGCAAGGAGTACGCCCGCGCCGCCACCGCCGAGTTGCTCGGCGAGCGGCCGCCGGTGCCCGTGCACGTCCGGGTGAACGCGCTGGGCTCCCCCTGGGCGGGGGCCGACCTCACGGCACTGGCCCGCCTGCACGGGCTGGCGGGGCTGCGGCTGCCGAAGGTCGACGCCCCGGAGCAGATCGTCCGGGTCGCGGACCGGACGGGCGGGGTGGCGCTGTACGCGCTGCTGGAGTCCGCCCTGGGGGTGGAACGGGCGTACGACATCGCCCGCGCGCACCCTTCCCTGCAGGGGCTGACCCTGGGCGAGGCCGACCTCTGCGCCGACCTCGGGGTGTGCGCGGAGGGCGGGCTCGACTGGCCGCGCTCCCGGGTGGTGGTGGCCGCCCGGGCCGCCGGGCTGGCGCCGCCGGCGCAGTCGGTGTTCCCCGACATCCGGGACCTGGAGGCCCTGGCCGCCTCCTGTGCGCGGGGGCGTTCGCTGGGCTTCCTGGGGCGGGCGGCGATCCACCCCCGGCAGCTTCCGGTGATCGAACGCTGCTTCCTCCCCCGGCCGGAGGAGGTCACCGCGGCGCAGGAGGTCGTCTCGGCGGCCCGGGCCGCCCCCGGGGCCCTCGCCCTCCCGGACGGCCGCTTCGTCGACCCCGCCGTAGTGGCCGCCGCCCACCGCACCCTCACGCTCGCGCGGCGCTCAAGCTGACCCTGCGGGGCTGCTCCCCCGCCCACCCTTTCGCCGTTCCTTCCCCCCGCTACCGCTGGGAGGTGCCCCCCGGGCCCCTACGGCTCCGGGCAGCGCCCGGGGAACGGGCGAAGGGTGGGTGGGGGACCGGCTCCGCGCAGCGGCCCCCGTACGCCGAAGGGGCGCCGCAGCATGCGCGGCGCCCCTTCGGGTGGAGGTTCGGGTTCAGCTCTTGTCAGCCTCCGGGGCCGACTTCGTCAGGCCCACCGGCTTCGCGTCGGCCTCCGGCTTCGCAGGAGCCTCAGCGGCGTCGGAAGCCGCCTCGGGCTTCGCGTCGTCGGCGTCAGCCTCCGGCTTCGCCTCGTCCCCGGAACCCCCGGCGGGCTTCGGCTCCGGCTCGACGACCTCCTCGCGCCCCGGCCGCAGCTTCGCCGAGAGGACGAAGTAGACGACCGCGAGGACGAAGACCAGGATGGCCGTCCACACGTTCAGGCGGAGGCCCAGGATGTGGTGCGCCTCGTCGACGCGCATGTACTCGATCCAGACCCGCCCGGAGCAGTACGCGGCCACGTACAGGGCGAAGGCCCGCCCGTGTCCGAGCCGGAAGCGGCGGTCGGCCCAGATGACCAGGGCGGCGACGCCCAGGCACCACAGGGACTCGTACAGGAAGGTCGGGTGGTACAGGCCGGCGACCCGGTTCGGGCCCTCGCTGATCTTCAGCGCCCACGGCAGGTCGGTGGGGCGGCCGTAGAGCTCCTGGTTGAACCAGTTGCCCCAGCGGCCGAAGGCCTGGGCGATGGCGATGCCGGGGGCGAGGGCGTCGGCCCAGGCGGGCAGCGGGATGCCGCGCAGCCGGCAGCCGATCCAGGCACCGACCGCACCCAGGGCGATGGCGCCCCAGATGCCGAGGCCGCCCTCCCAGATCTTGAAGGCGTCGACCCAGTCCCGGCCCTCGCCGAAGTAGAGCTGGTAGTCGGTGATCACGTGGTAGAGGCGACCGCCGACCAGGCCGAAGGGCACCGCCCACACGGCGATGTCCGCGACCGTGCCCGGCTTTCCGCCGCGCGCGATCCACCGCTTGTTGCCGAGCCAGACGGCGACGAAGACGCCGATGATGATGCAGAACGCGTAGCCGCGGAGCGGGATCGGTCCGAGATGGATCACGCCGGTCGACGGACTGGGGATGTAAGCAAGGGTCATGGCAAGGGTGACGCTACCCTGCCGGGCGGTGGCCACCGCAACCCGCCCGGCAAGCTGAAACCAAAACCACACACGGCGGTCGCCGCGGCTCAGTCCTCCGTAGTCCCCTTGGACACCGTCTTCGAGCCGGGCGGGACCGCGGATCCGGCCGTTCCGGCCTTCGGCGCCGAGCCGGACCTCCCGGAGGCGGAGGCCGCGGGCGAGGGCGAAGCGGAAGCGGACGGCTTGGCCGCCACCCCCGCGTTGGCCTCGACCTTCTCCTTCAGCTTCTGCGGGGTCAGCGGGTTGGCCTGGTCGCCGAAGATGTCCTTGCCGTCGAGCAGGATGGTCGGGGTGCCCCGGAACTTCCCGGTGCGGAACGCCTCGTGCGACTTGGCCACCCAGCTGTTGTGGGTGCCCTGCTCCACGCAGGAGCGGAACTCCGGGGTGTCGAGCCCCTGGACCTGGCCCGCCAGTTCCAGCAGCCTGGCGTTCTTGGCGTAGGCGTCGTCCGTCTCCTGCGGCTGGTTCTTGAAGAGGACGTCGTGGTACTCGGCGAACTTCCCGGCGTCCTGCGCGCACGCCGCGGCGTTCGCCGCCTTCAGGGAGCCGGTGCCGCGCATGTTGCCGTCGATCAGGGTCACCAGGTGGTACTCGACAGTGAGCAGCCCCCTGTTCTCCAGGTCGTGGACAGTGTCCCGGTAGTTGTCCTCGAAGGCCTTGCAGGCGGGGCAGCGGAAGTCCTCCCAGACGACGAGGGTGGACCTGGCGCCCTCCTTGCCCGTCCGGATGGCGAGCGCGTCCTTGCCCGTGGCCCCCGAGGGGGCGGCGACGGGGCCCGCCCCGGACTTGTCGCTCTTGCCGGTGTTGGCCGCGATCACGCCGACGACGGCGGCCAGGGCGAGTACGCCGACCACCGCCCCGCCGACCAGGAGGGCGCGCCTGCGCTTCTCCTTCTTCTTCTGCTGCTCGCGCTCCGTCTGGAGCCGCTCCCGGGCCGATCGTTTCGTCGCATCGCGGTTCGCACCGTCGTTCTTCTCGCTCACGTTCCGCCAAACGAAGCGGGGAGGCACTCGCGTGCCTCCCCGCTCCCGATTCCACCCGATCGGGCTACAGAACCCCGTTCCGGGCCCGTACCGCGTCAGGACCTGCGTACGCCTTCCGCAAGGTCGGCCGCCAGGGCCCGCACGGCCTCCAGGCCCGCGGGCAGGTCCGGCGCGTCCAGCAGCAGCTTCACGAAGGCCGAGCCGACGATCACACCGTCGGCGAAGCCGGCGACCTGCTTGGCCTGGACGGCGTTGGAGACGCCCAGGCCCACGCAGACGGGGAGCTCGGTCGTGGCGCGGGTGCGGCGGACCAGCTCCTGGGCCTCCTGGCCGACCGACTCGCGGGTGCCGGTGACCCCCATGAGGGAAGCGGCGTAGACGAAACCGGAACCGGCCGCCGTGATGGTGGCCAGGCGCTCGTCCTTGCTGCTGGGGGCCACGACGAACACGGTCGCCAGACCGTGCTTCGCCGCGTGCTCGCGCCACAGCGCGGACTCCTGGACCGGCAGGTCGGGCAGGATGCAGCCCGCGCCGCCGGCGGCGGCGAGCTCGGCGGTGAACCGCTCGACGCCGTAGCGGTCGATGGGGTTCCAGTACGTCATGACCAGGATCGGGACCCCGGTGGCCTCGAAGGCCTCGCGCACCGTGCGCATCACGTCCGCGATCCTGACGCCGCCGCGCAGGGCGATGTCGTCGGCGGTCTGGATGACGGCGCCGTCCAGGACCGGGTCGCTGTGCGGCAGGCCGATCTCGACGACGTCGGCGCCGCCGGCGATGACGGCCTTGACGGCCTCGATGCCGCCGTCCACGGTCGGGAAGCCGGCCGGGAGGTAGGCGACGAGGGCGGCGCGGTCCTCGGACCCGGCCTTGGCGAGGGTGTCGCTCAGCAGCTGGATGTTTCCGGTGCTCACTTGTTCTCCCCCTCGGGCTCCGTGCCGTCGTACAGCCCGAAGTAGCGGGCCGCCGTGTCCATGTCCTTGTCGCCGCGGCCGGACAGGTTGACCACGATCAGGCCGTCCGGGCCCAGCTCCGTGCCCAGGTCGAGAGCGCCGGCCAGGGCGTGGGCCGACTCGATCGCCGGGATGATGCCCTCGGTGCGCGAGAGCAGGCGCAGGGCCTGCATGGCGGCGTCGTCGGTGACGGCGCGGTACTCGCCGCGGCCGCTGTCCTTGAGGTAGGAGTGCTCGGGGCCGATGCCCGGGTAGTCCAGGCCGGCCGAGATGGAGTAGGGCTCGGTGATCTGGCCCTCCTCGTCCTGGAGGACGTAGGAGCGGGAGCCGTGCAGGATGCCGGGCTCGCCCGCGGTCAGGGTGGCCGCGTGCTCGCCGGTCTCCACGCCGTGCCCGGCGGGCTCGAAGCCGACGAGGCGGACGTCCGCGTCGGGGATGAAGGCGTGGAAGAGGCCGATGGCGTTGGAGCCGCCGCCGACGCAGGCCGCGACGGCGTCGGGCAGGCGTCCGGCGCGCTCCAGGATCTGGCGGCGGGCCTCGACGCCGATGACGCGATGGAAGTCGCGGACCATGGCCGGGAAGGGGTGCGGGCCGGCCACGGTGCCGAAGAGGTAGTGGGTGCGGTCCACGTTGGCGACCCAGTCGCGGAAGGCCTCGTTGATCGCGTCCTTGAGGGTCCGGGAGCCGGACTTCACGGCGACGACCTCGGCGCCGAGCATCCGCATGCGGGCCACGTTCAGGGCCTGGCGCCGCGTGTCGACCTCGCCCATGTAGATGGTGCATTCGAGGCCGAAGAGGGCGCAGGCGGTGGCGGTGGCGACGCCGTGCTGGCCGGCGCCGGTCTCGGCGATGACGCGGGTCTTGCCCATGCGCTTGGTGAGCAGCGCCTGGCCCAGCACGTTGTTGATCTTGTGCGAGCCGGTGTGGTTGAGGTCCTCGCGCTTGAGGAAGATCCGGGCGCCGCCGGCGTGCTCGGCGAAGCGGGGGACCTCGGTCAGGGCGCTGGGGCGGCCCGTGTAGTTGACCATGAGGTCGTTGAGCTCGGCGGCGAAGGCCGGGTCGCCCTTGGCCTTCTCGTACTCGACGGCGACCTCGTCGACGGCGGCGACGAGGGCCTCCGGGATGAACTTGCCGCCGAAGTCGCCGAAGTAGCCCTCGGTGTTCGGGACGCGACCCTCCGGGTCCGGGATGAAGAACGAGCTGGTGGACATGCCACTACTCCTACGTGGTGCGGAATGCGATGCCGACGGGTGGCTGGGATGCACCGTATTGCGCCGTCGGTCCGTCGCCCGCGCACCCCGCTGGAGGGGGTGGGGGTACGGACGGAGCGGCCCTCGCCGGGAGCCGGTGGCCCGGGGCGCGGGGCCGTACGCGGTCGGCCGCGCCCGGCACCCGGGGGTACCGGACGGGCGGAGCCGTCGTTACAGCGCGGCTCCGCCGCGCCATCGCATGCCGTTGACCTGACCGGGCTCGGAGCCGATCACGTAGCGCACCCGCCGGCCGTGCACGCGCCGGGCCGGGGCACGGCAGCCGCGGGGGCGGCAGCCGCGCGCCAGGGGCGCGTGCGCCGCCGGCACGCCGGCCGGGGCGTGGCCCGGGCGGGTGCGGACGGCGGGGCGGGAGGGGGCCATGGGAGGAGTCAGCTCCGGCCGTGGCGCAGGGCGGGGTGGGCGCCGGCGGCGACGAGGTCGGCCACGGCCGCCTTGGGGTCGCGGCCGGTGACCAGGGACTCGCCGACGAGGACGGCGTCGGCGCCCTCGTTGGCGTAGGCGATCAGGTCGTGGGGTCCGCGGATGCCGGACTCGGCGACCTTCACGATGTGGGGCGGGATCTCTCCGACGACGCGCTCGAAGGTGGAGCGGTCGACCTTGAGGTCCTTGAGGTTGCGCGCGTTGACGCCGATGATCTTGGCGCCGGCGGCGACGGCCCGTTCGATCTCCTCCTCGTCGTGGACCTCCACGAGCGGGGTGAGGCCGATGGACTCGGCCCTCTCGATCAGGGAGACGAGGGCCTCCTGGTCCAGCGCCGCCACGATCAGCAGCACGAGGTCGGCGCCGTAGGCGCGGGCCTCCCACAGCTGGTACGCCGTGACGATGAAGTCCTTGCGCAGGATCGGGATGTCGACGCGGGCGCGGACGGCCTCCAGGTCGGCCAGCGAACCGCCGAAACGACGCTGTTCGGTGAGGACGGAGATGACCGCCGCACCGCCCGCCTCGTAGTCGGCGGCGAGCCCGGCCGGGTCGGCGATCGCGGCCAGCGCGCCCTTGGAGGGGCTGGAGCGCTTGACCTCGCAGATCACCTTGACGCCGTCGCCGCGCAGAGCCGCGACGCCGTCCTTGGCCTGGGGCGCCTTGGCGGCACGCTCCTTGAGCTCGTCGAGGCTCACGCGGGCCTGCCGTTCGGCAAGGTCTTCGCGGACCCCTTCGATGATCTCGTCGAGCACACTCACGCGAGCGGCCCCCTTCCGGGTCGATGACGTTCGGCCGCCTTGCGGACACGTACCACTGCAAGGTCAGCACTCAAATGGTATCCGCAGGCCGCCACGGCCTCCGCACGGACTTCGGCGTTTCCCAGGGACTGGACACCCGGAATACGGGCTTCCTCCAGTCCCCCTGCGGGCCCGCAAGGGGTCAGGGGGCCAGAGCGGAACCGATCGGCAGGTTCCGGACAACCGTGAAGGCCAGCAGCAGGGTGCCCAGGGCCCACCACCAGACCGGCCTCAGGACGATCCGGGGCACAGGGCCGCCGCGGAAGGCCCGCACCAGCCACAGCGCCGTGAAGGCCGCGAAGACCAGGTAGCCGGCGACGGCCGCGGCGTTGTCCCCGAGGGCCGTGACCAGGTCCCCCCGCGCGAAGGCGTGCGCGCTGCGCAGCCCTCCGCAGCCGGGGCACAGGACACCCGTCAGCCGGAACAGCGGGCAGACCGGGTAGTGGCCGGGCTCGTTGGGGTCCACGGCGCCCACGTACGCGAAGGAGGCCACGGCCCCCGCCAGGGTGAGCACCGGAGCGGCCAGGCGCCGCGCCCGGGAGGTCCGCACGGGACCCGCGACGGGCACCGGGCCCGGCAGCGGCGGAGCGGGCGGACCGGGGGGACTGCTGGAGGCTTCCACCCGCTGATTCTCTCCGCTCATGACAAAAGGCGCAGCCCGACCGGGCCGCGCCTTTCGTGCGCCAGGGGGTCCGGCTCAGGCCTTCGCGGCGAGCCGGTTGGCGGCGATGACCTCGGCGAGGTCCTCGTGGGCCGGCTTCGGCATGCCCATGCCCGCGGCCTTCATCGCGAGGCCGACGACACCGCCGAGCGCGACGACGACCATGCCCGCCCAGAACCCGACCGGGTTCGCCATCACCATGAAGGCGCCGGAGATGCAGAAACCGATGAAGGAAATGACGACACCGGTCCAGGCGGCCGGGGTGTGTCCGTGGCTCGTGCCCGCCATGAGTTGCTCCTCGTTGATCTGTCGGGCGTGACGTCTCGCACGCTCGGTGCCATTGTCGCGCACGCGGCGTGCGCGTTCCCCAGCGGGTGGCCCGTCCCGGGGACGGGACGGGTGCGGGGAGCGGTCCCCCGCGGGCGTACGCCCGCGGCCGCAGTCTCAGCCGGTCGGGTCCTCGCCCCGGTCCAGGGCCTTCCACAGGTCCTCGGGCCGGTCGGGGTCCACCGCCGCGGGCGTACGCCTGCGGGGGCTGCCGTCCCGCTCGTAGCGGCCCCCCATCGCGGGCCAGCTCCGGCCGAAGCGCAGCGCCAGCACCCCGGCGAGCAGGATCAGGGCCGCGCCCGCGGCCGTGATGTACGGCCAGGCCGTATGGCTGAGCTCCACCACCCGTGCGGCGGTGTCGGCGGTCGCCACGGCGGCCCGCTCGTCCAGCGCCCGGCGGTCGTCGGCGGCGGCCACCGCCGAGAGCGCCGCGCCCAGGCCGCTCAGCGCGAGCAGCCCGGAGACCAGCAGCCGGCTCCGGCCCCGTACGGCGAACACGGCCACCAGGGCCGCGAGGCCGACGATGGCCAGGGCCGCCGGCAGGCCGGTCACGGCCCGCCCGTCGGCGGTCAGCGGGAGCGAACCGCCCCCGACGGCGGCGCTGCCCTTGGCCCAGACGCGGCCGGAGGCGAGCAGGACGACAGTGGCGCCGAGCGCGCCGAGCAGCAGGGCGACGGCCACCGTGCGGCGGCCCGCGCCGCTCTCGGGGGCGTCGGCGTTCGGGGACAGGGGTACGGCACTCACGTACCCCACTATCCCCTACGCCCTCAGCCGCGGTGGAGGCGGTTCGCCGCTCCCACCGCGCGGAGCACCGCGGCGGCCTTGTTGCGGCACTCCATGTCCTCCAGCTCGGGCACCGAATCGGCGACCACGCCGGCCCCGGCCTGGACGTACGCCGTGCCGTCGCGCAGCAGCGCCGTACGGATGGCGATGGCCGTGTCGGAGTCCCCCGCGAAGTCGAGATAGCCCACGCAGCCGCCGTACAGGCCCCGGCGGGAGGGCTCCAGCTCCTCGATGATCTGCATGGCGCGCGGCTTGGGCGCGCCGGAGAGGGTGCCGGCCGGGAAGCACGCGGTGAGCACGTCGAAGGCGGTCTTCCCCTCGGCGACCCGCCCGGTGACGGTGGAGACGATGTGCATGACGTGCGAGTACCGCTCGATCGACATGAAGTCGACGACCTCCACCGAGCCCGGCTCGCAGACCCGTCCGAGGTCGTTGCGGCCGAGGTCGACGAGCATCAGGTGCTCGGCCCGCTCCTTGGGGTCGGCCAGCAGCTCCTCGGCGAGGTCGTTGTCCTCCTGCGGGGTGGCGCCGCGGTGCCGGGTGCCGGCGATCGGGTGGACCATGGCCCGCCCGTCCTCGACCTTCACCAGCGCCTCGGGGCTGGACCCGACGACGTCGAAGCCGTTCTCGAAGCGGAAGAGGTACATGTACGGCGACGGGTTGGTGGCCCGCAGGACGCGGTAGACGTCCAGTGCGGACGCCCGGCAGGGGGTCTCGAACCGCTGCGAGGGCACCACCTGGAAGGCCTCTCCGGCCCGGATGCGCTCCTTCACGTCCTCGACCGCGGCCTGGTACTCCTCGCCGCCCCACAGGGCGTCGAAGGGCGGCAGCTCGGACTCGGGCAGCGCGGCGGGCGCGTAGGGGGCGGGACGCGCGAGGTCGGCCTCCATCGCGTCGAGCCGGGCCACGGCGTCCGCGTACGCCTCGTCCACGCCCGTGTCGAGGTCGTTGTGGTTGATGGCGTTGGCGATGAGCTGGACCGTGCCGTCCCAGTGGTCGAGGACCGCCAGGTCGGAGGTGAGCAGCATGGTGAGCTCGGGGAGGTCCAGGTCGTCCACGGTGTGCTCGCCGATGCGCTCCAGACGGCGGACGATGTCGTAGCCCAGGTAGCCGACCATGCCGCCGGTGAAGGGGGGCATGCCGCCCGCCAGGTCACGTGGGGTGTGCAGGGCCTCGACGGTGGCGCGCAGGGCTTCCAGGGGGTCGCCGTCGACGGGGACGCCCACGGGCGGGGTGCCGATCCAGTGGGCCTGCCCGTCCCTGACGGTGAGGGTGGAGTCGCTGCGCACGCCGACGAAGGAGTAGCGGGACCAGGAGCGGCCGTTCTCGGCGGACTCCAGCAGGAAGGTGCCGGGGCGTTCCGCGGCGAGCTTGCGGTAGAGCCCGACCGGGGTGTCCCCGTCGGCGAGCAGCCGACGGCTGACGGGGATGACACGGCGGTCGGCCGCGAGCTTGCGGAAGGTCTCGAGATCCATGGGGTGGGACCCTAACTGGCTAGTCGGCGTCGCTGAGCAGGACATCGGCGTCGAAGCAGGTCCGCGCGCCGGTGTGGCAGGCGGCCCCGACCTGGTCGACCCTGACGAGCACGGTGTCGGCGTCGCAGTCGAGGGCGACGGACTTGACGTGCTGGTAGTGGCCGGAGGTGTCGCCCTTGACCCAGTACTCCCGGCGGCTGCGGGACCAGTAGGTGCAGCGGCCGGTGGTGAGGGTGCGGTGCAGGGCCTCGTCGTCCATCCAGCCGAGCATGAGCACCTCGCCGGTGTCGTACTGCTGGGCGATGGCCGGGACCAGGCCGTCGGGGGAACGCTTGAGGCGGGCGGCGACGGCGGGGTCGAGGGGGGACGTACTCATGGGCCCCATTGTGCCGCGCCGCGGCCCCCGTGATGGATCTCCGTCCGCCTGATGGGCGGCCGCGGGGCGGCTTCCGGCCGTAGGCTGGCCGGCATGTCTACCCATGCGAAGCGCGAACGCCTGCTCTTGGCCGACCTGTTGGAGGCCGCCGGGCCACAGGCCCCGACGCTGTGCGAAGGCTGGACCTGCCGGGAGCTGGCCGCGCACGTGGTGGTCCGCGAGCGTCGGCCGGACGCGGCGGGCGGCCTGGTCCTGAAGGTCCTCAAGGACCGCCTCGACCGGACGATGGCCGAGTACGCGGCGAAGCCGTACGAGGAGCTCGTCCAGCTGATCCGCACCGGCCCGCCGAAGCTGTCCCCGTACGCGCTCAAGCAGGTCGACGAGGCGGCGAACGCGGTGGAGTTCTACGTGCACGCCGAGGACGTCCGCCGGGCCCAGCCGGACTGGTCGCCCCGGGAGCTGGACCCGGTCTTCTCGGACGCGCTCTGGTCCCGGCTGGAGAAGCTGGCCCGCCTGACCGGCCGCCGCTCGCCGGTGGGCCTGGTGCTGCGCCGCCCGGACGGGCGTACGGCGGTGGCGCGCAAGGGCGTGCCGGTGGTGACGGTGACGGGCGAGCCGGGCGAGCTGACGCTGTTCTGCTTCGGCCGCCAGGCCGCCGCCCAGGTGGACCTGGAGGGCGAGAAGGAGGCCGTCTCCCGCCTGACGGTGGCCCAGCTGGGCCTGTGAGAACCTCCGGCTCGCTGCCGGGCGGTACCGCGCCCCGCACAGCGGAGCACGGTACCGCCGGGCCGGTGAAAACGGGCATGGCGCTCTGAGGGAAAAGGTTTCCGCACTCCTCCTCGTCCCTACGCTCCGTCACGGATGCCGACCGGTTCGGTGTCGTCCCTGTGGAAGGAACGGAAGCCCCCATGCGTCTTCGCACCACCGCCGCCGCCCTCGCCGGAGCCCTCGCGCTCGTCCTCCCCGCCGGAGCCCAGGCGTTCGCCGACGACGGCAAGGCCCTCAACTACGTGTACCTCGACCAGAGCAACGCCGAGAAGAACGGCCAGATCAAGGACATGGGCGCGGACAAATGCCACGCCCTGCCGTCGGCCGCGTCCAACGTCGTGGAAGCGGTGAACGAGACCGACTCGGTTGCCCTGCTGTTCGCGGAGGACGAGTGCGGCGGCGAGCCCGTCGCCACGCTCCAGCCGGGCGAGAGCGCCGGTGACTTCCACGCCGCCTCCGTGGTCTTCCAGCAGGCGCGCAAGGCGGAGCAGCAGCAGGCGGACAAGCAGCAGAAGCCGGAGCAGCAGGAGCACGAGCAGCAGGACGGCACGGACTTCATCGACGACTTCCGCTAGCCGCCCGGCCGCACCGGCCGGGGGACCCGGGGCGATCCCCCGCGGCCCCCGGCCGGTGCGGCGGTCAGCGGACCGGGTGGCCCGCCTCGCGCAGGGCCGCCTTGACCTCGGAGATCCGCAGGTCGCCGAAGTGGAACACCGACGCCGCGAGCACCGCGTCGGCGCCCGCCTCGATGGCGGGCGGGAAGTGCTCCAGCCTGCCGGCACCGCCGGAGGCGATCACCGGTACGGTGACGTGCTTGCGGACGGCGGCGATCATCTCGGTGTCGTAGCCGTCCTTGGTGCCGTCGGCGTCCATGGAGTTCAGCAGGATCTCCCCGGCGCCCAGCTCGGCCGCGCGGTGCGCCCACTCGACGGCGTCGAGGCCGGTCCCCCGGCGTCCGCCGTGGGTGGTGACCTCGAAGGAGCCGGACCCGGTACGGCGGGCGTCGACCGACAGCACCAGCACCTGGCGTCCGAAACGCTCGGCGATCTCCCGGATCAGCTCCGGACGGGCGATGGCGGCCGTGTTCACTCCCACCTTGTCCGCACCGGCCCGCAGCAGCTTGTCCACGTCCTCGGCGGTGCGCACGCCGCCGCCGACCGTGAGCGGGATGAAGACCTGCTCGGCGGTCCGGCGCACCACGTCGTACGTGGTCTCCCGGTTGCCGGAGGAAGCGGTGATGTCGAGGAAGGTCAGCTCGTCGGCGCCCTCGGCGTCGTAGAACCTGGCCATCTCCACCGGGTCACCGGCGTCGCGCAGGTTCTGGAAGTTGACGCCCTTGACGACGCGGCCGTTGTCCACGTCCAGGCAGGGGATCACCCGTACGGCGAGGCTCATCGCTCGACCTCCTTGAAGGCCTCGACCTCCACCTCGACGACCATGCCCGGGTCGACGAAGCCATTGACGATGATCATGGAGGCGGCGGGGCGGACGGTGTCGAAGAGGGCCTTGTGGGCGCGGCCCACCTCGTCGACGTCCCGGGCGTGGGTGAGGTACATCCGGGTGCGGACGACGTGCTCGGGGCCCATGCCGGCCTCGGCGAGCGCCTTGAAGGCGACCTCGAAGGCCTTGACCGTCTGGTCGTACGGGCCGCCCGCGTCAGCCGCGGTGCAGCCGGAGACCAGGACCAGGCCGTTGGGGAGGGCGACGGCGCGGGAGTAGCCGATCACGTCCTCGTAAGGGCCGCCGGAGGAGATCCGGCGTACGTCGGAGGAGCTCATGCGCGGACCGCCTCCAGCGCCTCTTCCAGGGTGAAGGCCTTGGCGTACAGGGCCTTGCCGACGATGGCGCCCTCGACGCCCAGGGGGACGAGCCCGGACAGGGCCCGCAGGTCGTCCAGGGAGGAGACGCCGCCGGAGGCGACGACGGGCCGGTCGGTGGCCGCGCAGACGTTCTTCAGCAGCTCCAGGTTGGGGCCGCTGAGGGTGCCGTCCTTGCCGATGTCGGTGACGACGTAACGGGCGCAGCCCTCGGAGTCGAGGCGGGCGAGGGTCTCGTAGAGGTCGCCGCCCTCGCTGGTCCAGCCGCGGCCCTTGAGGGTGGTGCCGCGCACGTCCAGGCCGATGGCGATCCGGTCGCCGTGCTCGGCGATGGCCTTGGCGGCCCATTCGGGGGTCTCCAGGGCGGCGGTGCCGAGGTTGACACGGGTGCAGCCGGTGGCGAGGGCCGCGGCGAGCGTGGCGTCGTCGCGGATGCCGCCGGACAGCTCGACCTTGATGTCCATGGCGCGGGTGATCTCGGCGACCAGGGCGCGGTTGTCTCCGGTGCCGAAGGCGGCGTCCAGGTCGACGAGGTGCAGCCACTCGGCGCCGGAGGCCTGCCAGGCGAGGGCCGCCTCCAGCGGGGAGCCGTAGGAGGTCTCGCTGCCGGAGACCCCGTGCACGAGGCGCACGGCCTGGCCGTCGCGGACGTCGACCGCGGGGAGGAGTTCGAGCGTGGGTGCGGTCATCACAGGGTCTCGATCCAGTTGGTGAGGAGCTGGGCGCCGGCGTCGCCGGACTTCTCGGGGTGGAACTGGGTGGCCCACAGGGCCCCGTTCTCCACCGCCGCGACGAAGCGCTCGCCGTGCGTGGCCCAGGTGACCTTGGGGCCCCTGATCCTGGGGTTGGTGACCTCCAGGGTCCAGTCGTGGGCCGCGTAGGAGTGCACGAAGTAGAAGCGGGCGTCGGCGTCCAGTCCGGCGAAGGCCTGGCTGTCGGCGGGCGCCTCGACCGTGTTCCAGCCCATGTGGGGGACGACGGGGGCCTTCAGCGGGCCGACCGTGCCGGGCCACTCGTCCAGGCCCTCGGTCTCCACGCCGTGCTCGATGCCGCGCTCGAAGAGGATCTGCATGCCGACGCAGATGCCCATGACCGGGCGGCCGCCGGACAGCCGACGCCCGATGATCCAGTCGCCGCGGGCGTCCTTGAGCCCCTGCATGCAGGCGGAGTAGGCGCCCACGCCGGGCACGAGGAGGCCGTCGGCGTCCATGGCCTTGTCGTAGTCGCGGGTGATCTCGACGTCCGCGCCGGCGCGCGCGAGGGCGCGCTCGGCGGAGCGGACGTTGCCGAAGCCGTAGTCGAAGACCACGACGTTCTTCGTTGCGCTCATTCCCAAATCCCCTGGATTCGCAGGATCCCCGCGGCCAGGCACATGGCGGAGCCGAAGGCGAGCAGGAGGATCACCGACTTGGGCATCTTCTGCTTCTGGAAGGAGTAGACGCCCCCGGCCAGGAAGAGGCCGAGGACGATCAGGACGGTGTTGAGGCCGTTCACGTCTAGAGGGCGCCCTTCGTGGAGGGCAGGATGCCGGCCGCGCGCGGGTCGAACTCGGCGGCGTAGCGCAGGGCGCGGGCCAGGGCCTTGAACTGGCACTCCACGATGTGGTGGGCGTTGCGGCCGTACGGGACGTGGACGTGCAGGGCGATCTGGGCCTGCGCGACGAAGGACTCCAGGATGTGCCGGGTCATCGTCGTGTCGTACGCGCCGATCATGGGCGCCATGTTCTCGGGCTCGGTGTGCACGAGGTAGGGACGGCCGGAGAGGTCCACGGTGACCTGGGCGAGGGACTCGTCCAGAGGCACGGTGCAGTTGCCGAAGCGGTAGATGCCGACCTTGTCGCCGAGGGCCTGCCTGAAGGCGGCGCCCAGCGCGAGGGCGGTGTCCTCGATGGTGTGGTGGCTGTCGATGTGCAGGTCGCCGTCCGTCTTGACCGTGAGGTCGAAGAGGCCGTGGCGGCCGAGCTGGTCGAGCATGTGGTCGTAGAAGCCGACGCCCGTCGAGACGTCGACCTGTCCGGTGCCGTCGAGGTTTATCTCGACGAGGACCGAGGTCTCCTTCGTGGTGCGCTCGACCCGTCCGATGCGGCTCATGCCTGCTGCTCCTTCTTCAGTGCGCGAACCGCTTCGAGGAACGCGTCGTTCTCGGCCGGGGTGCCCGCGGTGACCCGCAGCCGGCCCGGTACGCCGTTGTCCCGGACCAGGACGCCCTGGTCGAGGATCTTCTGCCAGGCGGTGTGGGAGTCCTCGAACCTGCCGAACTGGATGAAGTTCGCGTCGGACTCGGTGACCTCGTAGCCGAGGGCCCGCAGCTCTTCGACGAGGCGGTCCCGCTCGGACTTGAGCTGCTCGACGTAGCCGAGCAGGGTGTCGGTGTGCTCCAGGGCGGCCAGCGCGGTCGCCTGGGTCACGGCGGACAGGTGGTACGGCAGGCGCACCAGCTGGACGGCGTCGACCACGGCGGGGTGCGCGGCGAGGTAGCCCAGGCGCAGGCCGGCGGCGCCGAAGGCCTTGGACATGGTCCGGGAGACCACCAGGTGGGGGCGGCCCTCGATCAGCGGGAGGAGGGAGTCTCGGTGGCTGAACTCGACGTACGCCTCGTCCACGACCACCAGGGACGGCTTGGCCGCCTGGGCGGCCTCGTAGAGGGCGAGGACCGTCTCCGCCTCGACCGCGGTCCCCGTGGGGTTGTTGGGCGAGGTGATGAAGACGACGTCGGGGGCGTTCTCCGCGATGGCCTGCTCGGCGGCCTCCACGTCGATGGTGAAGTCCTCCCGGCGGGGGCCGGAGATCCAGCCGGTGCCGGTGCCGCGGGCGATCAGGGCGTGCATCGAGTACGAGGGCTCGAAGCCGATCGCCGTGCGCCCCGGGCCGCCGAAGGTCTGGAGCAGCTGCTGGAGGACCTCGTTGGAGCCGTTGGCGGCCCAGACGTTCTCCATGGCGACCGGGTGCTTGCCGGTGCGGGTGAGGTACCGGGCCAGCTCGGTGCGCAGCTCGACCGCGTCCCGGTCGGGGTAGCGGTTGAGGGTGCGGGCGGCCTCGCTGACGCGCTCGGCGATGCGCCGCACGAGGGGTTCGGGGAGCTCGTAGGGGTTCTCGTTGGTGTTCAGCTGAACGGGGACGTCCAGCTGGGGAGCGCCGTACGGGGTCTTGCCGCGGAGCTCGTCGCGGATGGGGAGGTCGTCGATTCCGAGGGTGCTCACTGGCCGGGCACCTTCCATCCGAAGCGGGCCTTCAGGGCGGCGCCGTGCGCGGGCAGGTCCTCGGCCTCGGCGAGGGTGACCACGTGGTGGGTGACCTCGGCGAGCGCGTCGCGGGTGTAGTCGACGATGTGGATGCCGCGCAGGAAGGACTGCACGGACAGGCCGGAGGAGTGGCAGGCGCAGCCGCCGGTGGGCAGGACGTGGTTGGAGCCGGCGCAGTAGTCGCCGAGGGAGACCGGCGCCCACGGGCCGACGAAGATCGCGCCGGCGTTGCGGACGCGGGCGGCCCACGCCGCGGCGTCGGCGGTCTGGATCTCCAGGTGCTCGGCGCCGTAGGCGTCGACGACCTTGAGGCCGGCTTCCAGGTCGTCGACCAGGACGATCGCGGACTGCTTGCCGGCGAGGGCCGGCCTGATCCGGTCCTCGACGTGCTTGGTGGCCGCGACCTGGGGTTCCAGCTCCTTCTCGACGGCGGCCGCGAGCTCCTCGGAGTCCGTGACGAGCACGGCGGCGGCCAGCGGGTCGTGCTCGGCCTGGCTGATCAGGTCGGCGGCGACGTGCACCGGGTCGGCCGTGGAGTCGGCGAGGACGGCGATCTCGGTCGGGCCGGCTTCGGTGTCGATGCCGATCCTCCCGGTGAAGTAGCGCTTGGCGGCGGCGACCCAGATGTTGCCGGGGCCGGTGACCATGTTGACCGGCAGGCACTCCTCGGTGCCGTACGCGAACATCGCGACGGCCACCGCGCCGCCGACGGCGTACACCTCGTCCACGCCGAGCAGCGCGCAGGCGGCGAGGATGGTCGGGTGCGGCAGGCCGCCGGCAGGATCTCCCTCATAGGCGGGCTTCTGCGGCGGGGAGGCGAGCGCGATGGACTCGACGCCGGCCTCCTGGGCGGGGACGACGTTCATGACGACGGACGAGGGGTACACGGAGCGGCCGCCGGGCGCGTACAGGCCGACGCGCTCGACCGGAACCCACTTCTCGGTCACGGTGCCGCCGGGGACCACCTGGGTGGTGTGCTCGGAGCGGCGCTGGTTGCGGTGGACGATCCGGGCGCGCCGGATGGACTCCTCCAGGGCTGCGCGGACGGCCGGGTCCAGCTGTTCCAGGGCGGCCGTGAGGGCCTGCGCGGGTACCCGGACCTGCGTGAGCTCGACGCCGTCGAACTTCCGCGCGTACTCGATCAGCGCCGCCGTGCCACGATGATGGACGTCCTCGCAGATGGGCCGCACCTTCTCCAGGGCGGCTTCCACGTCGAACTCGGCACGGGGCAGCAGATCGCGCAGGGCGCCACCCTCGGGGAGGGCGTCACCGCGCAGGTCGATACGAGAGATCACCCCCCAATTCTCTCAGACCGTCTCCCACCGCCGTCCGCCCGTATCACTGGCTGATACACGCCCCGGATGTCACAGGCCCCCTCTAGCGTTCCCCTACACGTAACCGACGGCGGGGGGCTGCCATGGCAGAGGCGCAGGCGGAGGCATACGCGGACGGGCGTCCGGACGACCTGACCGGGCCGGAGCGGTACATGTGGGAGACCTTCCGCGCGGGCACCGTCTGCGACCTGGGTCCCCGCTCCGCCGAACGGGACGATCCGCACTCGGGCGGGCCCTGGGGGCCCGAGCGGCGGGTCCGGGCGGAGGTGGTGGCCCACTTGCTGCTCGCCGGGCCCGCGCCGGTGCCCGGCCGGGTCGGCTGCCTGAAGTTGCGCGGTGCGCAGATCACCGGCCGGCTGGATCTGTCCGGCGGCACGGTCGCGCCGTACGTGGAGATCCGCTCCTGCCGCTTCGACCAGGAGGTCCAGCTGTCGGAGACCCGGTTCGGCACCCTGCGGATCGACAACTGCGCGGTCCCGCGTCTGGAGGCGGCCCGGCTGCACACGGAGGGCGATCTGCACCTGGCGCGCTGCCGGGTGGCGCGGGGGATCCGGCTGACCGACGCGCAGATCGGCACCGACCTGCTGCTCGGCAGCTCGGTCGTCCAGCGGGACGGGCGGGGGCGGGCGATCGCCGCCGACGGGCTGGTGGTCGCGCAGGACTTCCAGGCCGACCTGCTGGAGGCGAACGGCGAGGTCAGCCTGCGCGGGGCCCGGGTCGGCGCCTCGATGAGCCTGCGCGGGGCCCGGCTGCGCAACCCGTACGGGCTCCGCGCCCTGAACGCCCCCACGCTCACGGTCGAGCGCACCCTTTACCTGACCTCCGCCGCCCTGGGGCCCGCGAGCGGGGACCCGTCCCGCCCGTACGACTGGAGCCGGACCCCCACCCGGGGCGTCCCGACGCGGCCGTTCGAGTGCCGGGGCGGGCTGCGGCTGGACGACGGGCGCTTCGGGGACTCCGTCGACTTCTACGCCGCCCGCTTCGAGCTCCGGCCGGAGCAGGAGGTCTCGCTGCGGCGGATCCAGACGCCGGAGCTGCGCTTCGTCGGGGAGGCGCCGCAGCAGGGCCGGGTGGTGCTGTCCGGGGCGAAGGTGGTGCGACTGGTGGACCGCTCGACGAGCTGGCCAGGTCCGGGCCGGCTGTCCATGGAGGGCTTCACCTACGAGACCCTCGCGCCCCGGGGGCACTTCCCGCTGGCGCGCCGGCTGGAGTGGGCCGCGGCCTCCGGCCCGGACTACTCGCCGGAGCCGTACGAGCGGCTGGCCGCCGTCCTGCGGGCCCGCGGGGAGGACGCGGACGCCCGCGAGGTGCTGCTGGCCAAGGAGCGCCGGCGGCGGGCCACGCTGTCGCCCGCCGGACGCGCGTGGGGGTACCTCCAGGACTGGACGGTGCTCTACGGGTACCGGCCGGGGCGGGCGGTGCTGTGGATGGCGGTCCTGTGGGCGGCGGGCACCCTGCTGTTCCTGCGGCACCGCCCGGAGCCGCTCAAGGCGGACGAGCACCCCACCTGGAACGCGGCCCTGTACGCCCTCGACCTCCTGCTGCCGGTGATCGACCTGGGCCAGGAGGGCCAGTGGAAGGCGGCGGGGGTCTGGCAGTGGGCGTCGGCGGCGCTGGTCCTGCTGGGGTGGATCCTGGCCACGACGGCGGCCGCTGGTGCGTCGCGGCTGCTGCGGCGGGGGTGACGGCCCGGCCTCCGCGGCCACTACCCTGTGGGTCGTGACCACCGTTCGCCTGCCCCTCTTCCCACTGAACTCGGTGCTGTTCCCGGGCCTCGTGCTGCCGCTGAACGTCTTCGAGGAGCGGTATCGCGCCATGATGCGCGAGCTGCTGAAGCTCGGTGAGGACGAGCCGCGCCGGTTCGCCGTCGTGGCGATCCGCGACGGCCGGGAGGTCGCGCCGACCGCGCCCGGGCTGCCCGACCCGACGGCGCTGCCCGAGAAGGGTCCGGCGGCGGGCTTCGGCGCGGACCCGATCCAGGCGTTCCACCGGGTGGGCTGTATCGCGGACGCGGCGACGATCCGGGAGCGGGAGGACGGCAGCTTCGAGGTCCTGGCCACCGGTACGACCCGGGTGCGGCTGCTGTCGGTCGACGCGTCGGGGCCCTTCCTCGTCGCCGAGCTGGAGGAGCTCGCGGAGGACGCCGGGGAGGGTGCGGGCGCCCTGTCCGAGGGGGTGCTGCGGGCCTTCCGCAGCTACCAGAAGCGGCTGGCGGGGGCGCGGGAGCGCTCCCTGGCGGCGGCACCGGACCTGCCGGACGAGCCGTCGGTGGTGTCGTACCTGGTGGCGGCCGCGGCCGTGCTGGACATCCCGGCGAGGCAGCGGCTCCTCCAGGCACCGGACACCGCGACGCGGCTGGCGGAGGAGCTGAAGCTGCTCCGTACCGAGACGGCGGTGATCCGCCACCTCCCGTCCCTTCCCGCGGTGGACCTGACCCGGGCCCCGACGAGCCCGAACTGAGGCCATGGCGAAGAAGAAGCAGCAGACGGCCGGTACCCCCGCCATCACGGCGCTGACGGCGTCCGGCGTCGCGTTCACCACCCACGCCTACGAGCACGACCCGTCGCACCCCTCCTACGGCGAGGAGGCGGCCGAGGCCCTGGGCGTCGCGCCGGAGCAGGTCTTCAAGACCCTGGTCGCGGAGGTCGACGGAGCGCTGACAGTGGCGGTGGTCCCGGTGTCCGGGTCCCTGGATCTGAAGGCGCTGGCGGCAGCGGTGGGCGGGAAGCGGGCGGCGATGGCCGATCCGGCGCTGGCGGAGCGCACCACGGGGTACGTCCGGGGCGGCATCTCGCCGCTGGGGCAGCGGCGGCGGCTGCCGACGGTGGTCGACGCCTCCGCCTCCGGCCACGCCACCATCTGCGTCTCGGCGGGCCGCCGGGGCCTGGAGGTCGAACTCGCCCCGGCCGACCTGGCGACCCTCACGGGCGCTGCCTTGGCCCCGATCGCCCGCGCGTAACGGCTCCCGCCGCGCGGAGCGGTCCCTGCCCGCCCTTCCACCGTTCCCCGGGCTCCGCCCGGACCCTCCCCAGCGGTGGCTGGGGGAGGAACGGAGAGGGGTCGGGGTGGGGCGGGGAACCTCAGCTCTGCGGGGGCTCCGCGTCCGCGTGGACGTGGGGCGGGGGGTACGTGCCCTCCCAGGGCGACGGGACGGGGTCCCGGGGGCCGAAGGCGGCCGTCAGGCACAGGTGGGTCAGGGTGGCGGCCATCGGCCAGCCCAGCAGCACCCCGTACGCCAGCAGCTGGAGCGGGGCGTCGAACGGCACCCCCTCGCCCGCCTTGGCCGCCGCGACGGCCACGTCGGTGCCCGGCCCGAGCCAGAGCCCCATCCGCCAGCCGAGCAGGGCGGCGAAGCACGAGCCGACTGTGAGGCCGATCACCAGCGCGACGCCCCCGCGGCGCCGCCACAGGAAGACCGCGAGCCCGCTCAGCGCGCCCAGGCCCAGGGACAGCAGGAAGAAGGTGCCGTCGGCGCCGATCCGGCCCTCGCCCTCGGTGTTCTTCAGGAAGACGGCCTGGCCGTGGGCGACGTACTGGACGCGGGGCGCGAGCCATACCCACAGCAGTGCGAGGAGGGCGCCGGACGCGCCCACCAGCAGGGCGATGGCGGCCCCGTCACGGACGTCCGCCGGGGTGACGGCGGGCTCCTGGTCGGGGAGGCCGGCGGGCGGCGGAGGCGGCGGCAGCGGGGTCACGGCTTCGGTCACCCCCACATCGTGCCAGGTCCTGTAAAGCAGGGACCGCCCGGCCGGGGCGTCAGCGGACCGCCGCGCGCCGGTAGGCCCAGGTGGCGACGGCGAGGGAGAGGACGCCCACCCCGGCGCAGACGCCGAGGTCGGCGAGGACCGCGGCCCAGTCCGGGTGCGGGGCGAACGTCCGGGCGAAGGCCTCCACCCCGTACGTGGAGGGCAGCAGGTCGCGCGCCCAGACGACGGCGTCGGGCATCCGCTCGGCGGGCAGCACCCCCAGCAGCAGCGCCGCGGACATGCCCAGCTGTCCGGCCAGGGTGGCCAGCTCCTGCCGGGGTGCCAGCAGGCCCAGGGCCGCGCCGAGCCCGGCCAGCGCGGCCCCGGCCAGCGGCACCACCGCGGCCAGGATCCACAGCCCGCCCATGGGCAGCCCGAAGAGCACGCACCCGAAGACGGCGGTCACCAGGGTGCCCGGGAGGGTGAAGGAGGCGTACGCGGCGGCCGCGCCCAGCACCACGGAGGCGGGCGGGACCGGCAGGGTGGCGTAGTGGTCGAGTCCGCCGCCGGCCCGGAGCTGGCCGAAGTACTGGGCCAGGAGGTTGAGGGCGACGAAGGCGACGACCAGGACCGAGGAGCCGGCGACGACCGCCCGCGCCTCGGAGCCGCCGTCGACCACGCCCCGCATCAGGACCATGATCCCGACGGACTGGAAGGTGGCCACGAAGAGCAGCGGTATGCGGGACACCCGCGCCCGGGACAGCTGGGCGCGGTAGACGGCCGCGAGGGCGGGGAACAGCCGCGCCCGGGGGGCCAGGACGGCGGGAGCGGCAGCGGTGGTCACGACTTGACCAGACCCTTCATCCGGCCGCCCAGCGCGAGGTACACGTCCTCCAGGCTCGGCGTGGCCAACGTGAAATCGTCGAGGGCGGCGAAGGCCGCGCCGCCGGTCACGGCGGCGACGGCGGCGCGGGCCTCGTCCTGGCCGAGCCGCAGCACCCAGCGGCGTCCGGACTCGGCGGCCAGCGGCGCCAGCGCGGCGACCTCGGGCACCTCCAGCGGCGCGGCGGTGCGCCACACCAGCTCCAGGCGGACCTCGTCGGAGACCCGGGCCTTGAGGCCGGCCGGGGTGTCACAGGCGATGACCCTGCCCTGGTCGATGACGGCGACCCGGTCGAGGACCGTCTCCGCCTCGATGACGTTGTGGGTGACCAGCAGCACGGTGGCGCCGTCGCGGGCGCGGCGCCGGTCGACGGCGGCCCAGACGGCGCGCCGGGCGACGGGGTCCATGCCGGTGGTGGGTTCGTCGAGGACGAGCACCGGCCGCTCCCCCACCAGCGCGGCGGCGAAGCAGGCGAGGCGCCGCTGGCCGCCGGAGAGCTTCTTCAGGGGGCGTCCGGCGATCCCGGTCAGGTCGAGCTCTTCCAGCACCTCGTCCCGCGCGGCCCGGGCGGCGCGGGTGTCGAGGCCGCGCAGCCGGGCGGTGGTCTCGGCGGCCAGCGCGACGGTGAGCTCGTCGAGGGCGGTGGACTCCTGGCCCAGGTAGGCCAGGAGGCGCGAGGCCCGCTCGGGGTGGCGGACGATGTCGTGGCCCAGCAGGGTGACGGAGCCGGCGTCGGGGCGCAACAGCCCGGTCAGCTGGCGGACCAGGGTGGACTTGCCGGCGCCGTTGGGGCCGAGCAGTCCGAAGATCTCGCCGCTTCGGACCTCCAGGGAGATCCCGTCGGTGGCCCGGGTCTCGGCCAGGGCGGGCGCGGCGCGCCGGCCGCGTACGGCGGGGTACGTCTTGACGAGGTCACGCACCGCGCAGACCACCCCGGAAACCGCCCCTGCGGCCTCTGCCGTGGTGTGCCCTGCCTGTGCTGTGCCCGTACTCACGAGGGAGCAGCCTACGCGGCTTCCGCCCCTACTCGGCCGCCGGGGTCATCGGCGCCACGGATACGGAGGCCCCCGCTCCGCCCACGTGCTCGGCCGCGGCGCGCACGTCGATCTCCCTCCAGAACCCGGCGCGGATGGCGTAGCGGTCGTGCTCGTCGATCTGGTCGTCCTTGTGCGCGAGGAGCCCGAAGCGGGCGGCGTAGCGCAGCAGCTCGCCGTCGATGCGGTGCGGGACGCGCGGGTACATGGTGGCGAGCTTCTGCAGGTGGACGGGTTCCGGGAGGCGTTCCATCCAGCGGCGGGCGAAGACCTGTCCGACCTCGAAGGGGTCGCCGCCGACGGTGGTGATGTCCTCCTCGCGGTCGGCCCAGCGCTGTTCGGCGCTGGTGAGCTGGGCCAGGGTGGGCAGGGAGGCGGTCTCGGCGGGTTCGCCCAGGGGGCCGGGGCGGTCGATCCAGCCCTTGTCGGAGGACCAGCGCAGGGCGCTGCCGGCCGGACTGGCGGTGGTGTGGGCGGGGGCGGGGGCGGCGGCGTGCCCCGGGCCGGGGGCGCGCAGGGCGGCGAGGTCCTTGGGGGTGGGGACGGAGGGCTTGGGGCCCTCGCCGGCGGGTGCCGGGACGGCCGGCGCTCCGGTCGCGGGGGGTGCGGTGGCGGGCGGGGCGCCATTGCGGGCGGCCTCGGCGAGCGCGGCCTCGGGCAGCGGTGCGGAGAGGATCGCGGCGATCTCGGGGCGCGGGGCGGGCGGCGGGGCGCAGAGCCCGGCGAGGTCCCGGGCGCGGACGGCGCGGGTGATCCAGGCGCGGTCCAGGACGCGGCGCTCGTCGGCCTCGGCGACGAGGTCCTCGGACTGGTTGTAGTCCCCGTCGGCGGCCTGGACGGCCCACAGGTGGACGGCGACCCCGTGTTCCTTGGCGGACATCAGCCCGGGCAGCAGGTCGCCGTCGCCGGTGACGAGGACGACGTCGGAGCAGGCGCGGTTGCGGGCGAGTTCGGTGAGCTCGGCGTGCATGGCGGCGTCGACGCCCTTCTGGGCCCAGCGGCCGTCGCTGCGGGTCAGGGCGCCCAGGCGGACGGTGACGCGGGGCATGACGCGCAGTCGGCGGTGCTCGGGCTGGGGCACCCGGTCGGGGGCGCCGTCGAACCAGTAGATCCGCAGGAGGGGCTGCTGTGTGTCGGCCTCGGCGCGCTCGCGCAGGCCCTGGATGAGGGCGGAGTGGTCGACGGTGATGCGGGAGCGCGAGGGTTCACCCGCGAGGAGGCTCGCGGCGGCGCCCAGCAGGTATCCGGCATCCACCAGGACGACGCAGCGGTCCACGCGTTCCACCCTCTTCCGTGGGGGTCCTCGACAGGTTTTCCCCGAGTCTGCCCGACTGCAAGGGCGTTGACGGCCGGAACTGGATCACCGGCGTGGCGTATCTGCCGGGCGGAGCCGCAGGAGGGGCCGCTACGGACGACAATGATCCAAAATGCGCGCTTTGTTGCGGTGTGTGAGGGTGAAGGCGGCCCTGGCCCCTACACCCCCCACGGAGGCATCCCATGGCCAAGAACAAGAACCAGAAGCAGCCGGCGAAGCAGCAGGCGCGCTCGGGCGGGCAGGACATGCCCAAGGGCTCGACGGAGACCTCGGCCGACCGCCCGTCGCAGTCGCCCAGTCCGCTGGACATGGCGCACAAGAGCAAGTCGAAGCGCTTCGGCCACAACTGACGCCTCCGCGCGAGCGGTGGGAGCGGAAGGGGGCCCGCCCCGGCAGTGCCGGGGCGGGCCCCCTTCCCGTGCGTGCGGCGGGCTCTTCGCCCGTCCGGGCTAGCCGGCCAGGCAGGACGGGCCGAGCAGCACCTTGAGGTCGCCGAAGAGGGCCGGGTCGGGCTGGACCCGGTGCCGGTCGAGGCGCAGCACGGTGGTGGTGCGCGGTCCCTGGAGCTTGATCCGCACCTCGGTGTTGCCCTTGTGGTGGCGCAGGATCTCGCCCAGCCGGGTGACCATCGGCGGGGTGACCTTGACGGTGGGGATGGTGAGGACGACGGGGGCGTTGGTGCCGGCGGAGGAGAGGTCGGGGACCATCATCTCCATCGCGACCAGGCGGGGGACGTCCTCGCGCTTGTCGAGGCGGCCCTTGACGAAGACGACGGTGTCCTCGACCAGCTGGGTGGAGACGAGCTGGTAGGTGGCGGGGAAGAACATGCACTCGATGGAGCCGGCGAGGTCCTCGACGGTGGCGATGGCCCAGGCGTTGCCCTGCTTGGTCATCTTGCGCTGGAGGCCGGAGATGATGCCGCCGATGGTGACGACGGCGCCGTCGGCGTGCTCGCCGCCGGTCAGCTGGGAGATGCCGGCGTCCGTCTTGTCGGAGAGGACGTGCTCCAGGCCGAAGAGCGGGTGGTCGGAGACGTAGAGGCCGAGCATCTCGCGCTCCTGGGCGAGCAGGTAGGACTTCTCCCACTCGACGTCCGAGAACTCCACGTCGAGGCCGAAGCCGGGTTCGCTGCTCTCCTCGTCACCCATTCCGCCGAAGAGGTCGAACTGTCCCTCGGCCTCCTTGCGCTTGACGGCGACCACGTTGTCGATCATCGACTCGTGATGGGCGACCAGGCCCTTGCGGGTGTGGCCCATCTCGTCGTAGGCGCCGGCCTTGATCAGCGACTCGATGGTGCGCTTGTTGCAGACGACGGCCTCGACCTTGTCGAGGAAGTCGGGGAAGGAGGAGTACTTCCCCTTGGACTTCCTGGTCTTGATGATCGAGTCGACGACGTTCTGGCCGACGTTGCGGACGGCGGTCAGGCCGAAGAGGATCACGTCGTCGCCCTGGGCGGCGAAGTTGGACTCGGACTCGTTGACGTTCGGCGGGAGCACCTTGATGCCCATGCGCCGGCACTCGTTGAGGTAGATCGCGGACTTGTCCTTGTCGTCCTTGACCGAGGTGAGCAGGCCCGCCATGTACTCGGCGGGGAAGTTCGCCTTGAGGTAGGCGGTCCAGTAGGAGACCAGTCCGTACGCGGCCGAGTGGGCCTTGTTGAAGGCGTAGCCGGCGAAGGGCACCAGGACGTCCCAGAGGGCCTGGATGGCCTGGTCGGAGTAGCCGTTCTTCCGGGCGCCCTCCTGGAAGATCGTGAAGTTCTTGGCGAGCTCCTCGGGCTTCTTCTTGCCCATCACGCGGCGGAGGATGTCGGCCTCGCCGAGCGAGTAGCCGGCGATGATCTGGGCGGCCTTCTGCACCTGCTCCTGGTAGACGATCAGGCCGTAGGTGACCGCGAGCACCTCTTCGAGCGGCCCTTCCAGCTCCGGGTGGATCGGGGTGATCTCCTGCTGCTTGTTCTTGCGCAGGGCGTAGTTCGTGTGCGAGTTCATGCCCATCGGACCCGGCCGGTACAGGGCCGAGACGGCGGAGATGTCCTCGAAGTTGTCGGGCTTCATCAGGCGCAGCAGGGAGCGCATGGGGCCGCCGTCGAACTGGAAGACGCCGAGGGTGTCGCCGCGGCCGAGGAGCTCGAAGGTCTTGGGGTCGTCGAGCGGGAGGGCCAGGAGGTCGATGTCGATCCCCTTGTTGGCCTTCACCATCTTGACGGCGTCGTCCATGATCGTGAGGTTGCGCAGGCCGAGGAAGTCCATCTTCAGCAGGCCGAGCGACTCGCAGCTCGGGTAGTCCCACTGGGTGATGGTCACCTGGTCCGTGTGCCGCACCCAGACGGGCACGTGGTCGGTGATCGTCTCGCTGGACATGATCACGCCGGCAGCGTGCACGCCCATCTGGCGGACCAGGCCCTCCACGCCACGGGCGGTGTCGATGACCTTCTTCACGTCCGGCTCGTTCTCGTACATCCCGCGGATCTCGCCGGCCTCGCCGTAGCGGGGGTGCGAGGGGTCGAGGATGCCGGAGAGCGGGATGCCCTTGCCGAGGACGTCGGCGGGCATGGCCTTGGTGAGGCGGTCGCCCATCGCGTACGGGTAGCCCAGGACGCGCGCGGAGTCCTTGATCGCGTTCTTGGCCTTGATGGTGCCGTAGGTGCCGATCATGGCGACCTTGTCCTGGCCGTACTTCTCCGTCACGTACCGGATCACCTCGACGCGCCGGCGCTCGTCGAAGTCGATGTCGACGTCGGGCATGGAGACGCGCTCGGGGTTCAGGAAGCGCTCGAAGATCAGACCGTGCGTGAGCGGGTCGAGGTCGGTGATGCCCATGGCGTACGCGACGATCGAGCCGGCCGCGGAGCCTCGGCCGGGGCCGACCGCGATGCCCTGGTTCTTGGCCCACATGATGAAGTCGGCGACCACGAGGAAGTAGCCGGGGAAGCCCATCGAGATGATCGTGTCCATCTCGTACTCGGCCTGCTTCATCCGGTCCTCCGGGATGCCCCCGGGGTAGCGGCGGTGCATGCCGCGCATGGTCTCCTCGCGGAACCAGCTGACCTCGGTGTGGCCCTCCGGGATGTCGAACTTGGGCATGAGGTTGCGGAACGTGAACATGCCCTCGGTGTCGACCTGCTCCGCCACCAGCCTGGTGTTGGCGCAGCCCTCCTGCCAGGCGTCCGAGGAGTCGATGGCGTACATCTCGTCCGTGGACTTCAGGTAGTAGCCGGAGCCGTCGAAGCGGAAGCGGTCCGGGTCCGAGAGGTTCTTGCCGGTCTGGATGCAGAGCAGGGCGTCGTGGGCGGCGGCCTCGTGCGCGTACGTGTAGTGGGAGTCGTTCGTGACCAGCGGCGGGATGCCGAGCTTCTTGCCGATCTCCAGCAGGCCGTCGCGGACCCGGCGCTCGATCTCGATGCCGTGGTCCATCAGCTCCAGGAAGTAGCGGCCCTCGCCGAAGATGTCCTTGTAGTCCGAGGCCGCCTTGATCGCCTCGTCGAACTGACCGAGGCGCAGTCGCGTCTGCACCTCGCCGGAGGGACAGCCGGTGGAGGCGATCAGGCCCTCCGACCACTGGGCGATGGTCTCCTTGTCCATGCGGGGCCACTTGGTCAGCCAGCCCTCGGCGTAGGCGTCGGAGGACAGCCGGAAGAGGTTGTGCAGGCCGGTGCTGTTCGCCGCCCAGATCGTCTTGTGCGTGTAACCGCCGGAGCCGGAGACGTCGTCCCGCTTCTGGTGCGGCTGGCCCCACTGGATGCGCCGCTTGTTGCGCCGGGACTCAGGGGCGACATACGCCTCGATACCGATGATCGGGGTGATCCCGGCCTTCTGGGCGGAGTGGAAGAAATCGTACGCGCCGTGCAGGTTGCCGTGGTCGGACATGGCGATGTGCGACATGCCCATCTCATTGCAGGCGGCGAACATGTCCTTCAGCCGAGCGGCACCGTCCAGCAGCGAGTACTGGGTGTGGACGTGCAGGTGCGTGAACGGCGTCTTGGACACGGTGGGGGCCTCCGGAGGAGAGAGGGGCGGCAGCTATGAATCCTACGTCCCACGAGTGACAGATCCGGGGCACGGAGCGATACGGTCGGGCCTTGCAGAACCAGGAACACACGTCCGACGTCCAGTCGGTCAGACCCCGTACCACCCCGTTCACCAGGAGGCATCCGCCATGGCGGTTCCCGAGACGACCGACGAGCAGCGCGCCGAGCAGATACTCGATGTGTTCGACACCGCTTTCGGGGAGCTGCTCGCCGCCGACCCCTCGGCCTTCCAGGTCAAGTTCCGGAAGATGGCGGCCTCGGCCTTCGCCTTCTACCGGGGCACGGCCTGCCTCTTCTACGCCGACCTGGAGCACGACCGGCACGGCGGGCCCTTCCTGGACGAGCGCACCGGCCGGGTCTGGATCCACGGCGACCTCCACGCCGAGAACTTCGGCACGTACATGGACTCCAACGGCCGCCTGGTCTTCAACGTCAACGACTTCGACGAGGCCTACGTCGGCCCCTTCACCTGGGACCTCAAGCGCTTCGCCGCCTCCGTCGCCCTGATCGGCTACACCAAGGCGCTCAGCGACGAGCAGATCAGCTCCCTCGTGCGGACCTACGCGGCCGCCTACCGCGAGCGCATCCACCAGCTGGCGACGGGCGCCAGGAGCTCTGACGTGTCAGAGCTCCCCTCCTTCACCCTGGACACCGCCGAGGGGCCCCTCCTGGGCGCCCTGCGCGACGCCCGCGCCCGCACCCGCGTCGCCCTGCTGGACTCGATGACGGAGATCCGCGACCACGAGCGCCGCTTCTCCGAGGGAGGCGGGGCCATCGAGCTGGACGCGGCCACCCGCTACAAGGTGCTGGCCGCCTTCGACGGGTACCTGGAGACCCTCCCGGAGGAGTCGCTGGTGCGCCCGGACTCCTACCGGGTCAAGGACGTGGTGGGCCGGCGGGGCGTGGGCATCGGCTCGGCCGGGCTCCCCTCGTACAACATCCTGCTGGAGGGGCACAGCGACGCCCTGGAGAACGACGTCGTGATCTACCTCAAGCAGGCGCAGACCCCGGCCGTCTCCCGGCACATCACCGACCGGGCGGTCCGCGAGTACTTCCAGCACGAGGGGCACCGCACGGTGATCTCCCAGCGGGCCCTCCAGGCGCACGCCGACCCGTGGCTGGGCTGGACGGAGCTGGACGGGGCCGGGCAGCTGGTCGCGGAGGTGTCCCCGTACGCGGTGGACCTGGACTGGTCGGACCTGGACGACCCGGAGGAGATCACGGCCGTGGTCGCGGACCTCGGCCGGGCCACGGCCACCATGCACGCCTCGGCCGACGAGGCGGAGAGCGGCCATTCCCTGGTCCCCTTCTCCACCGAGCGCGCCATCGACGCGGCGATCGCCGCCGACGAGGAGGGCTTCCCGAAGCTCCTGGTCGACTTCGCCCACGCCTACGGGGCCCGGGCGCGCGCCGACCACCAGATCTTCGTGGACCTCTTCCGCAACGGCCGGATCACCCCGTAGACCCTCCGGGCCCGACACCACGGGCGCCTGCGCCGCCCCGCGCCCGGGCCCCGGCCCGGGCCGGGGCCGGGGCCGGCCCGGGGCCCGGGTGGGCCGGGGCGGGGCGGGGCGGGATCCGGCCGACAGGGCACCCCGTCCCCGCACCCTCACAGGAACCCGTGGCAGACTCGCGACGATGGACATATCAGGGGCGAGAATCCGGGGGCTGCGGGCCGCGCTGTTCAGCGCGCTCGTCGTGCTGCTCTCGGCGGGCTCCCACGTGCTCCTGTCCCGGGTGCCGCTGCCGCCCGCGCTGATCGGCGGCGCCTTCGCCGGGGTCTTCGCGATCGCCTACTCCCTGGCCGGCCGCGAGCGGGGCTTCGGGCCGATCGCCGGGCTGCTGGTCCCGCTGGAGCTGGCGGCCGACACGGTCTTCACCGCCGGGCAGCGCGTCTGCTACGGCCCCGCCGGCGGACCGGTCTCCGGACCGCTGCACGCGCTGGGCCTGGACGGGCTGTGCGGCGGGGACCCGGTGGGCGGGCGGCTGGCCGAGGTGGCCGGGCCCGCCGGCGATCCGGCCGCGCTGCTGGCCGCCCCCGGGCCGTGGACGCCCTGGCTGCTGCTCGGCGCGCACGTCGGCGTCGGGCTGCTCGCCGCCGCCTGGCTGCGCCGCGGCGAGCAGGCCCTGGTGCGGCTGCTGCGGGCCGTGGCCGCCTTCGCCTTCCGGCCGCTGCTGCTGGCCGCCGCCTCGGTGGCGGCCGGGCCCGGCCGGGCCCGGCGGGCGCTGCGCCCGCCGCATCCCGGCGCGGCGGCCCGCACCCGCTTCCCCGCGCACTCCGTGGGCCGGCGGGGACCTCCCGAACGGACGGCGCTCGCGAGCGCCTGACCGTACGCAGGACAGTCCCCTCCCACCCCACCTCCCACGGAGATCACCATGAGTTCCCGCAACAGCCAGCAGAACAAGGCCGCCGCCCGCGAGAAGCTGCGCGTCGAGCGCGAGAAGCAGGCGAAGAAGGACAAGGCCCGCCGCCAGGTGTTCGTGGCCGCCGGCGTCGTCGCCGCCCTCGCCCTGGCCGGTGGCATCGGCTACGCGGTCGTTCAGTCCAACCAGCCCGGCTACTGGGACAAGGCCGCCACCGCCACGCTGGTCAAGCCGAAGAACACCGAGGGCGAGGACGGCCTGACCGTGGTCATCGGCAAGCCCGAGGCGAAGAAGACCCTGGAGCTCTACGAGGACCCCCGCTGCCCGGCGTGCGCCGCCTTCGAGCAGTCGGTCGGCGAGCAGGTCAAGAAGGACGTGGACGCGGGCAAGTTCAAGCTCCGCTACTTCGGCGCCACCTTCATCGACAACGGCGCCAAGGGCGAGGGCTCGAAGAACGCGCTGAGCGCCCTGGGCGCGGCGCTGAACGTGAGCCCGCAGGCCTTCCTCGACTACAAGGCCGCCCTCTACTCCAAGGCGCTGCACCCCGACGAGCGGGTCGACAGCTTCGCGAAGGACGACTACCTGCTGAAGGTCGCGGACACCGTCCCGGCCCTCAAGGGCAACGCCGAGTTCAAGAAGGCCGTCGAGGACGGCACCTACGACCGGTGGGCGATGGACATGTCGAAGGCCTTCGACAAGTCCGGCGTGACGGGCACCCCGACGCTGAAGATGGACGGCAAGAAGATCGACACCCCGGCCACTCCGGAGGCGTTCACCGCCGCGATCGACAAGGCGCTCGCGGGCTGACCGGCCGGCAGCCGGCCCCTTCCTCCGCATTACCGCCGATAACGGGCGGGCGAACTCCCAAAGTTCGCCCGCCCGTTGTCGTTCATTGACTGTTCCCGGCCACGTACCGATCAGTAATATGACCACCCGTGACCAGTCATCTCACCCCCCTTTCCCCTGCGGCGGATTCCGCCTCGGGCGCGGCGAACCCGCGCCGCCGTACGGTCGTCCTGGCCGCCGCCGCCACGGCGGCCCTGGCGCCGATCGCCCTGGGCGCCACCACCGCCCGGGCGGCCGGGTCCGCCCCCGCCTTCCTGCACGGCGTCGCCTCCGGCGACCCGCTGCCCGACGGCATCCTGCTGTGGACGCGCGTCACCCCCACCCCCGAGGCCGTCCCCGGCTCCGGCCTGGGCCCGGACACCGCGGTGGGCTGGGAGGTCGCCGAGGACAAGGCCTTCTCCCGCGTCGTCGCGCGCGGCTCCGCCACCGCGAGCGCCGCCTCCGACCACACCGTCAAGGTGGACGTGCGCGGCCTGCGCCCGCACACCCCGTACTGGTACCGCTTCACCGCCGGCGCCACCGTCTCCCCGGTCGCCCGCACCCTGACCGCCCCGGCGACGGACGCGAACACCGACGGCGTGCGCTTCGGCGTGGTCTCCTGCTCCAACTGGGAGTCCGGCTACTTCTCGGCGTACCGGCACCTGGCCGCCCGCACCGACCTGGACGCGGTTCTGCACCTGGGCGACTACATCTACGAGTACCGGACCGGCGAGTACCCGGCGGCCAAGTACGTCGTACGCCAGCACGAGCCGAAGAACGAGATCATCACGCTGGCCGACTACCGCACCCGGCACGGCCAGTACAAGACGGACCGCGACGCCCAGGCGCTGCACGCGGCCCACCCGATCGTGGCCATCTGGGACGACCACGAGTTCGCCGACAACGCCTGGTCCGGCGGCGCCACCAACCACACCCCGGCGACCGAGGGCGACTGGGCGGCCCGCGCGGCCGCCGCCAAGCAGGCGTACTTCGAGTGGATGCCCGTGCGCGCCTCCATCGCGGGTACCGTGTACCGTCGCCTGCGCTTCGGCAGCCTGGCCGACCTGCACCTGCTGGACCTGCGCTCCTTCCGCTCGGAGCAGGCCAAGGCCGGCAGCGGCGCGGTGGACGACCCGGACCGCACCATCACCGGGCGGGCGCAGCTGGACTGGCTGAAGGCCGGCCTGGCGGGCTCCACGGCCGCCTGGAAGCTGGTCGGCACCTCGGTGATGATCTCGCCGGTGGCCTTCGGCTCACTGCCCGCGCACCTGCTCCAGCCCCTGACGCACCTGCTGGGCCTGCCCGAGGGCGGCCTCGCGGTCAACACGGACCAGTGGGACGGCTACACGGACGATCGCAAGGAGCTCCTGGGCCACTTGAAGGACCGGAACATCAAGAACACGGTGTTCCTGACCGGCGACATCCACATGGCCTGGGCGAACGACGTCCCGGTGAACATGGCGACCTACCCGGGTTCGGGCACGGTGGCGACGGAGTTCGTGGTGACCTCGGTGACATCGGACAACATAGACGACACACTGCACGTGCTGCCGCACACGGTCTCCCTGGTGGCGGAATCGGCCATCAAGGCCGCGAACTGGCACGTGAAGTGGCTGGACATGGACTCGCACGGCTACGGCGTGCTGGACGTGACGGCCGAGCGCTCACAGATGGACTACTACGTGGTCTCGGACAAGCGGCGCCAGGACGCGACCTCGTCCTGGGCCCGTTCGTACCGCACCCTGAACGGCACGCAGAAGGTGGAGCGGGTCGACCAGCCCGTCCGCTGATTGCCCTGACGAACCGTCAAATCTCTTGCACAACGGGGCTCCTGGTGCAGACCAGGAGCCCCGGATGCACCCCAGGCAACAAATCTTTAACTTCCGGGTACTTGCGAAGTGAATGACATGCACACATAAACTTCCGGCCAGCGTGAGGAAATACCTCACCCCCCACCACGCTTGCCGAGGAGTCACCGTGCGCGCTGTTGCCCGCATATCCCCCCTTCTCCGCCGCCGCCTCATGGGTACGGCCGTCCTGGCCTCCACCCTGGCGTTCGCCCCGCTGACGGCCCCCACCTCCGTCGCCGCGGCCCCCAAGACCGGCGCCGAGGCCTGTGCCGAGCAGGGCTCCGCCCCGGCCAACGCCCGTGTCGCGAAGCCCAAGGGCAACCACGCGGCCGAGCCGAACGAGCTGTCCGAGACCCAGACCAAGGCCATGGACGCGGACCTGACGAAGAAGCTCAGCCAGATGCAGCTGTCGCCGCAGCAGGTCTACGGCGCCCGCGAAGGCATCAGCTCCGTGGCGGCCGCCACCACCATCCCGGTGTACGTCCACGTGATCACGAACGGCACCCAGGGCAAGCTGACCGCCACGGACATCACCAACCAGATCAACGTCCTCAACGCCGCCTACAGCGGCCAGGGCAACGGCAACGTCGACTCCGGCTTCCAGTTCTCCCTGGCCGGCACGGACTACACCGACAACGCCACCTGGTACAACGTCTCCGACGGCACCCAGGCCGAGACGGACATGAAGAACGCCCTGCGCAAGGGCGGCAAGAACGCGCTCAACCTCTACACCGCCAACCTCGGCGGCGGCCTGCTCGGCTGGGCGACCTTCCCGAGCTCCTACGCCTCCGCCCCGAAGATGGACGGCGTGGTCATCCTCAACTCCTCGCTGCCCGGCGGCTCCTCCGCCAACTACAACGAGGGCGACACCGCCACCCACGAGGTCGGCCACTGGATGGGCCTGTACCACACCTTCCAGGGCGGCTGCTCGGGCAGCGGCGACTCCGTCTCCGACACCCCGGCGGAGAAGAGCGCGGCCTTCGAGTGCCCGACCGGCCGTGACTCCTGCACCAGCAAGGCCGGCGTGGACCCGATCCACAACTTCATGGACTACACGTACGACTCCTGCATGTACCAGTTCACCGCCGGTCAGGTGTCGCGCATGAAGAGCATGTGGAGCGCCTACCGCGCCTGATCGCGCGCACCGCTCCGCACACGACGGGGCCCGGCGCTCCCGGCGCCGGGCCCCGTCCGCGTCCCTACAGGCTGTCGAGGAACGCCAACGCGACCCGCCAGAGCTCCCCGGCGGCGTCCGCGTCGTAGTCGTCCAGGTCCGGGTCCGTGAACAGGTGCCCGGCACCCGGGTAGCTGTGGATCTCCACGTCGGCCCCGGCCCGCCGCATCCTCAGGTACCAGGCGGTCAGCCAGTCGTGCGTCTCGAAGGGGTCCGGGTCCGCCATGTGCAGCTGCACCGGCAGCTCGTCGGCCGAGGCGTCGTCCTCCAGGTCCGCCGTGCCGTGCAGGAGCAGCAGCCCGCGCGCCTTGTCGTCGGCCAGCGCCAGGTGCTGGGCGACGGAGCCGCCGAAGTCGAAACCGGCGTAGACCAGACCCTGGTCGGAGAAGGGCGCCGAGGCCAGCACCGCCCGCTTGAGCAGCTCGTCGCGGCCCACCTCCTCCAGGTGGGCCACGCCCTCCTCGAACGTCTCGAACGTACGGCCCTCGAAGAGGTCGGGCACCTGGACCCGGTGTCCGGCGGCACGCAGCCGGTCGGCCGCCGCGTGCACCGCGGGCCGCAGCCCGTACGTCGAGTGGAAGAGCATGATGTTCATGTGTCCCATCGTGCCATTGCCCGGCAGAGGGAGGAGTCCGGCGGCGCCCGGTGGAGTGGCCGGCGGCCGAGCACCCTCCCCCGCGTCACCGCCCCGCGCGACCGGGCCGGCTACGCGCTCCGCAGGCTGCGGACGTCCAGGTGCCGCAGCACCCGGTCGACGATCTCCGGGTCGGCACCCGGCTCGCTGCGGGCAGAGAGCACCTCGTGGCGGGCGGCGGACATCATCTCCCGCTGGATCCGCTGGACCTGCCGGATCCGCTCCACCCGCTTCGCGTACGCCTCCCGCCGCTCCTCGTCGACCAGGTCGGGGCTGATCCTCGCCCCCACGTCGTACGCGCGCCGGTACAGGATCTCGACCAGGTCCTCCGGGAGCTCCTCGACCTCCTCGATCTCCCTGAGCCGCCGCTTCGCCGCCTTCGCCGCGCGCAGCGCGAGCGCCCGCTCCGTGTCCCGTTCGGCGTCCGTGTCCGCCTCCACCCCCAGCCGCCGCACCAGCCAGGGCAGGGTCAGCCCCTGGAACACCAGGGTCGCCATGATCACGGCGAAGGCGGTGAAGATGATCTCGTCCCGGTCCGGGAAGGGGTCCCCGGCGTCCGTCCTGAGCGGGATGGCCAGGGCCAGCGCCACCGAGGCCACCCCGCGCATCCCCGCCCACCACATCACCACGCTCTCCCGCCAGCTCAGCGGGATCTCCTCGTCGTAGTCGCGCCGCCCGTGGAGCTTCTTCGCCAGCCAGCCGGCCGGCAGCAGCCACACCAGCCGCACGGCGACCACCACCACGACCACGACGGCCGCCCAGCCGGCCATCTGCCACTCGCGGCCCTTCGCGACGCCGAAGACGTGGTGCAGCTCCAGCCCGATCAGCCCGAAGGCCACGCCGGTGACGAGGACGTCGACGACCTCCCAGAAGGTGTGCCCGGCCAGGCGCCCCAGCACGTCGTCGGCGTCGGTGGCGTTCTCGGCGAGGAACAGGGCGGTGGTCAGCACGGCCAGCACCCCCGACCCCTGGAGCTCCTCGGCCACCACGTACGAGACGAACGGCACCAGCAGCGTCAGCCCGATCTGGAGGGTGGCGTCGCCGAGCCCGTCCATCAGCCGGTTCGTGGCCCAGCCGAGCCCGAACCCGACGGCCACGGCGACCACCGCGGACAGGACGAACTCCTTGAGCGCGGCGGGCCAGGAGAAGCTCCCGCTCACCGCGGCGGCGATGGCGACGTGGTAGAGGACGATGGCGGTGACGTCGTTGAAGAGCCCCTCGCCCTCCAGGATCGACACCATCCGGCGCGGCAGCCCGAGCGACCCGGCCACGGCGGTGGCCGCGACGGGGTCGGGCGGGGCGACGAGCGCGCCGAGCGCGACGGCCGCCGCGACGGGCAGCCCGGGGACCACGGCGTTCGCGACGGCGGCCACGGCGGCGGTGGTCACGAAGACCAGGGCCACGGCCAGCAGCAGGATCGGCCGGACATTGGCCGCGAACTGCCGCCAGGAGGTGCGCTGCGCCGAGGCGTACAGGAGAGGCGGCAGCAGCAGGGGGAGGATGTACTCGGGCGGGATGTCCACGTTGGGCACGGCCGGCACCAGCGCCAGCACGACCCCGCCGAGGGTCATCAGCACGGGGGCGGGCAGCCCCAGCCGGTCCCCGAGCGGGACGGTGACGACGGCCCCGAGCAGCAGCACGAAGAGCAGAGCGAGCTGATCCACCCGCTACACCCTGCCAGGAGGCCGCGCCGCACCCGGGGATTTGGACCCCCGCCCCGCAGGACCGCCTACTGGCTCTCGGCCCGGATCACGTCCAGGGCGTGCTGGAGGTCGGCCGGGTAGCCGCTCTCGAACTCCACCCACTGGCCGTCGGCCGGGTGCTCGAAGCCCAGCCGCACGGCGTGCAGCCACTGGCGGGTGAGGCCCAGGCGCTTGGCGACGGTCGGGTCCGCCCCGTAGGTCAGGTCGCCGACGCACGGGTGCCGGTGCGCGGACATGTGCACGCGGATCTGGTGCGTGCGCCCGGTCTCCAGCTTGATGTCCAGCAGCGACGCCGCCCGGAACGCCTCGATCAGGTCGTAGTGCGTGACCGAGGCCTTGCCGTCCTGGGTCACCGCCCACTTGTAGTCCGCGTTCGGGTGCCGCCCGATCGGCGCGTCGATGGTGCCGCTCATCGGGTCCGGGTGGCCCTGGACCAGCGCGTGGTAGCGCTTGTCGACGACGCGCTCGCGGAACTGGTTCTTCAGCGAGGTGTAGGCGCGCTCCGACTTGGCCACGGCCATCAGGCCGGACGTGCCGACGTCGAGGCGGTGCACGATGCCCTGGCGCTCGGACGCGCCCGAGGTGGAGATCCGGTAGCCGGCCGCGGCGAGGCCGCCGATGACGGTGGTGCCGGTCCAGCCCGGACTCGGGTGGGCCGCGACGCCCACCGGCTTCATGATGACCACGATGTCGTCGTCGTCGTGGATGATCTCCATGCCCGGGACCGGCTCGGCCACCAGCTCGACCGGCCGCGGCGGGGCGGGCATCTCGACCTCGAGCCAGGCGCCGCCGTGGACGCGCTCGGACTTGCCGACGACGCTGCCGTCGACCGAGACCTTCCCCTCCGAGGCCAGTTCGGCCGCCTTGGTCCGGGAAAAACCGAACATACGGGCGATGGCGGCGTCGACGCGCTCGCCTTCCAGGCCATCGGGAACGGGCAGGGTGCGGATCTCGGGAATCGTACTCACCCGTCGAGTATGCAGGACTCGGCGGAAGACCATTCCCGCGCGAGCCCCGCCCTCAGTCCTTGTGGACGGTGCCGTCCGGGTCCAGACCCCTGAAGGAGAGCAGGACGATCAGGATGCCGCCGCACACGATCGCCGAGTCGGCGAGGTTGAACACGGCGAAGTGGGCCGGCGCGATGAAGTCGACCACCGCCCCCCGGAACACGCCCGGCGAGCGGAAGATCCGGTCGGTCAGGTTGCCCAGCGCGCCGCCCAGCAGCAGGCCCAGGGCGATCGCCCACGGCAGGCTGTACAGCTTGCGTGCCAGCCGGATGATGACCACGATCACGGTCGCCGCGATCACGGTGAAGATGATCGTGAAGGCCTCGCCGAAGCCGAAGGCCGCGCCGGGGTTGCGGATGGCGTCGAACTTCAGCAGGTTCCCGACGATCTCGATCGGCGGCTGGTGCTCCAGCCGGGCCACGACCAGCATCTTGCTGCCGAGGTCGAGGAGGTACGCCAGCACCGCCACCACGAGCAGCGCCGTGATCCGCCTGCGCCCGCGGGGCGCGGCGGGCTCCGACTGCGGCTCGGCGCCGTCCCCGACCTCCGGCGTACCGATGATGCGCTCCGCCTCTGCCACGTGAGTCCCTCGAACTAGCCCGATCCCGACGAGACACGAGAGTACGTCAGGGTGCGCAGGTCCTGGCTAGTGACGTCGCTCCTGCTTCTGCTTGCAGTCCACGCACAGCGTGGCGCGCGGGAAGGCCTGCATGCGCGCCTTGCCGATGGGCTTCCCGCAGTTCTCGCAGAGCCCGTACGTGCCCGCCTCCAGCCGTTCCAGGGCCCTCTCGGTCTGCTCCAGCATGGACGTGGCGTTCGCGGCGAGGGCGAGCTCGGACTCCCGGGTGATGTTCTTGGTGCCGGTGTCGGCCTGGTCGTCGCCCGCGCCGTCGCCCGAGTCGCGCATCAGGCCCGAGATGGCCATCTCGGAGGCCTCCAGCTCCACGCGCAGCCGCATCACCTCGGAGAGCAGCTCCGTACGGGCCTCCGCGACCTCCTCGGCGGTCCAGGGCTCCTCCCCGGGGCGTACGGCGAGTTCGCCGGGGGGCGCGGTGGCGGGGCCGCCCGCCGTGTCCTCGGCCGTCTTGCGGGCCGTGCCCGCGATCTTCTTGGCAACCACTTTCCGAGCTCCCGTCTTCCGCGCGGCCGGGGCCGCCCCGTCGACCTCCGCCGGGGCCTTCTCGGCCGGAGTCTTCCTGGCGGCCGTCTTCCGGGCGGCCGTCTTCTTCGCCGCGGTCTTCTTCGCCGCCGTCTTCTTCGCGGGGGCCCGACCGGCCGGTTCCTCCCCGGCCGCCGCCTCCTTCGCGGCCTTCTCGGCCGCCGCCTTCCCGGCCGCGGATTTCCCGGCGGCCGCCTTCCCGGCCGGGGCCGCCTTCTTGGCGGCGGCCTTCTTCGCGGCGGCCTTCTTCGCCGGGGCCGTCTCCATCTCCGGAGCGGCCCGCTCGGAGGCAGCCGTGGAGCCCGGCACAGCAGCCACCTCCCGTGTCGCCGTCTTCTTCGCCATCATGGCCGCGGCCCCTTTTCACCGGATGTGGCCTTTTTAGCCAAATCGTGCCGGAACGATAAGTCGCCTCCGACCCCAGGGCAACGGGGCACGCGTCCATCGAGCTCAACCTGCATCCGTTGTGCCCAGCGGGAGCCCCCGTAATCCGCCCCGCCCGCCCCGGCGGATCCCCGACCGGCCCATCGGGCCGTCCGGGTCACGCCGCGGCCCCTCCCGCGCCCCTCCCGCGCCCCGCCGCGCCCCGCCGTAAATCGGTCTGCCGAGCCGCGCCCCGGCCCGTACACTGGGCGCAGCGAAAGGCATGGATGGGGACGAGTAGCGTCGGACGCAGCCAGGAGCGACCCGGGGACGGTGGGAGCCCGGGGGCGAGCGCGATGTGAAGGATCACCCCGGAGCCGCCGGAAGAAAGCCCGCACGGATTCCCGTCGGGCCGGTAGAACCGGCTTCGCACCCCAATGAGGGGGCCGCCGGACCCGTCCGGAGGCCAAGGAGGGTGGTACCGCGGGAGCAGCAGACGCTCTCGTCCCTCCGGACGGAAGTGACACACCCGCCGGAGGAAGAGTTCAGCCTCATGACCACACCGCCGCAGTACCGCCCGGTACCCGCCCAGGTCGACCTGCCCGCCCTCGAACACGCCGTCCTCGACTTCTGGCGCGAGAGCAAGACCTTCGCCAAGACGCTGGAGCAGTCCGAGGGACGCCCGGAGTGGGTCTTCTACGAGGGCCCGCCCACCGCCAACGGCATGCCCGGCGCCCACCACATCGAGGCCCGCGTCTTCAAGGACGTCTTCCCCCGCTTCCGCACCATGCGCGGCTACCACGTGGCCCGCAAGGCCGGCTGGGACTGCCACGGCCTGCCGGTCGAGCTCGCCGTCGAGAAGGAGCTCGGCTTCAACGGCAAGCAGGACATCGAGGCGTACGGCATCGCCGAGTTCAACGCCAAGTGCCGTGAGTCCGTGACCCGCCACACCGACGCGTTCACCGAGCTCACGACCCGCATGGGCTACTGGGTCGACCTGGACGACGCGTACCGGACCATGGACCCCGAGTACGTGGAATCGGTGTGGTGGTCGCTGAAGGAGATCTTCAACAAGGGCCTGCTGGTCCAGGACCACCGCGTCGCCCCCTGGTGCCCGCGCTGCGGCACCGGCCTCTCGGACCACGAGCTGGCGCAGGGCTACGAGACGGTCGTCGACCCCTCCGTCTACGTCCGCTTCCCGCTGACCTCCGGCCCGCTCGCCGGCGAGGCGGCCCTGGTCGTGTGGACCACCACCCCGTGGACCCTGGTCTCCAACACCGCCGTCGCGGCCCACCCCGAGGTCACGTACGTCGTCGCCACGGACGGCAGCGAGAAGCTGGTCGTCGCCCAGCCGCTGCTGGAGAAGGCGCTCGGGGAGGGCTGGGAGGCCACCGGCGAGACCTTCACGGGCAAGGAGATGGAGCGCTGGACCTACGAGCGCCCCTTCGCCCTGGTCGAGTTCCCCGAGCCCGAGGCCGCGCACTACGTGGTCAACGCCGAGTACGTCACCACCGAGGACGGCACCGGTCTGGTCCACCAGGCCCCCGCCTTCGGTGCCGACGACCTCGCGGTCTGCCGCTCGTACGGCATGCCGGTCGTGAACCCGGTCCGCGCCGACGGCACCTTCGAGGAGGAGGTCCCGCTCGTCGGGGGCGTCTTCTTCAAGAAGGCCGACGAGAAGCTGACCGCCGACCTCGACGCGCGCGGCCTGCTCTTCAAGCACATCGCCTACGAGCACAGCTACCCGCACTGCTGGCGCTGCCACACGGCCCTGCTCTACTACGCGCAGCCGTCCTGGTACATCCGCACCACCGCCGTCAAGGACGCGATGCTGCGGGAGAACGAGAAGACCAACTGGTTCCCGGACTCGGTCAAGCAGGGCCGCTTCGGCGACTGGCTGAACAACAACATCGACTGGGCCCTCTCCCGCAACCGCTACTGGGGCACCCCGCTGCCGGTCTGGCGCTGCGAGGAGAACCACCTCACCTGCGTCGGCTCGCGCGCCGAGCTGAGCGAGCTGTCCGGGCAGGACCACTCCGCCCTGGACCCGCACCGCCCGTACATCGACGACGTGACCTTCACCTGCACGGCCGAGGGCTGCTCCCTCGAAGCCGTCCGCGTCCCGGAGGTCATCGACGCCTGGTACGACTCGGGCTCGATGCCGTTCGCGCAGTGGGGCTACCCGTACAAGAACAAGGAGATCTTCGAGAAGCGCTACCCGGCGCAGTTCATCTCGGAGGCGATCGACCAGACGCGCGGGTGGTTCTACACCCTGATGGCGGTCGGCACCCTGGTCTTCGACAAGTCCTCCTACGAGAACGTGGTCTGCCTGGGCCACATCCTCGCCGAGGACGGCCGCAAGATGTCCAAGCACCTCGGCAACATCCTCCAGCCGATCCCGCTCATGGACCAGCACGGCGCGGACGCGGTGCGCTGGTTCATGGCGGCCGGCGGCTCCCCGTGGGCGGCGCGGCGCGTGGGCCACGGCACGATCCAGGAGGTCGTCCGCAAGACGCTCCTCACGTACTGGAACACGGTGGCCTTCCAGGCCCTGTACGCGCGGACGTCCGGCTGGGCCCCCTCGGAGGCCGACCCGGCGCCGGCGGACCGCACGGTGCTGGACAAGTGGCTGCTGTCCGAGCTGAACACCCTCGTCTCCGAGGTCACGGAGGCGATGGAGTCGTACGACACCCAGCGCGCCGGCAAGCTGCTGTCCGCCTTCGTCGACGACCTGTCCAACTGGTACGTGCGCCGCTCGCGCCGCCGGTTCTGGCAGGGCGACAAGGCGGCGCTGCGCACGCTGCACGAGGTCGTCGAGACGGTCACCCGGCTCATGGCCCCGCTGACCCCCTTCATCACGGAGCGGGTCTGGCAGGACATGGTCGTCCCGGTCACGCCGGGGGCGCCGGAGTCGGTGCACCTGTCCACGTGGCCGACGGCGGACGCCTCCGCGATCGACCCGGCCCTCTCCCAGCAGATGCTGCTGGTCCGCCGCCTGGTGGAACTGGGCCGGGCCACGCGCGCCGAGTCGGGCGTCAAGACCCGTCAGCCCCTGTCGCGGGCGCTGGTCGGCGCGGTCGGCTTCGACGCGCTGTCGCCGGAGCTCCAGGCCCAGATCACGGAGGAGCTGAACGTCTCCTCCCTGGCCTCCCTCTCCGAGGTGGGCGGCTCGCTGGTGGACACGACGGCGAAGGCGAACTTCCGGGCGCTGGGCAAGCGGTTCGGCAAGGGCGTGCAGGACGTGGCGAAGGCGGTGGCCGCGGCCGACGCCGCCGCCCTGTCCGTCTCGCTGCGCTCCGGCTCGGCGGTCGTGACGGTGAACGGCGAGGAGGTGACCCTCACCCCGGAGGAGGTCATCATCACCGAGACCCCGCGCGAGGGCTGGTCGGTGGCCTCGGACTCCGGTGCCACGGTCGCGCTCGACCTGGAGATCACCCCGGAGCTGCGGCTGGCGGGCCTGGCCCGTGACGCGATCCGGCTGATCCAGGAGGCCCGCAAGAACTCCGGCCTCGACGTCGCGGACCGCATCGCCCTCCGCTGGTCGTCCGCGTCCGAGGAGGTCGTCACGGCCCTCATGGACCACGCGGCCCTGATCGCGGACGAGGTCCTCGCGACGGACTTCGGCCAGGGCGAGGCCGACGCCTCGTACGGCACCCCGTTCGAGGACGAGTCCCTGTCCCTGACGTTCCGCCTCCGCAAGGCGTAACCCCCGGCCCACCGAAGCGGCGCCCTCCCCATGCGGGGGGGCGCCGCTTTCGTGCCTTCTCCCCGCCCCGCCCTTTCACCGCTGCCGCCTCGAACGCCGGCGGGGCTGGAATCAGCCCCGCCGGCGTTCGAGGCGCGGGGGTCTGGGGGCGGAGCCCCCTGGGAACGGTGGAAGGGCGGGTGGGGGACGGCTCCGCAGGCAGCCCGTGCCACGCCGGGGACGGAAAACGGGCCGGGCCCGGTGCCCCCGCAGGGGAACCGGGCCCGGCCCGTAGAGACTGCCGACGGCTGCGTCAGTTGTCGTCCTCGTCGATCAGGAAGCCCCGCATGGGGGACGGCGCCTGCTGCATCGGCTGCGGCGTGGCCGGCCGCACCGGAGCCATCGGCTGCGTCATCGCCGGGGACATCTGCTGCTGCCCGCCGTAGGACGGACCACCGCTCATCGGGGAGGGACCGCCCATCGGGGAGGGACCGCCCATCGGGGACGGACCACCCATGCCCATCGCGCCGGCCGGAGCCATCGACGGGGACGGCGACGGCGGCAGGGCCGGGCCGGCCGGGGTGCGCGGCGGGGCCAGCGAGTCGTCGGCCTGGGTCTCCAGCTGGCGCAGCTGCGACTCCAGGTAGGACTTCAGACGCGTACGGTACTCGCGCTCGAAGCCCCGCAGGTCCTCGACCTTGCGCTCCAGCGTGGCGCGGGCGGACTCCAGGGACCCCATCGCGACGCGGTGCTTCTCCTGGGCGTCCCGCTCCAGCGCGTCGGCCTTGGCGCGGGCGTCCCGCTCCAGGCCCTCGGCGCGGGAACGCGCCTCGCCGACGATCTTGTTGGCCTCGGAGCGGGCCTCCGCGATCGCCTGGTCGGCGGTCTGCTGCGCGAGCGACAGGACGCGGGCGGCGCTGTCGCCGCCGGGGCCCTGCTGCGGGAGCTGCGGCTGCTGCATGGGCTGCATCTGCTGGCCCATCGGCTGCATCTGCTGCCCCATGGGCTGCATCTGCTGGCCCATCGGCTGGCCGAGCTGGTTCTGGCCGCCCATCGACTGCTGCTGCATCTGCTGCGGCATGGGCTGCTGCCCCATCTGCTGCTGCTGCGGCGCCATCGGGTGCTGGCCACCCATGGACTGCTGCTGCATGGGGCCGCCCATCGGGCCCGGACCCTGCGGCCCGTGTCCGCCGGGGCCCGGGGGAAGCTGGGGCTGGCCGCCCGGCAGCTGGGGCTGGCCGCCCGGGAGCTGCGGCGGACCCATCTGCGGCTGCTGCGGCTGCGGCGGGCCGGATATGGCCGCCGGCACGGGGGCGCCCGGGCCTCGCTGGTCCTGGGGCTCCGGCTTGCGCATGTTCGCCTGCTGCTGGCTCTGCGCGGCGGCTCGCGTGGCGGCGGCCAGCTTCGCGCGCAGGTCCTCGTTCTCGCGCAGCAGACGCGTCAGCTCGGCCTCGACCTCGTCGAGGAAGGCATCGACCTCGTCCTCGTCATAGCCTTCTCGCAGGCGGACGGTCGTGAACTGCTTGTTCCGCACGTCCTCGGGAGTCAGCGGCATGTCTTCTTCACCTCTACGTAGTCGTCGGCAGTCGGCAGGACCGTATCGGGACTGTCCCCGCAGGCACGGGGGAGCTCATCGTTCACACGCTTCTCGCAGCGGTGCTCACGAAGCTGATGAGGATGTAAACGATGATCATCAGAACGAAGAAGGACAGGTCGAGCGCCACGCCCCCGAGACGCAACGGCGGGATGAACCGCCGCAGGAGTTTGAGCGGTGGATCGGTGACAGTGTAGGTGGCCTCCAGAACGACCACCATCGCCTTGCCGGGTGTCCATGAACGTGCGAACTGGAACACGTAGTCCATGACCAGTCGGAAGATCAGCACGATGAGGAAGCACATCAGCGCGATGTAGACCACCTGCAGTGCGACGCCCATCCCGCGCTTCCCTCTCCCCTGCTCCCGCTCTGTTCCCGGCCCCGTATCTGACGGATCGGTCTAGCTTTGGTTGAAGAACCCGCCCTCCGCGATGCGGGCCTTGTCCTCCGCCGTGACATCGACGTTAGCAGGCGACAGCAGGAACACCTTCTGCGTCACGCGTTCAATGCTGCCGTGCAGACCGAAGACGAGGCCGGCCGCGAAGTCGACCAGACGCTTCGCGTCGGTGTCGTCCATCTCCGTGAGATTCATGATCACCGGGGTGCCCTCACGGAAGTGTTCCCCGATGGTACGGGCCTCGTTGTAGGTCCGGGGGTGCAGCGTCGTGATGCGGTACGGCTCCCGCTCGGAGACGACCTTGGGCATGATCACGGGGGCGTTCTTCTCCAGGTTGGTGCGGTCAGGTGTGATGGATGCCACGGGGGCAATTCGCGCAGGACGTCCGTTTTCTGACGGAATTGGGAGGGGTTCGCGCGGCGCCGGCGGCTGCACTGCTCGTACCGGTTCGTCCGTTACGGGCGATTGGTGCACGGGCTGCTGTCGCCGGTCCCTCTCCCGGGGGCGCTCGGGCTCCGGCTCGGGCTCGAATTCGTCATCGGGGTCGTACCCCGGGTTGTCGTACCGGTCGTCCTCCACGAGGCCGAGGTAGACCGCCATCTTGCGCATCGCGCCGGCCATTCTCCGAGTCCTCCGCTCTGTGGTGGATCGCCCTGTCGCAGGTGTCGCTGTGTCACCAAAGTCACCAACTGCCCGCGATCCACGTGGTCTGTCCGCTCATCTGCGGGAATGACCATATTTTCTGCTGTGGTCCGACTTTCTTCGCGACGTTACCCGAGCCGGGGTCTCGCGCCGAGTACCGCAGTGCCGACGCGCACATGTGTCGCACCGGCCAGTACGGCCTGTTCCAGGTCGGCGCTCATTCCCGCCGACACCATCGTGGCAGCCGGATGGTCCGCGCGCAGGCCGGATGACAATTCCATCAGCCGCTCGAAGGCGGCCTGTTCGCGCCCCGCGTAGAGGCCGGCGAGGGGGGCCACGGTCATGAGACCGTCGATCCGCAGCCCCGGTGCCCCGGCGACGAGATCCGCCAACTCGGCCATCTGCTCGGGCGCGGCACCGCCCCGGGTCCCGCGCTGCCCCGACTCGGCGTCGAGGGCGATCTGCACGAGGCAGCCGATCTCCCGCCCCCGCGCCACCGCGGCGGCCGAGAGCGCCGTGACGAGCCTCGGCCGGTCGACCGACTGCACCACGTGCGCGTATCCCGCCACGGAACGGACCTTGTTCGTCTGCAACTGGCCCACGAAGTGCCAGTTCAGCGACAGATCCGCACAGGCCGCGGCCTTGGGGGCGGCATCCTGGTCGCGGTTCTCCGCCACATGACGGACGCCCAGGTCCGCCAGGAGGCGTACGTCGGTCGCCGGGTAGGTCTTGGTGACCACGATGAGGGTCACTTCGTCCCGGGCGCGGCCGGCCGCCGCGCAGGCGGAGGCGATCCGCTCCTCCACCCGCGCGAGGTTCTCGGCGAGCTCGGCCTTACGATCCGTCATCAGTCAGTCCAACCAGACATATCCGGCAAGCCGCCCGGTCACCCGGTCGCGGCGGTACGAGAAGTGGTCCCGCGACTCCAGTGTGCAGACCGGGGAGCGGTGTCCGTGCGCCACCCCCGCCTCCGCGAGCTGAGCGTGCACCCCGGCGACCACGTCGACGGCCGGCGTCCCCCAGCTGGTCTCGGCCCACGCGGCCGGCACCACTGCGGCGACCGCCTCCCGCATCTCGGCCGGCACCTCGTAGCAGCGCCCGCAGACGGCGGGTCCGGTACGGGCGACGATGCGCGCCGGGTCGGCGCCGAGGGCCGCCATCGCCTCGACGGCGGCGGGCACCACCCCGGCCACCAGCCCGGGCCGCCCGGCGTGGGCGGCTGCGGCGACCCCTGCGACCGGGTCGGCCAGCAGCACGGGGGTGCAGTCGGCGGTGAGCACGGCGAGGGCGAGCCCCCGACGGGCGGTCACCACCGCGTCCACCGCGGGGATGTCGGCGTCGGCGCCCCAGGGGCCGTCGACCACCGCCACGTCCCGCCCGTGCACCTGGTTCATCCAGACCACCAGGTCCGGGTCGATGCCCAGGCCGCGGGCGGCGGCCGCCCGGTTCGCGCGAACGGCGGCCGGGTCGTCGCCGACCGCGCCGCCGAGATTGAGCTCCTCGTACGGAACGGCGCTCACCCCGCCCCACCGGTCGGTGAAGGCGAAGTGGGCGCCGCTCTCGTGATGCTGCTCCAGCGTCACTTCAAGAAGTCCGGAACGTCCAGCTCTTCGGCCGGGCTGTCCTGGTAGGGCCGGGCCGTCGGGACCTGCGGCGGGGCCGGCGCGGTCTCGACCGGGATCTCGACCGGGGCCGGGGGCTCCTCGCGGGGCGTCACGGTGCCGAGTCCGCCGAAGGCCGGGCGGACCGGCTCGGGGGCGCGGACCGGCGCGGGGGCCGGCTCCTCGCGCTTGGTGGACGCGGCGCCGATGACGTTGTCCCGGCGGGCCGGGGGCTGGCCGCCGTCGAAGCCGGCCGCGATGACCGTGACCCGGACCTCGTCGCCCAGGGCGTCGTCGATGACGGCGCCGAAGATGATGTTGGCCTCGGGGTGCGCGGCCTCGCTCACCAGCTGCGCGGCCTCGTTGATCTCGAAGAGACCGAGGTCCGAGCCGCCGGAGATGGAGAGCAGCACGCCCCGGGCGCCGTCGATGGACGCCTCCAGCAGCGGCGAGGAGATCGCCATCTCGGCCGCGGCCACCGCGCGGTCGTCGCCGCGGGCGGAGCCGATGCCCATCAGGGCCGAGCCGGCCTCGGACATCACGGACTTGACGTCGGCGAAGTCGAGGTTGATCAGACCCGGGGTGGTGATGAGGTCGGTGATGCCCTGGACGCCGCTGAGCAGGACCTGATCGGCCGACTTGAAGGCGTCGAGGACCGAGACCTGGCGGTCCGAGATGGACAGCAGGCGGTCGTTGGGGATGACGATGAGGGTGTCGACCTCTTCGCGGAGCTCGGCGATGCCGTCCTCCGCCTGGTTCGCGCGGCGCCGGCCCTCGAAGGTGAACGGGCGGGTGACGACGCCGATCGTCAGGGCGCCCAGCGAGCGCGCGATGTTGGCGACGACGGGCGCGCCGCCCGTGCCCGTGCCGCCGCCCTCGCCGGCGGTGACGAAGACCATGTCGGCCCCCTTGAGGACCTCCTCGATCTCCTCGCGGTGGTCCTCTGCCGCCTTGCGGCCGACGGCCGGGTTGGCTCCGGCGCCGAGGCCCCGGGTGAGTTCGCGGCCGACGTCGAGCTTGACGTCGGCGTCGCTCATCAACAGCGCCTGGGCGTCGGTGTTGATGGCGATGAACTCGACGCCCTTGAGACCGACCTCGATCATTCGGTTGATGGCATTGACACCACCGCCGCCGACACCGATGACCTTGATGACTGCGAGGTAGTTCTGCGGTGCTGCCACGTCGAAGGCCTCTCGCCTCGAGTTACGTGTCGCCGCCTCGCAGGCCTGCGGTGCGACGACTGATGCCGAAATGTGGGACGTCCGCTACGCGCCGACCCGAACCCTAACCCTGAAGTTTAGGGTTAAGGGTGTGTCTGTTCCTTGGACTCTTCCGAACAGGACACTAAGTCGACAAGTAGCGCGTGTTCAACGAACACGCCGAACCTCCCGTTTTTCTTTTCACCCTATGTGATCACCCGTATCGGTGGCCAACCAGGGTGCGTCGGTCCTCGACTCGACGTCAACTCCCGGACACCGCCGGGGCGGTGGGAACGCTCACGTCGAAGTGGTCGGCCCTGGGCGAGGCTTTCAGCAGGGCGGTCAGCGCCCGGCCTTTGGCCTCACCCAGTTCGCCGCTCCCCCACACCACGGTGCGGCCCTTCGTCAGCTCCAGCACGACGGAGTCGAACGACCCCACCCTGACCTGCACCGTCTCCTTCGCGACTGCGTCGGGAAGGCTTCCCGCGATGCCCACCGCCTCCCGCAGCAGCCGCTCCTCGTCGAAGCGGCGCGCGCTCGGCGACCGGTCCGCGGCCATTTCGAGGAGCGGAACGCCGACGGGTGCTTTCGCAACCGTGTCGAACCGCGCACCCGTCGCGTCCACTTCGATGAAGTCCGTGCCCTTTTTGATGAGCAGGACCGGTTTGCGTTCCGTCACTTTCAGCCCGATCCCGTGCGGCCACGCCCGCACCACATCGACCGAATCGATGCGGGACAGCCGGGCGCGCACCCGGCTCGCGATCTCGCCGGTGTCCACGCTGACCAGCGGGGCGCCGACGGGCACGGCCGCGGCGGACAGGACCTGCTCGGGGGTGAGCACCTCGGTGCCGGAGGCCGTGACCTTCTCCACACGCAGCCAGGACGACCCGTAGAGGGCCCAGGCGGCACCCCCGGCGAGCAGCGCCGCCGCCGCGAGGGTCACCAGCAGGCGGACCCGGCGCGGCCTCCCGCCGCCGGATCCGCGCGGGCTGGTGCTCTTCGGCGACTTGGGCGGCCGGGACGCCCCCGCGCCCGTGCCGCCCCTGCCCGCCCGGCCGGACGGTCCGCGTCGTGCCGTCGTCGCTCCGGCCACTCCTGCGCCTCCTGGGTCAGCGGTTACCCGCGTGCGGCCGCGATCGCCTCGTGGACGAGGCCGACGAGGAGCTCGTCGGCGTCCCGCCGGCCGAACTCGGCGGCGGCGCGGGACATCTCGTACAGGCGGTGCGGATCGGACAGCACCGGGAGGACCTGGCCCAGCACCCAGTCGGGCGTCAGTTCCGCGTCGTCGACGAGGAGACCACCGCCGGCCTTGACCACCGGCTGGGCGTTGAGCCGCTGTTCGCCGTTGCCGATGGGCAGCGGTACGTAGGCGGCCGGCAGTCCGACGGCGGAGAGTTCGGCGACGGTCATCGCGCCCGCGCGGCACAGCATCATGTCGGCGGCGGCGTACGCGAGGTCCATCCGGTCCACGTACGGTACCGGGACATAGGGCGGCATCCCGGGCATGTTGTCGACACGCGGCAGTTCGTTCTTCGGGCCGACCGCGTGCAGGATCTGGATCCCGGAGCGCTGGAGGGTCGGCGCGACCTGCTGGATGGTCTCGTTGAGGCGACGGGCGCCCTGCGAGCCGCCGGAGACGAGCAGCGTCGGGAGGTTGGGGTCGAGGCCGAAGGCGGCCCGCGCCTCGGGGCGCATGGCGGCGCGGTCGAGGGTGGAGATGGAGCGGCGCAGCGGGATGCCCACGTAGCGGGCGCCGCGGAGCTTGCTGTCGGGGGTGGAGACGGCGACGGCGTGCGCGTAGCGGGAGCCGATCTTGTTGGCCAGTCCGGGCCGGGCGTTGGCCTCGTGGACGATGATCGGCACCCCGAGCCGCTTGGCTGCCAGGTAGCCGGGCAGGGCCACGTAGCCGCCGAAGCCGACGACCACGTCGGCCTTGGTGCGGACGAGGATCTCCTCGGCGGCCTTGATGGTGCCGCGCAGCCGCCCGGGGACGGTGATCAGCTCCGGAGTGGGCTTGCGGGGCAGCGGTACGGCGGGGATCAGGCCCAGCTCGTAGCCGCGCTCCGGCACGAGGCGGGTCTCGAGTCCGCGCTCCGTGCCGAGGGCGGTGATGCCCACGGTCGGGTCCTGCCTGCGCAGGGCGTCCGCGAGGGCGAGCGCCGGCTCGATGTGGCCGGCGGTCCCCCCACCGGCGAGTACGACATGCACCGAAATTCACCGCTCTCCGGACGGACGCCTCTTGACGCGCCGTCTCATCGACTTCCATATCGGCCCGCTCCGCCGCCAGCCGGCTCTCGGCTGCCGCATGGCGAGCGCCGCGCGCGCCGTCGGCTCCTCCCGCGCGAACGCGATGAGCAGTCCGACCGCGAACATGGTCGGCAGCAGGGCGGACCCCCCGTAGGAGAACAGCGGGAGGGGCACCCCTGCGATCGGCAGCAGACCGAGCACCGCACCGATGTTGATCACGGCCTGGGCCGTGATCCAGGTGGTCACGCCTCCCGCGGCATACCGTACGAAGGAGTCCTCCGTGCGTCCGGCCACGCGGATACCCGCATAGCCTAGAGCCGCGAACAGGGCGAGCACCGACAGCGTCCCCGCCAGGCCCAGTTCCTCACCGGTGATGGCAAAGATGAAGTCGGTATGGGCTTCGGGCAGTTGCCCCCATTTTTCCACACTCGCACCCAGGCCGGAACCGAACCATCCGCCGGATGCGAGGGCGTAGATCCCGTGGACCGCCTGCCAGCAGAGGTCGTTCCTGCCCGGTTCCGTCGCCCCGATGCAGGCGAGCCGGTCCATGCGGTGCGGGCTGGTCTTGATGAGCAGTGCGACGATCACACCCGCGAAGGCGAGCACCCCGGCGAACAGCCGCGTCGGCGCCCCCGCGAGCCACAACAGGCCGAACAGGACGGCTCCGAGGATCATCGCGGTGCCCATGTCCCCGCCGAGCATGATCAGCCCGAGCAGCAGGAAGGCGACCGGGACCAGCGGCACCAGCAGGTGCTTCCACTGGGTCAGGAGCCCCTTGTCGCCCTTGCGGGCCAGCAGGTCGGCGCCCCAGAGGATCAGCGCCAGCTTCCCGAACTCGCTGGGCTGGAGCATGAACGGGCCGCCCAGGGAGATCCAGTTCTGGTTGCCGTTGATGGAGACCCCTATCCCGGGGACCTGGACCAGGACCATCAGGAACAGGGTGCCGGCGAGCACGGGGTAGGACAGCGCCCGGTGCAGCTTGACCGGCATGCGGGAGGCGGCCAGCAGCAGGACGCCGCCGATCGCGGCGGCCAGGAACTGCTTCTTGAAGAAGTAGGCGTCTCCCAGGCCCAGCTGGAGGGCCTTGATCATGGACGCCGAGTAGACCATCACCAGGCCGAGCACGGTGATGAGCAGCGAGCTGCCGAAAATCAGGTAATAGGCGGTGAGCGGGCGGTCCCAGGCCTTGGTCAACTGCCGCCGCGTGCGCCGCAGCCGCTCCAGCGGCCCGCCCCGGGCGGGCCGCTTGGCACCGGGGGCGGGACGTCTGCGGCCCTGCGCCTTGACGGCGGGGGGCCGCCGTCCCGGCAGCATCTGTCTGGCCGGCATCTGTGATCTTCCCCTCCACTCGTACGAGGCGAGCAGCCGGCCGGGGGAACCTGTCGGGCGCCCTCGGCTAGGCCGTGTCCGCGGCGCTCCCGGAGGCGAGTTCGCGCACCGCGTCGGCGAACGCGTCGCCCCGCTTGTTGTAGTTCGCGAACATGTCCATCGAGGCGCACGCCGGCGCCAGCAGGACGGTGTCTCCGGGTTCCGCGAGCCGGGCCGCTTCCCGGACCGCTGCGAGCATCGCCCCAGTGTCGGTCCGTTCGAGGTCGGTCACCGGGACCTCGGGCGCGTGTCGCGCCAGCGCCTCGGCGATCAGCGCCCGGTCGGCGCCCATGAGCACCACGCCCCGCAGCCGCTTCGCGGACTTCTGCACGAGCTCGTCGAAGGTCGCGCCCTTGGCGAGGCCGCCGGCGATCCAGACGACCGGCTCGAAGGCCGCCAGGGAGGCCTCCGCGGCGTGGGTGTTGGTGGCCTTGGAGTCGTCGACGTAGCGGACCCCGTCGACCTCGTCCACGTACGCCACGCGGTGCGCGTCGGGGCGGAAGTCGCGCAGCCCGTCGCGCACGGCGCGCGGCTCGACGCCGAAGGCGCGGGCCAGGGCCGCCGCGGCGAGGGCGTTGGCGATGTTGTGCGGGGCGGGCGGGTTGACGTCGTCGACGTGCGCCAGCTCCTGCGCGTTCTTCTGCCGGTCCTGCACGAACGCCCGGTCCACCAGGATCCCGTCGACCACGCCGAGCATGGAGGGGGCGGGGGCGCCGAGGGTGAAGCCGATGGCCCGGCAGCCCTCCTCGACGTCGGCCTCCTCGACCAGCCGCTCGGTGGCCGGGTCGGCGACGTTGTAGACGCAGGCGACCGTGTTGCCCTCGTAGATGCGGCCCTTGTCGGCGGCGTACGCCTCCATGGAGCCGTGCCAGTCGAGGTGGTCGGGGGCCAGGTTGAGGACGGCCGCCGAGTGGGCGCGCACGGAGGGCGCCCAGTGCAGCTGGTAGCTGGAGAGCTCCACGGCGAGGACGTCGTACGTCTCCTCGCCGGTCACCACGTCGATGATGGGAGTGCCGATGTTGCCGACGGCCGCCGTCTTCAGACCGGCCGCCCGCAGGATCGAGGCCAGCATCTGGGTGGTGGTGGTCTTGCCGTTGGTGCCGGTGACGGCCAGCCAGGGGGCGGCGTCCTCGCCGCGCAGCAGCCAGGCGATCTCGACGTCGCCGACGACGTCCACGCCGGCCGCGGCGGCGGCCGCGAACAGCGGGCTGTCGGGCTGCCAGCCGGGCGAGGTGACGACGAGGCCGGTGCCCTCGGGGAGGGTCTCGGCGTCGCCCAGGCGCACGGTGACGCCCTTGGCCTCGGCCTCCAGCTCGGCGGCCCGGGCCCGGTGGCCCTCGCTGTCCCCGCCGTCGACGACGGTCACGACGGCGCCGAGGCCGGCCAGGGCGCGGGCGGCACTGATGCCGCTCACGCCGAGGCCGGCGACGGTGATGTTCCGGTCCTGCCAGGGGGTCACTTGTCCGCTGCCCATCCCGCGTAGAAGAGGCCGAGACCCACGATCACGCACATGCCCTGGATGATCCAGAAGCGGACCACGACAAGGACTTCTGACCAGCCCTTGAGTTCGAAGTGGTGCTGGAGCGGGGCCATTCGGAAGACTCGCTTGCCGGTCAGCTTGAAGGAGCCGACCTGGATGACGACCGACATCGTGATGAGCACGAAGAGGCCGCCGAGGAGCGCCATCAGGAACTCCGTGCGGGAGCAGATGGCGAGACCCGCGAGCGCGCCGCCGAGCGCGAGCGAGCCGGTGTCGCCCATGAAGATCTTGGCGGGCGAGGTGTTCCACCACAGGAAGCCGAAGCAGGCTCCCATGAGCGCGGAGGCGACGACCGCGAGGTCCAGCGGGTCTCGGACCTCGAAGCAGGCGTTGGGGTTGGTCAGGGTCACCGCGTTGGCGCAGGACTCCTGGTGCTGCCAGACGCCGATGAAGGTGTAGGCGCCGAAGACCATCACGGCGGCGCCGGTGGCGAGGCCGTCCAGACCGTCGGTCAGGTTCACGCCGTTGGACATGGCCAGGATCATGAAGAGGGCCCAGACCACGAACAGCACCGGGCCGATGGCCCAGCCGAAGTCCGTGACGAACGACAGCTTCGTCGAGGCCGGAGTGAGCCCGCGCGAGTCCTTGAACTGGAGTGCGAGCACGGCGAAGGCGATGCCGACGATCAGCTGGCCGGCCATCTTGGCCTTGGCCCGCAGACCGAGCGAACGCCGCTTGACGATCTTGATGTAGTCGTCGAGGTAGCCGACCAGGCCCATGCCCGCCATCAGGAAGAGCACCAGCAGGCCCGAGAAGGAGGGCTCCTCGCCGGTGATGACCTTCGTCAGGGCGTACGCGATGAGGGTGGCCAGGATGAAGGAGATGCCGCCCATGGTGGGCGTGCCCTTCTTGCCCGCGTGGCCGCGGGGGCCGTCGTCGCGGATGAACTGGCCGTAGCCCTTGCGGGCCAGCAGCTTGATCAGCAGCGGGGTGCCGATGACGGTGAGGAACATGCCGATGACACCGGCGAACAGGATCTGCCTCATCGGCCGGCGACCTCGCCCTCGAGCAGCGCCAGCGCCACCCGCTCCAGACCGACCGACCTGGAAGCCTTCACCAGCACGACGTCCCCCGGGCGCAGTTCTCTGCGCAACAGGTCGACCGCCGCCTGCGCGTCGGACACGAGCACCGACTCCTCACCCCACGAACCCTCGTTATATGCGCCCAGCTGCAGCCAGGACGCTTCCCTGCCCCCGACTGCCACGAGCCTGCTCACGTTGAGCCGGACGGCAAGCCGCCCCACCGCGTCGTGCTCGGCCAGCGACGCGTCACCGAGCTCGGCCATGGGGCCGAGCACCGCCCACGTACGTCCCCCGTCCTCCTTGCCGGCACCGCCCATGGCGGCCAGTGCGCGCAGGGCGGCCCGCATGGATTCGGGGTTCGCGTTGTAGGCGTCGTTGACGATCGTGACGCCGTCCGCCCGCTCGGTGACCTCCATGCGCCACCGGGACAGGGTGCCCGCCCCGGAGAGCGCGGTGGCGATCTCCTCGGCTGACATGCCCAGGACATGAGCGACGGCGGCCGCGGCGAGCGCGTTCGACACGTGGTGCTCACCGTACAGGCGCAAGGTCACATCGCTGCACCCGGTCGGTGTGTGGAGTGTGAAGGAGGGCTGTCCCGCGGGGGTCATCCGCACTTCGGTGGCGCGTACGTCCGCGTCCTCGGCCTCGCCGAAGAGGACCGTGCGGGCCTTCGTGCGGGCGGCCATCGCGCGCACCAGCAGGTCGTCGGCGTTGAGGACGGCGACCCCGCCGTCGGCCTCGCCCGGGAGGGCCTCGACCAGCTCTCCCTTGGCCTGGGCGATGGCCTCGCGGCCGCCGAACTCACCGATGTGGGCGGTGCCGACGTTCAGGACGAGGCCGATGCGCGGCGGGGTGAGCCCGGTCAGGTAGGCGATGTGCCCGATGCCGCGGGCACCCATCTCCAGGACCAGGTGCCGGGTTTCCGCGGTGGCCCTGAGCGCCGTGAGCGGCAGGCCGATCTCGTTGTTGAGGGAGCCCGGCGTCCACACGGTCGGCGCGTGGTGCTGGAGCACCTGGGCGATCAGGTCCTTGGTGGAGGTCTTGCCGGCCGAGCCGGTCAGGGCGACCACGTCGGTGCCGAGGCGTCCGACGACGGCGCGGGCGAGGGCCCCGAGCGCCTTCTCGACGTCGTCGACCACGATCGCCGGGACGCCGACCGGCCGGGCGGCCAGGACGGCGGCGGCCCCGGCGGAGACCGCGCGCTCGGCGTAGTCGTGGCCGTCGACGTGCTCGCCGGCGAAGGCGGCGAAGAGGCTTCCGGGCTCCACCTGGCGGGAGTCGATGACGACCGGGCCGCTGATCAGGGCGGAGAGATCCGGTATGTCGTGGGGCCGCCCGCCGGTGATGTCGGCGATCTCGGCGAGGGAAAGGGCGATCACGGGTTCACCTCGGCCTGTCGGACGCTGCGCTGCTGGTTCTCGATGGCCGCGCGGAGCACGGCGCGGTCGTCGAAGGGGCGTACCACGCCCGCGGTGTCCTGGCCCTGCTCGTGGCCCTTGCCCGCGACGAGGACGGTGTCGCCCGCCTCGGCGCGCGCGACGGCGGCGGCGATGGCCGCGGCACGGTCGGCGTCGACGAGGACGGCGGCGCGCTCCTCGGCGGGGACGGAGACGGCGCCCTCGAACATCGCGGCGAGGATCTTCAGCGGGTCCTCGGAGCGCGGGTTGTCGGAGGTCAGGACGGCGGTGTCGGCGTACCGGGCCGCGGCGGCACCCATCGGGCCCCGCTTGGTGGTGTCGCGGTCGCCGCCGCAGCCGAGGACGATGTGCAGCCGGCCGGTGGTGACCTCGCGCAGGGCGCGCAGCACCGACTCGACGGCGTCGGTCTTGTGGGCGTAGTCGACGACGGCCAGGTACGGCTGGCCCGCGTCGACGCGCTCCAGGCGGCCGGGGACCCCGGGGACCGCGGCGACACCGTCGGCGGCGGTCTGCGGGTCGAGTCCGGCGGCGGCGAGGGTCACGACCGCGGCGACGGTGTTGGCGACGTTGAACGGGCCGGGCAGCGGGGCCTTGGCCCGGACGCGCCGTCCTTCGGGCCCGACCAGGGTCAGGGTGGAGTCCATGTGGCCGCTGACCACGTCCTCGGCGCGCCAGTCGGCGGACGGGTCGCCGGCGGCGGAGAAGGTGACGACCGGGATCGGCGACTCCTTGGCGAGGCGGCGGCCGTACTCGTCGTCCACGTTGACCACGCCCAGGCGGGCGCGGCGCTCGGTGAAGAGCTGCGCCTTGGCCTGGAAGTAGTCCTCCATGTCGGAGTGGAACTCCATGTGTTCCGGGCTGAGGTTGTTGAAGACGGCGACGTCGAAGACGCAGCCGTCGACCCGGCCCAGCACCAGGGCGTGGCTGGAGACCTCCATGGCGACGGCCTCGACGCCGCGTTCGCGCATCACGGCGAACAGGGCCTGGAGGTCGGTGGCCTCGGGGGTGGTGCGCTCGGACTTGATGCGCTCGTCACCGATGCGCATCTCGACGGTGCCCACCAGTCCGGTGGCCCGTCCCGCCGCGCGCAGACCGCCCTCGACGAGGTACGCGGTGGTGGTCTTGCCGGAGGTGCCGGTGATGCCGAGCTGGAGCAGGGCTTCGCCGGGGCGGCCGTAGATCTCGGCGGCGAGCTCGCCCATCCGGCCGCGCGGGTCCTCGACGGCCAGCACGGGCAGGCCGGTCGCGGCGGCGCGTTCGGCGCCCTGCGGGTCGGTCAGCACGGCGGCGGCGCCGAGGGCGGCCGCCTGGGCGGCGAAGTCGGCGCCGTGCAGCCGGGCGCCGGGCAGGGCTGCGTAGAGGTCGCCGGGGCGCACGGCACGGGAGTCGTGCGTGATGCCGGTGATCTGAGCGGAGCCGGACTCGGGCAGACCCAGCAGGCCGGCCAGCTCGCCCAGAGGGGTCGGGCGGGCGTTCACGGGCCGGGGCGCTCCCGGCGGCGCTGCCGGGGCGTCTTTCTGGGCGGTTCTGGGCTGATCAGCGTGGGGCACGGCGGTGAGCGTACCGGGCGCGGCGGGCCGCTCGCGAAGCGAGGGCCCGTCCTGGGCGCCTTCGGCCGTCTGGTTCCCGGGTTTCGGGGTGATCGTTGTCACTGATGGAGCCTCACGCGTGGGTGGTGGGACGGTCGGTTCGCCGTCAGGGCTGTGGACTGGGCTGCGCGCTGTTCGGGGCGGCGGGCGGCTGGCCGGTTCCATAGGTCACCGGGAGGCCGGCGGGGGCCGTTCCGGTGGGCGCGACCTGGAGGGTCTTGAGTGCGAACTCCATGACCGTCTTGTAGATCGGGCCGCAGATCTGGCCGCCGAAGTAGCTGCCCTTGGTGGGGTTCTGGATGGCGCAGTAGACGGTGATCCGCGGGTTGTCGGCGGGGGCGAAGCCGGCGAAGGAGGCCGTGTAGCCCTTGTAGCGGCCGGTGGCCGGATCCACCCGGTTGGAGGTGCCGGTCTTGCCTCCGACCCGGTAGCCGGGGATCTTCGCCTTGGTTCCGGTGCCCTCCTGGTCGTCGACCACGGACTCCAGCATCTCGGAGAGGCTCTTGGCCGTCTCCTGGCTGATGACGCGGGTCCGTTCGGGCGCCGGGGCCGGGGTGAAGCGGCCGTCGGGGCCCTTGGTGCCGCGGACCAGGGTGGGGGTGATGCGGACGCCGCCGTTGGCGACGGTGGAGTAGACGGAGGCCGCCTGCATCGCGTTGAGGGACAGGCCCTGGCCGAAGGGGATCGTGTACTGCTGCGAGGTGGACCAGGCCTCCGGCTTGGCGAGGATGCCGCGGGACTCGCCGGGGTAGTTGAGGCCGGTGGGCCGTCCGATGCCGAACTTGTCCAGGTAGGAGTACAGGACCTTGTTGGCTTCGGACTGGGTGGCGCCGAGCTGGCCGGTGGCCAGGATGGTGCCGATGTTGGAGGACTTGGCGAGGACCCCGTTGAGGGTCAGGTACCAGGTCGGGTGGTCGATGTCGTCCTTGAAGAGCCGGTCGCCGCGGTGCAGCCGGTTGGGGACCTCGACGTGGGTGTCGGGGGCGGCCTTCTTCTCCTCCAGGACGGCGGCCATGGAGATCACCTTGGCGGTGGAGCCGGGCTCGTACACGTCCTGGAGGGCGGCGTTGCCCATGGCGGTGGAGCGGGCCCGGGTGAGGTCGTTGGGGTCGAAGCCGGGGGCGTTGGCCATGGCGAGGACCTCGCCGGTGCGGGTGTCCTGGACCACGACGTAGCCGCGGTCGGCGCCGGACTTCTCGACCTGCTCCGCGATGGCGCTCTGGGCGGCCCACTGGATGTCGCGGTCGATGGTCAGCTCGATGTCGTCGCCGGGTACGGCGGGCTTCTCGTGGGACCCGGCGGTGGGCACGCGCCGGCCGCCGGACTGGGCGTAGGTGATCTCGCCGTCCTTGCCGGCCAGCTTCTTGTCGAGGGCGGACTCCAGTCCGCCGCCGCCCTTGCCCTCGGCGTTGACGTAGCCCAGTATCCCGGCGGCGAGGTCGCCGCCGGGATACACGCGCTTGCTGCTGTTCTCGTTGAAGACCCCGGCGATGACGTTGGCGCCCGGCCCGTTGCGGCGCTTGTCGGCGGCCGCCTTGTCGGCGAAGAGCTTCTTGAGGTCCTTGATCTGGTTCCAGACCTGGGGGGTCTGCCGGCGGGCCAGGACCACGTAGCGGGTGTCCTTGGTCTTCAGCCGGGCGGCGATCTCCTTGGCGTCCTTGCCGAGGATCGGCGCGAGGAGGGCGGCGGCCTGCTCGGGCGCGTCGGGGGCCTTGCTCTCCTGGGGCGTGAACATCTTCGGGTCGGCGGTGATGTCGTACGCGTCGACGCTCGTGGCCAGGGCGACGCCCTTGCGGTCGGTGATCTCCCCGCGCTCGGCGGCCAGGACGTAGCTGGCGAAGCGGTTCTCGGTGGCCTTGGCGGAGTACGCGGAGGCGTCGACGGCCTGGACCTGGAGGAGCCGGACGACGAAGGCGAGCATCACGAGGGTGAGCCCGACGCCGACCAGGCGCAGCCGCGGCCTGGGGCTGCCGAGCCGGATCGTGTGCGGGGTGCGCTGCGCGGGGGGCCTCGCGCCGGTGCGGGGCCTGCCCAGGCCCGGGACCCGCCGCGGGGGCTCCTCGCGGCTCACCGGTGCGCTCCGCGGCGGCCCCGGGGGGCTCCGCCCAGGCTCCTGGGGGCTCCCTCCCCAGACCCTCCACCGGCTGCCGCTGGAGGTGCCCACAGCGGGACGAACGCCGGCGGGGCCGGATCCCGGCGCGCCCGGGCCGTCGCCTGCGGGCCGGGGTGCGCGCAGCGCGCTTCCGGCCTCGTCGGCGTTCGAGGCGCGGGCGCGGTGGCGCCGTGTCCGTGGCCGCGCCGGCGGCCGGGGCGGGAACGGTGGAAGGGCGGGTGGGGGACCAGCCCCGCAGGGGGCCCGGCGGGGGTCAGCGTCACGACGTCACCTTCCTGGGGTCGGGGTACCGCTCGGGGCCGACGGAGCCGGGGTGTCGGGGTTCTGCGAGGCGGCCGGCTGCGCCGGGGACGGGGGCTGCGAGACCGGCGGGGCCGAGGGCGCCGGGGTCGGTGAGGGCGGGGGCGGGGCCTCCGCCACCGCCGGGGTGCCGGCGGTCTTTCCGTCGGGGCCGAGGAAGACGGGGCTGCCGCCGGGCACCAGGCCGAGCTCGCGGGCCCGCCGCTGGAGGGCGTCGGGGGCGGAGTAGCCGTCGACGTCCCGCTGGAGCGCCTGCTGCTCGTCGGTCAGCGCGGTGGTCTCCTTCTTGAGCCTGCTCAGCTGGAAGGAGCCCTGGTTGAGCGCCGAGTTCAGCAGGAGCAGGCTGATCAGGCCCCCGGCCAGCAGCGCCACGACCAGCAGCACGAACGGCATCCTCGCCGCCTGCCGGGCGCCTGCGGGTCCGGCCCCGGCGGGGCGGGGCCGGACGAGGCGGGCCGCCTGCCCGCGGGTCAGCGTGGCCGCCTTCCCGGCCCTCCCCGCCTTCCCGGCCTTGGTCACGGCCGCGCCTCGCGGATGCGCTCGACGCCGCGCAGCCGTGCCGGGGCGGCCCGCCGGTTCTCCGCGATCTCCTCCTCGGTGGGCAGTTCCGCGCCGCGGGTGAGCAGCTTCAGCCTCGGCTGGTACTTCTCGGGTACGACGGGCAGCCCGGGCGGGGCGGTGGAGGTGGCGCCGGCGGTGAAGACCTGCTTGACGAGCCGGTCCTCCAGGGAGTGGTACGACAGGACCGCGATCCGCCCGCCGACCGAGATCCGGTCGACGGCGGCGGGAATGGCCCGCTCCAGACCGGCCAGCTCCCCGTTGACCTCGATGCGCAGGGCCTGGAAGGTCCGCTTGGCGGGGTTGCCGCCGGTGCGCTTGGCGGCCTGGGGCAGCGCGTCGCGGATCAGCTCGACGAGGCGGGCGCTGTTGGTGAAGGGCTCCTTCGCGCGCTCGCGCACGATCGCCGAGACGATCCGCTTGGCCTGTTTCTCCTCGCCGTACTGGCGCAGGATGCGGACCAGCTCGCCGGGGGCGTAGGTGTTGAGGACCTCGGCGGCGCTGATGCCGGTCGTCTGGTCCATGCGCATGTCCAGGGGTGCGTCCTGGGCGTACGCGAAACCGCGGTCGGCCTCGTCGAGCTGCATGGAGGAGACGCCGAGGTCGAAGAGGATCCCCTGGACGGCGGGCAGCCCCAGGCCGTCGAGGACCTCGGCGAGGTCGGCGTAGATCGCGTGGACGAGGGTGGCCCGGTCACCGAAGGGCGCGAGCCGCTCGCCGGAGAGCCTCAGGGCCTCCTTGTCGCGGTCGAGGCCGATCAGGCGCACCTCGGGGAACCGGGTCAGCAGGGCCTCGCTGTGGCCGCCGAGGCCGAGGGTGCAGTCGACGACGACGGCCCCCGGCCTCTCCAGCGCCGGGGCCAACAGGTCCAGGCACCGCTGGAGCATCACCGGGACATGTCGGGACTCGCTAGTCAAAGCGCCCTCTCAGATAACGGCGCGGCAGGCATACGCCGCGCCGCGCACGCGGAGTGTTACCAGGGGGCCGGGCGGCCGGTGGGGCCGGGCTCCGGCCGGTTCGCGTCACTTTAGTGCAACGCCCGCCCCGGTCAACGAACCGCCCCGCGCGCGGTGCGCCCCCGCTCCGGCGCACCCGCAAAAGCCGCGAATCACCCGGACGGCGGCCTCCTTCCCACTCATGTGGGTTAGCTCACAACAAGCATCGTTGACCTTCTTTGTGCATCCTCACCCCCTGCCCGGACAGCCCGTGGCCACTACCGTCGTAGGCATGACGACTTCCGCATCCCTGCCCGCATACCCCGCGCCCGCGGCTTCCGGCGGCGACTCCGTCACCGACAGGCTCGTCGCGGCCAACCGCCGCTACGCCGCGGAGTTCGCCGACCCCGGCATGGACGCCCGCCCCGTGCTGCACGTGGCCGTCGTGGCCTGCATGGACGCCCGTCTCGACCTGCACAAGGCCCTCGGCCTGGAGCTCGGCGACTGCCACACCATCCGCAACGCCGGCGGCGTGGTCACCGACGACACCATCCGCTCGCTCACCATCAGCCAGCGCGCCCTGGGCACCCGGACCGTGATACTGATCCACCACACCGGCTGCGGCCTCGAAAGCCTGACCGAGGACTTCCGGCACGAGCTGGAGGACGAGGTCGGCCAGCGCCCCGCCTGGGCGGTGGAGGCCTTCCGCGACGTGGACCAGGACGTGCGCCAGTCCATGCAGCGGGTTCGCACCAACCCGTTCCTGCCCCACCGGGACGATGTGCGAGGCTTCGTCTTCGACGTGCACACCGGGCTCCTGCGGGAGATCGATCCGGCCACCTGAGTGACAGAGCGCCGGACGCCGTCAAGAATGCGGTGGGACGTCGCCCGGAACCCCTCCGGGGCGGCGTCCGTGTTGCGGGGTGGGCCGGACCGCGTGCCATGCGCGTCGGCCCTGGGAAAGGGCCGAGGAGAACCAGGTGACCACGTACGACGACCGAGCGAGCCTCGCTGATCTGACCAGCACGGCCGAGCGGGTCCGCCAGTCGGTCGAGCGCGTGATCGAGGGCAAGCCCGAGGTCGTCCGCCTCGCGCTGGTGGTCCTGCTGGCCGAGGGCCACCTGCTCATCGAGGACGTGCCCGGCGTCGGCAAGACGATGCTGGCCAAGACCCTGGCCAGGTCCATCGACTGCTCGGTCCAGCGCATCCAGTTCACCCCGGACCTGCTGCCCTCGGACATCACCGGCGTCAGCATCTACGACCAGCAGCGCCGCGAGTTCGAGTTCAAGCCCGGAGCGATCTTCGCCCAGATCGTCATCGGCGACGAGATCAACCGTGCCTCCCCCAAGACGCAGTCGGCGCTGCTTGAGTCGATGGAGGAGCGCCAGGTCACCATCGACGGCACCACCTACGCCCTGCCCAGCCCCTTCATGGTCGTCGCGACCCAGAACCCGGTCGAGATGGAGGGCACCTACCCCCTCCCCGAGGCCCAGCGCGACCGCTTCATGGCCCGCGTCTCGGTCGGCTACCCCAGCCCCGAGGCCGAGCTGGAGATGCTCGACGTGCACGGCGGGCTCTCCCCGCTCGACGACCTCACCGCCGTCGCGCACGCCCACGACGTCGTCAAGCTCATAGACGCCGTCCGCGAGGTGTACGTCGCGGCCCCGGTCAAGCGCTACGTCGTCGACCTGGTGTCCGCCACCCGCAGCCACCCCGACCTGCGCCTGGGCGCCTCCCCCCGCGCCACCCTGCACCTGCTGCGCGCCGTGAAGGCCTCCGCCGCCCTGTCCGGCCGCGACTACGTGCTGCCCGACGACGTCCAGCAGCTGGCCGCGCCCGTCCTCGCGCACCGCCTCCTGCCGACCGCGCAGGCCCAGCTGAACCGGCGCACCGCCGAGCAGGTCGTCCACGACATCCTCCAGCGCACCCCCGTCCCGGCCACGCACACCCGCGGCGAGGTGCCGCCCGGCGCGGGCGCCCGGAGCTTCTGATGGGCGCCGGTGCCCCGCACGGCGCCGGCGGGCAGGCCGGGAACCCCGGAGGGGTACGCGCCTCGCTGTCCGGGCTGACCACCCGGGGCCGCTCGTTCCTCGCGGCCGGGGCCGCCGCGGCCGTCTGCGCGTACGTCCTCGGACAGGACCAGCTGCTGCGGGTCGGACTGCTGCTCGTCGTCCTGCCCCTGATCTGCGTCCTCGCCCTGCACCGCACCCGCCAGCAGGTCACCGCCGGCCGCCGGCTGAGCCCGCCGCGGGTGCCCGCCGGCGGCGAGGCCCGGGTGCAGCTGCGGCTGGAGAACGTCTCGCGGATGCCCACGGGGCTGCTGATGCTCCAGGACCGGGTGCCCTACGTCCTGGGCCCCCGCCCCCGCTTCGTGCTGGACCGGGTCGAGCCCGGCGGCCGCCGCGAGGTGTCCTACCGGGTCCGCTCCGACCTGCGCGGCCGCTACCCGCTGGGCCCGCTCCAGCTGCGGCTGACCGACCCCTTCGGGATGGTCGAGCTGACCCGCTCCTTCAGCGCCTACGACACCCTCACCGTCGTCCCGCGCACCCAGCCCCTGCCCGCGGTCCGGATGACCGGCGAGGCGGGCGGCCACGGCGACGGCAGCCGCCGCTCCCTGGCCCTGGCCGGCGACGACGACGTGATCCCCCGCACCTACCGGCGCGGCGACGACCTGCGCCGGGTCCACTGGCGCTCCACCGCCCGCTACGGCGAGCTGATGGTCCGCCGCGAGGAACAGCCCCAGCGCAGCAAGGCCACCGTCCTGCTGGACACCCGCCACCTCGCCCACGAGGGCGCCGGCCCCGACTCCGCCTTCGAGTGGGCCGTGTCGGCCGCCGCCTCCACCCTGCTGCACGTGCTCGAACAGGGCTTCGCGGCACGGCTGCTCACCGACACCGGCGACGCGGTGCCCGGCGCCGGCGCCTTCGCCGGCGGGACCTCCGGCACGGGCCCGGAGTCCGCCGAGGCGGCCGGGCTGATGATGGACACCCTCGCGGTCGTCGGCCACTCCGAGGGCAGCGGCCTGGGCCGCGCCTACGACGCCCTGCGCGGCGGGACCGGCTCCGGCTCCTCCGGCGGCGACGGACTGCTGGTCGCCTTCTTCGGCGACCTCGACGACGAGCAGGCCGAGATGGCGGCCCGGATGCGCCAGCGCAGCGCGGCCGCGCTCGCGTTCGTGCTGGACCCCGCGCTCTGGACCGGGGCGCCCTCGCACGTGGAGGAGCGGCTGCGCAGGCTGCGGGACGCCGGCTGGACGGCCCTGGCCGTCCCGCCCGGCGCCGCCTTCCCCGAACTGTGGCGACAGGCCGGGAACCTCGGCATGCGGACCCCCGGAGGAACGGTATGAGCGGGCGGGCGCGCGTGACGCTCTTCGCGGCACTGGCGACGCTGCTGACCTCCTGGTCGCTGGCCCCGCTGGTGGAGACCACCGGCTGGCTGCTCCAGGCGGCGCTGCTGCTGGCCGTGCAGGCCGCGGTGGGCGCCGGGGCGCGGCGGGTGCCGCTGGCCCGGTGGCTGACCGTGGCCGCGCAGCTGCTGGTGTCGCTGCTGCTGCTCCTGTTCCTCTTCGCGGGGAAGGCCGAGTCCACCGGGAGCGGGCCGCTGGCCTTCCTGGTCACCGACTTCGCCGGGCTGTTCCAGCAGGGCGTGCGGGACGTGGGCGAGTTCGCCATACCGGCGCCGCTGACGGACGGCATCCGGCTGCTGCTGCTGGCCGGGGTGCTGGCGATCGGGCTGCTGGTGGACTTCCTGGCGGTGACGATGCGGTCGGCCGCGGCGGCCGGCCTGCCGCTGCTGGCCCTGTACTCGGTCGCCGCCGGGCTGTCGGCCGGGCGGGGCCAGACCTGGCTGGCGTTCCTGCTGGCCGGCGCCGGCTACCTGATGATGCTGCTGTCGGAGGGCCGCGACCGGCTCGCCCAGTGGGGCCGGGTCTTCGGCGGGGCCCCGGGCGCCCGCACGCCCGCCGGCGCCGGCGCCGGCTACGGTGCGAACGGGGCCGGGGGCACCCGCGCCGTGGCGCCCGTGCGCACCGGGCGGCGGATCGGCGCGGTCGCGCTGGGCCTGGCACTGGCGGTGCCGGCCGCGCTGCCGTCGCTGGGCGGCGGGATGCTGGGCACCCCGGGCGAGGACTCCCCCTCGGCGGGCGGGGGCGGCGGCACGATCTCGGCGGTGAACCCGCTGGTCTCGTTGCAGAGCAGCCTGAACGCGCAGGACAACCGGGTCGTGATGAAGTACCGCACGGACAGCCCGCAGCTCGGTGAGCAGTACCTGCGGATCCTGGCCCTCGACGAGTTCAACGGGGTCAAGTGGGAGGCCTCCGCCCGCCCGCTGACGGACGTCCCGCAGCGGCTGCCGAACCCGGCGGGGCTCGCCGAGGAGGTCCGCGCGACCGCGGTCGAGGTGCGCACCACCGTCTCGGCGGCGGACACGTACGCCCAGCGCTACCTGCCGATGCCGTACCCGGCCACGCAGGTCGACATCGGCGGGAAGTGGCGCTTCGAGCCGGCCGGCCGGACCCTGGTCGGGGACCAGCTGGCCAAGGACCGCTTCCAGAACGTGCAGGGCGCCCAGTACACGGTACGGAGCCTGCTGCTGCGGCCCACGGCGGAGCAGCTCCAGTCCGCGCCGCCCGCCAACTCGGCCGTGCACGCCGAGTACACGAAGCTGCCGGACAACCTGCCGCCGGTGGTGGCGGAGACGGCGCGGCGCGTGACGCAGGGCGCGAAGGACGACTACTCGCGGGCGGTGAAGCTCCAGGACTTCTTCGCCGTGACCGGCGGCTTCCGCTACGACACGAAGGTGTCCTCGGGCACGGGTTCGCAGGCCATCGTCCGCTTCCTGGAGGACAAGGAGGGCTTCTGCGTCCACTTCGCCTTCTCGATGGCGGCGATGTCGCGGACGCTGGGCATCCCGGCGCGGGTCGCGGTCGGTTTCACCCCGGGCGAGAAGCAGACCGACGGCACGGTGAACGTCTCGATGCGGGACGCGCACGCCTGGCCGGAGCTGTACTTCGAGGGCGTGGGCTGGACCCGGTTCGAGCCGACGCCCCGCTCGGGCATCACGGTGCCGGAGTACAGCCGTCCCGAGGTCCCGGCCCCGCAGCCGTCCGCGCCGTCCGCGGCGCCCTCGCAGTCGGCGTCGGCCCCGGCGCCCGCGCCCTCGCAGGCCGAGGCGTGCCCCCCGCAGCAGAAGAAGCTCGGCGAGTGCGGCGGGCCGGTGGCCCGGCAGGGCACCGGGTCCGGGTCCGGCGGGGTGTCGGCGGGCACGGCCCTCGGCTGGACCGCGGTGGCGCTGGCGGTGGCCGGGCTGCCGCTGCTGCCCCTGCTGTGGCGGCGCCGGGTGTGCCGGCGGCGGCTGGGCACGGGCGACGTACTGGCCGCCTGGCGGGAGCTGGGCGACTGCGCCTGGGACGTGGGCGTCCCGCCCGACGAGGCGCTGTCGCCGCGCGGCGCGGCCGGGCGGGTCGTACTGCTGGGCCGGCTGGAGGGCGGGGCCGCCGAGGCGGTGCACCGGGTGGCGGGCGCGGTCGAGCGGGCGCTGTACGCCCCGCCCGGCGCGGACCTCTCGTACCCCGGGCTGGCCGCGGACGTCCTCGCGGCCCGGGCGGCGCTGCTGGCCGGGGTCGGCCGCGGGGCCCGGCTGCGGGCGCTGCTGCTGCCGCGGTCGGGGGCGCGGGTGGCCGCCGCGGTGTCGGCCCGGCTGTCCTCGGTGTCGGCCGCCGCGGCCCGGCTCGGCGGCCGCGTCCGCCTGCCGCTGCGCGACCGGGGCTGAGCCGCCGGGGTCCGGGGCTGAGCCCCCGGGAGACGGAAGACGCCGGTGCGGCCGGGCTCGTTCCCCCCGAGCCCGGACGCGCCGGCGTTCTGTTTCCCGGGCGGTGGCCGGTCCGCTCCGCGGCCCCGTGTCCGCGGTGCGGTCCGACCCGCCCTTGTCCCCTCCCCCCAGTCTGCTGTTTCCGCAGGTGGGAGCCCATCCGTACGCGTACTCATCTGTGTGCCTAGGTACGGATACTCAGTTCTACGCCGCCCGGCCCCCCGGGCGGCACCGCCGACCGGGGGTCACCGGCTCCCGCTCACGCGCCCCCGCAGCAGCAGCGACAGCGCCGAGTGGACGTCGTCCAGGGAGCGCTCGCTCTGGAAGGCCTGCCAGTCGAGCGCGGCCACCAGCACCATCCCGACCAGTGCGGCCGCCGTCAGCGGCACGTCGATCTCGGCGCTGAGCTCGCCGCGCTCGACGCCCTCGCGCAGCACCGACTCGACGACGGCCACCGCCTGGCCCCGGACCACCATCAGGGTGCCCTGCCAGGCGCGGTTGGTCCGCCAGAGCTCGGCGACGTAGAGCTGGGTGAAGGCCGGGTAGCGGTGGATGAAGACCAGGCCCGCCCTGATCATCGCGTCGAGGGCCTCGATGCGGCTGCCCCCACGGGCCTCCGTCTCGTCGGCCGCCGCCCGCAGCGAGGCGGTCAGCAGACCCACCCCGTGCCGCAGGAGCTCCTCGAAGAGCTCGGTCTTGCTCGCGAAGTTGTAGTAGACGGTGCCCTTGGCCACGCCCGCCCGCTCTGCGATCTCGTCGACCGTGGTCGCGGAGAAGCCCTGCTCCGCGATGAGGGTGACGGCCGCTTCGTACAGCTTCTGTCGCGTGGCCTGCCGCCGGGCCCCGCCGGCGGTGGTGCTGCTGCTTTCCATGGCGCTGATTCTCACAGGTCAACAGCCCCTTACAGGCTCAGTTCCGGGTGCAGTCGGTCCATCGTCCACACCTGCTTGCCGCGGGCGGCGAGGGCGGTGAGGGCCAGGGCGCCGGCCGTGAAGGCGATCAGGACGAGGCCGCCCTGCCACACCGGGGTGAGGTCCCCGCCGGTGATGAGGCGGCGCAGGCTCGCGACGATGTACGACATCGGCAGGTACGGGTGGATGGCGTTGAAGAAGTCCGGGCTGGTCTGGACGGGGTAGGTGCCGCCCGCCGAGGTCAGCTGGAGCATCAGGACGGCGAGGACCAGGATGCGGCCGGCGGCGCCGAACTTGGCGTTGAGCCACTGGATGATCGCCGCGAAGCAGGCGGTGACGAGGACCAGGAACCCGATGGTCAGGGCCGGGTGGGCCATCTTCAGGCCGAGGCCCCAGTGCAGGACGGACATCAGCGCGCCCACCTGCGCGGCGCCGAGGCCGACCACGGGCAGCCAGCCGGCGAAGGCGATCCGCCAGGCGGAGGCGCCTGCGGCCAGGGCCCGCTTGTTCATGGGGGCGATCAGCATGTAGGCGACCATCGCGCCGACCCACAGGGAGAGCGGGATGAAGTACGGGGCGAAGCCGGTGCCGTAGTTGGGCGCCTTGTGCAGCGGGTCGCTGGCGAGCTGGACCGGGTCGGCCATGACCTGCGTGCGGGCGTCGCGCTGCCGCTGGTCGTAGTCCGGGATCTTGCCGGCGCCGTCGTGGAGGCCTCCTGCGAGTTCGCCGGTGCCGTCGACCAGCTTGACCATGCCGCCGCCCAGCTGCTGGGCGCCGTCGCCGAGCCTGCCGACGCCCTCGCCGAGCTTGCCGGAGCCGCCGGCGGCGGAGCCGATGCCGTTGTGGAGCTTGACCATGCCGTCGGCGACCTTGTGGGCCCCGTCGTTGAGGGCGTTGGCCTGGGCCACGGCCCCGTTGAGGTCGCCGGCGAGGCCGGGGGCCTTGTCGGCGAGCTCGCGGGCCTTGTTCTCCAGGCTGGTCAGCTGCTCCCTGAGCTTGGTGAGGTCGCCCTTGGAGTTGCCGAGGACGGTGTTCACGTCACCGGTGAGCAGGGCGGCCTCGGCCGCGTCGTCCTTGATCTTCTTCTGGGCCTCGCAGAGACCCGCGGGCAGCTGCGGGCCGGGCTTGGCGCAGTACTGGCCGTAGGTGGAGTCGGCGAGGCCCGACAGGCGCTTGGCGGCCGCGGCGGCTCCCGGGGCGCGTTCGGCCGCCTTGTCGAGGTGGTTGTTGACGACGTGGGCGGTGTCGGCGACCAGCTTGGCGGTGTCCGCGAGGTTCTTGGGGTCCTTGACGAACGGGCGGGCCTTGTCGGCGGCGCCGTTCGCCAGGTCGGCGACCTTCTGGGTGCCCTCGGCGATCTGCCGCGTACCGGTCTCCAGCTGGCCGGCGGCCGAGTTGAGCTTGTTCAGGCCCCCGGTGAGCTCGCCGGACTTCTCCTTGGCCGTGTCGAGGCCGTCGGCGAGGTCCTGGGCGCCCTGCTGGGCCTTGCCCGCGCCGTCCTTGAGCTTGTCGGCTCCGTCGGCGGCCTCGGCGGTCTTGTCGTGCAGGTCGGAGAAGGAGACGAAGATCTTGTCGAGGAACTTGCGGGAGGCCTTGGTGGAGGCGGCCGAGCGGACCTCGGAGAAGACGGTGCGCGAGATCGAGCCGACGATGTAGTTGTTGGCGTCGTTCGTGCGGACCTGGAGGGCCCCGGTGGTGGGGTCGGCGCCGCCGCTGGAGGCGATCTTCTCGCTGAAGTCGGCGGGCATGGTCAGGGAGAGGAAGTACGTGCCGTCCTCCAGACCCTTGGCCGCCTCGTCGGCGCTGACCACGCGCCAGTCGAAGGTCTTGCGCTCACGCAGGTTCCTGGTGATCTCACCGCCGACGTCGAGGTGCTCGCCGCCCACGGTGGCGCCCTTGTCGGCGTTGACGAGGGCGACGGGGACGTGGTCGAGGCGCTTGTACGGGTCCCAGAACGACCACAGGTACAGCGCTCCGTAGAGCAGCGGCAGCAGGAGCAGCGCGACGAGGGCGGCCCGGGGCAGTTTCCCCCGCCCGAACCGCTTCAGCTCAAGCGCGGCCAGTTTCGGCGAGCGCATCGTCCGCCCCCTTCGTGTCGTCTTCTGCGTCTGCGTCTGCGTCGGTTCCGGTGCCCGTTCCGGTGCGGTCCGCGGCCTCGGTGTCGTCCGGCTTGGTTTCCGGCTTCGCGTCCGGCTGGGTGAGGGAGGGCGCGGCGGCCTTCTCCCCGGGTTCCGTTCCGGCTTCCGGTTCCGCCGGGCGGGAGGCGCCCCAGGTGACCTCCGGGGTCACGGCGGGGGGCGTCGCGGCCCGCTCCGGGGCGGGTGCCGACTCGGCCGGCGGGCCCGTGCGGACCACCGTGGCGTCGTCCGGGGCCTCGCTGCACACCGCGACGACGGTGGTCCCCCGGGCCGCGACCGAGCGGAGCATGTCCCAGGCCTCGGTGCGTTCGGCGTCCGAGAGCTTGAGGTCGAGGTCGTCGAGGGCCAGCAGCCGGGGGCCACCCAGCAGGGCGATGGCCACGGACAGCCGGACGGCCTCCAGCCGCTCCAGGTCCCGCACGGAGGTGCGCGGGCCCTTGGGCAGGGCGGCGGGGTCGAGCCCGACGACGGCCAGGGCCTCCTCGATCCGGGCCGGGGCCGGGGCGCGGTGCGCGCCGCGCGGGCGCAGCAGGGCGCGCACCGGGGCTTCGTAGCGCCGCTGGAGCATGGCGCCCTCGCGCAGCTGCTCGGCGACGGTGAGGGCCTGGTCGAGGTCGTTGACCCCGGGGACCGGGCCGAGTGCGGCGATGCGGCGGACCGCGGCCATCTTCTTCGGCAGGCGGTGGCGGCCGATCTCGGCGTGGCCCTCGGTGGCCTTCATCCGCCCGGTGAGGGCGAGGAGCAGGCAGGTGCGGCCGCTGCCGGAGGGCCCTTCGACCGCGATGAGCGTACCGGGCGCCGCGTCGATGCCGACGTCGCGGAAGACCCAGCCGCGCGGGCCCTTGAGTCCGAAGCCCTCGGCCTTGACGGCGGCTCCGTGCGGGCTGTCCACGCCCTCCCCCTCCTTTTGAACTGACCGGTCAGTTCAAAAACTAGCAGCTGCCGGGCCAAGGTCGGTACAGGAGGGGGACTTTGGGGGTGAAAGAGCAGGTCAGAGTGATTGTCAGTGGGGGGCGTCACGATGGATCCACGCAACAACGGACGCACCACCCGGTATCACCGCCGAGCACCACGCAACGACAGGAGGTTCGTCATGGCCACACCGTCCCCGTCCCCTGTCCACCCCGTCCCGCGCAGGTCGGCCGCACCCCCGGCCGCCCTGGACCTGCTCGCCAAGGCCCGCAGCGGCCTGGCCGAGGCCGCCCTGCTGCCCCGGCCCAACGAGCGGTACGCCACCGCCCACCTCGCCGCCCTGCGCACCGCCGCGGCGGTGCTCGCCGCCCGCGGCAGGCCCGAGCCCGTCAACCCCAGGCGGCGGCCCAGGATCCGCAGCGCGTGGGAGGTGCTGCCGGAGATGGCGCCGGAGCTGGCCGAGTGGAGCGCCCTGTTCGCCTCCGGCGCCGCCCGCCGGGCCCGGGCCGAGGCGGGCATACGGGACGCGGCCACGGGCCGGGACGCCGACGACCTCGTACGGGAGGCCGGGATGTTCCTGCGCCTGGTGGAGCGGATGCTCGCGCTGCAACCCGTGGCACAGCCCCTGCCGCAGCCTCGTCCGGAGCGTCCGGACGTGGGATGAGCTGCGCGGTCGGCCGAGGCAATAGGGTGGGGCACGCACCGCACCCCGCCACCCATGCCGCCGAGGAGTCATCAGCCGTGTCGGACACTTCCCGCCCCCGTGCCTCCCTCCGCACCGCCGTGGTGTGGGAGGTCCTCAAGGAGGCCCTCGACCGCCGGGTGAAGGCGACCGGGCGGGATGTGCTGGATGTCCTCGACACCGGCGGCGGCACCGGCAGGTTCGCCGTGCCCGTCGCCCGGCTCGGCCACCGCGTGACCGTCGTCGACCCCAGCCCGAACGCGCTGTTCGGGCTGGAGCGCCGGGTCGCCGAGGAAGGCGTCGCCGACCTGGTGCGCGGGGTCCAGGGCGACGCCCAGGGCCTGCTGGACGTCGTCGAGCGGGACGCCTACGACGTGGTCGTCTGCCACGGCGTGCTCGAGTACGTGGACGACCCGGCCGAGGGTGTGGCCAACGCCGTCGCCGCGCTGCGCCCCGGCGGCGTCCTCAGCCTGCTCGGCGCCGGCCTGGGCGGGGCCGTCCTGGCCCGGGCGCTGGCCGGGCACTTCACCGAGGCCCGCACCGCGCTCACCGACCCGGCCGGGCGCTGGGGCGCCGGCGACCCGGTGCCGCGCCGCTTCACCGCCGAGCAGCTGGCGGAGCTCGTCGGCGGGGCCGGCCTGCGGGTCGGCGCCGTGCACGGCGTACGGATCTTCACCGACCTGGTGCCCGGCGTGCTGGTGGACACCGAGCCGGGCGCGGTGGAGGCGCTGATGCGCCTGGAGGAGGCCGCCGCCGAGCTGCCCGCCTTCCACGCCGTGGCCACGCAGCTGCACGTCCTCGGCGAGAAGCCCGCCTGATCCGCGGGCCCGCCGGGCGACCTCCCCGAGACCCCTCCGTTTCCTCGCCGTGACCCGTATGATCGAACCACCGCACGGCATGGCGGACCGCTCATCGGGGAATAACCGCCCCAGTGACCGCGCTGGTGACGGTACGTTTCACTCAGGGCTTGTCCCGCAGTGGTTTTCTCGCTCAGCGATTTGCAGAATGTGGCGTAGAGGGCGGGTGTCACGGGGGCGATTCCCCGCCTATCCTGAAGGGGACCCCTGGTCGCTACCCCCCGCGACCGACGGATGAGGAGGACTCCCGTGCCGCTCTCGGAGCACGAGCAGCGAATGCTCGAGCAGATGGAGCGAGCGCTGTACGCCGAAGACCCCAAGTTCGCGACAGCGCTTGAGGGCAGTGGACTGCGCACGTACACCCGGCGACGGGTCTACCAGGCAGTCGTAGGCATTGTGGTGGGTATCGCGCTCCTCATGACCGGTGTGATCTGGCAGGAAGTGCTCTGGATCAGCGTGGTGGGATTCCTCGTCATGCTGGCCTGTACGGTCCTCGTGGTCACCGGTTGGCGCAAGGCACCCAAGCCCGGCGAGCAGCCCGTCTCCGGAAATGCAGGCGGTTCGGCCCGCGGGCGGAACCGGCAGCGTCGGTCGATGATGACCCGGATCGAGGAACGGTGGCAGCGCCGCCGTGACGAGCAGGGGCACTAGCCCCGCACCCGTTCTCCGTCCGATGAGGGGACGGCCGCGCGATGGCGGCCGTCCCCTCACGGTTTTCCGCCGCAGATTTTCCCCCCGGACTCCCCGGCCCCCCGCGCTGCGGCATGATGCCGGTGTGAGTGTGCTCCCCCTGGTCTTCACCAGCGGCTGGGCCAGCGGGATCAACGCCTACGCCGTGGTCCTCCTGCTCGGCCTCTTCGGCGCGACCGGCCTGACCGACGAGGTCCCGGCCTCCCTCCAGCGCACCGACGTGCTCGTCGTGGCGGGCGTGCTGTTCCTGTGCGAGGCCGTCGCGGACAAGATCCCGTACCTGGACTCCGTCTGGGACTCCGTCCACACCGTGATCCGCCCGGCCGCCGGCGCCGTGGTCGGCGCGCTCCTGGCCGGGCAGAGCGGCACCCTGCCCGAGATCGCCGCCGGGGCCCTGGGCGGCTCCACCGCGCTGGCCAGCCATCTCGTCAAGGCCGGCACGCGGATGGCCGTCAACTCCTCACCCGAGCCGTTCAGCAACATCGTGCTGAGCGGCGCCGAGGACCTCGGCGTGGCCGGCATCGTCACCTTCGCCCTGTTCCACCCGACGGCCGCCGCGGTCGTCGCGGGCGGCCTGCTCGCCGCCGGCCTCGCGCTGCTGGTCTACCTCTGGAGCCGGATCCGCCGCTTCTGGCGGCGACGGGCCCAGCGCCGCGAGGAGAAGCGGATGGAGGCGGTCCGGGGGGCACCGCCGTACTGACCCGCTGACCTCGCTCGATGGGCGCGACGCCCGCTCGATAGGCTCAGCGCCATGGCAAGAATTGCGGTGATCGGCGCCGGCATGGGCGCGATGGCGACGGCGGCGCGGCTGGCGGTGGCGGGCCACCGGGTGACGGTCTACGAGCGCGGCTCCACGTACGGCGGCGCGCTGGGCCGGTACGAGCGCGACGGCTTCGCATTCGACACCGGACCGGGGCTGCTGCACCTGCCCGCCGTCTACCGCGACCTGTTCGTGAAGACCGGCAAGCGGCCGCTGAAGAACTGCGTCGGCATGGTCCAGGTGGACCCGGCCGTCCGGCACGTCCTCGACCACGCCTCCGTCACCCTCCCCGGCGCCTCCCGGGGCGGGGTCGCCGCCGCCCTCGACGGGGCCTTCGGCGCCGGCGCGGGCGAACGCTGGAACGACCTGCTGGGCCGCGCCCGCGACACCTGGGACGCCACCCGCCGCCCCCTGCTGGAGGAGCCGCTGCGCCCCGACTGGCAGGTCCTGGGCCGCGACCCCTACCCGGCGCTGCGCGGGAGCGGCCTGCTGCGCCGCCGCCAGCCGACCCTGGCCGAGGTGGCCCGGCGCGAGCTGGGCGGCGGGCTCGGGGAGCTGCTGCGCGGACGGGTCCTTGCGTACGGGCTGGACCCCGACTCGGCGCCCGCCTCCGCGGCGGCCCTGCCGTACATGGAGCAGACCTTCGGCAGCTGGTACGTCCGCGGCGGCATGCGCGAGCTGGCCACCGCCGTGTACGAGCGCTGCCGGGAGCGGAAGGTGGAGTTCGTCTTCGGCGCCGCCGTGAAGGGCGTCGTGGCCCGGGACGGCCGGGCGGCGGGGGTGCGGCTGGCCGACGGCACCGAGGCGGCGGCCGACTTCGTGGTCTGCGGGATCGACCCGCGGCAGCTCCCGGCCGGCTCGGTGTCCTGGCCGCGCGGCAGCGTGCAGGCCCGGGGCGGATCGGTGCCCGGACGGCTGACCCTGATGCTCGCCCTGCGTGGCGGGCGGCCCGAGGACGCCGTCCACCGCACGCTGGTGCACTCCCCCGGCTCCGCCGCCGTCCAGCTGGTCACGGTGCTGCGCCCGGACGACCCGTCCACCCGGCCCGACGCGGACCACGAGGCGGTCACCGTCAGCGCCGTGTGCGGTCCCGCCGGCGGGTCGGCGGTCCCGGACCCGGAGAAGCTCCTGGACCTGGCCGCGCGGGCCGTCCCCGACCTGCGCAGGCGGCTGCTGTGGCAGGAGGTGCGCACCCCGGCGCACGTGGAGGCGGCCACGGGCGCCCTCGGCGGCTCGGTGCCCGCCCCGGCCCTGCCGGGCGACGGGGGCCGCCTGCTGTACCCGGCCAACGCGACGGGGCTGCCCGGGCTGTACCTCGCGGGCGGCTGGGCGCACCCCGGCGGCGGGCTCGCGCACGCGGGGATGACGGGGGCCCTGGTGGCCGGCCTGATCGTCGAGGGGGCGGACTTCCGCGGCTCGCAGTGAGCCCGGCGTGGGGCGGGGGGGGGGGGGGGGGGGGGGTGGCGGGCCCCCCCCCCCCCCCCCGCCGCGGCGGGGGGCGCGGCCGCCCCCCCCGCCCCGGGGCCGGGGGCCCCCCGGCGGGCCGGCCGTAGCCGCGGGGGGCGCGCCCGGCGGGGCGCCCTTGCTCCCCGGGGTGGGGGGGGGGGGGGGCGGGGGGCGCCGCCCCCCCCCCCCCCCCCGTTCCACGTCAGTAGCGGTACTGCCCGTACTCGCCGTTGCCCTGGTACGGGTACCCCTGCGGCGGCTGCTGCTGCGGGTCCTGCTCCGGGTAGGGCTGCGGGGCCGCGTCTGTGGCGCGCTGCTGCGGGACCCAGACCCCGCCGGGCGGGGTGTCCATGGAGTACTGCTGCTGCGCCGGGTCGGTGTACTGCGGGTAGTCGTACGTCTGCCCCGGGGCGACCGCGCCGCCGGTGCCGATGTACGGGTCCGAGTAGGCGGCGTAGACCTGCTGTCCGCCCGCCGGGTAGCCGCCGGTGTAGTCGTATCCGCCCTGGCCCTGCCCGCCGTCGTGGTAGGCGGCCTGCTGTCCGCCGTCCTGCCCGTCCGCGGCGAACGGCGAGGCGAAGGCGGCGGTGGCGTCCGGCTGCTGGGGGGCGAAGCTCTGTATGCCGTACGAGCCGGTCTCCTCGGGCACCGGCTGCGGGGTGAAGACGTCGCGGTCGTCCTGGTCGTCCCGGCCGGCGGTGTCGTCGCGGGGGGAGGCGGGGCCCGGGGAGCCGTACTCCAGCCCGGTCACCTCCAGCGCGGGTTCGGGACGCGGCGCGGCGCCCCCGGAGCGGCGGCGTCTGGTCTTGCCCTCCGGTCGTGCGGGCTCGGCACCCCTGCCCCTGCGCAGGGCCCAGCCGGCGACGAAGCCCTTGCGGAAGGAGAGCGTCACCAGGGTCTGGCCGACGGCGAAGGCGAGAGCGCCGACGGCGATGACCAGTACCGACGGCAGCACGACCCCGGCCACGACGCCGAGGAACCCGGCGAAGGCGAGCAGGCGCCAGCGCAGCCGGGCCTTGTACTGCATCAGGACCTCGGCAAGCAGCCACAACGCGACGAAACCGAACGCGATGTAGAGGACCGTCATTCCCATGCAAGGCCCCTCTCGGTACGGCCGTACCGCGCGGGAAACGGGAGACGGCCGATCAGGCCCGCTGGTGCAGGCCCAGGTTCTCGTAGATCTCGAGGGTCGCCGTGGAATTGTTCAGCGTGATGAAGTGCAGTCCGGGTACACCTTCGGACAGCAGCCGCGCGCAGAACTCCGTGGCGAACTCGATGCCAATGGAGCGTACAGCGGCCGGATCGTCCTTGACGGCGAGCATGCGGTCTTTCACGGCGTCCGGGAAGGCCGCGTTGCTCAGCTGGGGCAGCCGGTCGAGCTGCTTGATGCCCACAACGGGCATGACCTCGGGGATGATCGGGGTCTCGCAGCCCGCCTTCCGGGCGCTGTCGCGCAGCCGCAGATAATTCTCCGGATCGAAGAACATCTGGGTGATGGCGTAGTCCGCACCCGCACGGCACTTGTCCACGAAGTGTCGGATGTCCGTGTCCCAGTCCTCCGAGCGCGGATGCATCTCGGGGAAGGCGGCGACGCCGACGCAGAAGTCGCCGGACTCCTTGAGCAGGCGCACGAGGTCGGCCGCGTAGTCCACACCCTCGGGGTGCTTGACCCAGGGGCCCATGGGGTCGCCCGGCGGGTCCCCGCGCAGCGCGAGCATGTTGCGGATGCCGGCGTCGGCGAACTGGCCGATCACGTGGCGCAGCTCGGCGACGGAGTGGTCTACGGCGGTGAGGTGCGCGACGGGGGTCAGGGTGGTGTCGGCGGCGATCTGCTCGGTGGCGCGGACGGTGCCGCCCCGGGTCGAGCCTCCGGCCCCGTACGTGACGGAGACGAAGCTCGGGGAGACCGCCTCGATCCGGCGGAGCGCGTTCCAGAGGTTGCGCTCGCCCTTCTCGGTCTTGGGAGCCCAGAACTCGAAGGAATACGAGGCTCCGGACGCGAGGAGGTCGCGGACCGTGTGTGCGCGGTCCGACCAGGTGGAAGCGGTACCAAGGGCCATACGGGCAGGTTAGACGCGCCCCGGCGGACGCCGAAGCGCTGTCCACCCATTGGACGGATTTTTGGACACCCCGGCGCGGGCTCCGGCCGGGCACGAGGTCCGCGCGAGCGGGGTGCGAGCACGGTGCGAGGGGGCCGCCGCCCGGGCCGGGTCGGGTCCGGGCGGAACGGGTCCGGGCGGGGCGGAACGGGTCCGGGCGGGGCGGGTCCGGGCGGGGCGGAACGGGTCCGGGGCCTCAGGCGAGGCGGGCGCGGACGCGCTTGGCCAGCTCGGCGGCGGCGGCACCGGGGTCGGAGGCCTCGGTGATGGCGCGGACGACGACGACGCGGGTGGCACCGGCGTCGAGGACCTCGTCCAGGTTGGCGGCGTCGATGCCGCCGATCGCGAACCAGGGGCGGGCCTGGTCCAGGGAGGCCGCGTGGCGGACGAGGTCCAGGCCGGGGGCGTGGCGGCCGGGCTTGGTGGGGGTGGGCCAGCAGGGGCCGGTGCAGAAGTAGTCCACGCCGGGTTCGGCGACGGCGGCGTCGACCTCGGACGCGGAGTGGCAGGAGCGCCCGATCAGGACGTCCCGGCCGAGGATCGCGCGGGCGGCGGGGACGGGGATGTCGCCCTGGCCCAGGTGCAGGACGTCGGAGCCGATGGCGTGCGCGACGTCGGCGCGGTCGTTGACCGCGAGGAGCTTGCCGTGCCGGCGGGCGGCCTCGGCGAAGACCCGGAGGTGTTCGAGTTCCTCGCCGGCCTCCATGCCCTTGTCGCGGAGCTGGACGACGTCCACCCCGCCGGCCAGGACGGCGTCGAGGAACTCGGGGAGGTCTCCCTGCCGCTTTCGGGCGTCCGTGCACAGGTAGAGCCGGGCGTCGGACAGCTGCTGCATGGGAGTACCCCCCTGGTGGTGGCGGTGTGCGGGCGGGCCGAGGCTACCCCGCCGGCCCGCACACCCGTGGATCAGCCGGTCAGAGGGCGAGCGCCTGGGCGCGGCGCTTCACCTCCGTGCCGCGATTCTCGCGCAGCGCCTGCACGGGGGTGCCGGGCAGGGTCGGATCCTCGGTGAAGAGCCACTCCAGCATCTCCTCGTCGGAGAAGCGGTCGTCGCGCAGCACCGTCAGCAGGCCGACGAGTCCCTTGACGACCTTGTCGCCGTCGATGAACTGGGCCGGAACCTGCAGGGCGCGGTTCTCGCCCCGGCGTACGGCGATCAGCTGCCCTTCCTTGACCATCTGGCGGACCCGGGTCACCTCGATGTCGAGCATCTCCGCGATGTCGGGGAGGTACAGCCAGGAGGGGACGAGGGCATCGATCTTTGCGTCAATCTCGGTCACGGGGACAAGCCTGCCACCTCGGCGGGGCACCCGGTACCCGGCCCCGTCCGTCCGGGTCCGTCCGCGTAGGCGGGGATCCGCCCGGATCGGGGTCCGCGTCCGGTTACGGCCCCGGCCGCGGAGCCGCGGGCCGGGCTCCGGGACCGTGTCAGACGGCGGCCGACTTCAGCGGTACGCCCGGGTCGGCGACCCTGGCCGGATCCACGGGGGCGCCCGACTCGATCAGCTTCCGCCCCTGGGCCAGGTCCCGGGGGCGGCCGACGGCCAGGACCGCGACGAGGGCGTTCCCGCGCAGCCAGCACACCGACCAGGTGTCGCCGTCCGGGTCGCCGCGCCACAGCAGGGTGTCGGCGCCGCCGTGGTGGCCGGCGTACTGCACGAAGCGGCCGAACTGCTCGGACCAGAAGTAGGGCACGGGGTCGTAGGCCTGTACGGCCTCCCCCGCGACGATGTTCGCCGCCACCGTGCGCGGGCCCTGGAGGGCGTTGTCCCAGTGGTGGACCAGCAGCCGGGTCCCGTAGCGGGCCGACGGGAAGGAGGAGCAGTCGCCGACGGCGTACACCCCGGGCAGGGAGGTGCGCAGGTGGGCGTCGGCGGTGACGGAGCCGTCGGGGCCCCGCTCGACGCCGCTGCCGTCCAGCCATTCGGTGGCGGGCCGGGCGCCGACGCCGACGACGACGGCCCCGGCGGGCAGCTCGCGGCCGTCCGCGAGGAGCACCCGGCCCTCCTCGATCCCGGCCACCCGGGCGCCGGTGAGCAGGGTGGCGCCGGCTCCGGCGTACCAGCGGGCCATGGGGGCGGCGACCTCGGCGGGCAGGGCCCCGGCGAGGACCCGGTCGGCCGCCTCGACCACGGTGACGGCGCAGCCGGCCTCGCGGGCGGCGGTGGCGAACTCGGCACCGATCCAGCCGGCCCCGACCACGACGGTGTCGGGGGCGGCGGCCAGGACCGGGCGCAGCCGGGCGGCGTCGTCGAGGGTGCGCAGCAGGTGGACGCCGGGGACGCCGTCGGTGCCGGGCAGGGTCAGGGGCGTGGCTCCGGTGGCCAGGACGAGGACCTCGTACGGGACCGGGCCGGTCTCGGTGTCCAGCTCGTGGTCGGCGGCGCGCAGGCCGGTGACCTCGACGCCCAGGCGGAGTGCGATGCCGAGGCCCTCGAAGTCGACGTCGAAGGCCGAGTCCTCGGCCTTGCCGAGCAGCACCGCCTTGGAAAGCGGCGGGCGGTCGTAGGGCTGGTGGGGTTCGGCGCCCAGCAGGGTCACGGGGCCGGTCCAGCCCTGTTCCCGCAGGGCCACCGCGGTCTGCACGCCGGCCATTCCGGCGCCGACGATCACGACACCGGGCTTCGTCTGTTCCGTCTGCTCACTCACACGGCCAGCCTAGCCACCTGACGGCCCGTCAGGAAACGGGGGGCGGGGTGCCACAGGGAGGCAGCCTTACCCGCCACCGGCCCCGGGGTTACGCTGGCCACCGTACCTATCGCGGGAGTCCGGGCGCACCGGGCTGAGAGGGAGGCTGGCCGGCCTCCGACCGTACGAACCTGATCCGGGTCATGCCGGCGAAGGGAGGGGCTGGACGCCCATGCACGCATCCGACAAGGGATCCGACCACCGGGGCTGCGACGTCCTCGTCATCGGTGGCGGGATCATCGGCCTGGTCACCGCCTGGCGGGCGGCCCGCAGCGGCCTGCGCACCGCGCTCGCCGACCCCGACCCCGGCGGCGGCGCCGCCCGGGTCGCGGCCGGCATGCTCGCCGCCGTCACCGAACTGCACTACGGCGAGGAGACCCTGCTGGGGCTCAACCTCGCCTCCGCTACCCGCTACCCGCAGTTCGCCGCCGAGCTCACCGAGGCCAGCGGCGGCATGGACCTCGGCTACCGCGCCTGCGGCACCCTGGCCGTCGCCCTCGACGCCGACGACCGCCTCCACCTGCGGGAACTGCACGCCCTCCAGCGCCGCTGCGGCCTGGAGTCCGAGTGGCTCACCGGCCGCGAGTGCCGCCGCCTGGAGCCGATGCTGGCCCCCGGGGTGCGCGGCGGGCTGCGCGTCGACGGGGACCACCAGGTGGACCCGCGCCGGCTCGCCGCCGCACTGCTGGCCGCCTGCGAGCGGGCCGGGGTGGAGATCCACCGGGCGGCCGCCCGCAGGCTGCTCGTCACCGCCGACCGGGCCTCGGGAGCGCTGCTCGACGACGGCACCGGGCTGCGCGCCGACCAGGTGGTCCTGGCCGCCGGCTCGCTCAGCGGCCGGCTGGAGGGCGTACCGGAGCAGGTGCTGCCCCCCGTACGGCCGGTCAAGGGGCAGGTCCTGCGGCTGGCCGTGCCGCCCGCCTACGCTCCGTTCCTGTCCCGGACGGTACGGGCCGTGGTGCGCGGCAGCCACGTCTACCTGGTCCCGCGCGAGAACGGCGAGCTCGTCGTCGGGGCCACCAGCGAGGAACTCGGCTGGGACACCACCGTCACCGCCGGCGGGGTCTACGAGCTGCTGCGCGACGCCCACGAACTGGTCCCGGGCATCACCGAGCTCCCCCTGACCGAGACCCGGGCCGGGCTGCGCCCGTGCACCCCCGACAACGCGCCGCTGCTGGGCCCCAGCGACCTGCCCGGGCTGCACCTGGCCACCGGCCACTACCGCAACGGGGTGCTGCTGACCCCGCTCACCGGCGACGTCATGGCGGAGCTGCTGACCACCGGCGCCGTGCCGGAGGTCGCCCGCCCCTTCAGCCCCCGCCGCTTCTCCTCCACGCGTCAGGAGTCCCTCGCATGACCATCTCCGTCAACGGCGAGCCGCGCGAGGTCGCGGCCGGCACCACCCTCGACACGGTGGTCGCCACCCTGACCACCGCCCCCTCCGGCGTGGCCGCCGCCCTCAACGAGACGGTCGTCCCTCGCGGACAGTGGCCGCGCACCGCGGTCGGCGACGGCGACCGGGTCGAGGTCCTCACCGCGGTCCAGGGAGGCTGAGCACCATGGCTGACGACCTGTTCACCCTGGGCGGCCGGACCTTCTCCTCCCGCCTGGTCATGGGCACGGGCGGCGCCCCGAGCCTGGAGGTCCTGGAACGCGCGCTGATCACCTCCGGCACCGAGCTGACGACGGTGGCCATGCGCCGCCTGGACCCGACGGTCCAGGGCTCCGTCCTGTCCGTCCTGTCCAAGCTGGGCATCGCGGTCCTCCCCAACACGGCGGGCTGCTTCACCGCCGGCGAGGCCGTGCTGACGGCCCGGCTGGCGCGGGAGGCCCTGGGCACGGACTGGATCAAGCTGGAGGTGGTCGCGGACGAGCGGACGCTGCTGCCGGACGGGGTCGAGCTGCTGGACGCGGCGGAGGTCCTGGTCGACGAGGGCTTCACCGTCCTCCCGTACACGAACGACGACCCGGTACTGGCGCGGAAGCTGGAGGACGTGGGCTGTGCGGCGATCATGCCGCTGGGCTCCCCCATCGGCTCCGGGATGGGCATCCGCAACCCGCACAACTTCGAGCTGATCGTGGAGCGGGCCGGGGTGCCGGTCATCCTGGACGCGGGCGCGGGGACGGCCTCGGACGCCGCGCTGGCGATGGAGCTCGGCTGCGCGGCGGTGATGCTGGCCTCCGCGGTGACCCGGGCGCAGGAGCCGGTGCTCATGGCGGCGGCCATGCGCGACGCCGTCTCGGCGGGCCGGCTGGCCCACCGCGCGGGCCGCATCCCCCAGCGCCGCTTCGCCGAGGCCTCGTCCCCCCTGGAGGGCCGCGCCGCCCTGGACCCGGAACGCCCGGCGTTCTGAGGGGCCCGGCCCTCACCCCCCGCCCACGCCCCCGCCCCCGCCCCCGCCCCCGTCACAGCTGCGCTGCAAGGCGTGGACACCCCGGCCGGGGGTGGCGGGGGCCCTCGTAGAATCGCCGGGTGGATACGACCCTGGATGACCCCCTCGTCGGGCGCGTGCTCGACGGCCGCTACCGCGTCGACGCCCGCATCGCCGCAGGCGGCATGGCGACGGTCTACCGGGCCCTCGACACCCGCCTCGACCGCGTCCTCGCGCTGAAGATCATGCACCCGGACCTGGCCGCCGACGCCGCCTTCGTCGACCGCTTCATCCGCGAGGCGAAGTCCGTGGCCCGCCTCGCGCACCCCAACGTCGTCGGCGTCTTCGACCAGGGCACGGACGGCCCCTACACGTACCTCGCCATGGAGTACGTCTCCGGCTGCACCCTGCGCGATGTCCTGCGCGAGCGCGGCGCGCTCCAGCCGCGGGCCGCGCTCGACATCCTCGAACCGGTCCTCGCCACCCTCGGCACCGCCCACCGCGCCGGCTTCGTCCACCGGGACATCAAGCCCGAGAACGTCCTGATCGGCGACGACGGCCGGGTCAAGGTCGCCGACTTCGGCCTCGTGCGCTCCGTGGACGCCGCCACCCACACCACCGGCTCCGTCCTCGGCACCGTCTCCTACCTCGCCCCCGAGCAGATCGAGGACGGTGTCTACGACGCCCGCGTGGACGTCTACGCCTGCGGCGTCGTGCTGTACGAGATGCTCACCGGCTCCAAGCCGCACACCGGCGGCACCCCCGCCCAGGTGCTGTTCCAGCACCTCAACGAGGACGTCCCGCCCCCGTCGGCAGCCGTCCCGGGGCTGCCCGCCGCGCTCGACGAGCTCGTCGCCCGGGCCACCGCCCGGAACCCCGACCTGCGCCCCGCGGACGCCGCCGCCCTGCTGGGCATGACCCGTGAGGCCCGGGCCCGTCTCGGCGAGGCCGAGCTGGACGCCGTACCGCCGCAGGCGCGGGCCGCCGAGCGGTCCTCCGCCGAGGACCGCACCGGCGTGATCCCGCGTCCGCTGGCGGGGCGGGCCGCCGAGCCCGTCCTGCACCACACCTCCCGACTGGAGCGGCCGCACGTTCCGGAGACCCCGGCGCCTGCGGCCCCCCGCCGGCAGCGCCGGGGCATGGTCCTCGTCATCGCGGGGATCCTGCTCGCCCTGGGCATCGGCACCGGCGCCTGGTACATCAACTCCGGCCAGTTCGCCAAGGTCCCGAACCTCCTCGGCAAGACGGAGGACCAGGCCAGGGCGGAGCTGTCCGCCGCCGGTCTCGGCGTCAAGAGGGTCGACCGGAAGTTCAGCGAGGCCTTCGAACGCGGCACGGTCATGAACTCCGACCCGGTCGGCGGCAAGCGGATCCGCGGCAACGGCGCGGTGACCCTCACCGTCTCCCGCGGCCCCGAGCTGGTCAGCGTGCCCGACCTGAAGGGCCGGCCGCTGGAGGAGGCCAAGGCCGAGCTGACGAAGGCGGGGCTGGCTCCCGGCATCGTCACCCAGGCCTTCAGCCAGGACGTGGCCCAGGGCTCGGTGATCGGCACCGACCCGGCCGGCGGCCAGAAGCGGGCCCCCGACACCGCCGTCTCCCTCCAGGTCAGCAAGGGCCGCCCGGTCCAGGTCCCGAACGTCACCGGCCAGTCGGCCGACCAGGCGCGGGCCGCGCTGGAGGCCCTCGGCCTGAAGGCGGAAACGGCCCCCGACCAGGTCAACTCCCCCGCGCCCGCCGGTACGGTCGCCAACCAGTCGCTCGGCGCGGGCACCCAGGCCGCCGCCGGGGACACGGTCACGCTGACCCTCTCCAAGGGCCCCCGGCCGGTCCAGGTCCCGAACGTGGCCGGCCAGGACGTGGACGCGGCCCGCAAGGCACTGGAGGCCCTGGGCTTCAAGGTGAAGGTGGAGCGGCCCTTCCTCTCCTTCAGCAGCACGGTGGACACCCAGTCGGTGCCCGCCGGGCAGAGCGTCCCCGAGGGCAGCACGATCACCATCAGGACCAAGGGGCTCTGAGCGCCGTTGTCACGCAATCTCGTGGGCGGGCACGTGCCCGTCGCCGGCGGGCTCGCCTCCGTGGGCCTCGCCTACGCCCGTGAGATGGGGGCCGAGGCCGTCCAGGTCTTCGTGGCCAACCCGCGCGGATGGGCCACCCCGACCGGGAACCCGGCGCAGGACGAGCTGTTCCGCGCGCGGTGCGCCGGGGAGTCGATCCCGGTCTACGTGCACGCCCCGTACCTGATCAACTTCGGCTCGCACACCGCCGCGACCGTCGAGAAGTCGGTGGAGTCCCTGCGGCACTCGCTGCGCCGGGGCCGGGAGATCGGTGCGCTCGGGGTGGTCGTGCACACCGGCTCGGCGACCGGGGGCCGCCCGCGCGAGGAGGCGTACGCGCAGGTCAGGGAGTACATGCTGCCGCTGCTGGACGACCTGGCGCACGAGGACGACCCCTTCCTGCTGCTGGAGTCCACGGCCGGCCAGGGCTCCTCGCTCTGCTCGCGCACCTGGGACTTCGGTCCGTACTTCGAGGCCCTCGACCACCACGAGAAGCTCGGCATCTGCCTGGACACCTGCCACATCTTCGCGGCGGGCCACGACCTGGCCGAGCCGGGCGGCACCAAGCAGACCCTGGACCTGCTGGTGGACACGGTCGGCGCGGGCCGGCTGAAGCTGATCCACGCCAACGACTCCAAGGAGGGCGTCGGCGCCCACAAGGACCGGCACGCCAACATCGGCCAGGGCCACATCGGCCGGGAGGCCTTCGCCGAGCTGTTCTCCCATCCCGAGACGGACGGCGTCCCGCTGATCATCGAGACGCCCGGCGGCAAGGAGGGGCACGCGGCGGACGTGGCCCTGCTGAAGGAGCTCCGCGAGCTGCACTGACCGCTTGCCCCCTCCTTGGGGAATACCCCTGGGGGGTATACGGTTCCACCAGTCGGCGGGACCGCCACCCGGCGTTCCGCCAGACCTCCAGGGGGTTGTCATGACGCAGGCGCACGAACCTCACGAGCACCAGACGCAGCACGAGAACCACGAGCACCACGCACACGCCCAGTACCAGGACCACGCGCAGCACGCCCAGCACCAGCAGCACGCCGATCACACCGATCACGCGCACCACGGCCACGCGCACACCCACGGCGGCGGCCCCGTCGGCTGGGGGATGGCGGCCAGGGCCACGCTGCACTGCCTGACCGGATGCGCCATCGGCGAGGTCCTCGGCATGATCGTCGGCACCGCCCTGGGCTGGGGGAACCTCCCGACGATGGTGCTGGCGATCGTCCTGGCGTTCTTCTTCGGCTACGCCCTCACCCTGCGCGGGATCCTGGCCGTCGGCGTGGACTTCCGCTCGGCCGTCCGGGTGGCGCTGGCCGCGGACACCCTCTCGATCGCCGTCATGGAGCTGATCGACAACGGCGTCATCGCCGTCTGGCCCGGAGCCATGGACGCCCACCTCTCGGAGGCGCTGTTCTGGATCGCCCTGGCGATCTCGCTGGCTCTCGCCTTCGTCGTGACCACACCGGTCAACAAGTGGATGATCGGCCGCGGCAAGGGCCACGCCGTCGTCCACCAGTACCACCACTGAGGGCGGTCACAGCTCCGGACCGTCGCCGGGCCCCTCCTGGTACGAGTAGCGCTGCTCGCGCCAGGGGTCGCCGATGTTGTGGTAGCCGCGCTCCTCCCAGAAGCCCCGGCGGTCGGCGGTCATGTACTCGATGCCCCGCACCCACTTGGGCCCCTTCCAGGCGTACAGGTGCGGGACCACCAGGCGCAGCGGGAAGCCGTGTTCGGCCGTGAGGGGTTCGCCGCCCATGTGGGTGGCGAACACGGTCCGGTCGGAGGCGAAGTCGGCCAGCCGCATGTTGGAGCTGAAGCCGTACTCGGCCCAGACCATCACATGCGTGGCCTGCGGGGCCGGAGGGGCCAGGGCGAGGATGTCGCGGGCCATCACCCCGCCCCACTCGGCGCCCAGCATGCTGAACTTGGTGACGCAGTGCAGGTCGGCCACCACCGAGTCGAACGGCAGCGCCGCGAACTCCTCGTGGTTCCAGCAGTGCTTCTCGCCGTCGGCCGTCGCCCCGAAGACGCGGAACTCCCAGCGGTCCGGCTTGAACCTGGGCACGGGACCGTAGTGGGTGACGGGCCAGCCCCTCTGCAGCCTCTGCCCCGGAGGAAGCTCCAGTTGCTCTGCTCCCGGAGATTCCCGGCTTTCCGGCTGACCCATGTCTCCATGGTGACAGACGTGGCGGGGTGGTCACGACCAGGTACGAGCCGAAACGGGCAAGTCGCGGTAACTCCCACTAAGGAGGCACTTACTGGACGCCCCCCTACGGCGGTGCAAAGATGCGCGCACTGCCCCGTCACCTAGCTGACACTGCCTGGAAGGAGCCTCTGCGATGCAGGGCGACCCCGAGGTCCTCGAGTTTCTGAACGAGCAGCTGACCGGCGAGCTCACGGCCATCAACCAGTACTGGCTGCACTACCGCATCCAGGACAACAAGGGGTGGACGAAGCTCGCCGACTACACCCGTGCCGAGTCCATGGACGAGATGAAGCACGCGGACAAGCTCACCGAGCGCATCCTGATGCTCGACGGGCTCCCGAACTACCAGCGGCTCTTCCACGTGCGGGTCGGCCAGACCCTGACGGAGATGTTCCAGGCGGACCGGCAGGTCGAGGTGGAGGCGATCGACCGCCTCAGGCGGGGCATCGAGGTCATGCGCGGCAAGGGGGACGTCACCTCGGCGCGGCTCTTCGAGGAGATCCTGGAGGACGAGGAGCACCACATCGACTACCTCGACACCCAGCTGGAACTGATCGAGAGCATCGGCGAGCCGCTCTACATCGCCCAGCAGATCGAGCAGCCGGAGAGCTGAGGACGGACGGAGCCGGGCCCGGCGGACGCCCGGAGGCTAGGCCGCGTCGGCCAGGACGGGCTGCGCGGCCTCGGGGGCCGGGCGGGGGGCGGAGGCGAGGACGGCCGCCGTGTCGCCCTTCTCCAGCAGCTGCCGGCGCGGGCACGCGCCACGGCCCAGGAGGCCCTGGATGGTCCGCACGCAGGCGCCGCAGTCGGTGCCCGCCTTGGTGACCGAGGCGATCTGGCGGGGGGTGCAGGCCCCGGCGGCCGCGTGTTCCTTGACCTGCCTGTCGGTGACCCCGAAGCAAGAGCAGACGTACACGCGGTTCACCTCCCTGAGCGGAATGGTTCTTGCAGCCATCCCCGGTGCGGTGAGGCTTACCTAACCGTACCTGAAGTTAGGGTTGCCTAAAAGACCTGGGAACGCGGATGGGGCGCGGATCACATCGATCCGCGCCCCATCCTCACCGGGCCCCTCCCAGCGGGTGGCCGGGGGAGCTGCCGCCTACTGGTCGCGGTACATCTCCGCCACCAGGAACGCCAGGTCCAGGGACTGGCTGCGGTTGAGACGCGGGTCGCAGGCCGTCTCGTAGCGCTGGTGCAGGTCGTCGACGAAGATCTCGTCGCCGCCGCCCACGCACTCGGTGACATCGTCGCCGGTGAGCTCGACGTGGATGCCGCCCGGGTGGGTACCCAGCGCCTTGTGGACCTCGAAGAAGCCCTTGACCTCGTCGAGCACGTCGTCGAAACGGCGCGTCTTGTGGCCGGAGGCCGCCTCGAAGGTGTTGCCGTGCATCGGGTCGGTGACCCAGGCGACGGTCGCACCGGACGCGGTGACCTTCTCGACCAGCTCGGGGAGCTTGTCGCGGACCTTGTCGGCACCCATGCGCACGACGAAGGTCAGCCGGCCCGGCTCGCGCTCGGGGTCCAGGCGGTCGATGTACGTCAGCGCCTCGTCCACCGTGGTGGTCGGGCCGAGCTTGATGCCGATCGGGTTGGCGATCTGCGAGCAGAACTCGATGTGCGCGTGGTCCAGCTGGCGGGTGCGCTCACCGACCCAGACCATGTGGCCGGAGGTGTCGTACAGCTTGCCGGTGCGGGAGTCCGTACGGGTGAGGGCGCCCTCGTAGTCGAGCAGCAGGGCCTCGTGCGAGGAGTAGAACTCCACCGCCTTGAACTCGGCCGGGTCGGTGCCACAGGCCTTCATGAAGTTCAGCGCGTTGTCGATCTCCCGCGCGAGCTGCTCGTAGCGCTGACCGGACGGGGAGGACTTCACGAAGTCCTGGTTCCAGGCGTGCACCTGGCGCAGGTCGGCGTAACCGCCGGTGGTGAAGGCGCGCACCAGGTTCAGCGTGGAGGCCGACGCGTGGTACATGCGCTTGAGGCGCTCGGGGTCCGGGACGCGGGCCTCTTCGGTGAAGGCGAAGCCGTTGACGGAGTCGCCGCGGTAGGTCGGCAGGGTCACGCCGTCGCGGGTCTCGGTGTCCTTGGAGCGCGGCTTGGAGTACTGGCCCGCGATGCGGCCGACCTTGACGACGGGCACGGAGGCCGCATACGTCAGGACAGCGCTCATCTGGAGCAGGGTCTTCAGCTTGGCGCGGATGTGGTCGGCGGAGACGGCGTCGAAGGCCTCGGCGCAGTCGCCGCCCTGCAGCAGGAACGCCTCGCCCTTGGCGACGGCTCCCAGGCGGGCGCGCAGCTGGTCGCACTCGCCCGCGAAGACGAGCGGAGGATACGACTCGAGGTCCGCGACGACAGCGCGCAGGGCCTCGGCATCGGGGTACGAAGGCTGCTGCGCCGCGGGAAGGTCTCGCCAGGTCGCCTTGGCGGCGAGGGCGTGGTTTTCAGCGTTCACGGTCACCTCGTACACATTACGGCGTCATTCGCCGTGTCCGGCCGGACGCCCACCTGGTGAGACGGTGTCGTTCGAAGGTCCACGGGAGCCCGGATGAACGGAATTCAAGGTTCATATGGCGGAAGGGGCGGGATGCGACAGGAGGACGGGCGCGTGGGCTAGGGTGCCTCCCATGTACGCGCTCTCCGTCCAGAACTGGTGGTGGTCCGCTCCCGGCGGCCCACCCCTCGTGCGTACCCACTGACACGAGCGAAGCGAAGGCCGCCCCGAGGGGCGGCCTTCTGCGTGCACCGACCGGCGCGGGCCGCCCCTCCTCCCGACACCCCACCGGAAGGACGCCCGCCCCATGCCCCAGTCCGAGTTCTCCCTCGCCCGGCTCCTCGACGCCGACGCCCCGCCCTTCGCGCTGCTGCGCCGGCGCACCCCCGGCCGCGACCACGACACCGTCGAGGTGCTGCTGGGCCCGGTCCACGAGGCCGACCGCCTCGCCGACCTGCCCGTCCGCGCGCTGCCCACCCTGGCCCTGGTCCCCTTCCGCCAGATCCGCGAGCGCGGGTTCGACGTCCGCGACGACAGCACCCCGCTGGCGGTACTGGCCGCCGAGGAGGCGTACGAGGTCCCGCTCGCCGAGGCGCTGGCCGCGCTCCCGGCCCACGGCGTACGGGTCGAGGGCGGCGGCTTCGACGTCGGCGACGAGGAGTACGCGGCCACCGTCGAGCGCGTGCTCCGCGACGAGATCGGCCGGGGCGAGGGCGCGAACTTCGTGATCCGGCGGACCTACCGGGGCCGGATCGACGGCTTCGGCCGGGCCGACGCCCTGGCCCTGTTCCGGCGGCTGCTGGAGGGCGAGCGGGGAGCGTACTGGACGTACGTGGTCCACACCCCGGACCGCACCCTCGTCGGCGCCAGCCCCGAGGCCCACGTCCGTATGGCGGGCGGCACGGTGGTCATGAACCCCATCAGCGGCACCTACCGCCACCCCGCGGGCGGCCCGACCGCCGAGTCGCTCCTCGCCTTCCTCGGCGACCGCAAGGAGACCGAGGAGCTGTCGATGGTGGTCGACGAGGAGCTGAAGATGATGTGCACGGTCGGCGACATGGGCGGGACCGTCGTCGGCCCCCGGCTGCGGGAGATGGCCCACCTCGCGCACACCGAGTACGAGCTGCGCGGACGCTCCTCCCTGGACGTCCGGGAGGTGCTGCGGGAGACCATGTTCGCGGCGACGGTGACGGGCTCGCCCGTGCAGAACGCCTGCCGCGTGATCGAACGGTACGAGGACGGGGGCCGCGGCTACTACGCGGGCGCGCTGGCACTGCTGGGGCTGGACCCGTCCGGCGCCCAGACCCTGGACTCCCCGATCCTGATCCGCACCGCCGACATCGCCCCGGACGGGGCGCTGCGGGTGCCGGTCGGGGCCACCCTGGTCCGCCACTCCGACCCGCTCGGCGAGGTGGCCGAGACGCACGCCAAGGCCGCCGGGGTGCTGGCCGCCCTGGGCGTGCGGGAGGCCCCGCCCCGGCCCGCCCCCGGCACGGGCGGCCGGCTGGCGGACGACCCCCGGGTGCGGGCGGCGCTGGCCTCGCGGCGGGCGGACCTGGCGCCGTTCTGGCTCCGGATGCAGGAGCGGCTGCCCGCGACAAACGGGCACGCGCTGGTGGTGGACGGCGAGGACACGTTCACGGCGATGCTGGCGCACGTGCTGCGGGCGGCGGGCCTGGAGGTGACGGTGCGCCACTACGACGCGCCGGGGCTGCGGGAGGCGGCGCTGGCCTGGGAGGGCCCGATCGTACTGGGCCCGGGCCCGGGGAACCCGGGCGACGGGGCGGACCCGAAGATGCGGATGCTGCGCGCGCTGGCGGGCGAGCTGCTCGCCTCGCACCGGGGCGGTCTGCTCGGGGTCTGCCTGGGGCACGAACTGCTGGCGGCGGAGATCGGGCTGCCCCTCGTCCGCAAGGCGGAGCCGGCGCAGGGGGCGCAGGTGCGGATCGACGTCTTCGGCACGCCGGAGGTCGTCGGCTTCTACAACACGTACACCGCCGCCTGTGACGCGGAGACGGCGGCGGAGCTCGCCGCGCACGGGGTCGAGGTCTCCCGCGACCCGGCCACGGAGGAAATCCACGCCCTGCGCTGCGCGGAGCGCGGCTTCGCGGGCGTCCAGTTCCACCCGGAGTCGGTCCTCACCCTGCGGGGCGCGCCGCTCGTCCGCGACCTGGTCCGCTCCCTGACCCCGGTGGGGCGGCGGGTGTGACGGCCCCCGGGTCCGGCCGGCGGTCAGGCCAGACCCGGGACCAGGGTGTTGTCCGAGCGGCGTCCCGCCAGGTAGTCCGCCACGTTGCGGACCGTCGCGTCGATGATCTGCCCCACCGCCTCGCGCGTGTAGTAGGCCTGGTGCGAGGTGACCAGGACGTTCGGGAAGGTCACCAGCCGCGCGAGGGTGTCGTCGGGCACCGCCTCCAGGGACTTGTCCTGGGAGAAGATCCCCGCCTCCGCCTCGTACACGTCCAGCCCCACCCCCGCGAAGCGGCCCGCGCGCAGCTCTCCGACCAGGGCCTCCGTGTCGACGAGCCCGCCCCGGCTGGAGTTCACCAGGATCGCGTCGTCCTTCATCGCCGCCAGCGCGGCGGCGTCGACGAGGTGACGGGTCGCCTCCAGCAGGGGCACGTGCAGGCTGACCAGGTCCGCGGAGGCGAACAGCTCCTCCTTCGCCACGTACTCCATGCCCAGTTCCACGCACGCCGGGTTCGGCGCGAGGTCCCAGCCCAGCAGCCGCATCCCGAAGCCGTGCGCGATCCGGGTGAAGGCCTCGCCGATCCGGCCCGTGCCCAGCACCCCCGCCGTCCGCCCGCGCATGTCGCGGCCCATCAGCCCGTTCAGCCGGAAGTCGAAGTCCCGGGTGCGGTTCGAGGCGCGCACGATGCGCCGGTTCACGGCCATCGCCAGGGTCCAGGCGAACTCGGCGACCGAGTACGGCGAGTAGTACGAGACCCGGCTGACGGTCAGGCCCAGCCGCCGTGCCGCGTCGAGGTCGATGTTGTTGAAGCCGGTGGAGCGCTGGGCGATCAGCCTCGTCCCGCCCGACGCCAGGATGTTCAGGACCCGGACGCCCAGGTCGGCGTTGACGCTGGAGGAGACGATCTCGTACCCGGCGGCGATCGGCGCCGTGTCCTCGCCGAGGCGGACGTCGAGGCAGCGGGCCTCGTGCCGCCCCGCCGCCGCGAAGGCCCGCTCCAGGAGCGGTCCCTCGTCGGCGGTCACTCCGAAGGCCAGGATCTCCACGCTCGCTCCCACAGGTCGGACCACGGGTCGTTCCACCGCATGCGTCACGATACGACCCGCGGTCCGGTCCCCCGCAGAGGCGGGGCGGCGGCTCAGCCGAAGAAGACTCCGGCCTCCTCGTACAGCTTCGGGTCCACCGTCTTCAGCTTCGCCGTCGCCTCGGCGATCGGCACGCGGACGATGTCCGTCCCCTTCAGCGCGACCATCTTCCCGAAGTCCCCGTCGCGCACCGCGTCGATCGCGTGCAGCCCGAAACGGGTGGCCAGCCAGCGGTCGAAGGCGCTCGGGGTGCCGCCGCGCTGGATGTGCCCGAGGACCGTCGTCCGGGCCTCCTTGCCGGTCCGCGCCTCGATCTCCTTGGCCAGCCACTCCCCCACGCCCGACAGCCGGACGTGCCCGAAGGAGTCCCGGGAGACGGCGTCCTTCAGCACCAGGTCGCCGTCCTTGGGCATGGCTCCCTCCGCCACCACCACGATCGGCGCGTAGCTGGCCTTGAACCTGGAGGTCACCCAGGCGCAGACCTGGTCCACGTCGAAGCGCTGCTCGGGAACGAGGATGACGTTCGCGCCGCCCGCGAGCCCCGAGTGCAGGGCGATCCAGCCGGCGTGCCGGCCCATCACCTCGACGACCAGCACCCGCATGTGGGACTCGGCCGTCGTGTGCAGCCGGTCGATGGCCTCGGTCGCGATGCCGACGGCCGTGTCGAAGCCGAAGGTGTAGTCGGTGGCCGACAGGTCGTTGTCGATGGTCTTGGGGACGCCGACGCAGGGGATGCCGTACTCCTCGTACAGCCGGGCGGCCACGCCCAGCGTGTCCTCGCCGCCGATCGCGATGAGCGCGTCGACCTCGGCCTTGGCGAGGTTCTCCTTGATCGCGCGGACCCCGTTCTCCGTCTTGAACGGGTTGGTGCGCGAGGAGCCGAGGATGGTGCCGCCGCGGGGCAGGATCCCGCGGACGGCGGGGATGTCGAGCGGGACGGTGTCCCCCTCGACGGGCCCCCGCCAGCCGTCCTTGAACCCGACGAACCCGTATCCGTACTCCTGGACGCCCTTGCGGACGACGCCCCTGATCACCGCGTTGAGCCCGGGGCAGTCGCCGCCGCCCGTGAGCACTCCGACCTTCATGGAATCTCCCTTCGCCATGACGGCCACGCTAGTGGTGACACAGGTCACACCGACGGGTCCGGAAAGGGCAATTCCGGTGGAATTACGAGGCGTTGCGTACGCGTGTTCACTCGTAAGGGGAAGTAAGTACGACCGATGCGGCCTTGTGTGTCCCCCTTACGCGTCGTCGAGCCCGCGCTCGATCGCATACCGGACGAGCTCCACCCGGTTGTGCAGCTGGAGCTTGCCCAGGGTGTTCTGCACGTGGTTCTGCACCGTGCGGTGGGAGATGACCAGCCGCTCCGCGATCTGCTTGTACGACAGCCCCTTGGCCACCAGCCGCAGCACCTCGGTCTCCCGGTCGGTCAGCTGCGGGGCCTTCGGCTCGTCGGCCGTGGCCGGCACCGGGTCGGCGGCCAGCCGCCGGTACTCGCCGAGGACCAGCCCGGCCAGACCCGGGGTGAACACCGGGTCGCCGGCCGCGGTGCGGCGGACCGCGTCGATCAGCTCCTGGGCCCCGGCGGACTTCATCAGGTAGCCGGTCGCCCCGGACTTCACCGCCTCCAGCACGTCCGCGTGCTCCCCGCTCGCCGACAGCACCAGCACGCGCAGCGCGGGATCGGCGCCGACCAGCTCCTTGCACACCTGCACCCCGGGCATCCCCGGCAGGTTGAGGTCGAGGACCAGCACCCGCGGGGCCACGGCGCGGGCCCGGCGCACCGCCTCCGCCCCGTCCCCGGCCGTGGCGACGACGTCGAACCCCGCGGCGGCCAGGTCGCGGGCCACCGCGTCCCGCCACATCGGATGGTCGTCGACGACCATCACCTTGATGTCGTGGAGCTCGCCGCCGCCGCTGACGCTGTCGTTCACTGGGTCCTCCCCCTCGGTACTTTCAGTTCCACTTCGGTGCCCTGTCCGGGGACGGACACCAGCTCGGCGCTGCCGCCGAGGTCGCGCAGCCGGCCCCGGATGGACAGGGCAACGCCCATCCGCCCCTCGCCCTCCGCCTGGTCGAGGCGGCCGGCCGGGATGCCCGGGCCGTCGTCCCGTACCGTCACGATCACCTCGTCGCCCCAGTCCTCGACCAGGATCCAGGCGCTGGCCCCCTCCCCCGCGTGCTTGCGCACGTTGTCGAGGGCGGCGCCGACGGCCGCGGCCAGCTCCCGCGCGGCGGGCGCGGGCAGCGGTACCGGAGTGCCCGGCTCGGCGAAGCTCACCCGGGAACCGGCGTGCGGGGCCAGCAGGGAGCGCAGGTCCAGCTCGCCCTCGTCGGCGCCCGGCTCCTCCACCTCGTACGCGTCCACCCGCGCGCCGAGCGACTCGTCGCGCGAGACCCGGGAGGGGCGGACCAGCCCGCTGGAGACCAGCGTGCGCAGCGCCACCTCCTGCTCCCCGGCCATCCGTCCCAGCTCGGCGGCCTCCCCGCCCAGCTCGGTGCCGCGCCGCTGGACCATGGCGAGGACCTGGAGGACCCCGTCGTGGATGTCCCGGGCCAGGCGCTCGCGCTCGCGGGTCGCGGCCTCGATCTCCAGGGCGCGGGCGAGCGTCGCCTCGCTGGCCCGGGCGACCTCGACGACGTAGCCGAGGGCGATGGAGGCGACCCAGACCAGCAGCACGTTGTGCAGGGTGTCCCGGGTGGGGTCGCCGCCGTGGATGGCGATGTTGGCGACGGCCACGAAGGTCGAGGCGATCCCGGCCCAGCGCCAGCCGCCCTTGAGGGCGAAGGCGAGCACCGAGCCCGCCGTCCAGATGCTGGGGAGGGTGGGGCCGCCCGCCTGGATGCGGGCGTGGGTGTCGGCGAGCGGGGTGAGGGCTATGCCGGCGAGCGCGACGGTGAGGTCGGCCGCGAGGAAGCCCCGGGTGCAGCGCGCCGCACTGCCCACCCGGCGGTGGGTGGCCAGCGTCCAGACGACGAGCACGGCGAGGTAGCCGGTTGCGACGCCGGGGCGGACGAAGACCTTGTAGGCGGAGGCGAACAGCAGGACCGCGTAGACCATGGTGAGCAGCCGGTACGCGGTCAGGGCCCGCCACAGCGGCTGCTCCACCGACATGCGCACGACGCGCTCGCGCTTCGTCGCCATCTCCCCCACCCCCGCCGCGCGGACGGCACCGGCCGCCCGCGGGGACTACTCCGCGCCCTTGTCGCCCTTGGCCGCGTCCTTGGCGGCCTTCTCCGCGTCCGCGATCTGCCGCTTGGCGGCCGTCGCGTAGATGTCGACGTACTCCTGGCCGGAGAGCTTCATGATCTCGTACATGACCTCGTCGGTCACCGAGCGGAGGATGAAGCGGTCCCCGTCCATGCCCTGGTAGCGGCTGAAGTCCAGCGGCTTGCCGATCCGGATGCCCGGGCGCATCAGCTTCGGGACCACCTTGCCGGGCGGCTGGATCTTCTCGGTGTCGATCATCGCCACCGGGATCACGGGCGCGCCGGTGGCCAGCGCCACCCGGGCCAGACCGCCGGGCTTGCCCCGGTAGAGGCGGCCGTCGGGTGAACGGGTCCCCTCGGGGTAGATACCGAACAGCTCCCCGCGCTCGATGACCTCGATGCCGCTCTTGATGGCGGCCTCACCGGCACCGCGCGCACCGGAGCGGTCCACGGGGAGCTGGCCGACGCCCTTGAAGAAGGCCGCGGTCAGCTTGCCCTTGACCCCGGGGGAGGTGAAGTACTCCGCCTTCGCGATGAAGGTCACCTTCCGGTCCAGCACGGCCGGCAGGAAGAAGGAGTCGGAGAAGGACAGGTGGTTGCTCGCGAGGATCGCCGGCCCCTCCGCGGGAATGTTCTCGAGGCCCTCCACCCACGGCCTGAAGGCGAGCTTCAGGGACCCGCCGATGGAGAACTTCATTGCGCCGTAGATCAACTCGAAAGCCTTCCTGTGTCTGTCGAACAGACCTTATCTCCTGGCTCCGGGGAGAGCGCCCGACGACCCTGGTCGGTGTCATCCCGGTCGCGTACCGTGAAGTCACACAGCGCGACGCACCCGTACGTACCCGTACCCCGCACGCGTCATGGTCATCGTCGAGTCGAAGTCCTCACCAACAAGGAGACTGTGGTGCCCGTCCTCCCTGGAGCAGAGCCGTTCCGCCACGAGGGCGGGGAGGTGGGCGTGCTCCTCTGCCACGGCTTCACCGGTTCCCCGCAGTCGCTGCGCCCCTGGGCCCAATACCTGGCCGAACGCGGGCTGACGGTCTCGCTTCCGCTGCTGCCGGGGCACGGCACCCGCTGGCAGGACATGCAGCTCACCGGCTGGCAGGACTGGTACGCCGAGGTGGACCGGGCGCTGCGGGAGCTGCTGGAGCAGTGCGCTCAGGTGTTCGTGTTCGGGCTGTCGATGGGCGGCGCGCTGACCCTGCGGCTGGCCGCCAAGCACGGGGACGCGATCAGCGGCATCGTGCTCGTCAACCCGGCCAACAAGGTGCACGACCCGCTGGCCGTCGCCCTCCCCGTGGCCAAGCACTTCATCCGCTCCACGCCGGGGATCTCCAGCGACATCGCGAAGCCGGGCACGGCGGAGGTCGGCTACGACCGGGTCCCGACGAAGGCCGCGCACTCGCTGCGGAAGTTCTTCCGGCTGGTGGACACCGAGCTGCCGCAGGTCACGCAGCCGGTTCTGCTGCTCCACAGCCCCCAGGACCACGTGGTCCCGCCGGTGGACTCGGAGCGGATCCTGGCACGGGTGTCGTCGACGGACGTCACCGAGACCCTGCTGGAACAGAGTTACCACGTGGCGACGTTGGACCATGACGCGGAGCGGATCTTCGCGGACAGCTATGCGTTCGTCGGGCGGCTCGCGGAGAGCGTCGGCAGGGAGGGGGCGGCCAGCGGTGGCTGAGCACGAGGAGTCCGCCGGGGGTGTGCCCCCGCTGGACGAGGAGGCGGCCTGGGCCGCGATCGTCGCCGGGTACGGGCAGGAGCCGCCGGACCCGCCGGGGGCGCGCCCGTTCCGGCCGATCGAGAACCTGATGCTGCCGGAGGAGGACGTCCAGCCGGAACCGCCGGCCGCCGCCCCGACGGCACTGGGCAGCTCGGTGGTCTTCGCCCCGGGCATCGGCCTCGGCCCGCGCGACCACACGCCGGCCGAACCGAAGGACGAGGACACGGCGGGGGACGCCTCCGACGAGGGCCACTTCGTCCCCCCGGAACCGCCGGAGCTCCCGCCGGCGGACACCACGGCGAAGTTCGCCTGGCTGGCCGTGGTCGGCGGCCCGGTCCTGCTCCTGCTGGCGGTGCTGCTCCAGTGGGACATGACGTGGTGGCTGACCACCCTGGGCATCGGCGGCTTCCTGGGCGGCTTCGCCACCCTGGTGGCCCGCATGTCGGGCGACACGGACGACGATGACGACGACCCGGGACGGGGCGCGGTGGTGTAACCCGGGGCCGGCGGCGACGACCCTCACGCCTCGGGCCCGCCCTCTCCCCCGCGAGGCGCCGGGGCGGGCCGGCACCGCCCACCCGCCTCCCAGGGCGGGCGGGGTCGGCGGCTCGGGGTGCCTCGAGGGGTCGGGCGGGCTCCCGCCCGCGAGGCGGCGGCCGCGGGACTCGCGCCGGCGGCGGCTACGCCCCCGCCCCCAGCCGCAGGGCCGCCAGGACCGGGAGGTGGTCCGTCGCCGCGCGGAGGTCGGCGGGCGGGAGGCCCGTCGGGACTCCGCAGGCGAGGACCTCCACGCTGCGGGAGGCGAACACCGCGTCGATGCGGCGGGAGGGCGCGGCGGAGGGGAAGGTGTTCCCGCCGCCCCAGGGGGCGGCCGTCCAGCAGTCCTGGAGGGTGTCCGACAGGCGGCCGAAGGCGGGGCCGCCCGGAGTCTCGTTGACGTCGGCGGCGGCGATCGCGTGCGGGGTGCCCAGGGCCTGGACCCGTTCGAGGAGGAGGTCGGCCTGGGCGGCGCGCTCCGTCGCGTCCAGCGACAGGTGAGCGCTGACGACCCCCACCCGTGCCGCGCCGAAGCGGACCACCGCCGTCGCGAAGCCGCGCCGGTGGAGGCCGGGGGTGAGGGGGAGCAGGACGTCCTCGGTCCGCTCCACGAAGGCCCGTAGCGAGCACAGCAGCAGCGGGCCGGCCGCGGTCGCTCCGCCGCCCAGGACCACCAGGTCGGTCTTCGCGGCCAGCCGTGCCGCGTGCTTGCGCCAGCGGAAGAACCTGGGGGCCTCCTGGACGAAGACCAGGTCCGGGGCACAGGCCCGGATCACCCGGGCCAGGGCCTCCTCGTCGTCGCGCAGCGACCGGACGTTGTAACCGAGGACGCGGATCACCGCGGAACCGTCCGGCTCCGTCACGGATCCGGGCAGTGCGCCGGGCACCGCGCCGGCGTCGGGCAGCGGCTGTGGCAGGGGCAGCGTGTCAGGCACCATGCCCGCAAGATACGCAGCCGCCCGCCGCTCCCACAGGGGGCGCGGCGGGCGGCTCCAGACCTTCCCGAGTGCGTCTCAGCCCTGGCGGGCCAGGTCGGCCGCGCCGACCAGGCCGGCCTTGCCGCCGAGCTGCGCGGCCAGCACCTGGGCGTGCGGACGCCAGGCGCCGCCGATCAGCCAGCGCTTGAAGGACTTGCGGATCGGGTCGAGGACGAGGTCGCCCTCGTCGGAGACGCCGCCGCCGACGATGAACGCCGACGGGTCGAAGAGGGAGGCGAGGTCGGCCAGGCCCGCGCCGGCCCAGCGGGCCAGTTCGCGGAAGGAGTCGACGGCCACCGGGTCGCCGGCCCGGGCGGCCTCGCTGATGTGCTTGCCCTCGATGCCCTCGGGGGTGCCGTCGCCGAGTCCGAGCAGGACCGACGCGTTCTCGGGGGTGGCGTTGGCGCGCTGCTTCGCGTAGCGGACGAGCGCGCGGCCGGAGGCGTACTGCTCCCAGCAGCCCTGGCTGCCGCAGCCGCACAGCAGGCCGTCGGGGACGACCCGGATGTGGCCGAACTCGGCGGCGACGCCGAAGCGCCCGCGGCGCAGCTTGTTGCCGATGATGATGCCGCCGCCCAGGCCGGTGCCGAGCGTGATGCAGATGACGTCCTCGTGGCCCTGGCCGGCGCCGAAGCGGTACTCGCCCCAGGCCGCGCAGTTCGCGTCGTTCTCGACGACGACGGGCAGGCCGATGCGCTGCTCGACCTTGTCCTTGAGCGGCTCGTGCCGCCAGTTGATGTTCGGCGCGAAGAGCACCGTCGCGCGCTTGTCGTCCACGTATCCGGCGGCGCCGATGCCGACGGCGTCGATGGTGTGGTTGCTGCTGACCGCGGACACGGCGGCGCAGATCGCCTCCGTCACGCCGTCCGCGGTCGGCGGGGTGGGCACCTTGTACGTCTCAAGGATGGTGCCCTCTTCGTCGACCACGCCGGCCGCGATCTTCGTGCCGCCGATGTCGACGCCGATGGTGAGTCCCATTAGTCCCTCGGTTTTCCGGTCAAGCCCCGCCACGGCCAACCGTACCCGAGGCGGGCGGAGGATCAGTCGAGATCGATCCGCTGCGCCGGGCCCTCGTCGGGTCCCCCGTCGTCGCCGTCGGGGTGATTGCGGGGGGCGGGGGGCTCGTCCCGGGTCCAGCGGCGCTCGTGGCCCTCGACGGCCGAGCGGTAGGCGGCGAGCAACTCCGATCCGGCCGCCGCGAGGTGGCCGAAGACCTCCGGATTGCGCTCGATCACGGGCTTGGCGGCGGTCCTGGCCTGGCTGACGAACTGGCGTACGGCGCCCTGGGCGGCTGCGGCGAGCTCCGGGTTGTTGAGGGTGGACACCTTGTCGGCGACGGCACCGAAGAGCTTGAACAGCTCCTCGGCGGCGGTGCCGGTGGCGGCGCCCGCTCCCCCGGCCTGCTCGCGCTCCGCCCGGCGGCGCTCCCGTTCGGCGGCGAGGTCCTCGGCGCAGGCCTTCGCCCAGGCGTCGTCGTCGGTGGGGCGGTCGGTGGCCTCGCTCATGGCGGACTCTCCTGCGGCGGCTGCGGTAGGGACTACTTCCGACGGTACCCGAACGGAGGGTACGCAGGTCAGCGCGCCCGTGGCCACAGCTGCGGGTCGGGGGTGAAGCGGATGCGGAGCACGCCGTCGACGAGGGCGGCGCCGGAGACGGTGCAGCGGCGCAGGGCCGAGGGGAGGGAAACGGTCCTGCGGTGGGGGCCGACCGCGAGGAGCAGTTCGTCGCCGCGCCGGATCAGGTCGAGCTCGTCCTTGCGGGCGCGGGGCAGCGGGACCGACCAGACGAGTACCCCGTCCTCGGCGAGCCGGTTCTCGACGGCCCAGCGGGGGCGGGCCGCGGGGGCGGGGGCCGGGGCGATGCCGTGGGCGGCGGCGAGCTCCCCGGGGTCCCGGGGCTCCCGGCCGAGGTGCCTCAGGGGGACGACCGGCAGGTCCCGGCGCCACTCCTCCAGGCACCGCCCCTGCTGGGCGGCCAGCCCGGCCACCCACGGGTCGGCGGAGTCCGCCGGGACGAGCCGGTTGGCCACCAGGTCGCGGACGGGCAGCTCGTACAGGGCGAGGCCGAGCAGGCCGGTGCGCAGGGCGGCGTCGGCGGCCGGTCCGGGTTCGGCGACCAGGCGGACCCCGGTGGTGGGGGCCTCGACGACGGCCTGGACGGCGGCGAGCTCCTCGTCCCAGCGGGCGGCGGTCTCGTAGAGCCACTGGGCGGGCATGGGGACCCCGGCGAGCTGGGCCAGTACGGGGCGCAGGGCGCGGGCCGCCTGGCGCTCCGCGGGCAGCAGCCGGGCCAGGTAGCGGCGCAGCTGGGCGGGGAGGGCGAGGGTGGTGAGGGCCTGGTGCAGCGGGGGCATGTCGACGACGACGAGGTCGGTGCCTGGCGCGGCGGCGGCCCGGCGCAGGCCGCGGAGCAGGGCGAACTGCTCGGCGCCGGGGAGTTCGGTGAGTTCGTCGGCACCGAGGGGGCTGCCCCCGAGCATCCCGAGGAGGGTGGCACCACGCTCCTGGAGGGCGGCGAGCTCGGTGCGGAACTCCTGGCCGGAGTCGATGCGGGCGAGGCGGAGCCGGTCGGGAGCCGGGGCCCCGTCCCAGGGGTCCTCGCCGCACAGCAGGAGCACGCGCTGCCCGGCGCGGGCCGCGGCGAGCGCGGTGGCGGCGGCGACGGCGGTCCGGCCGGCGCCGCCGGGGCCGGTGACGAGGAGGGTGTACGGCATGCGGTGCTCCGGGTCGTAGATCATCCTCTCGTGCACGCTACGCCGCCCGGCGGCGGGTCCGGACCGGGGGGCGTGCGGCCCCGCCGCGCGGGCCGGTCCCGGCCGGGCCGGCGGGCGCCGTGCCGCTGCGCGGGGCCGGACTCGCCCACCCGCCCTTCCGCCGTTCCCACCTCAGTCGCCGGTGCGGCTGCGGACACGGCGCGCGCTCCGCGCCCGCGCCTCACACGCCGCCGGGGCTGGTTCGGCCCCGGCGGGGCTGGAATGCCGCTGCGCGACATCCGGCCCGCGCGGTGTCCGGGCGCGGCGGGCGCGCGGCACCCGGAACGGGGTCCGGGGCGCGAAGCAGGTCAGGCGCCGGATTCGACGCGCTTCTTCAGGCCGGCCAGGGCGCGGTCGATGATGACCTTCTCCGCCTTGCGCTTGATCATGCCGAGCATGGGGATCTTGACGTCGACCGTCAGCTGGTAGGTGACCTCCGTGCGCCGGCCGCCGTCCAGCGGGGCGAGCCGGTAGGAGCCGTCCAGCTGGCGCAGCATCTGGGACTTGTGGAGGGTCCAGCTGACCTCGTCCTCGCCCTTCCAGCTGTAGGACAGGGTGTGGTCGTCCTTGATCGCGCCGGCGTCCAGCAGCAGCCGCACCTTCTCGGCGCGGCCCTCGGCGTCGGTGGAGAGCACCTCGGCCTCCTTCACCTCGCCGGTCCACTCGGGGTAGCGGGCGAAGTCGGCGATGACGGCCATGACCTCGGCCGGCGCGGCCTCGATCGTGATGCTCGAGCTGGTGTGTTCCGCCATCGCGGTCGCTCCTCCGGGGGTACCGCCCAGCGGTGGCTGGGGGAGAGTGTTCGGCAAGGGTGCGGGGGCCTCCGGCCGCCGCACGAAGGCTACCGCGCGCGCATGCCCCGCCACTGCGGCACCCTGGCCGACGGGCGCACGGTCACCACTCCAGGGCCCACGGGCGGCCCGTCGCCGCGAAGTGGCCCACGTTCACGCACTCCGTGGCCCCGATCCGCATCCGCCGTGCCAGCGGCTGGTGCACGTGTCCGAAGAGGGCGTACCGCGGCCGGGTGCGGCGGATCGCGGCCAGCAGGGCGGTGCTGCCGCGTTCGAAGCGGCGGGCGACCGTGTCGTAGCAGAGCTCGGGGACCTCCGGCGGGATGTGGGAGCACAGCACGTCGACCTCGCCGAGGGCCTCCACCTTCGCCGCGTACTCGTCCTCGTCCACCTCGTAGGGGGTGCGCATCGGCGAGGGCAGTCCGCCGCCGACGAAGCCGAAGACGCGGCCGCCGATCTCCACGCGCTGGCCGTCGAGGACGGTGGTGCCGGGTCCGGCGTACTCCTGCCACAGGCCGGGGATGTCGACGTTGCCGTAGGTGGCGTACGTCGGGCTGGGGAAGGCGGCGAACATCTGCGCGTACTGGCGGCGCACGGCTTCCTCGATCACGCGTTCCCGGTCCAGCCCGTCCCAGAGCCGGCGGCCGAATTCGCGCGCTTCGGCGAAGCGGCGGGCCGTGCGCATTTCGACGATCCGGTGGGCGTTCTCGACGCCGAAGAGGTCGGGGAAGATGCCGCGCGAGTGGTCGGCGTAGTCGAGGAAGAGAACCAGGTCACCCAGGCAGACGAGGGCGTCCGCGCCGTCGCCGGCCCTGGCGAGCGCGTCGGTGTTGCCGTGGACGTCGCTGACGACGTGGACCCGTGTACGCCTCTTGCTGGCACCCATGCCGCCACCCTAGGGGTGCCCGCGCCGGGCGGGGTAGAGGGGGGCTCGCAAGCGGCCGGACCTGCGGTTACTTCCGAGTCCTGGAGGCGGTCGACTACTGTCGGCAGAGCTGTGGCGGCGTTTGCGATGCACGGCGAAGTCCAGAATGTGACGCACGGAACATCTGGCCGGTTCCCTCTATCGGGAACCCACTACCGGTGGGTAACGTCCGGTCGGTCCACACGGTGGCGATGGCGCCCAGAGGAGCAGCAGTCTTGCGCGAGTTCAGCCTTCCGGCCCTGTACGAGGTCCCTTCGGACGGGAACCTGACGGATCTCATCCGCCGCAACGCCGCCCAGCACCCAGACACCGCCGTCATGAGCCGCAAGGTCGGCGGCCGGTGGCAGGACGTCACGGCGACGGAGTTCCTCGCCGAGGTGCGCGCCGCCGCCAAGGGCCTGATCGCGGCGGGCATCCAGCCCGGCGACCGGGTCGCGCTGATCTCCCGCACCCGCTACGAGTGGGTCCTGTTCGACTTCGCGATCTGGAGCGCGGGTGCGGTCACCGTGCCGGTCTACGAGACCAGCTCCCCGGAGCAGATCCAGTGGATCCTCAGTGATTCCGGCGCCGTCGCCGCCCTCGTGGAGAGCCCGGGCCACAGCGCGAGCGTGGCCGCCCTGCGCGACCGGCTGCCGGAGCTGCGCGAGGTCTGGGAGATCGAGCAGGACGCCTTCGGCGCGCTGAAGGCCGCCGGCGCCGGGGTCCCGGACGCGGACGTGGACGCGCGCAGCTCGCTCGCGAACGCCGACGACCCGGCCACCATCGTCTACACCTCGGGCACCACCGGCCGCCCCAAGGGCTGCGTGCTGACCCACCGCAACTTCTTCGCCGAGTGCGGCAACGTCGTGGAGCGCCTGAAGCCGCTCTTCCGCACCGGCGAGTGCTCGGTGCTGCTGTTCCTCCCGGCCGCGCACGTCTTCGGCCGCCTGGTGGAGGTCGCGGCGGTGCTGGCGCCGATCCGGCTGGGCTGCGTGCCGGACATCAAGAACCTCACCGACGAGCTCCAGTCCTTCCGCCCGACGCTGATCCTCGGCGTGCCGCGCGTCTTCGAGAAGGTCTACAACTCGGCGCGCGCCAAGGCCCAGGCCGACGGCAAGGGCCGGATCTTCGACGCCGCCGCCGAGACGGCGATCGCGTACAGCCGGGCGCTGGACCTGCCCTCGGGCCCGTCCTTCGGCCTGAAGCTGAAGCACAAGATCTTCTCCAAGCTGGTCTACAGCAAGCTGCACGCCGTCCTCGGCGGGCGCGGCGAGTACGCGATCTCCGGCGGCGCCCCGCTGGGCGAGCGGCTCGGCCACTTCTTCCGCGGCATCGGCTTCACGGTCCTGGAGGGCTACGGCCTGACGGAGACCTGCGCGGCCACGGCCTTCCTCCCCTGGGACAAGCAGAAGATCGGCACGGTCGGCCAGCCGCTGCCGGGCTCGGTGCTGCGCATCGCCGACGACGGCGAGGTGCTGGTGCACGGCGAGCACGTCTTCAAGGAGTACTGGAAGAACGAGGCGGCCACCGCCGAGGCGATGTCCGACGGCTGGTTCCACACCGGTGACGTGGGCACCCTCGACGAGGACGGCTACCTGCGGATCACCGGCCGCAAGAAGGAGCTCATCGTCACGGCGGGCGGCAAGAACGTCGCCCCCGCCGTGATCGAGGACCGGATCCGGGCCCACGCGCTGGTCGCCGAGTGCATGGTGGTCGGCGACGGCAAGCCGTTCGTGGCGGCGCTGATCACCATCGACGAGGAGTTCCTCGGCCGGTGGGCCGCGGAGAACGGCAAGCCGGCCGGGTCGACGGCGGCGGACCTGCGCGAGGACGCGGACCTGATGGCCGCCGTCCAGAAGGCGGTGGACGACGGCAACGCGGCGGTCTCCAAGGCGGAGTCGGTGCGGAAGTTCCGCATCCTGCCCTCCCAGTTCACGGAGGAGTCCGGCCACATCACGCCGTCGCTGAAGCTCAAGCGCAATGTGGTGGCGAAGGACTTCGCGGACGAGATCGAGGCCCTGTACCGCTCCTGAGCCGCCCTGAGCCGCCCCGGGCCCGGTACCCGTCCTAGCGCGGGTCCTCGGCCAGGATCCGCTCCATGTTCCGCTCGGCGAGGGCCGTGATCGTCACGAAGGGGTTCACGCCGAGCGAGCCGGGGACGAGCGACCCGTCGAGGACGTAGAGCCCCCGGTACCCCTTGACCCGCCCGTAGGCGTCCGTGGCCTCGCCGAGGACACAGCCGCCCAGCGGGTGGTAGGTGAAGGTGTCGGCGAAGGCCTTGTTCTCCCCGAACAGGTCGTAGCGGTACATGGTGAAGTTCCTGAGGTTGATGCGGTCGAAGAGGTTCTTGGCCGCCGCGACCGACGGGGCGTTCTGGCCCCGCGTCCACTGGAGCCGCGCGGAGTCGGTGGCGGCGTCGTAGGTGAAGTGGCCGCGCTCCGGGTTCTTCGTGATGGCCAGGTACATCGAGATCCAGTGCTCGATGCCCATGGGGAGCGGGGCGATCTCCGCGAAGACCGGGTTGGCCGCGTTGTCCCAGTCGTCGATGCCCAGGGCGGGCATGGTGGCCTGGTTGGCGCCGACCGTGTCCCAGAGGTGGTTGGCGCGGGCGGTCATGATGTTGCCGTTGGTGCCCCAGTTCTGTCCGACCCGCTCGTTGAGCGCGGGCAGGGCGCCGGTCTCGCGGGCGCGCAGCAGGATCTCGGTGGTGCCGAGGCTGCCGGCGCCGAGGAAGAGCCGGTCGCAGCCGAGTTCGCGGACCTGGGTGACCTTGCCGGTGACGTCGCTGGTCCGCACGGTGAGGACGTATCCGCCGGCCGGGTCCTGGCGTACGGCGACCACGCGCTGCATGGTCTCGATGGTGACGTTGCCGGTGCCGAGGGCGGCCGCGAGGTAGGTCTTGTCGACGCTCTTCTTGCCGTGGTTGTTGCCGTAGATGACCTCGCCGGCGAGGGCGGACTTCGTGGCCGTGCCGGCGGCCTCGCGCTGCATGTACCCGAAGTCGTAGACGTTGGGCACGAAGGTGGTCCTGAGGCCGGTGTTCTGGGCGTGCTTGCGGGAGATCCGGGCGAACCGGTACCACTCGGTGGACTCGAACCAGTCGGGGTCGATGGTGTTGACGCCGAGCATGGCGCGGGCGCGCGGGTAGTAGGTGCCGTACATCTCCTCGGCGTCGACCTGGGGCAGTACCTCGGAGAAGTAGGAGCGGCGGGGCGTGGGCGCCATGCCGCCGTTGACGAGGGATCCGCCGCCGACGCCGCGGCCGACGTAGACGGACATGTCGCCGTAGTTCACGCGGTCGAGGACGCCGGGGTAGGGGCTGATGTCGCGGTTGACGACGTCGAGCCAGAGGAAGGTGGCGAGGGGGGCCTCGGTGCGGGTGCGGTACCACATGGACCGCTGGTCGGGGGCGCTGGTGGACGGGAAGACCTTCCCGTCGGGCCCGGGGGTGTCCCACAGCCGCCCCATTTCGAGGACGACGGTGCGGACGCCGGCCTGCCCGAGCCTGAGCGCCGCGACGGCGGATCCGTAGCCGGAGCCGACGACGATGGCCGGCGCGTAGCGAGCGGCGGGCGGGGCCTCGGCGGCGGTGGCGGTGGTGAGGCCGATACGGGTGAGGCCGAGGGCGGCGGCGGTGCGGAGGGCGTGGAGGCCGAGTTGACGGCGTGTCAGGTTCGGTGTCATGGGCGCATGATGGGCGGATTCCGCTAAAGCGGCCATAAGGCGGGGTGCCATGTATCTGAGTGACAGTCAGCCGTGTCGCTCCGCTGGGGGGAGGGGTGGTCTCCCCGCCCCGCCCTTCGCCCGTTCCCGCATCGATCGCCGGCGGCGGCGTTCACAGCCCCGTCGGCGATCGATGCCTGGGGTCTGGGGGCGTAAGCCCCCGGGGGCGCCACCCGCGCCCCCGGCCCGGCTACAGCAGGTCCCGCAGCCGGTCCGCCAGGAGGTCCCAGCGCCACTTCTCCTCGACCCAGGCGCGGCCGGCCGCTCCCATGCGGGCCCGCAGCTCCGGGTCCCGGAGGAGCGGGACGATGCGGTCCGCCGCCTCCTCGGGGTCGCCGCCCCGGACCACCCAGCCGGTCTCGCCGGACAGCACCGCGTCCGGCGCCCCGCCCGAGTCCCCCGCGACCACCGGCAGGCCCGTCGCCGACGCCTCCAGGTAGACGATGCCGAGGCCCTCGACGTCCAGTCCGCCCCGCCGGGTCCGGCAGGGCATCGCGAAGACGTCCCCCGCCCCGTAGTGGGCCGGCAGCTCGGACCAGGGGACGGCGCCCGTGAAGACCACCGAGCCGGCGACCCCCTTCGCGGCGGCCAGCGCCCGCAGGTCCGCCTCGTACGGGCCGCCGCCCACGATCAGCAGCACAGCGTCCGGCACCTGCGCCAGGATCCGCGACATCGCCTCGATGAGCGTGTCCTGCCCCTTGCGCGGCACCAGCCGCGACACGCAGACGACCACCGGGCGGTCGCTGAGCCCCAGCCGGGCCCGGACCTCGGCGCCGCCCGAATCGGGGTGGAATGTCTTCTCGTCCACCCCCGGCGGGAGTTGGACCATGCGCGCCGCAGCCCGGTCCGTCACCGCCGAGGCGATCCGCGAGCGCGTGTACTCGCCCAGGTAGGTGAGGGTGTCCGTGCCCTCGCCGATCCGCCGCAGCAGCTGCCGCGCGGCCGGCAGCTGGGCCCAGCCCGCCTCGTGCCCGTGGGTGGTGGCGACCAGCCGCCGGGCGCCGGCCCGGCGCAGCGCCGGACCCATCAGGCCCAGGGGGGCGGCGGCCCCGAACCACACGGACTCGCAGCCGTGTTCGCGCAGCAGGGACACCGCCCGCCGGGTCACGCGGGGCGTCGGGAGCAGCATCGTGGTGCGGTCGCGCACCACGGTGAAGGGCTGCTCGGCGTCGAAGGCGGCGGTGGCCTCGCGGCCCTCCGCGCCGTGCTTCCAGGTGGAGGCGTAGACGACGACCCGCTCGGGGTCCAGCCGCAGCGCCATGTTGTGCAGGAAGGCCTGGATGCCGCCCGGGCGCGGCGGGAAGTCGTTGGTCACGATCAGCGTCTTGTGCATCCCCGCCAACGTACCGGACGACTACCCGAGCTCCGTCCGCAGCGCTTCCTGCCAGGCCTTCGTCAGGGCGTCCCGGTCCGTGCCGAGGGTCTGGCCGAGGGCGGTCGGCAGCGGTGCGCGGCCGGCGCCTTCGTAGAGCCGGACCAGGGCGGCGTCCCCCCAGCGGTCGGCGACGAGCCGGCAGGCGAGCCAGGCGCCCTCGTAGGCCCGGGCCATCGCCTCCTGGTCGCCGCCGAAGGCGAAGGCCCCGTCGGCCGGGAGGGCGGCCGGGAGGTCGCCGAGGCGGACGGCCCGCGCCAGGGTGGGGGCCGCCTGCGCCGGGCCGAGGGGGCCCTGCCGGTACGCGGCCCAGTCCGCGAAGCCCTCGGACAGCCACTGCGGGGTCCGGGCGGTGGTGGCGGTGCGGGTCGCGACGTGGGTGGTCTCGTGGGTGAGGACGACCCGCCGGCCGGCCTGCGACAGCTGCGCGTACCCCTCCGGGTTGACCACCACCCGGTCCGCGGGGGCGGGGCCGCCGCCGGTGGCGCCGGTGGTGACGGCCCCCATGCCCCGGTAGGTGTCGGCCGGCCGCCCCAGCAGCGCCGCCATGGCGTCCAGCGTGCCGGGGACCAGGACCACCACCCGTCCCGCCCACGGCCGCGGCCAGGCGGCGCTCACGGCCGGGACCGCCCGGTCGGCCTCGGCGGCGAGGCCGGAGAGGGCCTGCGGGCTCTGGCCGACGCCGAGCACGAGGGAGTGCGCGCCCCGTACGACGGCCACCTCCCCCTGGTCCCACAGCTGCGGCGGGGCCCCGGGGGCGGGCCGGTCGGCGGTGACCCGCCAGGCCGGGCCGCCGCCGCCGCCGGGGTCCCGGGCCAGTTCCAGCTCGCGGGCCGACCCGGCGGGGGCGGTGTCGTAGCCGGCGAGGCGGTAGCGCAGATCGGCGCGTGCGAAGGCGCGTGCGCCGTCCTGCCGGACCGAGGTGACCTCGTAGGCCCAGCCCTCCAGCGGGATCCCGGCGAGCCGCGCGGGCGGAGCCGCCGCCCAGTCGGCCACGGCCCGGCGCACCTGCCCGTCGACGGGCGGGGGCGGCGCCGCGCATCCGGCCGCCGCCGCGAGCAGGCACAGGGCCGGCACGAGGAGGCGCAGGAGGGCGCGGCGGAGGGGATCCATCCGCCGATCGTACGCAGGGCGGGGGTCAGGGCCGGGTGACGGAGGACACCGGCATCATCCCGACGGGGTCGTAGCGGACCCGGGCGCCGGGGTGGGGGGCGTGGATCACCTGGCCGTTGCCGACGTACATGCCGACGTGGCTGGCGTCCGAGCGGTACGTCACGAGGTCGCCGGGCTGGGCCTGCGAGAGCGGCACCTGCCGGCCGGCGTGGCGCTGCGCCTGCGAGGTGCGCGGCAAGGAGACCCCCGCCTGCCGGTACGACCAGACCATCAGCCCGGAGCAGTCGAAGCCGGAGGGGCCGGTGGCGCCCCACACGTACGGCTTGCCCACCGCGGCGCGGGCGGCCATCACGGCGGCCATGGCCCGGCCGGAGGCGCGGCCGCCGCCCGCGGGCACGCCGGGCAGGTCCGGCAGGGCGTCGGCGCGGCCGTCGGAGCGGGAGGCCCGCTCGAAGTCGGCGCGCTCCTCGGAGGGCATCTCGTCGAGCAGCCTGCGGGCGGCGGCGAGCTTGGCCGTGACGGCGCGCTTCTGGGCGGCCGCCTCGGTGCGCAGGGTCTCCAGTGCGGCGAGCTTGCGGGAGGCGTCCTGGCGCTGCCGGCCGATCCGGCGCTGCTCCTCGCGCAGTTCGTCGAGCTGCCTGGCCTGGCGGCCGCTCAGCCGGTCGAGGACGGCGGCCTTGTCCAGGTAGGCGCCGGGGTCGTCGGAGAGCATCAGCTCGACGGTGGGGTCGAGGCCGCCGGAGCGGTACTGGGCCCCGGCGAAGGTGCCGAGGACCCCGCGCATGGTGTTGACCCGGTCCTGGGCGCGGGCGACGGCGTCCTGGGCGCGGGCGATCTCGGCGCGCAGGGCGTCGGCCTTCTCGCCCGCCCGGTTGAACTTCTCGGTGGCCTGCTCGGCCTCCTCGAAGAGCCGGTCGACCTGGGCGCGGGAGCTCGCGGGCGGATCGTTGGGGAGGGCCGGGGCGGCGCCGGCGGGCGCGCCGCTCAGGGCCACGGCCGCGGTGGCGGCGGCTGCCGCGGCGAGGACGGCGGCCCTGGCGTTCCGGTCGGGGCCGCCGCTGCCGGGCCGGCGATGGGACGCCACGTGGCACCGCTCCCTTGCGCTGCGCGGGTCCGGGTCCGCCCCCGTGGACGGCCGTGTGCCGGGTTCCGCGCTGGCAGACAGTAGCCGCGCGGTCACGAGGTGGCCAACGGCCGCCGGCGGGCCCGTACGCCGGCGCCCCGCCTCTGACGCAGGTCATGGGCGGGGCGCGGGGTCAGGACGGGTCCGCGCAATTCGCCCGGATGGGCGGTGTGCGGCGGGTGCCCGGGGGGGCGGGGGCGGGGAAGGTCAGCCGACGCGGACGCCGAACTGGAAGGGCATGTTGCTCATGGCCTCGTAGCGCACGCCGCCGGTCGGGTTGGAGGCGTGGAAGACCTGGCCGTTGCCGGCGTAGAGGCCGACGTGGTGCAGGTCGCTGTAGAAGAAGACCAGGTCGCCGGGCTGGAGCTCGCTGCGGCCGATGCGGGTGCCGTCGTTGACCTGGGTGTAGGTGGTGCGGCTGATGCTGACGCCTGCCTGGGCGTAGGCCCACTGGGTCAGGCCCGAGCAGTCCCAGGAGTTGGGGCCGGTGTCGCCCATGTGGTAGGCGTCGCCCTCCTGGGTGAGGGCGGCGGCGAGGGCGGCTCCGGCGCGACCCGAGCCCTTCGCCGCGCCGGGCTTGGCGCCCGTGCCACCGCCGGCGGCCTTCGCGGAGGCCGCGCCGTCCTTGGCCGCGTCGCTCTTGAGCTCGCCGCGCTCCTCGGCGGTCAGCGAGTTGAGGAGGGCCTGGGCGTCGGCGAGCTTGCTCTGGGCGGTGGCCTTCTTCTCGGCCAGTTCCTTGCGGACGGCGTCCAGGTCGGCGAGCTTGCCGGTGGCGTCCGCGCGCTGCTGCGCCAGTTCCCGCTGCTTGGCCTGGATCCTGCCGATCGCCTCGACCTGCCGGCCGCTCAACTGCTGGAGCGTGGCGGAGTTGTCGAGGTAGTTCTGCGGGTCTCCGGAGAGCAGCAGTGCGACGGAGGGGTCGATGCCGCCGCCGCGGTACTGGGCGGTGGCCATCGAACCGAGCGTGTTGCGCAGGTCGTTGAGGTCGGCCTGGCCGCGGGCCACCTGGTCCTGGAGGTAGCCGATCTCCTTCTCCAGCTTGTCCTGGCGGTCCTTGGCGCCGTTGAACTTCTCGGTGGCCTGCTCGGCCTCCTCGTAGAGGGCGTCGACCTTGGTCTTGACCTCGTCCTTGTTCGGCTTGTCCGGGGCGGCGGAGGCCGACTGGGCGGAGAGGGCGACGGCCGCGGTGGCGAGGGCGGTGAGGACGCTGACGCGGGTGCGGGTCGGCGGCTTGGGTCGACGGTGGGACGCCACGGACGCGAGCTCCTTCTTCCTGGAGCCGCCGAAGACGGTCGCACACTCGGCAGCGCCCCTCCGCCGACACCCCGAATGGGTGTCCTGCCGAACGAAGGTTTGAGCAGACCCTAGTGACCCGTCCGTGATCAGTTCAAATCCCGGAACGTAAAAATCCGCTGCCCTTCCGGCTTCTTTACCCGGCGCCCACGCTGCGTGCCACCCCCTTGACGGTACGTCTCCTCCACGCACCGTCAATTCGGGCATCCCGCACAGTCGTTACATCAGCCGCAAGGTCCGCACAGCGTTACGAAACCCTCGCGAGCCGCTTGAGCAGCAGCGCCGACGCCACTGGCCGGGCCCCCGCCTTCGCCACCCCGTCGGCCACCTCGCGGTCGGTGGAGACCACCACCACCGGACGGCCGGGCGGCTCGGCCCGCACCAGCTGGCGGATCAGCTCGTCCGCCGTCACCCCGGCCTTGGAGAACAGCACCCGCACCCCGCGCGGCGGTGCGAGCAGCACCGGCGCCGCCAGCTCCGCGCCGTCGAAGACGCACGTCATCTCGGCGCCGGTCTGCGCGGCCAGCATCGACAGCCCGCCCAGCAGCCGCAGCCGCTGCTTCTCCAGCGGCATCGTCGGGTAGCCGGTCTTCGTCACGTTGTACCCGTCGACCACCAGATGCGCCTGCGGCAGCGCCAACAGCTGGTCCAGCAGCGCCGGATCGGTCTCCGACAGGGCCCGTGCCGCGATGTCCTTCGGGGTCATCCGGCCCGGCTCGACGGCGTCCACGGTGTCCGCGGGCCGCGTCGAGACCGGCGGCAGCGCCAGCTCGCGGCGCAGCCCCGCCGCCGCGTCCAGCACGGTGTCCAGCAGCAGCCTCAGCCGCATGTCCTCGACGCTGCGCCCCTCACGGGTGGCCCGGCGCGCGGTCTCCAGCGCCGACTCCGTCTCCGCCAGGCGGGACTTCAGCCGCCGGGACTCGCTCTCGGCCGCGGCCACCTGAGCGGCCGCCTCACCGCGGATCCCGTCGATCTCGCCGCCGAGCTTGCGCAGGGCCGCCTCGCCCCGCTTGACGTCGCTCAGGGCGCTGCGCAGCTTGCGCTGAAGCGATTCCGCTTCCTTGCGGGCGGCTTCCAGCTCGGCCCGCACCTGCTCGCCGCCGCTGCGCTGGGCCTCGCGCAGCTGGGCCAGCTCCTCGCGCAGCCGCTCCAGCTCGCGCCGGTTCTCGTCATCGGCCCGCTCGGCGTCGGCGCGCTGCGCCTCCTCGCCCGCGGCGGCCACCAGCTTGACCCAGCCGGCCGGCCGCAGCACGTACGCGGCGGCCGCCACGTCCAGCGGGTCCGCGGCGGCCGGCGGGGCACCGGACTCCAGCGCCCCGGCCATTTCCGGCTGCGCCTCGCGCACCTTCTCCGCGACCCGGCTGCGGAAGGCCCCGTCGCTCTCCACGGCGGCGGCCATCGCGTTGCCCGCGAACTTGGCGCGCCGGGTCGGGGTGAACCGGGCGTACTGGCGCAGCTGCGCCGGGAGGTCGGCGACCGTCAGGCCGCCGAAGGCGTCCGAGACGAGCGAGACGACCCGGCGCCGCACGCCTTCCGGCAGTGGGCGGTCGAGGACCTCCGCGGCGTCGCGGGCCGCGTCGGCCGGCCCGGCGCCGCTTGCTGGCTCCACAATCCGTCACCCCTACCGTGATCTCCTGCGGGCCCGGCTCCGTCAGGAGTCGGTGCCCGGCCTGTCGACGAGCTCGATCTGGTCCACCGCGTTGCACCAGCGGCAGCGGACCGACTCGATGGTCTCACTGACCACCTCGCGCTCCTCGACCTTGGGCTCCCCGGCGAGGTCGAGGTGGACGTACTCCACGACCTTCGACGATCGGGTGACATCGAACCGCGTGAGGTTGCCGCACAGGGTGCAGCGCCATCGGGTGGTGTCGGTCGGCAGGGGAACCGTCGTCATCAGGCCGCTCTCTCCTTCGTAGCTCGTTCAATTAAAGCCTTCCGCGGCGGCCGGAGGACCGCAGCACGTAACCCTACGGCCTGGCACCACCCTCAGGGGGGTCCACCTGCGTCATGCTCTTTCCCATGATCGTAAAGTGGCGGGCCGTGCGCGAGGCCGCCCGGGGCCCCGTGGTCACGTACGCGCTGATCGCCGGCTGCTGCGCGGCGTTCCTGACGAGCCCGGCCTCGGGCCTGAACCCGTCCTTCGGGACCGGTGACCGGCTGATAGCGACGGGGACGGCCTACTTCCGGCACTGGGGCGTGGTCCCGGACGAACTCTTCTCGGGGGCGGTGCGCCCGCTGCTGACCCCGCTGACGGCGCTCTTCGTCCACGGCAGCTGGCTGCACCTGCTCGGGAACATGCTCTTCCTCTACGTCTTCGGCGCCATGACGGAGGAGCGGATGGGCCGGCCGGCGTTCCTCGTCTTCTACCTCTGCACCGGCTACGTGGCCCTGGCGGCCTACGCGGCGGCCAACGCCTCCTCGGACCAGACCCTGGTCGGGGCGTCCGGTGCGATCTCGGCGGCGCTCGGCGCGTTCCTGTGCCTGTTCCCGCGGGCCCGGGTGACGAGCCTGTTCCCGTTCCTGCTGTTCCTGCCGCTGCGGTTCCCGGCGTGGATCGTGCTGATGTTCTGGTTCGGACTCCAGTGGCTGGCCGCGCACCGGGCGGGGAGCGGGCCGGGGGTGGCCTACCTCGCCCACGTGGTGGGCTTCTCCGTGGGGTTCTGCTACGCGTGGGCGCGATATCGCCGTACGACTAGAGTGAGGCGACCAGTGACTGCCGGCGAGGGAGACAGCCAACCGTGATCACCGCGATCGTGCTCATCAAGACCAGCGTGGACCGGATCCCCGAGATCGCCGAGTCCATCGCCCAGCTGGACAGCGTCAGCGAGGTCTACTCCGTCACCGGTACGTACGACCTGATCGCGCTGGTCCGCGTGGCCCGCCACGAGAACCTGGCGGACATCATCCCCGGCCGGATCTCCAAGATCCCCGGCGTCGAGGCCACCGACACCCACGTCGCGTTCCGCACCTACTCCCAGCACGACCTGGAAGCCGCCTTCGCCATCGGCCTGGACGCGTAGCACCGGCGGGGCTGGTGTCAGCCCCGCCGGCGGCCGGCGCCCCGCTACACCGCCGGGACGCAGCGGCCGTCCGCGGTGCGGTACCGCCACTTCGCGCCGTCCGCGACGAGCTCCTTCACCGCGCGGACGAACCGCTCCACGTGCTCGTCCGGGGTGCCCGCCCCGAAGCTGACCCGGATCGCGTTCAGCGACCTCCCCCGGCCTCCGGCCGCGGGGACCCCCACCTCGCTCCGCTCCCCCGGCGCCCCGCACTCGCCCGGCTCCTGCGGCTCGCCGCCCAGCAGCGTCCGCACCAGCGGGTGGGCGCAGAACAGCCCGTCCCGGACCCCGATCCCGTACTCCGCGGACAGCGCCGCCGCGAAGTGCGAGCTGTTCCAGCCGTCGACCACGAACGAGATGACGCCGACGCGCGGGGCGTCGTCCCCGAACAGGGACAGCACCCGCACCGCCGGGACCTCGGCCAGCCCCTCGCGGACCTTCGCGACGAGGTGCCGCTCGCGGGCGACGAGGTCCTCGAAGCCGGCCTCCTCCAGCGCGCGGCAGGCGGAGGCGATGGAGTAGACGCCGATCACGTTCGGGGATCCGGCCTCGTGCCGGGCGGCGGTGGTGTGCCACTCGACGTCGACGCCGCCGTCCTCGCGGCGGGCCACCGTACGCGAGGCGCCGCCCCCGGCCAGGTACGGCTCGGCCTCCCGCAGCCAGTCCGCGCGGCCGGCGAGCACGCCCGCGCCGAAGGGCGCGTACAGCTTGTGCCCGGAGAAGGCGACCCAGTCCACGTCCAGCTCCCGCACCGAGACGGGGTGGTGGGGCGCCAGCTGGGCGGCGTCCAGCACGATCCGCGCGCCGTGGGCGTGGGCGGCGGCGGCGAGCTCCCGGACCGGCCACAGCTCGCCGGTGACGTTGGACGCCCCGGTCACGCAGACCAGCGCCGGGCCGTAGGGCTCGCGGTCGGCGAGCGCCCGCTCCAGGGCGGCGACGGCCTCGCCGGGGGTGCGCGGGGCGTCGAGGCAGGTGACCTGCGCGTCGCGCCAGGGAAGCAGCGAGGCGTGGTGCTCGGTCTCGAAGACGAAGACCTGACAGTCGGCGGGGAGCGCGGCGGCCAGCAGGTTCAGGGAGTCGGTGGTGGACCGGGTGAAGACCACCTGGTCGGCGGGGCGGCAGTCGAGGAACGCGGCGACGGTGGCCCGGCTCTGCTCGAAGAGATCGGTGGAGAGCTGCGAGAGGTAGCCCGCGCCGCGGTGGACGCTGCCGTAGTAGGGGGCGTACGCGGCGACGTCGTCCCAGACCCGCTGGAGCGCGGGGGCGCTGGCCGCGTAGTCCAGGGCCGCGTAGGTGACCTCGCCGCCGGTGACGAGCGGGACGGTGACGTCCCGGCCGAGCACGGGCAGCGGCTCGGCACGGGCAGGGCTCTCGGCGGCGGGAGCGGGGGCGGTGGCGGTGTTCGGGTACGCGGACATGGCGGTATCTCCCGGCAGGCAGGGCTGAATGGCTTCGGTGTGCCCGTACGCGGGTACGGCGGCGCGCGGTGGCGGCAGCGGCCGTAGGGGGTACGGGAAGGACCTCGAACCGGTCGGGGGTACGCGGAAGGGACCCTGGTCCGAGGGATGAAGAAGGGGCGGAGTCGCCCTATCGCATTCGCTTGCTCACGGAAAACGCTCCTCGAGAGACCAGGACCCCTGGTGTCGAGGGATCCGCGCTTGCCGTAGACCTCGCTGCCTACGACCTGGTCATCACCCGGGGCACCCCGCCACGGAAGGAGGGTTGCCGGACAGCGAGCCGGGGCCTTGACGCTGTCACTCGTGACCTTGGGCAGCATCCTGCCACAGGGTCCCCCGGACACAGGACCCCGGTCCACGATGTGGACCGGGGTCGTGGCCGCAGGCACCGGGCCGGGTCAGGCGTTGCTGGCCGCCACCCACCGCTCCAGGGCGGCCCGGGCGGCGCCCGAGTCGATGGATTCGGCCGCACGGGCGATGCCCGCCGACAGCTGCTCCTCCAGCGAGCCCGTCCCCGGGTCCACGGCCACCAGGGCGGACGCCGAGTTCAGCAGGACGGCGTCGCGCACCGGGCCGGTCTCCCCCGCCAGCAGGCGGCGGGCCACGTCGGCGTTGTACGACGGGTCGCCGCCGCGCAGGGCCGAGATGTCGATGGTCGCGATGCCCACGTCGCGCGGGTCGAAGGAGTGCTCGGTGATCCGGCCCTCGCGGACCCACCACACCCGGGAGGTCCCGGTGGTGGTCAGCTCGTCCAGGCCGTCGTCGCCGCGGAAGACGAGGGCCGAGGTGTTCCGCTCGGCGAGCACACCCGCCATGATCGGGGCCAGCCGGGGGTCGGCGACGCCCACGGCCTGCGCCGTGACCCGGGCGGGGTTGGTGAGCGGGCCGAGGCCGTTGAACGCCGTGCGCACCCCGAGGTCCCGTCGTGCCGAGGCCGCATACCGCAGGGCGGGGTGGAAGACCACCGCGGAGCAGAAGGTGATGCCGGCCTCCTCGGCGACCTGTGCCACCCGCTCCGGGGTCAGGCGCAGGTTGACGCCGAGCTTCTCCAGGACGTCGGAGGAGCCACTGGCGGAGGAAGCGGCCCGGTTGCCGTGCTTGACGACCTTCGCGCCCGCGCCGGCCGCCACGATGGCGGACATGGTCGAGATGTTGACGGTCTTGGCGCCGTCGCCGCCGGTGCCGACGATGTCGACGGTCCGTCCGGGCACCTCGATCAGGTTGGCGTGGGCGTACATCGTGCGGACCAGCCCCGTGTACTCCTGCACGGTCTCGCCCTTGGCCCGCAGGGCCACCGCGAAGCCCGCGATCTGCGCGTCGGTGGCCTCGCCGCGCATGATCCGCTCCATCGCCCAGGCGGTGTCGTCGGTGGCGAGGTCGCGGCCGCAGAGCAGCGTCTCCAGGATGCCCGGCCAGCTGCGGGCCGCCACGCTGTCGCCGCCTGCCGGGGTCGCAACGTTCATGGTCAGCTCCTGCTGCTCGTCGGTGATCGCACGTCGAATGGGAAGGTTCCCAGCCTATCCAGCCCCGGAGACGGCAAAGAGCCCCCGTCCAGACACTGGACGGGGGCTCCTGCCGTGGCGACACCAGGATCGGCCCGGGGGCCGGTCCCTCAAGCGGTCTTGCCGGAGATCAGTGGTGGCCGTGGCCGGACTGGATCTCCTTGTACTCCTCGACGGTGGGCTTCGAGATCTGGTTGCCCTCCGCGTAGAGGCCCTTGCTGAGCTTCGCACGCAGCTTCTCGGCGCGCGTCACCTTGCGCTCGACACCGTTCTCGTCGACCGTCGGGCCGAGCTCGATCGGCTTGTACTGCTCGTGCGAGGTGAGCGTGTGCAGCTTGCCCTGCGAGAGCGGCTCGTGGACCTCGATGAACTCACCGTGCGGCAGGCGCTTGATGATGCCGGTCTCGCGACCGTGCAGCACCTTGTCGTGGTCCCGGCGCTGGAGGCCGAGGCAGATCCGCTTGGTGGCGATGAAGGCCAGGACCGGGACGACGAAGAAGCCGATCCGGACGAACCAGGTGATCGAGTTGATCGACAGGTGGAAGTACTGGGCGAACATGTCGTTGCCGCCGCCGATGAGGAGCACGATGTACTCCGCGATCCAGGCGACACCGAAGGCCGTACGGGTCGGGACGTTGCGCGGGCGGTCCAGGATGTGGTGCTCGCGCTTGTCGCCGGTGACCCAGGACTCGATGAACGGCCAGACGGCGATCGCGCCGAGGACCAGCGGGAAGAGCAGCAGCGGGATGAACACGCCCAGGACGAGCGTGTGGCCCCACAGGTTGATCTCCCAGCCGGGCATGGCACGGATCAGGCCTTCCGGCATACCCATGTACCAGTCGGGCTGCGCACCGGTGGACACGTGGTCCGGGCGGTACGGGCCGAGCGCCCAGATCGGGTTGATCGAGGCGAGGGCCGCGATGGCCGCGATGACACCGAAGACCAGGAAGAAGAAGCCTCCGGCCTTGGCCATGTAGACCGGCAGCAGCGGCATGCCGACGACGTTGTTGTTCGTCTTGCCGGGACCCGCGAACTGGGTGTGCTTGTGGTAGAAGACCAGGATCAGGTGGGCGACCAGCAGGCCCATCATGATGCCGGGCAGCAGCAGGATGTGGATCGAGTAGAACCGCGCGACGAAGTCGCCGCCGGGGAACTCGCCGCCGAAGAGGAAGAACGACAGGTACGTGCCGACGATCGGCACGGACAGGATCGCGCCCTCCATGAAGCGGACACCGGTGCCCGAGAGCAGGTCGTCCGGCAGGGAGTAACCGGTGAAGCCGGTGAACATGCCGAGGACCAGCAGCAGGAAGCCGAAGATCCAGTTGATCTCGCGCGGCTTGCGGAACGCGCCGGTGAAGAAGACGCGCATCATGTGCACGACCATGCCGGCGACGAAGATCAGCGCCGACCAGTGGTGGATCTGCCGGATGAGCAGACCGCCGCGGACGTCGAAGCTGATGTCCAGCGTCGAGGCGAAGGCCTCGGACATCTGGACGCCCTGCATCGGCACGTACGAGCCGTGGTACACGACCTCGTTCATGCTCGGGTGGAAGAACAGCGTCAGGTACACACCCGTGAGGATGATGATGATGAAGCTGTAGAGGCAGATCTCGCCCAGCATGAAGGACCAGTGGTCCGGGAAGATCTTGCGCATGTTCGCCTTGGCGAGGCTGTAGATGCCCAGGCGGCCGTCCGCCCAGTCGGCTACGCGCTCGCCGGCCGGCGCTTTGCGCTCGGTGGTGGTGGCAGTGCTCATCCGCGCTCCCAGAATGCAGGACCGACGGGCTCTTCGAAGTCGCCGAGCGCTTCGAGGAAGCCTTCGTCATTCACGCCGATCCGCAGCTGCGGAAGCGCGTGACCGGCCGGACCGAAGATGACACGGGCGCCGTCGGAGAGGTCGAAGGTGGACTGGTGGCACGGGCAGAGCACGTGGTGCGTCTGCTGCTCGTACAGGCTGATCGGGCAGCCGACGTGGGTGCAGATCTTCGAGTAGGCCACGATGCCCTCGTGGGACCACTCCAGCTCCTGCTTGTCCTTGATGTCCTCCGGCTTGATCCGGACGAGCATCAGGGCGGCCTTGGCGATCTGGACCTGGAAGTCGTGCTGCTCCTCCTCCAGGCCCTCGGGCATGGCGAAGGTGAGGGAGCCGACCAGGACGTCCTCGGGGCGCAGCGGCTCCATGGTGTTCTGGTTGATGATCAGCTTGCCCTTGGCCCAGACGGTCTTGCGCAGCTTCTTCTCGGGCAGCGGGCCCAGGTCGCGCAGCAGCATCACGCCGGAGAGCGGCACCAGGGCCAGCGCGCCGAGCATGGTGTTGCGGATCAGCGGACGGCGGGCGATGCCGGACTCGTTCGCACCGTCGGCGAAGTCCTGCATGACCTTCGCCTTGACCTCGGCCGACGCCGCGATCTCGTGGCGGTCGTCGGCGACCTCGACGTCGGACATCAGGGTGCGGGCCCAGTGGACCGCGCCCGCGCCGATGCAGAACAGGGCCGTGCCCAGGGTCAGGCCCAGCGCGAAGTTCAGCCCGCTCACCTTCCCGACGGGGAAGATGTAGACGATCTTGTCGACCGGGATGGACACGTACGAGGCGATGAAGCCGATGGTGGCCAGCATCGACAGCGTGAACAGCATCGCGACCGTGCGCTCGGACCGCCTGGCGGCCCGCTCGTCGATGTCCTGGATGCGGGGCTTGTGGACCGGGAGGCCGGGGTCGGCGAACGGGTCGTCCGCGACCGCTACGGCACCGTGGTGCGCGTCGCCCTGCTCGGTGGGCAGGTGCTTTTCTTCGGGAATGTCTTGGCTACTCATGACTTCTTGGCCTTAGCGGTGTGGGCCGCGACCCAGACGGCGACAGCGATCAGCGCACCCAGACCGAAGATCCAGCCGAACAGACCCTCGGAGACGGGGCCGAGGCCGCCGAGCTTCAGGCCGCCAGGGCTGACCGACTTCTCGCCGTTCACGTTCTGGAGGTACGCGATGATGTCCTTCTTCTGCTTCTCCGGCATCGTGCTGTCGGGGAAGGAGGGCATGTTCTGCGGGCCGGTGAGCATGGCCTCGTAGATGTGCTTCGGCTCCACGCCCTCGAGGTTCGGGGCGTACTTGCCGTTCGTCAGCGCGCCGCCCTCACCGGTGAAGTTGTGGCACTGCGCGCAGTTGTTGCGGAACAGCTCGCCGCCGGCCGCGACGTCGGCACCGGCCGGGTCGTACTGCTTCTCGGCCGGCGTGATGGGGCCGGCGCCGAGGGAGGCTACGTACGCCGCCAGCTGGTCGATCTGGGCCTGGGTGTAGATGTTCCGCTTCTTCGGCACCTGGGCGCCGGGCTGCTGGGCGGGCATGCGGCCCGTGCTCACCTGGAAGTCGACGGCCGCGGAGCCGACGCCGACCAGGCTGGGGCCGTCAGAGGAACCCTGACCGCCGGTTCCGTGGCAGCTTGCGCATCCCACGGCGTAGAGCTTCTTGCCCTCCTCGATGGCGAGGGACTGGGCGGTTTCATCGGCCTGCGCCTTGCCAGCGGGCGCGAAGGCGGCGTACAGCCCCCCCGTGACCGCCAGCGCGAAGAGTAGAACGACGACCGCCGCCAGCGGATGGCGTCGTCGTGCGGAGAGCTTTTTCACGGATTACCCCGGTGTCAGGATCTTCTGCGTCGGTGTTTCTGGACGGTGTGCCGGGCCGGACCCGGCGACGTTTCGCTACTTGATCAGGTAGATCGTGGCGAAGAGGCCGATCCAGACGACATCGACGAAGTGCCAGTAGTAGGACACGACGATGGCCGACGTGGCCTGTTCGTGGGTGAACCTCTTGGCCGCGTACGTCCGGCCGAGGACCAGCAGGAAGGCGATGAGTCCGCCCGTCACGTGCAGACCGTGGAAGCCGGTGGTCAGGTAGAACACCGTGCCGTACGGGTTGGACGAGAGGCTCAGGCCTTCGTGCTTGACCAGCTCGGTGTACTCGAACACCTGGCCGCCAATGAAGATCGCACCCATGACGAACGTGATGATGAACCACGTCCGGAGCTTCTTCACGTCACCGCGCTCGGCGGCGAACACGCCGAGCTGGCAGGTGAGCGAGGAGAGCACCAGGATCGTGGTGTTCGTCGCCGAGAAGGGCAGATTCAAGGCCTCGGCCTGTTCTGCCCAGTACTCGGCGCCCATCACGGATCGCAGGGTGAAGTACATCGCGAAGAGGGCCGCGAAGAACATCAGCTCGGAACTCAACCAGATGATGGTTCCGACGCTGACGAGGTTCGGCCGGTTGACCGTCGGGTGCGCGTGCCCGGTATCTACTGTCGTTGCTGTCGCCACGACCGACATTATGTCGGTCGCTTATCCCGCCCTCACCCCGGGGGGTGCCGTTCGGAGTGTCAGGGGGGTGTGCAAGGCCCGAACGGCCCATCAGATCACCCCCGCACGACCGCTCCCGACCGCCCGGCGGAACCGATGTTGACACGGGGTCGGACGGAGTAGCATCCCGCGCATCATCAGCGTGATTCACGGACACGTGGAGGAACGAAATGCGGGCGACTGCGCGGGTTCTGGTGTACAGCGACGACGCGGGCACCCGGGAGCAGGTGCGGCTGGCGGCCGGGCGCAGGCCGGCCGCCGACCTGCCGCCGGTCGAGTTCCTGGAATGTGCCACGCTTCCAGCCGTCCTCAAGGAACTGGACGCCGGAGGCATCGACGCCTGTGTCCTGGACGGCGAGGCGGTGCCGGCCGGGGGCATGGGCGTGTGCCGGCAGATCAAGGACGAGATCTTCCGGTGCCCCCCGGTGCTGCTCCTGATGGGGCGCCCCCAGGACGCCTGGCTGGCGACCTGGAGCCGGGCCGACGCGGCTGTCACCCTCCCGGTGGACCCGGTGGAGTTCCCCGAGGCCCTGGCGGGGCTGCTGCGCTCCCGGCTCTCCCTGGACGCCTGAGGGGCCCGCGGGGCCCGGAGGGCACGACGAGGGCCCGCGGACGGCCCCGTGGCCGTCCGCGGGCCCTCGCGGGCTCCGTGGGGGCGTCCGCTCAGACGGCGGGACGCAGGCGGGCCTGGTCCACGGGGCTGCGGCCCTCCTGGGTGCCCTTGAGGAGGTAGCTGCCCTCGCGCCACTCCTTCCAGTCCAGGTTCCAGTCGCCGTAGCCGTTGCCGAAGGGCTCCATGTCGTCGCCGATGCTGTTGATCACCCGGACGATGTCGCCCTCGGTGATGTTCTCGTAGAACCAGGCGGCGTTGCCCGTGCTCATGCCGGTGCAGCCGTGGCTGACGTTCTCGTAGCCCTGGGAGCCGACCGACCAGGGCGCGGCGTGGACGTACTCGCCGCTCCAGGTGACGCGGGTGGCGTAGTAGACGGGCAGGTTGTAGTACTCGCTGCCGCCGATGCCGACGGTGTCCCCGCGCATCTGGACGAAGTACTGCTTGCCCAGCACCACCTTGACCCCGTTGCGGGTGGAGAAGCCCGGCTTCCCGGTGGTCACCGGAATGGTGTTGATCACTTCTCCGTTGCGCTCGAACGTGAGGGTGTGCGCGGCGGCGTCGGTGGTGACCTCCACCCGGTCGCCGATCTCCAGCTTGAGGGGCTTGGAGGCGGATCCGTGGAGGTCGTCCTCGATCTTGACGCCCTCCAGGTTGCTCCGTACGGAGACCCAGGAGTGCGCGGGCCAGTAGTCCTTCGGGCGGTAGTGCAGGTTCTTGTCGTCCACCCAGTGCCAGGCGCCCTCGACGGGTTCCGGGGTGTCGATGACCAGGCCCCGTTCGACGAGGGCGCGGGCGGCCTTGTCCTTGACCGGTTCGCTGAGTTCGGCCGTGATGGGCTGTCCGACCCCGTATTTGCCCTCGTCCGGGCCGAATTCGACCTTGAGGACCTTCTTGGCCGGGGTGGTGTCGAAGGTCAGCGTGCGCAGCCCTGGAGCGCCGTGCTGGTCCTCCGTGCTCACCGCGACGGTGTAGCGGACGCCGGCGGCCAGGGGGGAGGTGCTGTGCCAGCGGTCCCCCTTGGCGGAGAGCTCGCCCGCCAGGCGGCGCCCGTGGGTGTCCACGGCGGTCACGTCGGTGATGCGGGACTCCGTGCCCTTGACGGTGACCTCGAGGGGTTTGTCCGGGTCGCCGGCGCGGCCGCTGGGCGGCTGGTTGAAGGCGACCTGCCGGCCCGCGTCGTACGGGCGGGCTGACAGCGGGTTGTCTGCGGACCCCCCGCATGCGGTGGCGCCGGCACCGAGGGACGCGACCAGCAGGGAGCAGCTGAGTGCGGTCCGAAGACGCGGTGAGTGGTTCATGCGCTCAACGCTATGAACATATGACTATTACGTCGCGCGGGGTGACTGCAAACGAGGGGCCCGGACTCCTCCGAAAAGGTGTCCGGGCCCCTCAGGTCCTGCTCGGTACCGCTACCGCCTACTGGTTCTGGTTCTCACCGCGGTAGTACTCGTACACCCAGCCCCACAGGCCGATCAGGATGATCGGGGCCGAGAAGTACATGAGCCACCAGCCGAAGATGACACCCATGAACGCGAGCGCGCCACCGATGCCCAGCGAGAGCGGCTGCCAGCTGTGCGGGGAGAAGAACCCCAGCTCGCCCGCCTCGTCGGCGACGTCGGCCTCCAGGTTGTCCTGGGCCATCTCGTCCACGCGCCGGGCCGTGAAGGCCAGGTAGTAGCCGATCATGGCGCTCAGGCCGAAGGCCAGCGCGAGAGCGGTGGTTCCGACCGGCTCCTTCGACCAGACGCCGTAGACGACGGTCATGATCAGGATGAAGACGGAGAGCCAGAGGAACAGCTTGCCCTGGATCTTCACTTGCCGGCCTCCTTGCCACCGGTGACGGCCTTCGCCGGGGCGTGGTCCTCGAGGTGGTCGAGGGCCGCGATCTCCGGGTGGTGCAGGTCGAACGCCGGCGATTCACTGCGGATGCGCGGCAGGGTGAGGAAGTTGTGGCGCGGCGGCGGGCAGGAGGTCGCCCACTCGAGCGAACGGCCGTAGCCCCACGGGTCGTCGACCTCGATCTTCTTGCCGTACTTGGCGGTCTTCCAGACGTTGTACATGAACGGCAGGAAGGAGAGGCCGAGGACGAACGAGCTGATCGTCGAGATCGTGTTCAGCGTGGTGAAGCCGTCGGCGGCGAGGTAGTCCGCGTAGCGGCGCGGCATGCCCTCGGCGCCCAGCCAGTGCTGCACCAGGAAGGTGCCGTGGAAGCCGATGAACAGCGTCCAGAAGGTGATCTTGCCCAGACGCTCGTCCAGCATCTTGCCCGTGAACTTCGGCCACCAGAAGTGGAAGCCGGCGAACATCGCGAACACCACGGTGCCGAAGACGACGTAGTGGAAGTGCGCGACGACGAAGTACGAGTCGGAGACGTGGAAGTCCATCGGGGGCGAGGCCAGGATGACGCCGGTCAGACCACCGAAGGTGAAGGTGACCAGGAAGCCGATCGTCCAGAGCATCGGGGTCTCGAAGGACAGCGAGCCCTTCCACATGGTGCCGATCCAGTTGAAGAACTTCACACCGGTCGGGACCGCGATCAGGAAGGTCATGAAGGAGAAGAACGGCAGCAGCACACCGCCGGTGACGTACATGTGGTGCGCCCACACGGTCACCGAGAGGCCGGCGATCGCGATCGTCGCGGCGATCAGACCGATGTAGCCGAACATCGGCTTGCGGGAGAAGACCGGGATGATCTCGGAGACGATGCCGAAGAACGGTAGCGCGATGATGTACACCTCTGGGTGCCCGAAGAACCAGAAGAGGTGTTGCCACAGCAAGGCGCCGCCGTTGGACGCGTCGAAGACGTGTGCACCGAACTTGCGGTCGGCCTCCAGCGCGAAGAGCGCGGCGGCCAGGACCGGGAAGGCGAGCAGGACCAGGACACCGGTCAGCAGCACGTTCCAGGTGAAGATCGGCATGCGGAACATCGTCATGCCCGGGGCCCGCATGCAGATGATCGTGGTGATGAAGTTGACCGAGCCGAGGATCGTACCGAAGCCGGAGAAGGCCAGACCCATGATCCACATGTCGGCGCCGATGCCCGGGGAGCGGACGGCGTCGGACAGCGGGGAGTAGGCGAACCAGCCGAAGTCGGCCGCACCGGAGGGGGTGACGAAGCCGGCGACCGCGATGGTCGAGCCGAAGAGGTACAGCCAGTACGCGAACATGTTCAGCCGCGGGAACGCCACGTCGGGCGCGCCGATCTGCAGCGGCATGATCCAGTTGGCGAAACCGGCGAACAGCGGGGTCGCGAACATCAGCAGCATGATCGTGCCATGCATGGTGAACGCCTGGTTGAACTGCTCGTTCGACATGATCTGCGTACCCGGCCGGGCCAGCTCGGCGCGCATGAAGAGCGCCAGGATGCCGCCGATCAGGAAGAACACGAACGACGTGACCAGGTACATCGTGCCGATGGTCTTGTGGTCGGTGGTGGTGAGCCACTTCACGACCACGTTGCCCGGCTGCTTGCGCCGTACCGGCAGCTCGTTTTCATACGAGTCGGCGGCGGCACCCTGGGATTCGTTGAGGATGCTCACAGTTTGTTCACTTCCGCATTCCGGGCGGGGTCAGTCTGCTTGATGCCGGCCGGCAGGAAGCCGGTCTGCCCCTTCTCCGCGAGCTGCTTCAGGTGCGCCTTGTACTCCGCCGGGGAGACGACCTTCACGTTGAACAGCATGCGGGAGTGGTCGACACCGCAGAGCTCGGCACACTTGCCCATGAAGGTGCCTTCCTGGTTCGGGGTGACCTCGAAGACATTGGTGTGACCGGGGATGACGTCCTGCTTGAACAGGAAGGGCACCACCCAGAAGGAGTGGATGACGTCGTTCGACGACAGGATGAAGCGGACCTTCTCGCCCTTGGGCAGGTAGAGGGTCGGCCCCGGGTTGTTCGTGTCCGCGTTCCGGTCGCCGGGGACGCCCTTCTCGTAGACGCCCTCGGCGCCCGCGGGGAAGTCCTTGGTGAAGCGGTCCGGGAGGGAGGCGAGCTCCTTCGGAACCACACCCGCCTTCGGGGTCGCGGCGTCGCCGTCGACGTTCTCGACGTAGTTGAAGCCCCAGCTCCACTGGAAGCCGATCACGTTGATCGTGTGCGCCGGCTTGGAGAGGGTGAGCAGCTTCGACTCATCACGTGCGGTGAAGTAGAACAGCACCGAGACGATGATGAGCGGGACCACGGTGTACAGGGCCTCGATGGGCATGTTGTACCGGGTCTGCGCGGGGACCTCGATCTTCGTCCGGCTGCGCCGGTGGAAGATGATGCTCCACAGGATCAGGCCCCACACCAGGATGCCCGTGACCAGAGCGGCTGCCCACGACCCCTGCCACAGGGACAGGATGCGAGGCGCCTCCTCCGTGACCGGATAGGGCATTCCGAGGCGGGGGAAGTCTTGCCAGTTGTACGAGCAACCAGTGGCGGTCGCCAGGACCACGCCCGCAGTCAGCGCCTGCAGCAGCTTCCGCCGCATCGGGCGCCGCGGCGAGCGGTCGGAGCCGTAGGGACTCACGTAGCGCCTTCCCGAGAGTCTCGGCCCGCGCGGCCGGCCGCGGCCGTGTTCGGGTCGGTCGCCGGCCCTGACGCAGGCAGGGGTTTGGATGTTTATGCGGACCAAACCCTACTGGACGCTATTTGAGGCCGCGCGGGGAGGGTGCCCAACGCGCCGCTACTGCCCCCGAAGGGATGGATCCGCCGTACGGGGGACAGGCCGTTCGGCCCTGAACGGCGGGCTCCGCACGGCATCTGACGCCCCCTGAACCCGGCGCGACCTGCCGCGTTGCACACGTCCCGGCTCCGGGCCGGCCGCCCGGCCCGCCGTCCGCCCCCGCCACGGCCCGGCCCCCTCGGCCCCTGCCTTACGGTGGCCGGATGCCGTACTTCGACACCGCGTCCGCCGCCCCGCTGCACCCCGTGGCCCGGCAGGCGCTGCAGGCCGCACTGGACGAGGGCTGGGCGGATCCGGCCCGCCTCTACCGGGAGGGGCGGCGGGCCCGACTGCTGCTGGACGCCGCGCGAGAGGCCGCGGCCGAGGCGGTGGGTTGTCGCGCCGACGAGCTCGTGTTCACTCCTTCGGGGACGCACGCGGTTCACGCGGGCGTCGCGGGGGCGCTGGCGGGGCGCCGGCGGGTGGGCGGCCATCTGGTCGTGTCGGCCGTCGAGCACAGCTCCGTGCTGCATGCCGCCGAGGCGCACGCGGCGGCCGGGGGGACGGTGACCGAGGTTCCGGTGGACCGGCTCGGCGCGGTGGCCCCGGCCGGGTACGCGTCCGGCCTGACCTCCACCACCGCTCTGGCCTGCCTCCAGTCGGCCAACCACGAGGTGGGCACGGTCCAGCCGGTGGCCGAGGTGGCGGAGGTCTGCGCGGCGGCGGGGGTGCCGCTGCTGGTCGACGCGGCGCAGTCGCTGGGCTGGGGGCCGGTGGAGGGCGCCTGGTCGGTGCTGGCCGCCAGCGCCCACAAGTGGGGCGGCCCGCCCGGGGTCGGCCTGCTGGCCGTCCGCAAGGGGGTCCGCTTCGCCCCCCAAGGCCCGGCGGACGAAAGGGAGTCGGGCCGCTCCCCCGGCTTCACGAACCTTCCGGCCGTCGTGGCGGCGGCGGCCTCCCTGCGGGCCGTACGGGCCGAGGCGGACGCGGAGGCGGCGCGGCTGCGGGTGCTGGTGGACCGGATCCGGCGGCGGGTGGCCCGGCTGGTGCCGGACGTGGAGGTGGTCGGCCACGCGGACCGGCGCCTGCCGCACCTGGTCACGTTCTCCTGCCTGTACGTCGACGGCGAGACCCTGCTGCACGAGCTCGACCGCGCGGGCTGGTCGGTCTCCTCCGGCTCCTCCTGCACCAGCTCCACGCTGACCCCCAGTCACGTGCTGCGGGCGATGGGGGTGCTGTCGGAGGGGAACGTACGGGTGTCTCTGCCGCGTGGCACGACGGCGGAGGAGGTGAACGGCTTCCTGGAGGTGCTCCCCCGGGCGGTGGCGGGGGTGCGGGAGAAGCTGGGCGTGGCGGAGCCGGCCCCGTCCGCCGCCCCGGTGGCGGAGTCGGTGGAGGTCGACGCCCTGGGGCTGCGCTGTCCACAGCCGGTGATCGAGCTGGCCCGGGCGATCGGCACGGTGCCGGTCGGCGGGACGGTGACGGTCCTGTCGGACGACGAGGTGGCCCGGCTGGACATCCCCGCGTGGTGCGCGATGCGGGGCCACGCCTACCTGGGCGAGACCCCGCACGGCGCCGCCGCGGCCTACCGGGTCCGCCGGTCGGCGTGACGCCGGCGGGGCTGTGCGCGGCCCCGCCGGCCTCGTGGTGCGACGGGCGCGCGGCGCCCGTACGCGGTTACGCCTCCAGGTGGGCGCGGACCTCGGCGGCGGCCGTCTCGCCGTACGCCTTGGTGAAGCGCTCCATGAAGTGGGCGCGGGCCAGCGTGTACTCCTGGGTGCCCAGGGTCTCGATCACGAGGGTGGCCAGCATGCAGCCCAGCTGCGCGGCCCGCTCCAGGCCGACGCCCCAGCCGAGACCCGTCAGGAACCCGGCCCGGAACGCGTCGCCGACACCGGTGGGGTCGACCTTCGCCGTCTCCTCGGGGCAGCCGACCAGGATCGGCTCCTCGCCGGCCCGCTCGATCCGCACGCCCCGCGCGCCCAGGGTGGTGACCCGGGTGCCGACCTTGGCGAGGATCTCCTCGTCCGTCCAGCCGGACTTCGTCTCGATGAGGCCCTTCTCGTACTCGTTCGAGAAGAGGTACGTCGCGCCGTCCATCAGGGTGCGGATGTTCTCGCCGTCCATCCGGGCGATCTGCTGCGAGAAGTCCGCGGCGAAGGGGATCGCGCGCGTACGGCACTCCTCGGTGTGGCGGAGCATCGCCTCGGGGTCGTCGGCGCCGATGAGGACCAGGTCCAGGCCGCCCACCCGGTCTGCGACGGCCTTCAGCTCGATCTGGCGGGCCTCGCTCATCGCACCGGTGTAGAAGGAGCCGATCTGGTTGTGGTCGGCGTCGGTGGTGCAGACGAAGCGGGCGGTGTGCAGCACCTCGGAGATCCGCACGGAGGCCGTGTCCACCCCGTGCCGGTCCAGCCAGGCGCGGTACTCGTCGAAGTCCGAGCCGGCCGCGCCGACGAGGATCGGGCGGGTGCCGAGCTGACCCATGCCGAAGCAGATGTTCGGGCCGACGCCGCCCCGCCGCACGTCGAGGTTGTCGACGAGGAAGGAGAGGGAGACCGTGTGGAGCTGGTCGGCGACGAACTGGTCGGCGAAGCGGCCCGGGAAGGTCATGAGGTGGTCGGTGGCGATGGAGCCGGTGACTGCGATGCGCACGGCGTGGATGCTCCTGCGGATGACGGCGGGTGACATTCAAAGCTACCCGGTCCCCGGCGCTTGGCCGAACGGCTGAAACTACCCCGTAGTAGGACTTCCTTCGCCCGATGCGGCGTGCCTACCGTGCCTCCATGACCTCTACCGATGGTTTCGGTTGTCCCGAGTACACCGCCGGGGGACGCCCCGGCTTCGCGCGGATGCTGGGTGACTGCGCCCGGATGGCCCCGCACTGGGCGGTTCCGCCCGAGCCCCGGCCCGCGCGGGTGGCTCCCTCCCAGATCCACGGGGTCAGTGTCCCGCCGGCCTCGGCCCGGCTGATCGCCGCCACGGCGGAGTACGGGGAGTAGGGGAAGGGAACCCGCAGGACGGGGGAACCGGTTGCGCGGTCCGCGCGTCACACCCGCATCACATACGGCGGGACACGCGAAGGAGCAAGCGGTGACCAGCGAAGAACCCGACACATCACGCGCCACACGACGGCGGCCGGCCTGGGCCATCGGCTCCGTCGCGGCCGCCGTCCTGCTGGCCGGCGGCGGTACGGCCTACTGGGCGTCGACGGCGTACGGCGACGCCTCGGGCGGCGGCGGCCGTACGGGTGAGACGGCGGCCGTCGCCCCGCGCACCTCCCCGACGCCCCCCGGGCCCGGCATCGCCCCCGGCGAGCCGGATCCGAACGGCGGCGGGGTGACCTACCGGGCGGACGGCCCGCTCCCCCAGGCCCCGGCCTCCGCGCCCTCCTTCACCGCCTCGGGCGAGGTCGGCTCGGAGGAGGTGGCCCGGCTCGCGCAGGCCCTCGGGATCTCCGGCGCGCCCCGGCTCAGCGGCGAGCAGTGGCTGGCCGGCGAGTCCGCCGACGGCTCGGGGCCCCGGCTGACCGTCACCCGCAAGGCCCCCGGCACCTGGAGCTTCTCCCGCTTCCAGGCGGGTGGCACGGGTGACGACTGCGTGCGCGGCAAGGACACCTGCGGGCCGGCCACGCTCCCCCAGGAGGGCTCGGGCGTGGCGAAGCCTGCCGCGCCGCAGGGCTCCGGCACCGGGAAGCCGGTCTCCGAGGAGGCCGCGAAGGCCGCCGCGGCCCCGGTGCTCGCGAGCGCCGGGCAGGGGGACGCGAAGGTGGACGCCCGCCTGGCGACGGGCTCGGTGCGGGTGGTGGTGGCCGACCCGGTGGTGGGCGGCCTGCCCACGCAGGGCTGGTCCAGCCGGATCACCGTCGGGGCGGACGGCCAGGTGGTGGCGGGCAGCGGCGAGCTGAAGGCCCCGGTCCGCGCGGGCGATCAGCCGGTGATCGGGGCCGCGGAGGCACTGGACCGCCTCAACGCGGCGGGCCGGGGCGGCGGCAGCGGCCCGGGCCCGAGCGGCTGCGCGACCTCGGTGCCGCTGACCCCGGACACCGCGACGGGGGCCACGGACACCCTGCCGTGCAACCCGGAGCCGCGCCCGGTCAAGCCGCCGCGGACGGAGAGCGTGAAGGGGGCCGTGCTGGGGCTGGTCGCGGGGACGGTCGAAGGCGGGCGGGGTCTCGTGCCGGCCTGGCTGTTCGAGGTGGCGGGTACGGAGGGGAAGCCGGGCCGCACGGTGGTCCAGTCCGCGGCCAGGGACGAGGGCGCCACGACGGCCCCCGTGCCCCCGCAGGGCCGGACCGTACCCGGGTTCTCGTACGCGCAGGCCGACCGGACGCTGACCGTGAACTTCTGGGGCGGGGTGTGCAGCACCTACGCGCTGGAGGCTCGGGAGGAGGCCGGCGCGGTGCTGGTGAAGATCACGGACACCCCGAACAAGCCCGGCCAGGCCTGCATCATGATCGCGAAGGAGATGTCCGTCACGGCGCCGCTCCAGCAGCCGCTGGGCGACCGCAAGGTGGTCGACGCGACGACGGGCAAGCCCCTCCCCCGCCAGTAGGCTCCGGCGGGAGCCCGGCCGGGAGCCGGGCGGGAGACGCAGGACACACGGGCGAGGGCCCGGGCGCCGGTCGGATTCGACCGGCGCCCGGGCCCTCGTCGTGCGCGTTCAGCCGGGCTCAGCTGAAGGAGTCGCCGCAGGCGCAGGAGCCGGTGGCGTTCGGGTTGTCGATCGTGAAGCCCTGCTTCTCGATGGTGTCGACGAAGTCGATGGAGGCGCCGCCCAGGTAGGGGGCGCTCATGCGGTCGGTGACGACCTTGACGCCGTCGAAGTCCTTGACGACGTCGCCGTCGAGGGAGCGCTCGTCGAAGAAGAGCTGGTAGCGCAGGCCGGAGCAGCCGCCGGGCTGGACGGCGACGCGCAGCGCCAGGTCATCGCGGCCTTCCTGCTCGAGCAGGGTGCGGACCTTCTCGGCGGCGGCGTCGGACAGGAGGATGCCGTCGCTCACAGTGGTCTTGTCGTCCTGTACGGACATCTGCATTCACTCCCGAAGTGGGCGGCTCCCCGCCGGTGGCTGGGGAAACGTCGGACTCTTGCCGTCGGTGGCAACCAGCGGGACCGCGGTTTCATTCCGGGTCCGGCGCCTTGTTTCAGTTATTCATGCTCGCACACCCGTGGGGAGCGGTGGACCCCTTGCGGAGGGCTGCTGGAGCGCGCCGCTCCGGAGCGGGCGAATGCGTCACATCGACATTATCGCCATCGTCAAAGTGACGTGAAGCGGTTATGATAGATAGCGTCATATAGACGAGAAGTCGAAGTGACGCCTTCGGAAGCCCTCTTCGGAAGGCACCTAGTCGCAGAACAGAAAGGGTGCGTGTCGTGACCACCGCCCAGCCCTTGGACGTCCAGCCGACGCCCCTCGCCCTGCTGCTGCTCGGCCGCGAGTCCGACCCCAAGAGCGAGCGCGGCGTGGAGTGCCCCGGCGACCTGCCCTCGCCCTCGGACCCGGACCTGGTGGCCCGTGCCCGCGCGGCCAAGGAGAAGCTCGGGGACAAGGTCTTCATCCTCGGGCACCACTACCAGCGTGACGAGGTCATCGAGTTCGCCGACGTCACCGGCGACTCCTTCAAGCTGGCCCGCGACGCGGCGGCCAAGCCGGAGGCCGAGTACATCGTCTTCTGCGGCGTCCACTTCATGGCCGAGTCCGCGGACATCCTGACCTCCGACGCCCAGAAGGTCGTCCTGCCCGACCTCGCGGCCGGCTGCTCGATGGCCGACATGGCCACCGCCGAGCAGGTCGCCGAGTGCTGGGACGTGCTCACCGAGGCCGGGATCGCCGGCAGCACCGTGCCCGTCTCGTACATGAACTCCTCCGCCGACATCAAGGCCTTCACCGGCAAGCACGGCGGCACGATCTGTACTTCGTCCAACGCGAAGAAGGCCCTGGAGTGGGCCTTCGAGCAGGGCGAGAAGGTGCTCTTCCTCCCCGACCAGCACCTGGGCCGCAACACCGCCGTCCGCGACATGGGCATGTCCCTGGACGACTGCGTGCTCTACAACCCGCACAAGCCCAACGGCGGGCTCACCGCCGAGGAGCTGCGCGGCGCGAAGATGATCCTGTGGCGCGGCCACTGCTCGGTCCACGGCCGGTTCAGCCTGGACTCGGTCAGGGACGTGCGCGAGCGGATCCCGGGCGTCAACGTGCTGGTGCACCCCGAGTGCAAGCACGAGGTCGTCGCGGCCGCCGACTACGTCGGCTCGACGGAGTACATCATCAAGACGCTGGAGGCGGCCCCGGCCGGCTCCAAGTGGGCCATCGGCACCGAGCTGAACCTCGTGAAGCGGCTGGCGAACCGTTTCGCCGCCGAGGACAAGGAAGTCGTCTTCCTCGACAAGACGGTCTGCTTCTGCTCGACGATGAACCGCATCGACCTCCCCCACCTGGTGTGGACCCTGGAGTCCCTGGCCGAGGGCAACCTCGTCAACCGGATCCAGGTCGACCAGGAGACCGAGAGCTTCGCCAAGCTCGCGCTGGAGCGCATGCTCGCCCTCCCGTAGGCGGCACGGACACGCCGAAGGGGCGCCCCCGGCCGGGGGCGCCCCTTCGGCGTTCACGGGATCAGACCGCCACCCGGTCCTCCTCCGGGGACGCAACCACGGCCGGCTCCGCCCCGCGCCCGGCGGCGCGGCGCGCACGGCGGCGCTCCTTGCGCAGCTCGATCGCCGTGTAGAGGGTCGGCACCAGCAGCAGCGTCAACAGGGTCGAGCTGATCAGGCCGCCGATCACGACCACCGCGAGCGGCTGCGAGATGAACCCGCCCTCGCCCGTGACGCCCAGCGCCATCGGGAGCAGCGCGAAGATCGTCGCCAGGGCCGTCATCAGGATCGGACGCAGCCGGCGGCGGCCGCCCTCGACGACCGCCTCGACCACGCCGAGGCCCTGGGCCCGGTACTGGTTGACGAGGTCGATCAGGACGATGGCGTTGGTGACCACGATGCCGATGAGCATCAGCATGCCGATCATCGCCGGAACCCCCATCGGCGTGCCGGTGGCGATGAGCAGGCCCAGCGCACCGGTGGCCGCGAAGGGGATCGAGACCAGCAGGATCAGCGGCTGGACCAGCGAGCGGAACGTCGCGACGAGCAGCATGAAGACGATCGCGACGGCCGCGAGCATGGCCAGGCCCAGCGAGCCGAAGGCGTCGTCCTGGTCCTGGGAGACGCCGCCGACGGAGGCCGTGGCCCCGGCGGGCAGGTCCAGGGCCTTGAGCCTGGTCTGGAGCTCGGCGCTGACCGCGCCGGTGTTGTCGCCGACCGGCTTGGCGGTGATGGTGGCGGCGCGGGCGCCGTCGATCCGGGTCATCGCGACCGGGCCGGGGACCTCCTTGACCTCGGCGATGTCGCCCAGCTTCGCGGGGCCGACGGGCAGGGCCTGGAGCTCGGCGAGGGTGGTGGCCGGGTGGGCGGAGCGGATGACGACGTCCCGCTCGGTGTTGTCCAGGACGGCCTTGCCCACGGGGTTGCCTCGGACGGCCTGGGCGACGAGCGCGCCCAGCGCGGCCTGGTTCAGGCCCGCCTCGGCGGTCTTCGGCGTGGCGGTGACCGAGATCCGGGGAACGGACTGGGCGAGGTCGCTCTGGACGTCGGTGACGTCCTTGAGCGTGGCGACCTCGGCGCGGACCTGCTCGGCGGCCTTGGCGAGGACGGCGCCGTCGCCGGCCTTGACGACCACGCTCAGGTTCTGGCCGCCGAAGCCGCCGCCCGCCGAGAGGGAGGTGTCGCCGATGCCCTGGAGCTTGCCGAGGGCGTCCTGGATGCGCTGCTTGACGGCCTCGGAGTGGCCGGCGTCGTCCAGGGTGACCTGGTAGGAGGCCTGGTTGGAACCGGTCCCACCGCCGAAGGCCGCGAGGAAGCCGGAGGAGCCGACGGTGACCTGGTAGTCCTTGACGCCCTCGACGGAGGCCAGGGCCTGCTCCACCTTGCGGCTCGCCTCGTCGGAGGCGGCCAGCGAGGTGCCGGCGGGCAGCTCCTGCTTGACCGTCAGGACGTCCTGCTCGCCCTGGTCGAAGAAGTTGGTCTTCAGCAGCGGGGTCATCCCGAAGGTGGCGACCAGGACGACGACGGCGATCGCGATGCTGGTCAGGCGGCGCCGGGTGGCGAAGCCCAGGACCCGGACGTACAGGCGCTGGAGGCGGCTCCTCGCCTCCTTCTCCTCGGCCTCGCGGCGGGCCTTCCCGGGGTCCTCGGACGTCCCCTTGGGGGCGCGCAGGAACCAGTACGACAGGACCGGGACCACCGTCAGGGAGACCAGCAGCGAGGCCAGCAGGGCGGCGGTGACGGTGAGCGAGAAGGAGCCGAAGAGCTCGCCGACCATGCCGCCGACGAGGCCGATCGGCAGGAAGACGGCGACGGTGGTGAGCGTGGACGAGGTGACCGCGCCGGCCACCTCCTTGACGGCGGCGGTGATCGCGGCCTCGCGCTCCTCGCCGTAGCCGAGGTGGCGCTTGATGTTCTCCAGGACCACGATCGAGTCGTCGACGACGCGGCCGATGGCGATGGTGAGCGCGCCCAGCGTCAGCATGTTGAGCGACAGGTCGCGGGTCCACAGCACGATCAGGGCGAGGACCACGGACAGCGGGATGGACACCGCGGTGACCAGCGTCGAGCGGATCGAGGCCAGGAAGACCAGGATCACGATCACCGCGAAGACCAGACCGAGCAGGCCCTCGGTGGTGAGGCCGGAGATGGAGCGGGCCACGGCCGGGCCCTGGTCGCTGACGACGGTCAGCGCGGCGCCGGAGCCGAGCTGGGAGCGCAGCCCGGGGAGCTTGTCCTTGACGGCGTCGGAGATGGCGACGGCGCTGCCGTCCTTGTCCATCGTGAGGACCACGGCGAGGCTGGGCTTGCCGTCGGTGCGGGTGATGGAGTCGGCCCTGGCCGGCTCCTGCTTGACGGTGGCCACGTCGCCGAGGCGGACGGCCTGCTTGCCGGGGCCCGCGGTCAGCCGGAGGTCCTCCAGCTGGGCGAGGGAGGTGTAGCCGGAGCCGACGCGGACGGTGCGGCTCTTGCCCTGCTCGTCGAAGGAGCCGGCGGGGACGGCCGCGCCGCCCGCCTTGAGGCCCTCGGCGAGGGCGGCGCCGTCGAGGCCGGCGGCGGCGAGCTTCGCGTTGTCGGGGGTGACGGTGACCTGGAGGTCGCGGACGCCCTCCACGCTGACCCGGCCCACGCCGTCGAGGTCCTCCAGGACGGGGACGACGGAGCGGTCCAGCTGGTCGGCGAGGGCCTGCTGGTCCTTGTCGGAGGTGACGGCGAGGACGACGGCCGGGATGTCGTCGGTGGAGCCGGCCACCACCTGCGGGTCCACCTCGGCGGGCAGCCGGACGCGGGCCCGGTTGACGGCCTGCTGGACGTCGGCGACGAGCTGCTTGGTGCCGCTGTCGCCGTAGTCGAAGGTGGCGCGGATGAGGGCGTTGCCCTCGCTGGCGGTGGAGGTGATGCCGGTGATGCCGTCGACGCCCTTGAGGGTGTTCTCGATCGGCTCGATGACCTGCTTCTCGACCACGTCGGGCGAGGCGCCCTGGTACGGCGCGAGCACGGAGACCATCGGCAGTTCGATGGACGGCAGCAGCTGCTGCTTGAGCTGCGGGATGGCCATGGCTCCGAAGAGCAGCGCGACGATCGACACGAGGCCGATCAGGGCTCTCTGGGCCAGGCTGAAACGGGACAGCCAGGACATGGGCGTGGGATCTCTCTGCAGTGACGAACGCGAAGGGTCCTCCAGCGTCCCCCACGCCGGGAAGCCCTGGCGTCGCCCCCAGGTCCCGTCCTTATGCGCCGCATACCGCGCCCGCAGTACTCCGCCCTACTGCGCGGCCCCCGTCCCGCGCCGGGGGTCAGTCGGTGCGCGGGCGGACCAGGCCCGATTCGTAGGCGACGACCACCAGTTGGGCCCGGTCCCGGGCGCCGAGCTTGGCCATGGCCCGGTTGACGTGGGTCTTCACGGTCAGCGGGCTGACCTCCAGGCGGGCGGCGATGCCGTCGTTGGAGAGGCCCGCGGCCACCAGGACGAGGACCTCGCGCTCGCGTCCGGTCAGCGCGGCGAGCCGTTCGGCGTGGGCCGAGCCGGCGGCCGGTGCGTCGGCGCGGCCGCCCTGGGCGAGGAAGCTGGCGATCAGTCCCTTGGTGGCGGCCGGGGAGAGCAGCGCCTCGCCGGCCGCCGCGACGCGGATGGCGTTGAGGAGCTCGTCGGGTTCGGCGCCCTTGCCGAGGAAGCCGGAGGCCCCGGCGCGCAGGGCCTGGACGACGTACTCGTCGACCTCGAAGGTGGTCAGCATGACGACCCGGACCCCGGAGAGCTCGGGGTCCTCGCTGATCATGCGGGTGGCGGCGAGGCCGTCGGTGCCGGGCATGCGGATGTCCATGAGCACGACGTCCGCGCGCGCCTCGCGGGCGAGGGCGTAGGCCTGGGCCCCGTCGGAGGCCTCCCCGACGACCCGCATGTCGGGCTCGGAGTCGACCAGCACCTTGAACGCACTGCGCAGCAGCGCCTGGTCGTCGGCGAGCAGCACCTTGATGGGGGCGGCCCCGCCCCGCTCCTGAGCCCGGTTCTCGTCCACGCCCCGAGGGTACGCGGGCGGGGGGCGCGGGATCAGCCGAGGGCGAGGACGACGAGGACGGCCGTGGCCGCCACCTCGCAGACGGCGCCGAAGACGTCCCCGGTGACCCCGTCGAAGCGGTGCACGCAGCGGCGCAGCAGGAGTTCGGCGGCGAGCAGCCCGGCGAGGACGGCCGCCGCGTGCCGGGCGGCGGCGGCCGGCCCCGCCGGGAGGGCGGCCAGGGCGGCGGCCGCCAGGACCAGGCCGGCCACCTGGGTGGCCGCACGGTGCGGGACCACGCCGGCGACCGCGGCGCCGAGCCCCTCGGGGCGGGCGGCGGGGACGCCCTGGCGGGAGGCCAGGGTCATGGCGAGCCGGGCGGTGACGGCGGCGGTCACGGCGGCGAGGGCGCCGCGTCCCCAGCCGTCGGCGTACGCGTCGGAGAGGGCGGCGACCTGGATCAGGAGGACGAACAGCAGGGAGATGACGCCGAAGGGGCCGATGTCGGACTGCTTCATGATCCGCAGGGCGTCCTCGGCGGGCTTGGCGCTGCCGAGCCCGTCGGCGGTGTCGGCCAGACCGTCCAGGTGGAGGCCGCGGGTCAGGGCCGCCGGGACGGCGACGGTGACGGCCGCGGCGAGCAGGGGCCCGCCGCCGAGGAGGAGCAGGAGCATGCCGGGTACGGTGGCGAGCAGGCCGACGGCGAGGCCGGCGAGCGGGGCGCAGGCCATGCCGGTGCGGGCGGCGGGCCGGTCCCAGCGGGTGATGCGCGCGGGCAGGACGGTCAGCGTGCCGAAGGCGAAGCGGATTCCGTCGGCCAGCGGGGCGCGCTCCGGGGGCGGGAGCGGCGGTCGATCATCGGTCGAATCTGTCATCGGCGCGAACGCTACCCGCTTGCGGTGAGCGGTAAATTGCTCATTACGTGTCAAATCGGGAGCGGGTGTCGTGGGTCACTGGTGGGAGCGCAGCATCGTCGAGCCGGGCAAGCTCCCGCTGCTGCTCGCGCTGTTGTCGTTCGTGCTGTCGTTCCTGGTGACACGGGTGATCACCCGGCTGATCCGGGCCGGCCGCGGACCCTTCAAGAACATCACCCCGGGCGGTCTGCACGTCCACCACGTGGTCCCCGGCGTGGTCCTGGTGATCATCGGCGGGTTCGGGGCGGTGGGCAGCGGCGGGCACAGTTTCGGCGCGGGCCTGTCGGCCGTCGTCTTCGGGCTGGGCGCGGGGCTGGTGCTGGACGAGTTCGCGCTGATCCTCCACCTCGACGACGTCTACTGGAGCGAGCAGGGCCGCAAGAGCGTGGAGGTCGTCGTGCTGACGGCCGCGGTGGTCGCGCTCGTCCTGGGGGGCTTCCTGCCGTTCGGGGTCAACGAGCTGTCCCCCGAGGAGCGGCACAGCCGCGGGATCGTCGTCATGAACACCGCCACCAACTTCTTCCTGGCGCTGATCGCCCTGTGGAAGGGCAAACCCCGTACGGCGGTCTTCGGGACGGTCATCCCCTTCGTCGCCCTGATCGGCGCGGTCCGGCTGGCGCGGCCGGGGTCGCCGTACGCGAAGCGGTTCTACGCGAACCGGCCGCGCGCCCGCGCCAAGGCGGGGCTGCGGGCCTTCCACCACGACCGGCGCTGGGCCCGGCCGCGCCGCCGGTTCGAGAACTTCATCAGCGGGCTGTCCGATCCGGACCGGGAGCGGGACCGCCCCCGCGGCCGCGGGAAGAGCGGCGGAGGGAAGAGCGGCGGCGGGCCGGGGCACGGCTGCGGATGACGCGAAGGGCCCACCCCCGGCGGCGGGGGCGGGCCCCCGCGGTGCCGGTGTCCGGTGCACGGGCTCGCTCAGCCCGGGATCAGGCCGTCGTCGCCGAGCATCTCCCGGACCTCCGCGAGCGTCGCGTCCGGGGCCGGCAGGATCAGCTCGGAGGGTTCCAGCGCGTCGTCGGGCAGCGGGGTGCCCAGGCGCCGCACCTCGTCGAGCAGGGCGACCAGCGTGCGCCGGAAGCCCGCCTCGTCGCCGGACTCCATCTCCGCGAGGAGTTCGTCGTCCAGCCTGTCGAGCCCGGCGACGTGGCTGTCGGCCACCTTCACCTGGCCCTCCCCCATGATGCGGACAATCATGACGGGCCCCTGTCCTCCTGGTGGGCGAAGTCCTACTGCTTGTCGAACCGGTGCTGGGTCTGCTGCGGCTGGGCGGTGCCCGGGGCGCCGCCTTCGATGGCCTGCTGCTGCGCGGACGGGCCGCCGGCCAGCTCCGCCTTCATCCGCTGGAGCTCCAGCTCGACGTCCGTCCCGCCGGAGAGGCGGTCGAGCTCGGCCTGGATGTCGTCCTTGGAGCCGAGGCCGCTCTGGTCGTCCAGGGCGCCGGAGGCCAGCAGCTCGTCGATCGCGCCGGCACGGGCCTGGAGCTGGGCGGTCTTGTCCTCGGCCCGCTGGATGGCCAGGCCGACGTCGCTCATCTCCTCGGAGATGCCGGAGAAGGACTCCGCGATCCGGGTCTGGGCCTGGGCCGCCGTGTAGGTGGCCTTGATGGTCTCCTTCTTGGTGCGGAAGGCGTCCACCTTGGCCTGGAGGCGCTGGGCGGCCAGCGTCAGCTTCTCCTCCTCGCCCTGGAGGGTCTGGTGCTGCACCTCCAGGTCGCTGACCTGCTGCTGGAGCGAGGACCGGCGGGACAGGGCCTCGCGGGCCAGGTCCTCGCGGCCCAGGGCGAGGGCCTTGCGGCCCTGGTCCTCCAGCTTCGCGGACTGGGTCTGGAGCTGGTTGAGCTGCAACTCCAGGCGCTTGCGGGAGGTCGCCACGTCGGCGACGCCGCGGCGCACCTTCTGCAGCAGCTCCAGCTGCTTCTGGTACGAGTAGTCGAGGGTCTCGCGCGGGTCCTCGGCCCGGTCAAGGGCCTTGTTCGCCTTCGCGCGGAAGATCATCCCCATACGCTTCATGACACCGCTCATGGGCTTCGCGCGCCCCCTTCTAGACGGACTGTGCTCCAGGTCACCGACAGGACCCACAGTACGGGCCCTGCTTCCATTACCGCACTGTTCGAGTACGGATGCGCTCCTCCTCCAGGACGAGTACCCCGGCGCCGTATCCGGCGCAAGGAGTAGGTGATCCCCGAGGACTCGGGAGCCTCGTACCGGGAAGACGCCCGCCGTTGCCGGATCGTTCCCCGCCGAGGTGGGCCGCCCGCCGTCGACCACGTAGGGTTGTGTCTGTGTTTGGTAGCCGCTCCTCCAAGGAAGAGAAGGCCGCCGCCACCGAAAAGGTGAGCGCCGACCTCTCGCAGCCCCGTGACCCGCAGGCCCCCAAGGGCCGCCCGACGCCGAAGCGCGCTGTGGCCCAGTCGCAGCGCAAGGCCGTCGTGGCCTCGACCGGCAACCGCAAGGAGGACGCCCGCCGGGCCCGCGAGCGCCGCCGGGAGGACATGGCCCGGCAGCGCGAGGCGCTGGCCAACGGCGACGAGCGCTACCTGCCCGCCCGGGACAAGGGCCCCGTCCGCCGGTTCGTGCGCGACTTCGTGGACTCCCGCTTCTCGGTCGCCGAGCTGTTCCTGCCGCTGGCCGTGATCATCCTGGTCCTCAGCATGATCCGGGTCCCGTCGATCCAGAACATCGCGCTGCTGCTGTGGCTCGGCGTGATCGTCCTGATCATCCTCGACTCCATCGGCCTGGTCTTCCGGCTGCGCAAGGCGCTCAACGAGCGCTTCGCGAACGAGCCCCGCCGCGGCGCCATCGCCTACGGCCTGATGCGCACCCTCCAGATGCGCCGCCTGCGTCTGCCCAAGCCGCAGGTCAAGCGCGGGGAACGGCCCTGACCGGAGCGACGCCCGGATCATCTGGGGCGTCGAAGGGGGAGGGTTTCGCAGGGGGAGCCCGCTTGTGGCTCGAAGGACTGGGCGGACTGCGCAACGCCGTCCGCCAGGAGCTCGTCGGCCGGCAGGTCGAGGAGCAGATCACGCACCGCTTCCCGGTGGGGCAGCGGCTGCGCGTCCTCGACGTCGGCATGGGCCAGGGCACCCAGGCACTGCGCCTCGCCCGCGCCGGACACATGGTCACCGGGCTGGAACAGGACGCCGCCATGCTCGCGGTCGCCCACGCGGCGCTGGCCGCCGAGCCGGCGGGGATCCGTGACCGGGTCGAGCTGATCGAGGGCGACGGCCGGGAGACGGGCGCGCACTTCGGGCCGGGCAGCTTCGACGTCGTGCTGTGCCACGGCGTACTGATGTACGTCTCCGAGCCGGACGCCATGCTCGCCGGGCTGGCCCGGATGCTCGCACCGGGCGGACTGCTGTCCCTGCTCGTGCGCAACGGGGACGCGCTCGCCCTGCGCCCGGGGATGGCCGGGGACTGGTCGGGGGCGCTGGACGCCTTCGACACCGTCGACTACACGAACCGGCTGGGCCTGGAGGTGCGGGCCGACCGGCTCGCCGACCTGACGGCCACCCTGTCGGGCATCGGCGCGCCGCTGCACACCTGGTACGGGGTGCGGGTCTTCACCGACGGCACCGAGGCCGCGGCGGAGCTCCCGCCGGAGGAGGAGCTGGAGCGGCTCCTCGCCGCCGAGGAACGCGCCGGGCGCACCGACCCCTACCGCTCGGTGGCGGCGCTGCTGCACCTGTGCGGGGTGCGGGGCTGAGAGGAACGCGGACCCCCGGGGGCAGACCCCGGGGGTTGCGTGCGCTCAGGCCTCCGCGGCCGCGCTGAGGCTCATCCGGTAGATCTCGGTCGCGTCCTCGAACAGGGTCACCCGTTCCGCGCCGCCGTCCAGGAGCTCCTTCCAGACCTCGCCGATCCAGGACTCCGCGTCCCCCTGCGTGGTGAACTCCTCCGGTTCCACCGCCGGGCTGGTCTCGCTGCCGTCGGCCGCCTCGAACCGCCACGTCCACGCCATGTCCGCCTCCGTTGCTCGTCCGACACTCGTCATGAGTGTGCCCGCAGCGTAACCGGGCGCGCACCCGTACCGTCGAAGCGAGAGGATCTCCGTGTGGAACTCACTCTCCTCGGCACCGGCACCCCCGGGGGACTGCCCCGCCCCGGCTGTCCCTGCTCCGTCTGCGCCGTCTCCGTGGGCACCCGGTCGCGCGGCGCGACCTCCGTCCTCGTCGACGGCGCACTGCTCCTCGACCTCACCCCCGGCGCGGTGCTCGCCGGGGCCCGCGCCGGGCACTCGCTGGCCGGTGTACGGCAGGTGCTGCTGACCCACCCGCACGACGGGCCGGCCGTCGAGCTGCCGCCCGGGCTGCCCAGCGCCGTACGCGTCCCGGACGGGCGCGAGCTCGCGGTGATCAGCGGACACCGGGTGCGGGCCGTGGCCCTGGACGCACCGGGCACCGGGTACGAGGTCACCGGCCCCGACGGCACCCGGCTGCTGTACCTGCCGCCCGGCGGGGCCCCCGCCGGCACCGGCGGAATCCCCGCGCGGCACCCGTACGACGTGGTCCTCGCCGACGTCCTCGGCCGGCCGGAGACCCTGGCCCGGCTGCGCTCGACCGGCGCCGTCGGCCCCGCCACCGACGTGATCGCCGTCCACCTCGACCACGACACCCCGCCCGGCCGGGAGCTGGAGCGCCGCTGCGCCGCCGCCGGGGCGCGCGCCGTACCGGACGGCACCACGGTGACGGCCGGCGACTACCACGCGGTGCCGGACGTGCCCCGCCGCACCCTGGTGCTGGGCGGGGCCCGCTCCGGCAAGTCCGTCGAGGCGGAACGCCGCCTGGAGGCCTTCCCCGAGGTGACCTACGTCGCCACCGGCGGCACCCGCGACGGCGACGCCGACTGGGCCCAGCGCGTCGGCCTCCACCGCGAGCGCCGCCCCTCCGGCTGGCGGACGGCCGAGACCTGCGACCTGGTGCCGCTGCTGGAGCTCCCCGGGGCGCCCCTGCTGATCGACTGCCTCGCCCTGTGGCTCACCGACGCCATGGACCGGGCCGGCGCCTGGGACGACGCCGTCTGGGCCGCCGACGGGCAGAAGCAGCTGCGCGAACGGACCGCGGAGCTGGTCGCGGCGGTCCGCGCGACCCGCCGCACCGTGGTGCTGGTGAGCAACGAGGTGGGCTCCGGGGTGGTCCCGGCGACCTCGTCCGGGCGGCGGTTCCGCGACGAGCTGGGGCGCCTCAACAACGCCGTGGCGGGCGAGTGCGAACACGTCCTGCTGGTCGTCGCGGGGCAGGCCCTCGTACTCAGGGAGCAGCCGTCGTGACGGATCGGCAGCCGCCCCCCGGAGGAGGGTCCGGACGGCTGTAATCTCTGGCAGATGACCACGCTGAATCTCGACGACTTCTCCGATCTGATCGAACGCCCCGACGGGGGCGTCCGACGTGACGCCGAGGAGCGTCGTGGGCGGCTGGCCGTACCGCCCGGCGCCCTGGGCCGGCTCGACGAGCTCGCCGAATGGCTGGCCGCCGCACAGGGCCGGGTACCGGTCAGGCCGATCGAGCGGCCGCGGGTCGTCCTGTTCGCCGCCGACCACGGCATCGCCGCCGGCGGCGTGTCCGCCCGGCCCGCGGGCAGCGCCCACGAACTGGTGCGCGCGGTGCTCGACGGGACCAGCCCGGTCTCGATCCTGGCCGAGCGCTTCGGCGCGGGCATCCGCGTCGTCGACGCCGGCCTCGACTGCGACCCCGGGCTGCTGCCCGAGGACGTCGTCCGCCACCGCGTACGGCGCGGCAGCGGACGCATCGACGTCGAGGACGCCCTCACCACCGAGGAGGCCGAGGCCGCACTGAGGCTCGGTATCCGCATCGCCGACGAGGAAGCCGACTCCGGGACCGACCTGGTCGTCCTCGGCGACCTCAGCGTGGGCGGCACCACCGTCGCCGCCACCCTGGTCGCCGCCCTGTGCGGCACCGACGCCTCCGTGGTCACCGGCCGCGGCGGCCTGCCCATCGACGACCTGGCCTGGATGCGCAAGTGCGCCGCCATCCGCGACTCTCTGCGCCGCGCCCGCCCGGTGCTCGGCGACCAGACGGCGCTGCTGGCGGCGGTAGGCGGCGCTGACGTCGCCGCCGTCACCGGCTTCCTGCTCCAGTGCGCGGTGCGCCGCACCCCGGTCATCCTCGACGGGGTCGTCTCCGCGGCCTGCGGTCTGGTGGCCCAGCGGGCCGCCTTCCGTGCCCCGGACTGGTGGCTGGCGGGACAGAGCAGCGGCGAGCCGGGCCAGGCGAAGGCGCTGGACCGGATGGCACTCAACCCCGTGCTCGACCACGGCGTCACAGTGGGAGAGGGAACCGGGGCCCTGCTGGCGCTCCCCCTGGTCCAGGCCGCCGCCGCGCTCGCCGCGGAACTCCCGGAGAAGGAAGCCGGGGAGAAGCCGACGGACCAGAAGACGGACTGAAAGTACCGGGCACCACGGGCCTGACCAGTCCGCAGTGCTCGTACGGCCTGCGGACCGGTGACGCCCATATCATCGCGTTTCATGGGAGAGGTCCGCTTGTCCAGCGTAGAAACCGACCGGAACAGCCTCGATCAGGCTTCCGGCAAGGGTTCCAACAACAAGAAGGAGCAGGGAGGGGAAGCAGCCGCGAAGCCGGAGACCCGCAGGGGCAGCCCGCGCTCGCGGCGCAGCGCCGCCTTCGCGGTCTGGTACCTCCGGGCCGTCACCTTCGTCAACTTCCTCAGTGCGGTGTGGCTCTCGCTCGGGCAGGACCTGCGCCGGCACAACACCGCCGACTTCTACACCCCGTACCTGCTGACGGCCGGCTTCGCCTCCGGCCTGTTCTCGCTGCTGCTCGCGGTCACCATGGGCCGGCGCAAGCGGGCCGCCTGGATCCTGAACCTCGTGGTCAGCGGCATGCTGCTGCTGGCGTTCGCGGTCGCCGCCTTCGCCCCGTGCGCCGGCGGCGAGTTCAGCCTGTGCTACCCCGAGTTCCGCGACCACGCGCAGAACTGGGTCTCCCTCGTCCTGACCGCGGCCTTCGTCGGCGCCCTGCTGGTGGGCCGCCACGAGTTCTACGCCAAGGGTGACCGCTCCAACCCCAGGCTGGCCACCGCCGTCGCCGCCGTCGGCCTGCTCCTCACCTCGCTGGTCGCCGCCCTCCTCGTCGGCGCCACCAACACCGACCCGGACCGCGCCGACGCCACGTTCCTGGCCCGCTGGCGGTACGGCGTGATGCGGCTGATCACCCTGGCGCCCGACGACAAGGCGTACAACGCGATCACCACCCCCGCCTGGGTGGACGTGTTCATCAACGTCATGTCGATGCTGCTGCTGCTCGCCGTGCTCTTCGCCGCCTTCCGCTCGCGCCGCGCCGTCGACCCGCTCACCCCCGAGGACGAGGAGCGGCTGCGGGCCCTGCTCGCCAAGCAGGGCGACCGCGACTCGCTCGGCTACTTCGCGCTGCGCCGCGAGAAGTCCGTCATCTGGTCCCCCACCGGCAAGGCCGCGGTCACCTACCGCGTCGTCGGCGGTGTCTCGCTGGCCTCCGGCGACCCCATCGGCGACCCCGAGGCCTGGCCCGGCGCCATCGAGCCCTGGCTGGCCGAGGCCCGCGAGCACGGCTGGGTCCCGGCCGTGATGGGCGCCTCCGAGGAGGCCGGACAGATCTACGCCCGGCACGGACTGGACGCCCTGGAGCTGGGCGACGAGGCCATCGTCGAGACCGACGAGTTCACACTGGAGGGCCGCGCCATGCGCACCGTCCGGCAGGCCTACAACCGCGTCAAGCGGGCCGGCTACACCGTCCGCATCCGCCGCCACGCGGACATCCCGGCCGAGGAGATGGCCGTCCTGCTCCAGCGCGCCGACGACTGGCGCGACGGCGCGACCGAACGCGGCTTCTCCATGGCCCTGGGCCGCCTCGGCGACCCGGACGACGGCCAGTGCGTGATGCTGGAGTGCACCGACGGGAACGGCGACCTGCGCGCCGTGCTGTCCTTCGTGCCGTGGGGACCCAAGGGCCTGTCCCTGGACCTGATGCGCCGTGACCGGGACTCCGAGAACGGCCTGATGGAGTTCATGGTCATCGAACTCCTGGAGCGCTCGAAGGAGATCGGCGTCACACAGGTCTCACTGAACTTCGCGATGTTCCGCTCCGTCTTCGAGCGGGGGTCCAAGCTCGGCGCGGGTCCGGTGCTGCGCATGTGGCGCTCGCTGCTGAGCTTCTTCTCCCGCTGGTGGCAGATCGAGTCCCTCTACCGGGCCAACGCCAAATACCGCCCGATCTGGGAGCCGCGGTTCATGCTCTTCGAGAAGAGTTCCGACCTGCTGCGCATCGGAATCGCGGCGGGCCGGGCCGAGGGCTTCCTGGAGGCGCCCGGCCTGCCGAAGTGGCTGCACCGCAGACATCTGGAGACGATTCGTTGACGTCGTGGACGACGGCCTCACCGCGGCGGTTCGCCCGCCGCGAGTGGGGCCCCCTGTTCCGGACCCTCAGGGACGCGCTCGTCCACGACAAGTGGCGGGCCGCCCCGATGACCATCGGCGCGGTCTGCCTCACCTCGGTCTTCCAGATCGTGCAGAACACGCCCTGGGGCTTCCAGCCGGTCCAGAACCTCGGGTCCGTCAAGGCCGTCGACCCCCTGTGGCTCGCGCTGCTGCGCACGCCGCTCTCCCTCTTCGTCCCCGCACTGGACCTGCCGGTGTGGGGGGCGCTCGCGCAGATCCTGCTGGTCTTCGGGATCGCCGAGATCTGCATCGGCTGGTGGCGCACCCTGCTGATCGGCTACGTCGCCACCCTCGCCGGCACCACCTACGCCCGCATCGGGCTCTCGCTGGGCCCCCACCACCCCTTCGGCCTGCCGGTCACCGACCGCGTCGTCAACGACACCGGCCCCTCCGCCGCCGTGGTGGGCCTGGCCATCTACGTCTGCTGGCGCTACCGCGCGTACTTCACCGGCACCCTCGTGATCCTCGTGATGATCGGTGAGGTCCTCGTCAAGGACAACCTCGCCGGCAAGGAGCACCTGGCGGCCATCGCCGCCGTCATGGCCGTGTGCGTGGCCCGCGCCAAGTGGGGGCCGCCGCGCTCCCGCGCCCCGCTGGGCCACCGCGCGCCGCCCGGCCCTCCCCCCTCCCGCACCCCCGGTCCGGCCTGAGCCCTGCCGGCGGCGCGCGAGCCCGTACCGTAGCCGGGTGACCACAGACCTCGGACCCGGACCCTTCCCCACCGGGCGGCAGTGGATGCGGGCCCACCCGCTCGCCACCGACGCCGTGCTGGCGCTCGGGGCATTGGTCGCCATGGTCCTCGGCTCCTTCGTCGACCCGCACGGCCCGCTCGGCCCCACCTTCCGCACCCGCGCCCCCGAACCGGTCTCCCTGCTGCTGATGGTGCTCGGCGCGGCCGCCCTCGTCTTCCGGCGCCGCCGCCCGCGCAGCGTGCTCGCCGTCACCTGCGCCCTGACCCTCGTGGAACTGGCCACCGGCGAACCGCGGGCACCCGTCGCGATGAGCGCCGTGATCGCCCTGTACACCGTGGCCTCCCGCACCGACCGGCCCACCACCTGGCGCACCGGCCTGCTGACGATGGCGGGCCTGACCGGGGTGGCGATGCTGGCCGGGCCCCTGCCCTGGTACGCGCAGGAGAACATCGGCATCTTCGCCTGGACCGGGATGGCCGCGGCCGCCGGGGACGCGGTGCGCAGCCGCCGCGCCTTCGTCGACGCCATCCGTGAACGGGCCGAACGCGCCGAACGCACCCGCGAGGAGGAGGCCCGGCGGCGGGTCGCCGAGGAGCGGCTGCGCATCGCCCGGGACCTGCACGACGTGGTGGCCCACCACATCGCCCTGGTCAACGTGCAGGCCGGCGTGGCCGCGCACGTCATGGACAAGCGGCCCGACCAGGCCAAGGAGGCCCTGGCCCACGTACGGGACGCCAGCCGCTCGGCGCTGAACGAGCTGCGCGCCACGGTCGGCCTGCTACGGCAGTCCGGTGACCCGGAGGCACCGACGGAGCCGGCGCCGGGGCTGGCCGTACTGGACGAACTGCTGGACACCTTCCGGCACGCCGGCCTGCCGGTGGAGGCCACCGTCCAGCTGGGAACGGGCACGGACCCGCTGCCCGCCGCCGTGGACCTGGCGGCGTACCGGGTGGTCCAGGAGGCGCTGACCAACGTCCGCAAACACGCGGGCCCGGGGGCCCGTGCCCAGGTCAGCGTGGTCCGGGTGGGCGCCTCGGTGGAGGTGACCGTCCTGGACGACGGCGGCGACTCGGCGGACTCCTCCCCCGCCCAGGGCGACCCGGGCGGCGGCCACGGCCTCCTCGGCATGCGCGAACGCGCGGGCGCCCTGGGCGGCTCCTGCTTCATGGGCCCCCGCTACGGGGGCGGGTACAGGGTCCACGCGATCCTGCCGGCGTGAGGATCGGACGGGCCGGCGGCCGGCCTCGGCCGTCTTCTCGTAGCACCACGTCTCGTACAGGGCCTCCACGGCTTCGGTCAGCAGCAGTTGGGGAAGTCCCAGGCCCACCAGCCCCGCCCGAGGGCCGGGCGCACCTTGCCCACGAGGGCGCCGTTGCTGTTGCGGAGGTAGATGCCCGTGCGGAAGTCGCCCTGGACTTGCTCGTCCGTCACGTTGATGGAGCTCGCGGCACGGGCGGAGCCCAGGGGATCGGGCATGCCCAAGGACACCCATCCGGTCCACTGCTTGTTGATGGTCCAGCGGGTCCAGACCGCGTAGTCGAGGCCGACCAGGAACTGTTCCCGTTCGCCGCCCGGGAGCGCGTGGTTCTTCACCCCGTAGTCGCATATGTACTTGCCGCCGCCCCCGGCGCTGCAGCTGTCCGCCGCCTGGGCCGGGGCGACGGCCACGGCCATTCCCGCGATGGTGGCGATGGCGACGACAGCAGCCTTGATCTTCTTCAACCTGAGCACCCTGTTCTCTCGACGTGATTCATCAAGCCAGGCCCTCGGGCCCGATCGTGACAGATAGTCAGCTTAGTCTCAGCACGGCTTGCGCCATGCGCCCAGTTCGTACTTCTTCTGCATCGAGCTCAGTTTCAGCTCCTTCGACCGGGCGCAGAAGCGGTTCGTGGGGAGTTCGTACTCCACGTGGAAGACGGCCTTGTCCGCCGTGATGAAGGGGGTGAGGGTGTCGCACTCCCCGTACTGGGCGCACTGCTCGTTGACGGCGAAGTCGAACTCGCCGACCAGTTGCGGGATCTGGTCGAGGTCGTTCTTCAGGCCGACCGCCATCCCTCGGTCGTGCGCCAGGCGGGCGATCAGGCGGTTGTAGGCCAGCTGGTGGTCGGCGGTCAGGGGGAAGCCGGTCTTGTTCTGGTAACCGTCCATGTTGTCGGGTTCCACCGCGTCGAAGCCCTTGTCCCGGCACATGTCGAAGCGTCTGGCCATCAGCGGTTCCAGGGCCGCCGTCTGGCGGATGTCCAGCCACCGCTCGCCCTTCCAGCCGTTGCCCTCGCCCAGGAGCGTCCTGGGGAAGGCGTCGGCGTCGGCGCGGAAGTCCTCCCAGGCGCCGGTGGAGATGTAGCAGACGGTCCGCCGCCCGGCCTTCTTCAGCGCCGCGACCTGCTCCTTGGTCGTGTTGAACCCGTCCACGTCGTACACCGGCACCTGCACCGAGGTGTCCAGCCGCCCCGAGAGCTGCCACTGCCAGGGCGTCCCCGGCCGGGGCTGCCAGCGCTCCCCCGGTGCCGGGGCCGGCGCGAGGTCGGGGGTCTCGCCGTCGTCGTCCGGGCCGGCCGTGCAGGCGGTGAGCAGCAGCAGGCCGGCCACCAGCAGGGTGGCGGAGCGCTTCATCCGGCGGTCTCCAGGGCGTACGGAAGGGTCCCCCACGGGTGTACGCCGCCGCCCGGGACGGCGCAGTGCACCCCGGCTCCCCGTTCGGCGGCCAGTTCGGCGGCCGGGGCGCCCGGCGGGACGGCGTACACGAGGTGGCAGAACCGTTCGACGGGGTGGTCGGAGGTCCAGGGGGGCGGGGCGGCGGCGCCGTCGCGGTAGGCGTCCCAGGGGCCCTCGAAGGTGACGAGGAGGTCGGCCAGCCCGGCGTACCCGGGGTGCGGGTGGACGCCGTGGTTCAGGACGAGCGTACGGGCCCCGGCGGCGCGGGCGGCGACGGCGAGCCGGCCGTAGTGGGGCAGCAGTTCGGGTCCGGAGGCGGCCTGGTCGAGGAAGGCCCCGTCGGCCGCGTACCAGTCGCGGTGGCGCAGCAGGTCCTGGACGACGTCGGCGTGGGGGCGGCGCCCGTAGTCGGTGTCGGTGTAGCCGAGGACGCGGACGCCGGCCTCCCGCAGCCGGGCGGCGACGGCGGCGAACCGTTCGTCGGGGGCGCTGCCCGGCCCGCTGTCGGGGTTGAGGACGACCGAGTGCAGCCGGCCGGCGGAGGCGATGAGGCGCTCCCACGCCTCGGGCCGGTCGGCGGGATGCTCGTAGAGCGGGACCAGCAGCATGCCGTCGTCCTTCGAACGCGGGGTCATCGGTGGGCCGTCGCACGGCCGAGGAGCAGGCAGACCAGGACGGACAGCACGGCCGCGGCGGCGCCGGCCACCACGAGCTGGACCAGCCGGCCCTGCTGCGCCCCGGCGAGCAGGGCCAGGCCCTGGGCGGCGGCCGCCGCGGCGCAGACCGCGGCGGCGGGCCGGACGGCGCCGAAGGACTGCAGGAGCAGCCCGGTCCACATCACGGCGCCGAGCAGCAGCAGGGTGGCGGCGCGGTCCCAGGTCAGGCTGGGGGCGTGCGGCCACAGCAGGGTTCCGGCGGCGCCCAGCAGGAGCAGGACCGTCAGGTACACGGCCAGGCAGCGGGTCAGGGTGGAGAGCATCCGCCGCCGGAACGCCCGGGGCGAGCGGGCGGCGCGCAGCCCGGCGAGGCTGCCGCTGCGGAAGCGGTGCAGGAGCCATTCGGCGGGTCCCATGCTGAGGGTGAGGGCCACCGCCGAGGGGGCCGCGACGGCCTCGGCGGGGCCGCCGGTGAGCACCTCCCCCAGGGCGGCGTACAGCACCAGCAGGCCGGTCCCGAGGCCGAACACCCCGTAGGGCACGGAGTCCCGGATGCGGGGGCCGCGCCGGGCGTGGTCCTCCTCGGCGCCGCGCAACATCCGCCAGCGCACCGCGCCCCCTCCGCCGGGGTGGCGGCGCGCCCGGGCGGCGGCGCCTCCCTGCGGCTGCCGGCGGATCCTGCGTACGGCGGACCGGGCCCCCTGGGCCAGCGGCAACTCCCGCAGGGCGAGGGTGCAGGCGGCGGCCAGGGACACCAGCAGCAGGGCCACCCGTACGGGCAAGGGCGGGTCGGTGAACAGGGCGAGTGCCGATCCGGCGGCCATCGGGCCGAGGGCGGCGAGCAGCAGCCGCTCCCGTCCGAGGACCAGCAGGACGGTCGCGGCCCCCACGTACAGGGCCTGTCCGGCGGCGAAGGCGTACGAGAACGGGGGCCCGCCGGGGACGGCGAACGCGGCGGCGGTGCCCAGGAGCGCCCCGACGGGGGCGCCGACGAGGAGGGTCCGCCCGGCGGAGGCCCGGTCGCCGAGGCCGAGCCAGGTGTAGGCGCGGTGGGACAGGGTCTGGTCCCAGACCCAGCCGACGAGGGCGCCGGCGAGCAGGGTCAGGGTTCCGGCGGGCAGTCCGAGCCGGTCGGGCGGGCCTTCCAGCAGGGGTGCGCCCAGCAGGTAGGCGAGGCCGGGCAGGGCGAAGATCAGGCCGCGCAGCAGGCAGGCGGTGAGGGAGACCTTCCAGGGATCGGGGAGGGCGCCGGGTTCGGGGAAGGAGCGGGGGACGCGGCCGTAGAGCTCCTCGGCGAGGGCGAAGGAGTCGGGGCGGCCGTAGGTGAGGCGGATGTACTCGTCGGTCATGCCGTCGGATTCGAGGGCGGCGGCGATCTCGTCGGGGTGGACGGCGGCGGCGACGAACGCGTCGAGCCTCCGGGCGAGCTCGTCCACGGGGTCGGCGGCGGCCTCCCCCTCCCCCGGCCCGGGGCGGCCGGGCCGGGGGAGGACGGGCAGGGTGTCGGTGGCGGCCGTGCCGGTGTGCGGCCGGCCGGTGCGGGTCCGGCCGGGGTGGCCGGGGTGGCCGGGGTGGGTCCGGAGGCCTTCCGGTCCGGGCGGTTCGAGCCAGAGGGACCCGCTCACGACACGCTCCCGTCGGCCGCGAGTTCCCGGTACCAGGGGTCGGCGAGGCGCCGGGTCCACTCGTCGCCGGGGCGGAGGGGCGGGGCGGGCTGTCCGGCGAGCTCGCGGTAGATGTGGCGGAAGCCGTCCACGGACTGGTGGAGGGTGAACTTCTCGACGACCCGTTTGCGGGACAGGCGGCCGAGTTCGGCGCGGCGTTCGTCATCGCGGAGCAGGGCGAGGGTGGCGCGGGCCATGGTCTCGGGCTCGCGGGGCGGGACGACCAGGCCGGTGTCGGCAACGGCCTCGCGGACGCCGCCGACGTCGGTGGAGACGGTGGTGCGGCCGCAGGACATGGCCTCGATGATGCTGAAGGGGAAGCCCTCGCTGATGCTGGAGAGCATGACGACGCTGCCGGCGGCGTAGGCCTTGTGGACCTCGCTGATCCGGCCCTCCCAGCTGATGCCGTCGCCGACGCCGAGTCCGGCGGCGAGCTCCTCCAGGCGCAGCCTGTACTCCTCGCAGCCGGCCGGGACCGGTCCGAAGAGGCGCAGGCGCAGGGCGGGCAGTTCCCCGCGCATGAACGCGTAGGCGCGGATGAGGGTTTCGAGGTCCTTGATCGGGTCGATGCGGCCGCACCAGCTGAGGGTGGGCACGTCGGGTTCCGGTCCGGCCTCGGGGAAGAGGTGCGGGTCGACGCCGTTGTAGACGGTGCGGATGCGTTCGGCTTCGGCGCCCCCGCGCTCCTCCCAGCGGCGGTTGTACTGGTTGCAGGGGGTGATCAGGTCGGCCTGCCGGTAGCCCTCGGAGTTCAGCTCCCGGTAGAAGCCGAGGACGAGGGCCTTGACGGGCCAGCGCTGGGCGGCGGTGCGGTAGCCGAGGTAGCGCTCGCGCAGGTAGATGCCGTGCTCGGTGAGGAGGAAGGGCACCCCGTCGAGCGTTTTGGCGGCGAGGGCGGGGAGGGTGGCGAGGCCGCTGCTGACGGCATGGGCGACGCTGTCGGGCGGGATCCGCACGGACAGCGGGCGCAGGGCGTGTTCCAGCAGGTCGGTGGCGGTGAGCGCGTCGTGGATGGTGGGCCCGGCGGCGGCGGTGGCCAGGCCGGGGCGGGTCCAGACGGCCATCAGCAGGCGCAGCGCGGGTTCGGAGCGCAGGGCCGGGGCGAGCCGGCCGGCCCGGGCGAGGCGGGCGAGTTCGCGGAGGGCTCCGGAGAAGCCGCCGCGGTCGGGGGCGTCCCCGACGGTGGCCGGCGGCGGGTCGAGCAGGGAGAGCAGGAAGGTCTCGTAGACCTCGGTGAAGCGGCGGTGGGCCCTGCCGCGCAGGGCGGTGCGGCGGGTCGTCCGGGGCGGCGGCCCCCACAACGGGACGGCGGTGTGCCGGTAGACGTTGCGGGGCAGTTCCCAGGTGACCGGCTCGCGCCCGGAGCCGGTGAGGGCTGTGACGTTGAAGTCGACCTCCGGCATCCCGCGTACCAGCTGGTCGCACCAGGTGCTGACGCCGCCGTGGACGTGCGGGTAGGTGCCTTCGGTGAGCATGGTGACATGACGCCCATGGCTCATGTGCTGAGTCCCCCCAGGACTGAAAAGGGGCCGGCGCCCGCGGTGGGGCGGAGCGCCGGCACTGGGTACTACCGGGTGGAGCGGGCGACGGCGGGGCGCGGGGCCCCGCGGTCAGAGGAGCCGGAGGGTGACCGCCGACTGGAGCAGGTCGGGGGCCGTCCAGGCGGAGCGGGTGCCGGCGTAGGCGGTGCCGAAGTCGGCGGTGCCGAGCAGGAGCTGCCTCTTCGTCCCGTTGGGTGCGGTGATCGGGGCGACGATGCCGGAGGGCGCCTTGACGGTGACGTCCTTGCCGATGCGGTAGGCGGTGACCTGGCCGGCGGCGATCGCCTTGTTCCAGGCGGCGCGGCGCTGGAGCTCGACGCCGGTGGCCTTCATGCTCTGGTTGACGATCGGCGCGCTGGGCGCGTAGAGGGAGCGGTAGGTGTCGAGGACCTGGTTGAGCACGGGGTACAGGGTCCGGTCCTCGGCGAGGTTGGACTGGTGGACGTAGTGCGGCTTCGGGTCGTTGTCGAGGACGTGGCGCAGGGCGGTGCGGGCCTCGGCCGGGACGATGTGGTCGAGGTAGCCGGTGTTGACGTCCAGCGGGGCGGGCAGGCAGGTGGAGGTCGCCGGGTTGTCCTCGCAGAGGCCGCTGCCGCCGTCGGCACGGCTGGTGTAGATCCAGTTGTACTCGTCGGCCATCTCCGCGTTGGTGCCCGTGTTGTAGTACACGTTCATCGGGTAGCGGGGGACGGTCAGGGCGGCGCCGACCGCCCGCTGGTCGGGTTCGCGGGAGTTGTCGCTGCCGGCCCACTTGACCCCGTTGTCGGCGAGGGCGCCGGCCAGGTTGGGGTTGTCCTGGGGCTGCTGGGGAAGGGTCTTGAGGCCGGAGTGCTCGCCGGTGACGAGTTCGGAGCGGTCGGTGGTGAGGCCCTTGGAGGCGGCCCAGTTGTTGTTGTCGCGGATCTGCGCCGAGATGTCGGCCCGGCTCATCCAGTCGGTCTGGCCCTGGGCGTCCTTCGTGCAGGTCCAGGGGCTGACGCTGACGTCCTGGGTGCAGCCGAGGAAGAGGTGGGTGTAGGTGTGGTTCATCCAGCGGTACTTGGCCTTGTCGGCCAGGAGCTGGGCGGTCAGGGCGTCGGTTCCGCCGTTCTCCGTCTTCCACTCCTCGCCGGCGCCCGCGTTGAAGAGCAGGTCCAGCTTGAAGTCCTTGGAGGTCTGCCACTGCGCCAGGTACTGGGCGTCGGCGGCGGTCATGCGGACCGTCGACTCCTTGCCCTCGCCGCCCGCGCAGGCGTAGTCGCCGGGCGTGCAGTTCAGGTTCCGGTCCCAGCGGGCGTCCGGGGCGAGGACGTCGTCGACGTGGACGGCGAAGTAGTTGCGCTCCTGGCCGAGGTGCACGGCCTGGGTGAGCCATTCGACGATGCCACGGGCCAGCAGCCGGAACTGCTGCTGGTACTGGTTGTAGCCGAAGGTGACGACGAGTTCGCTGCGGCCGTCGTGGGCGTACTCGCCGACGAGGGAGCCGCGTCCGGAGCCCACGGGGGCGTCGACGTAGCTGGTGTAGCCGGCCATCGGCTTGGCGATGAACCCGTAGCTCTCCGGAATCAGGGGGGAGTTGTCCTCGAAGGTCACTTGACCGCCGAGGTAGCCGAAGGGGCCCGCCTTGCCGACGTCGGTGACGGCGGCCTGCGTGCCGTCGAGGGTGCCGGTGTAGCCGCCGTTGTCCGTGTACTCCAGGCCGACCTCGGGGTGTGCCCAGGTGTAGGCGTCCACCTGGCGGATCCCGTAGGCGGTCTCGTACGCGGTGAGTGCGGCCATCTCGGCGGAGCCGGTGCCGAAGGGGTTCTCGTTCGGCAGGACCACGCCCTGGTACTTGGCGCGCGGCCGGCCGTTGACGGTGTCGCTGAGGAAGGCGGCGTCGATCACCGGGCGGCCGGCGCTGCCCAGGTCGACCCGCGTGTACGGGACTCCGGTGTCGCGGAGTTCGGCGGTGATCGCACCGACCGAGCTGCCGCCGTCGTCGACGACCAGCACCTTCAGGTCGATGCGCGGGGCCACGGTCGCCGCGTGGGCGGTCGTGGCGGGTACTGCCACGGACATCAGCGCCGCTACGCCCATGGCTGCCGCGGCCCTGTTCATCCGGTTCTTGTTGACCATTTCGGCCTTTCCCCCCGCAGGCGTCCCTCGGCGCGGCAGATGGCGGACGGCCGGACCGGGGAGGCTCTGTGGAAATCATGCAAAAGGACCCCGCGTCCCCTTGCGAGAGCGGCTCGAGTCTCTCGGACCTCGTCAGGTCTCATCGGCAAACCTGGAGCAGAGTCCACAGATGGGTGAACCTGACGGCGTCTCGGTCGAACAAGTTGACAAACCTTCGAGTGACGTACGGATGACGGGCTGCGCGTAGGCTCGTTTCCGGCGGCCGTCGGGCCCGAATACGATCGCTGCGGAGCGGCCGGCGACCCCGACGCGACAGAAGCGCCCATATAACACAAACGGAAGCGAGACTTCACCACCGTGACTGCTCTGACTCTCAGCACTGCCGGCGCGGCGACGCTGCGCGCCGACGCCCTCGTGGTCGGCGTGGCGAAGGGCCCGAAGGGGCTCGTCGTGGCCGCCGGCGCGGAGGCCGTGGACACGGCGTTCGACGGAAAGCTCGCCGCCGTGCTGGACGCGCTCGGCGCCTCCGGCGCCGAAGGCGAGACCACCAAGCTGCCCTCCCCGGCCGGCCTCAAGGCCCCGGTCGTGCTGGCGGTCGGCCTGGGTCCCGCGCCCGAGCAGGACGAGTCCTTCGACGAGGAGGCCCTGCGCCGCGCCGCCGGCTCCGCCGCCCGCGCGCTGCACGGCTCCAAGAAGGCCGCCTTCGCGCTCCCGCTGGAGGACGCCTCCGCCGTCACCGCGGTGGCCGAGGGCGCGCTGCTGGGCTCGTACGCCTTCACCACGTACCAGGGCGGCGAGAAGAAGGCCGCCAAGAACGGCGGCCCCAAGCAGCCGCTGGCCGAGGTGGCCCTGCTCGGCGCCAAGCCGCGCGACAAGGAGCACAAGGCGGCCGCCGAGCGTGCCACCGTCGTCGCCGCCGAGGTCAACGTCGCCCGCGACCTGATCAACACCCCGCCGAACGACCTCACCCCCGCCGCGTTCGCCGCGATCGCCGCGGCGACCGCCAAGGAGCTCGGCCTCAAGGCCCAGATCCTGGACGAGAAGGCGCTGCTCAAGGGCGGCTACGGCGGCATCATGGGCGTCGGCAAGGGCTCCGAGAACCCGCCGCGCCTGGTGAAGATCGCCTACACCCACCCCGAGGCGGAGAAGCACCTCGCCTTCGTCGGCAAGGGCATCACGTACGACTCGGGCGGCATCTCCCTGAAGCCGGCCGGTCACAACGAGACGATGAAGTGCGACATGTCCGGCGCTGCCGCCGTGTTCTCGGCCGTCGTCGCCGCCGCCAAGCTGGGCCTGAAGGTCAACGTCACCGGCTGGCTCGCCCTCGCCGAGAACATGCCGTCCGGCTCCGCCACCCGCCCCGGCGACGTGCTGCGCATGTACAGCGGCAAGACCGTCGAGGTCCTGAACACGGACGCCGAGGGCCGCCTGGTCCTGGGCGACGCCCTGACCAAGGCGTCCGAGGAGAACCCGGACGCGATCGTCGACGTGGCCACCCTGACCGGCGCGATGGTGCTGGCGCTGGGCGACCGCACCTTCGGCATCATGGCCAACGACGACGCCTTCCGCACCTCGATCCACGAGATCGCCGAGGAGGTCGGCGAGTCCTCCTGGCCGATGCCGCTCCCCGAGGACCTGCGCAAGACCATGGACTCCCCCACCGCCGACATCGCCAACATGGGCGTGCGGATGGGCGGCGGCCTGGTGGCCGGCCTCTTCCTCCAGGAGTTCGTCGGCGAGGGCATCACCTGGGCCCACCTCGACATCGCGGGCCCGGCCTTCCACGAGGGGGCCCCGTACGGCTACACCCCCAAGGGTGGCACCGGCTCCGCCGTCCGCACCCTGGTGCGCCTGGCCGAGCGCACCGCCACCGGCGACCTGGGCTGACCCGCCCCGCCCCCGCGTCGCGGAGCCCGTTCCACGTGCTGGGACGTGCTCCGCGACGCGCTGCGCGCCCCGGGACCGGCACCTCGGCCCCGGGGCGTGTTCGCTCTGGAAGAAATCTTGAGGATCAGTAGGTTTCTACGCCCGGGTAACCCGGACTTCGGGCAGAACGACGGTCCACACCCGGGGCCCGGCGTCCCGCGTTCCCCCGACAAATGCGAAGATGGGTTCTCGGCAGGACAGGGCCCCCACCACAGGGCCGAAGAAACAAGCGGCCGATTACCAGCCGCCGCCCGGTCACAGAGGACCGGTGCCCGGCGCACATGCATGGAGGACGTGACGTGGCGAACGACGCCAGCACCGTTTTCGACCTAGTGATCCTCGGCGGTGGCAGTGGCGGCTACGCCGCGGCGCTCCGCGCATCGCAGCTGGGTCTCGACGTTGCGCTGATCGAGAAGAACAAGCTCGGCGGCACCTGCCTGCACAACGGCTGCATCCCCACGAAGGCTCTGCTGCACGCCGGTGAGGTCGCGGACCAGGCGCGCGAAGCCGGACAGTTCGGTGTCAAGGCCTCCTTCGAGGGCATCGACATCGCCGGTGTGCACAAGTACAAGGACGACGTCATCGCCGGCCTGTACAAGGGTCTGCAGGGCCTGGTCGCCTCCCGCAAGGTGACCTACATCGAGGGTGAGGGCCGCCTGTCCTCCCCGACCTCCGTCGACGTCAACGGCCAGCGCATCCAGGGCCGCCACGTCCTGCTGGCGACCGGCTCCGTGCCGAAGTCGCTGCCCGGCCTGGACATCGACGGCAACCGCATCATCTCCTCGGACCACGCGCTGGTCCTGGACCGGGTGCCCCAGTCCGCGATCATCCTGGGCGGCGGCGTCATCGGCGTCGAGTTCGCCTCGGCGTGGAAGTCCTTCGGCACCGACGTCACCGTCATCGAGGGCCTCAAGCACCTCGTCCCGGTCGAGGACGAGAACAGCTCCAAGATCCTGGAGCGCGCCTTCCGCAAGCGCGGCATCAAGTTCAACCTCGGCACCTTCTTCGAGAAGGCCGAGTACACGGAGTCCGGCGTCCGCGTCACCCTCGCCGACGGCAAGACCTTCGAGGCCGAGGTGCTGCTGGTCGCCATCGGCCGCGGCCCGGTCTCGCAGGGCCTGGGCTACGAGGAGCAGGGCGTCGCGATGGACCGCGGCTACGTCCTGGTCGACGAGTACATGCGCACCAACGTGCCGACCATCTCGGCCGTCGGCGACCTCGTCCCGACCCTCCAGCTCGCGCACGTCGGCTTCGCCGAGGGCATCCTGGTGGCGGAGCGCCTGGCCGGTCTGAAGACCGTCCCGATCGACTACGACGGCGTCCCGCGTGTGACCTACTGCCACCCCGAGGTCGCCTCCGTCGGCATCACCGAGGCCAAGGCCAAGGAGATCTACGGCGCGGACAAGGTCGTGGCCCTGAAGTACAACCTGGCGGGCAACGGCAAGAGCAAGATCCTGAAGACCGCGGGCGAGATCAAGCTCGTCCAGGTCAAGGACGGTGCCGTGGTCGGCGTCCACATGGTCGGTGACCGGATGGGCGAGCAGGTCGGCGAAGCCCAGCTGATCTACAACTGGGAGGCCCTGCCGGCCGAGGTCGCGCAGCTCATCCACGCGCACCCGACCCAGAACGAGGCGCTCGGCGAGGCCCACCTGGCCCTGGCCGGCAAGCCCCTTCACGCACACGACTAATCCACAGTCACGGGCGCGACGACCACTTCCGCACTTTCGTTTAGGAGCAACAGAAACCATGCCGGTTTCCGTAACCCTTCCGGCGCTCGGTGAGAGCGTCACCGAGGGCACTGTCACCCGTTGGCTGAAGGCCGAGGGCGAGCGCGTCGAGGCCGACGAGCCGCTGCTCGAGGTCTCGACCGACAAGGTCGACACCGAGATCCCCTCCCCCGTCTCCGGCATCCTCGCGTCCATCAAGGTCGCCGAGGACGAGACGGTCGAGGTCGGTGCCGAGCTCGCGCTCATCGACGACGGCTCGGGCGCCGCTGCCCCGGCCGCCGCTCCGGCCGCCGAGCCCGCCGCCGCCCCGGCGCCGGTCGCCGAGGCCCCGGCCGCCCCCGCACCGGCCGAGACCCCGGCCGCCCCGGCCCCCGCCGCCGCCGCTCCGGCCGCGTCCGGCACCGATGTCGTGCTCCCCGCGCTGGGCGAGTCCGTCACCGAGGGCACCGTCACCCGCTGGCTGAAGGAGGTCGGCGAGTCGGTCGAGGCCGACGAGCCGCTGCTGGAGGTCTCCACGGACAAGGTCGACACCGAGATCCCCGCGCCGGTCTCCGGCACCCTGCTGGAGATCCTCGTCGGCGAGGACGAGACCGCCGAGGTCGGCGCGCGTCTGGCCGTCATCGGTGTCGCGGGCGCCGCTCCCGCCGCCGCCCCGGCCGCCACCGCTCCGGCTCCGGCCGCCGCGGCTGCTCCGGTCGCCGCTCCGGCCCCGGTCGCCCCCGCGGCTCCGGTCGCCGCTCCGGCCCCGGTCGCTCCGGCTGCTCCGGTCGCCGCTCCGGCCCCGGTCGCCCCCGCGGCTCCGGCCCCGGTGGCCGCTCCGGCTCCGGCCGCCGCTCCGGCCGCCCCCGCCGCCCCGGTCTCGGCCGGTGACGAGGGCGCCTACGTGACCCCGCTGGTGCGCAAGCTCGCCTCGGAGTCCGGAGTCAACCTGGCCTCGGTCACGGGCACCGGTGTCGGTGGCCGTATCCGCAAGCAGGACGTCCTGGCCGCCGCCGAGGCCGCCAAGGCCGCCGCCGCCCCGGCTCCGGCCGCTGCCGCCCCGGCCGCCGCCAAGGCTCCGGCCGCGGTGTCCGAGCTGCGCGGTCAGACGGTCAAGATGACCCGCATGCGCAAGGTCATCGGCGACAACATGATGAAGGCCCTGCACTCGCAGGCGCAGCTCAGCTCCGTGGTCGAGGTGGACATCACCAAGATCATGAAGCTGCGCGAGAAGGCCAAGGCCGGCTTCCTCGCCCGCGAGGGCGTCAAGCTGTCCCCGATGCCGTTCTTCGTCAAGGCCGCCGCCCAGGCGCTGAAGGCCCACGCGGTCGTCAACGCCCGGATCAACGACGACGAGGGCACCATCACCTACTTCGACTCGGAGAACATCGGCATCGCCGTGGACTCCGAGAAGGGCCTGATGACCCCGGTCATCAAGGGTGCCGGTGACCTCAACCTGGCGGGCATCTCCAAGGCGACCGCCGACCTGGCCGCCAAGGTCCGCGGCAACAAGATCACCCCGGACGAGCTGTCCGGCGCGACCTTCACCATCAGCAACACCGGCTCGCGCGGTGCGCTGTTCGACACGGTGATCGTTCCGCCGAACCAGGTCGCGATCCTGGGCATCGGTGCCACGGTCAAGCGCCCGGTCGTCATCGAGACCGAAGAGGGCACCGTCATCGGCGTCCGCGACATGACGTACCTGACCCTGTCCTACGACCACCGTCTGGTGGACGGCGCGGACGCGGCCCGGTACCTCACCGCCGTGAAGGCGATCCTCGAGGCCGGCGAGTTCGAGGTCGAGCTCGGCCTGTAAGGGTCCAAGGCCCCACAGGGCCAGAGCACGCGGGGAACCGTCGCTCACGGCGCCCCCGCCCGGATTCGTCCGGGCGGGGGCGCCGTCGTTGTAACGAGCCTCACCCTGCGTCCCTGACCACGAACGCATCGGAGCAGGCCACGGCGGCCTTATTGTCTAGGCATCAGGCCCCGCGTGTCCGCACACACAGGAGTTGAACCCCGATGATCACCCCACCCGTCGTGCACTCGCTGCGCGAGCAGATCCGCGAGCACATCGTGGAGGGGATCGTCAGCGGCCGCTGGAAGCCCGGCGAGCGGATCGTCGAGCGGCGGATCGCGGTCGAGCTGGAGGTCAGCCAGACGCCCGTGCGGGAGGCCCTGCGCGAGCTGGAGACGCTGCGGCTGATCGAGTCGGCGCCGAACAAGGGCGTGCGCGTGCGGAACCTCTCCGCGGCCGACCTGGAGGAGATCTACCCGGTCCGGGCCGGCCTGGAGCAGATCGCGGCCGAGCTGGCCGCGCCGCGGCTGGCCGCCGACTGCTCGGCGCTGGAGCCGCACGTGGCGGCCCTGTGGGAGGCCGACCGCGTCCAGGACGGCACGGCACAGGTGCGGCACACGGTGGGCTTCCACCGGGAGCTGGTGCGGGCCGCCGGGAACAGCGTGCTGCTGCACACCTGGGAGAGCCTGGGCATCGAGGTCTTCACCGCCCTGTCGATCCGGTGGCTGGGAACCGTCCAGAAGTCGTACGCCGAGGAGCACGAGGCCCTCGTCGCGGCCTTCCGCAGCCAGGACCCGGATATCGGGGTGCTGGTGAAGCGGCACGTCCTGGGCTGCGCCCCGCGGAGCGCCTGACCTCCCCTGACCTGCGGTTTTGAGTGATCCTCCAGGGGATCGCCAACACTTTGGCATGTACTGACGAAACCGGCACGGCGTGCCTGTGTTCATGGCACCCGGTGCCGACTTTCGCCGTAGCGTCGAATATTCGTCACTTTTATTTGATCGATCATCGATCAGGGATTTACAGTCACTGCGGACCCCCACCCGGGTCCATCGGCCCTGTCCTGCCCGTCAGGGTTTTCTTCACCACCTCCTCTCCTTTGTCCGGAAGGCGGCGCACACCGATGTCCGACCCCGTAGGAAAGCTTCCGAGCGAGCTCGACCAGCTCCCGGACCGCGACACCGAAGAGACCGCCGAATGGGCGGCCTCCCTCGACGCCGTCGCCAAGGCCGCCGGTACGCGCCGCGCCGAATACCTGCTCCGCCGCACGCTCCAGCACGCCGAGGCCGCCGGCCTGGCCCTGCCGAAGCTGCTGGAGACGGACTACGTCAACACCATCCCCACCTCCGCCGAGCCCGAGTTCCCGGGTGACGAGGAGATGGAAGCCAAGATCACCGCCTGGAACCGCTGGAACGCGGCCGCCATGGTGACCCGCGGCTCCAAGTACGGCGTCGGCGGCCACATCGCCACCTTCGCCTCGGCGGCCTGGCTCTACGAGACCGGCTTCCAGCACTTCTTCCGCGGGAAGGAGGCCGACGGATCGGGCGACCAGCTCTACATCCAGGGCCACGCCTCCCCCGGCATCTACGCCCGCGCCTTCCTCGACGGGCGCGTCTCCGAGCAGCAGCTCGACAACTTCCGCCAGGAGTCCGGCGGCAACGGCCTGCCGTCCTACCCGCACCCGCGGCGCCTGCCGTGGCTGTGGGAGTTCCCCACGGTCTCCATGGGCCTCGGCCCGCTCTCCGCGATCTACCAGGCGCGCTTCAACCGCTACCTGCAGAACCGCAACATCAAGGACACCTCCAACTCGCACGTCTGGGCCTTCCTCGGCGACGGCGAGATGGACGAGCCCGAGTCGACCGCCGCCCTGGCCCTGGCCTCCCGCGAGCAGCTCGACAACCTGACGTTCGTGATCAACTGCAACCTGCAGCGTCTCGACGGCCCGGTCCGCGCGAACTTCCGCGTGGTCCAGGAGCTGGAGGCCCAGTTCCGCGGTGCCGGCTGGAACGTCATCAAGACCCTGTGGGGCTCCGCCTGGGACGAGCTGTTCCAGCTCGACACCACGGGCGCCCTGGTCCGCCGCATCCGCGAGGTGCCGGACGCGCAGTTCCAGACGTACGCGACCCGCGACGTGGCCTACATCCGACAGCACTTCTTCGGCGCCAACGCCGAGCTCGTCCAGCTGGCCGGCGTCCTGTCCGACGCGAAGATCGCCGAGTGCTTCCACACCTCGCGCGGCGGCCACGAGCCCCGCAAGGTCTACGCCGCGTACAAGGCCGCCCTGGCGCACAAGGGCGCGCCGACGGTCATCCTGGCGCAGACGGTCAAGGGCCACACGCTGGGTGCCGGGTTCGAGTCGAAGAACGCGAACCACCAGATGAAGAAGCTGACGATCGACGAGTTCAAGGACATGCGCGACCTCCTTGGCCTCCCGATCCCGGACAGCGCCTTCGCCGACGGCAAGGTCCCGTACGGCCACCCGGGCGCGAACAGCCCCGAGGTGCAGTACCTCCACGAGCGCCGCGCGGCCCTCGGCGGCCCCGCCCCGGCCCGCAAGGTCCACCACGTGGCCCTGCCGGCCCCGGCCGAGCGCTCCTTCGCCCCGCTCATCAAGGGCTCCGGCAAGCAGGAGATGGCCACCACCATGGCCTTCGTCCGCCTCGTCAAGGACCTGATGCGGGACAAGGAGACCGGCAGGCGCTGGGTCCCGATCGTCCCCGACGAGGCCCGTACCTTCGGCATGGAGTCCCTCTTCCCGTCGGCCGGCATCTACTCGCCGCTGGGCCAGACGTACGAGCCGGTCGACCGCGACCAGCTGATGTACTACAAGGAGGCCAAGGACGGCCAGATCCTCAACGAGGGGATCACCGAGGCCGGCGCCATGGCCGACTTCATCGCCGCCTGCACGTCGTACGCGACGCACGGCGAGCCGATGATCCCGTTCTACATCTTCTACTCGATGTTCGGCTGGCAGCGCACCGCCGACCAGATGTGGCAGCTCGCCGACCAGCTCGGCAAGGGCTTCATCGTCGGCGCCACCGCCGGCCGCACCACGCTGACCGGTGAGGGCCTCCAGCACGCGGACGGCCACTCGCACCTGATCGCGTCCACGAACCCGGCGTCGCTCAACTACGACCCGGCGTTCGCGTACGAGATCGCGGTGATCGTCAAGGACGGCCTGCGCCGCATGTACGGCGAGCAGCCGGAGGACGTCTTCTACTACCTGACGGTCTACAACGAGCCGAAGGTCCAGCCGGCCATGCCCGAGGGCGTGGAGGAGGGCATCCTCAAGGGGCTGTACCGCTTCAACACGGCCGCCGCCCTGGAGGCCGCCCCGGCCGCCGACGCCCCGAAGATCCAGCTGATGGCCTCGGGTACGGCGATCCACTGGGTCCTGGAGGCGCAGCGGCTGCTGGCCGCCGACTGGAACGTGGCCGCCGACGTGTGGTCCGCCACCTCGTGGGGCGAGCTGCGCCGCGACGCGCTGGAGTGCGACGAGGCCCTGCTGCGCGGCGAGGAGCGCACCCCGTACGTCACCCGCGTGCTGGAGGGCGCCCCGGGCCCGGTCCTGGCCGTCTCCGACTGGATGCGCCAGGTTCCGGACCAGATCAGCCAGTGGGTCCCGCAGGACTACACCTCGCTGGGCACGGACGGCTTCGGCCTCTCCGACACCCGCGAGGGCGCCCGCCGCCACTTCGGCGTCGACGCCCAGTCCATCGTGGTGGCCGCCCTGGCCCAGCTCGCCCGCCGCGGCGAGGTCCCGGCGTCCGCCGTCAAGGAGGCCCGGGAGCGCTACGGCCTCTGAGCCGCCGGCGACCGGAACACGCACCGCACCGAAGGCCGGTGCCCGACCCCCCGGGGGATCGGGCACCGGCCTTTGGCCGTATGAGCGGTGGCGGTGCGGGGGTGGAGCCGTGATGCTGGATCGCGTGATGGACGAGACGGAGTTCTGGGAGATCGTCGACCGTACCCGCGAGGCCGCCGAGGGCGACCCCGAGGAGCATGCCGAGCTGCTCGTGGAACGGCTGGCCCAGCTGGACCCCGACTCCGTGCTGGACTTCGCGCGGCACTTCGAGTCCCGGTACAACCGCGCGTACACCTGGGACCTGTGGGGGGCGGCGTGGGTGCTGCTCGGCGGCGCGAGCGACGACGCGTTCGACTACTTCCGGTGCTGGCTCATCGGGCAGGGCCGGGAGGTCTTCGAGGGCGGAGTGCACGATCCGGACCAGCTGGCGGAGCTGCTGGGCGAGTTCGACGAGGAGATCGACGGGGACGGCGAGGAGCTGGGGTACGCGGCCGACGAGGCGTACGAGCAGCTGACCGGGGCGGTGGCGCCGGACCTGGGGATCCCGCTCCAGGCCGAGGAGCCGGAGGGCGCCCCGCTGGACTTCGAGAACGAAGCCGTGCTCGCGGAGCGCTTCCCCCGGCTCTGGGCCCGCTTCGGGGGCTGAGCCGCCTCAGTAGTGGGTGCCGCCGTCGATGCGGATCTCGGTGCCCGTGATGAAGGCGCCGTCCTCGGAGCCCAGCATCGCGACGACGCCGGCGACGGTCTGCGGGCCGGCGAAGCCCTGGCCGAGGGCCGGGGCCAGCTTGGCGAAGAGGGACCAGTCGGTGTCCTCGGGCAGGCCGGGACCGTTGCCGGTGGTCATGCCGCTCTCGATGGAGCCGGGGGCGACGGAGACGAAGCGCAGGCCCTGCTTGCTGTACTCGGCGGCCAGGGCGTGGGTCATCGACTGGATGCCGCCCTTGCTGGCCGCGTAGGCGGACATGTAGGGGTGCGCGAAGCTCGCCGAGGTGGAGCTGAAGTTCACGACGACCGGCTGGTCGCCGGCCAGCAGCGCGGGGAGGGACTCGCGGATCATCAGGAACGTTCCGGTCAGGTTGACCGCGATGACCTTGTTCCAGAAGTCGAGCGTGGTCCGGTGGGTGTGCGCGGAGCGCAGGATGCCCGCCGCGTTGACCAGCACGTCAATGCCGCCGAGGGCGTCCACGGCGGCGGCGACGCCCTCCTTGACCGAGGTCTCGTCGGATATGTCGAGCACGGCGGTGGTGAGCCGGTCGGCGCGGCCGTCGGCCGCGGCCCGCTCGGCGGTGGACTTGAGGCCGGCTTCGTTGACGTCCACGGTGTGGACGCGGCCGCCCTCGGAGAGAATGCGGTGCACGGTGGCCTGGCCGATGCCGGAGCCGCCGCCGGTGATGAGGACGCGACGTCCTTCGTAACGGTTCATGAGGTGAAGCGTACCGAGAAGATGACACGTTTTGCCAGAGTGGCATCAAGTGCATCCATCTGATCCGACTGGCGGTACGCTTCACCCGTGAGATCTCCCCGTCCGTACTCCCCCCAGAGCGGCTCCGGAGCCCAGTCGCTGACGGAGCGCCGCAAGGCCGCCACCCAGCTCGACATCGCCCGCGCCGCCTGCGAGCTCTTCGCCGCGCACGGCCCCGACGGGACCACCGCCGAGGACATCGCCCACCGGGCGGGGGTCGCGCTGCGCACGTTCTACCGCTATTTCCGCAACAAGCAGGAAGCCGTGGCCCCGCTGCTCGCGGGCGGCGGCGACGCCTGGCGCGCGCTGCTCGCAGAGGAGGACCCCGCCACCCCGCTGGCGCAGGCCCTGGAGCGGGCCGTGACCCGCGCCCTGAGCGACTCCAAGGCCGTCGAGGAGGGTCTGGAGGTCACCCGCGGCCTGCTGCGCGCGGCCGCCACGGACGAGGCCCTGCGGGCCGTCTGGTACCGGGTGAACCAGGAGTCCGAGGAGCGGCTGGTCCCCATCGTGGCCCGGCTGGCGGGCCAGGAGGCGGAGGAGATGTCCGTACGCCTGGTGTCCGCGGCCGCCACGGACGCGATCCGCGTCGCGCTGGAGCTGTGGTCCGCCGGCGACGCCCCGGTCTCCGGCCCCGGCTCCCCGGCCGACCTCGCGGTGCGCTGCCTGCGCGAGCTGACCGGCGCGATGCCCCTGCTCCGCTGAGCGCGGGGCAGGGGCACCGGAAGGAAATCGGACGGGCGGGACGGGTCAGCGCCAGCCTCCCCAGTCGCCGTCCCAGTTGGCGTTGTCCCAGCGGCTCCAGTCGCGATTACCCCAGTTGCCATGGTGACGCCAGTGGCCGTTGTTGCCGCAGCCGTCGTCGTCGTCCCAGTTGTCGGCCCAGCGGGAGTGACCGGAACGGTCCCAGTTCCCGTCGTGGTCGTGGGCGGACGCGCTGCTGAGGGGCAGCAGAGCCAGGGTGATCCCCGCGGCACCCGCGACGGCGGCACCGATGATCCTACGGCGCATCTTCATGCACCTCCGAACATGTATCGCTTGTCGGACTTATCGGGCTTTTAGGTCCCAATCAACCGTTACTCCGGTCAGGCGGCCTGTCAAAAGCAGAAGGCCCCCCGCCCCTCTCCGAAGAGAGCGGCGGGGGGCCTCCCAGCAGGCACGATCCCGGCTTCGCGGGCCGACTTTCCTACAGGTCGAAGTAGAGCTCGAACTCGTGCGGGTGCGGACGCTGGGCGATCGGGGCGATCTCGTGCGTGCGCTTGTAGTCGATCCAGGTCTCGATCAGGTCGGGGGTGAAGACACCGCCGGCGAGGAGGTACTCGTGGTCCTCCTCCAGGGCCTTGAGGACGTCCTCGAGGCTGGTCGGGACCTGCGGGACGTTCGCGTGCTCGTCCGGGGAGAGCTCGTAGAGGTCCTTGTCGATCGGCTCCATCGGCTCGATCTTGTTCTTGATGCCGTCGAGGCCCGCGAGGAGCAGCGCCGCGAAGGCGAGGTACGGGTTCGAGGACGGGTCCGGCGCGCGGAACTCGACGCGCTTGGCCTTCGGGTTCGAGCCCGTGATCGGGATGCGCATGGCGGCGGAGCGGTTGCGCTGCGAGTACACCATGTTGACCGGCGCCTCGAAGCCCGGCACCAGACGGTGGTACGAGTTCACCGTCGGGTTGGTGAAGGCGAGCAGCGACGGGGCGTGCTTGAGGATGCCGCCGATGTAGTAGCGGGCGGTGTCCGACAGGCCCGCGTAGCCGGCCTCGTCGTAGAAGAGGGGCTCGCCGCCGGCCCACAGGGACTGGTGGACGTGCATGCCCGAGCCGTTGTCGCCGAAGATCGGCTTCGGCATGAAGGTCGCGGTCTTGCCGTTGCGCCAGGCGACGTTCTTCACGATGTACTTGAAGAGCATCAGGTCGTCGGCCGCGGCCAGCAGCGTGTTGAACTTGTAGTTGATCTCGGCCTGGCCGCCGGTGCCGACCTCGTGGTGCTGGCGCTCGACCTGGAGGCCCTGGGCGTCCAGCTCGAGGGAGATCTCGGCGCGCAGGTCGGCGAAGTGGTCGACCGGGGCGACCGGGAAGTAACCGCCCTTGTAGCGGACCTTGTAACCGCGGTTGTTCTCCTCGGAACCGGTGTTCCAGGCGCCGGCCTCGGAGTCGATGTGGTAGAAGCCCTCGTTCGCGGAGGTCGCGAAGCGCACGCTGTCGAACACGTAGAACTCGGCCTCGGGGCCGAAGAACGCGGTGTCGGCGATGCCGGTGGAGGCGAGGTAGGCCTCGGCCTTCTTCGCGATGTTGCGCGGGTCGCGGCTGTAGGCCTCACCCGTGATCGGGTCGTGGATGAAGAAGTTGATGTTGAGCGTCTTGTCCTTGCGGAACGGGTCCAGACGCGCGGTGCTGATGTCGGCACGCAGCGCCATGTCCGACTCGTGGATCGCCTGGAAGCCGCGGATCGAGGAACCGTCGAAGGCGAGCTCCTCCGCCGGGTCGAACGCTCGCGCCGGAATGGTGAAGTGCTGCATCACACCAGGCAGGTCGCAGAAGCGGACGTCGACGAACTTGACGTCGTTCTCCTCGATGTACTGCTTGACTTCGTCGGCGTTCTTGAACATCCAACTCCTCCTACTCCCGGTCCCCGGGGCAGGGACGGGCTTTATAGCTCGTGGCGCGTCAGTGCGGTGCCGCACGCTGACCCGACCATAAGCAGACGGGATTTCCCAAGCATGACCCATTTGTTTCGCACAAGTTAACCAGGGTCCCGTCCAGGTCCCGTCGAAGCGCACCGGTACCGTGGTGGAGTGGACAACAGGCAAGCAATCGGTTCCTGGCTCTCCGGCCCCCGCGCGGCCGCCGAGGACATGGGGGTCGACTTCGGTTATCCGGGCCAGCAGCTCGGCCTGCCGCAGTCGGGGCCCGGCTCCGTGGCCCGTTTCGGGCGCCGGCTCGGCGCGGTGGCCATCGACTGGATCGGCTGCCAGCTGATCGCATACGGGCTCATCACCCATGGCGACCTGACCTCGGCGGGCAACTGGACGCTGGGGCTCTTCGTGGCCCTGGCGGTCCTGACCGTGGGCACGGTGGGATTCACCCCTGGCAAGCGGATGCTCGGCCTCCGGGTGATCGGGCAGAACGGCGGCCGCCTCGGCCTCCCGCGCGTGGTGCTCCGTACGGTGCTGCTGGCCCTGGTCATCCCGGCGCTGGTCTGGGACCGGGACGGCCGCGGACTGCACGACCGGCTCTCCGGCGCGGTCCAGGTCCGGATCTGAGCCCCCACCGGGGGCCCGCCCCACCGGGGACGGTGCGGGAGAACGCAAGAGGAGCGGGCCCCCGGGCCGCCCGGGGGGGGGGGGGGGCCGGGGGGGTGGGGGGTCGGTGGGGGGGGCGCGGGCCCCGGGCCCCCCCC
>NZ_JBIAWQ010000004.1:415010-457553 GCF_042895815.1 Streptomyces sp. NPDC001373
CTGGCCCGGACGGCCTGACCGGGCGGCGCCGGCACGCATGCGAAAGGGGAGGGGGGGCCCCCCCCCCCCGGGGGGGCCCCCCCCCCCGGGGGCGGGGGGGGCCCCCCCCCCCGCCCCCCCCCCCCGCGCGGCCGGGGGGGGGGCCCGCTCCTCTTCTGTTCCGTATACGTGCGGGTCAGCGCGGCCGCTGGCCCCGCATGCCGCGGCCGGGGACCGGGCCCTTCGGGATGGGCATGTTGCTCATGAGATCGCCCATGGCCCGGAGCTTGTCGTTGACCTGGGTGATCTGCGGGCCCGACAGGACGCGCGGCAGCTTCAGCAGCGTCGTGCGGACCTTCTTGAGCGGCACCTCGCCCTCGCCGGTGCCCACGATGAAGTCGTGGACCGGGATGTCGGGCATGATCCGGGCCAGCTTCTTCTTCTCGGCCGCGAGCAGGGACTTCACCCGGTTGGGGTTGCCCTCGGCGATCAGGACCACGCCCGCCTTGCCGACGGCCCGGTGGACGATGTCCTGGTTCCGGTTCATCGCGACGGCCGGGGTGGTCGTCCAGCCCCGTCCCACGTTGTCCAGTACGGCCGCGGCAGCGCCCGGCTGCCCCTCCATCTGCCCGAAGGCAGCCCGCTCGGCCCGCCGTCCGAAGACGATCGCCATCGCGAGGAACGCCACCAGGAGGCCCAGGATGCCCAGGTAGGCCGGGTGGCCGATCAGGAAGCCGACCGCAAGGAAGACACCGAAGGTGACGATTCCCACGCCCGCGACGATCAGACCGACCTTGGGGTCGGCCTTGCGCGTCATCTTGTACGTCAGGGCGATCTGCTTCAGTCGCCCGGGGTTCGCAGCAGTCTCTGCGTTTGACTTCCTCGCCATAAGGCGAAGTTTACGTGGCCTGCGGGGTACGGGTGGCCGCGGCCTCGAGTACGTGCTCGGTTTCCACCCGGTCCCTGGCCCTGCGGCGGTCCTCCAGGACGGCCGTCCAGGCGTTGCGCCGGGCACCGCTCATGAGCAGCGATTCGATGCCGCGGAAGGCCTCGGTGAAGGACGGAATGGCGATGGCGCGGACGGGCGCGGCCTGCATGATGTCGGTCCCTACTCTCGGTACTCGCATCGGTGGCGTGTGCGGTGCGTGGATCCAGCGTCACTGACTGGTGTTACCAGGGCATGGCCGGCGGGTCAAACGTGATGAAATATTGACGCGGCCCGCCGGGCTCTCCCAATGAAAGAGCCTAGGGGCCGCGTCATCACGCACTACTGCTTGGTAATTTTTTGTGCCCGACTTCACACGCTGTGTGACCCCATGGATCACCGGCCGTGGTCACCGGCCGCGCGTCAGGCGCCCGCGCGCTTCTCCATCGCCTGGGTGTAGAGGCGGCCCGCCCGGTACGAGGACCGGACCAGCGGGCCGGACATCACGCCGGAGAAGCCGATCTCCTCGGCCTCCTTCGCCAGCTCGACGAACTCGGCCGGCTTCACCCAGCGCTCGACGGGGTGGTGGCGCGGCGAGGGCCGCAGGTACTGGGTGATCGTGATGAGCTCGCAGCCGGCCGCGTGCAGCTCCTTGAGCGCCTCCGAGACCTCCTCGCGCTCCTCGCCCATGCCCAGGATCAGGTTGGACTTGGTGACGAGGCCGTAGGCGCGGGCCTGGCGGATCACGTCGAGCGAGCGCTCGTAGCGGAAGCCCGGGCGGATCCGCTTGAAGATCCGGGGGACGGTCTCGACGTTGTGCGCGAAGACCTCGGGGCGGGAGGCGAAGACCTCCTCCAGCAGCTCCGGGACCGCGTTGAAGTCGGGGGCCAGCAGCTCGACCTTGGTGTGGCCGCCCTCGCGGCCCGCCGTCTGCTGGTGGATCTGGCGCACGGTCTCCGCGTACAGCCAGGCACCGCCGTCGGCCAGGTCGTCGCGGGCGACGCCGGTGATGGTGGCGTAGTTCAGGTCCATCGTGACCACGGACTCGCCGACGCGGCGGGGCTCGTCCCGGTCCAGGGCCTCGGGCTTGCCCGTGTCGATCTGGCAGAAGTCACAGCGCCGGGTGCACTGGTCGCCGCCGATGAGGAACGTGGCCTCGCGGTCTTCCCAGCACTCGTAGATGTTCGGACAGCCGGCTTCCTGGCACACCGTGTGCAGCCCCTCGCCCTTCACGAGGTTCTGCATCTTCGTGTACTCGGGACCCATCTTCGCCCGGGTCTTGATCCACTCGGGCTTGCGCTCGATGGGGGTCTGGCTGTTGCGGACCTCCAGGCGCAGCATCTTGCGTCCGTCGGGTGCGACTGCGGACACGACCGGCTCCCTGTGACTTCGATTCTTCGGCGCCCACCAGGGTACGCCCGTAATTCGTACGCTCTTACGTCCGGCCAACCCGGGGGCCGCAGGACTCATTCCCGCGGTTGTCAGCCCGCGGCCGGCTCCGGCTCCCGCTCGATCTCGCGCGGCTTCAGCTCGGCGTGCTCCAGCACCTCCTTCAGGTGCCGTTCGACCACCGGCAGCACCTCCGCGATGGTGATCTCACGGCCCAGCTCGTACGAGAGCGAGGTCACACCGGCGTCCCGGATCCCGCAGGGGATGATCCGGTCGAACCAGGTGCTGTCCGGGTTCACGTTGAAGGAGAAGCCGTGCATCGTGACGCCCTTGGCGACGCGGATGCCGATCGCGGCGAGCTTGCGGTCCTCGCGGCGCTGGCCGGCGTTGGACGGGGCGTACTCGGGGCCGTTGAGACGGGCGTCGAACTCGTCGTCGCCGATCCGGGGGTCGAAGTCCAGGGAGAGGCCGCCGATCCTGGGGCGCTCCTCCACGGGGTCGCCGAGGACCCAGACGCCGGAGCGGCCCTCGACCCGGGTGGTCTCGACGCCGAACTCGGCCGCGGTGCGGATGAGGGCCTCCTCCAGACGGCGCACGTGGGCGACCACGTCGACCGGCCGGGGCAGCTTCATGATCGGGTAGCCGACCAGCTGGCCCGGGCCGTGCCAGGTGATCTTGCCGCCTCGGTCCACGTCGATGACGGGGGTGCCGTCGAGCGGGCGCTCGCTGGGGTCGGTACGCCGCCCGGCGGTGTAGACCGGCTCGTGCTCCACCATCAGGCAGGTGTCGTCGATCTCGTCGGCGAAGCGGGCCGCGTGGACGCGCCGCTGCTCGTCCCAGGCCTCGGTGTACTCGACGGATTCCGGCCCGAAGCCCAGATGGACAAACCGAAGCTCAGTCACCGCAGCGCCTCCTCGTTGAACCTGCTGTGTGCACGTATCCGCACCGGTCCAAGAGTACGGCGGCCCGTGCGCGCCCCCTCAGGCCCCCGGTCCGGGCCCCCGGGGGCCGGCGGACCACGGCGGCGCCGCCCGGGGAGAGGAAGGGGAACGGTCCGTAAAGAGCCCTACCCATTCTGCACACGATCGGATGAATGTGGGGCAGAGAGGGCGGCACAGCCGGAGTTGGCCGCTACATTCACGCCGTTCACAGGGCCGGGACCCCGGTCCGTCACGTACGGGAACCGTGGAGCCGATGACGGAACGACCTGCCCAGCGCGTCCCCAACCGGCAGCTCGCGGCGCTGATCGCGGAAGCCGGGTTCTCCAACGCCGGGCTCGCCCGCCGCGTCGACCAGCTGGGGCTGGAGCACGGGCTGGATCTGCGGTACGACAAGACCTCCGTGACCCGGTGGCTGCGCGGCCAGCAGCCCCGCGGCACCACCCCCGCGCTGATCGCGGAGGTCTTCACCCGGCGCCTCGGGCGCAGACTCTCGGCGCAGGACCTGGGCCTGGACGCGTGCGCGCCCGTGTACGCGGGGCTGGAGTTCGCCGCCACCCCCGAGGAGGCCGTGGACATCGCGAGCGGGCTGTGGCGCAAGGACTCCGGCTCGCACGCCGAGCTCCGCAAGATCGCCTTCACCCCGGCCGGACTGGTGGTGCCCAGCCGGGACTGGCTGATCGGGCGGGCCGACGAGCGGGTCGGGCGCGGCGCGGACCCCTCCGCGCACCGGGTCCCCGCGCAGGGCCGCACCACGGTGCCCCGGCAGCGGCAGGTCGACCGCGGACCCGGGCAGCGGGTCACCGGCGGGGACATCGCGGCGCTGCGGTCGGTGAGCGAGCTGTTCCGGACCCTGGACCACACCTACGGCGGCGGGCACGCCCGCCAGGCGCTGGTGCGCTACCTGGAGCACGAGGCCGAGCCGATGCTCCGCGGCACCTACGGGGAGACCACCGGACGCCGGCTGTTCTCGGCCGCCGCCGACCTGACCCGGCTCGCGGGCTGGACCTCGTACGACATCGCCGCGCACGGGCTGGCCCAGCGGTACTTCGTCCAGGCCCTGCGGCTGGCACAGGCCGCCGGGGACCGGCCGTACGGGTCGTACGTGCTGGTGACGATGAGCCGCCAGGCGGTCTACCTCGGCCACGGCCGGGAGGCGGTGCAGCTGGCCCGGGTCGCCCAGCAGGGCGTGGGCTCGGGCCCGCCGCCGGTGGTGCAGTCGCTGCTGCACGCGGCCGAGGCGCGGGGGCACGCGGTGCTGGGCGAGGTCCGGGCGGCGACGGCCTCGCTGGTGCGGGCCGAGCGGGCGCTGGGCGCGGCCCGGCCGGGGGACGACGTACCGCACTGGGCGCGGGCCTTCGACGAGGCGCAGCTGGCGGACGAGTTCGGGCACTGCCACCGCGACCTCCAGCAGTACCGGGCCTCCGCCCAGCACGCGGAGCGCTCGCTCCAGCTGCGCTCACCGGGGTACGCGCGCTCGCGGCTGTTCTGCCGGGTGGTGCTGGCGACGGCCCGGCTGGGGCTGGGCGAGCTGGACCAGGCGTGCGCGCTGGGGGCGGAGGCGGCGCAGCAGGCGAGCGAGATGCGGTCGGTGCGGGCGGTGGAGTACGTGCGCGACTTCGAGCGCCGGCTGGAGCCGTACCGGGACGCCTCGGCGGTCCGGACGTACCGGGACCGGGTCGCGGCGCTGTCCTGATCCGGCCGGGGCCCGTGGGTCCGGGCCCCGGCCGGGGTGGTCAGGCGGCTGCCGGCAGGACCGGCTCCGGGTGGCTCTGGAGGGGGATGCCGAAGTCGCGGAGGAGGGCCGTGGCGGCGCGGCGGGCGGAGTGCAGGGCGCCCTGGACGGTGTTGGAGTCGCGGTGGTCGCCGCAGACGTAGAGCCCGGCCAGGACGCGGACGGGCCGCTGCCGGTCGTGCGGCGGGGGCATGGCCGGGACGGCCTCGGGGGTGTGGTGGACGGCCAGGAGCTCCCAGTCGCGGGTCGGGGTGTCGTAGAGCCGGGCGAGGCGGGCGGCGACCGTGCGGGCGGGCGGCGGGGGGCCGTGCACGGTGGTGGTGACCAGGCTGCGTCCGATGGGGGCCCGGGTGGGGTCGACCGCGCTCATCACGGTGGTGTGGGCGACGGGCCACTTGGGGTCGGCGTCCAGGAGCAGCGATCCGTCCCAGGGCAGGGCTTCGGGGGTCGCGTGGTGGATGACGGTGACCTCGTGGAAGGCGGGTACCCGCAGTCCAGGGAGCAGTTCGGCGGCGGCGCGGGCGCCGGTGGCCAGCAGGACGGAGCGACAGCCGAAGTCGCCCTGCTCCTCCGTGGTGACCAGGTTGGTCGCCACCGACCGCACCCGGATGCCGGTCCGTACGGTGCCGGGCGGCAGGGCCGCGGCGAGGAGGTCGGGCAGGGCCGCCGCACCTCCCTCGGGGACGGCGAGCCGGCCGCGGGCGAAGGTGCGCAGCGCGAGGTCGGCGACGCGGCTGGAGGTGGTGAGGTCCGGGTCGCGCAGCAGGGCGCAGAGCAGGGGCCGCAGGATCCCGTTGACGGTGCGCGGCGGCAGGCCTCGGGAGCCGAGGGCGGCGTGGGCGGTGCGTTCGGGCCGGGCGAGGAGCCGGTCCGGAGGCAGCGCGGCGAGCCGGGCGAGGGCCGCGCTGAGCCGGGCCTGGTCGAGGGAACCGCTGGCCAGGGCGCGGGCGGGGGTGAGGGCCCCGGCCCGCTGCCGCCGGCCGTCGGCGCCGTGCACCAGGACCCCGGGGGCGAAGGGGCGCAGGGTCAGGCCCGCGAGGCCCGGGGTGCGGGCGGGTTCGGTGTACGCGGTGTTGAGGAGCTGGCCGACCCGGTCGAGGCGGAAGCCGTCGGCCGAGGCGGTGGCCATGCGGCCGCCGGGGTCGTCGGCGGTCTCCAGGACGGTGACGCTGACCCCGGCGGCGATCAGGTGGTGCGCTGCCGCGAGTCCTGAGACTCCGGCTCCTACGATGACGACGTCGCTGCTGAGCACGTGCCCCTCCCCGAGGTCGGCGCGGCGGCTGTGTGGGGATCGTTCTTCCCCCAACGGACTCCGGGAGAACCCGAGTCCGGCGCGGTATTGCGCACAACTCCGGTCGCACGACGGTCGCATGCGGGTCACAACCGGTCGCACATGGACGTCGGATGCGCCCGGACCAGCGCCTCGGCCCCACGGTCCCGTCCGGCGGCCGGACGGGACGACGGCCGGACCAACGGCTAGACCAGCGCGGCCCGGAGTGCCTCCTCGATGCCGGGGTCGGCGAAGGCGAATCCGGCCTCCAACAGCCGTGCCGGCCTGACCCGCTGACTGCCCAGCACGTCCTGGGAGAGCTCCCCGAGCGCGGCACGGAGCACGGGCGCCGGGACCGTGCACAGGGTCGGGCGGTGCAGTACGCGGCCCATGGCGGCGGTGACCTCACGGTTGGTCAGCGGCTCGGGGGCGGTGAGGTTGAACGGCCCGGACAGGCCGGGGGTCTCGATCAGGAAGCGCAGGGCGGCGACCTCGTCCCGCAGCGAGATGTACGACCAGTACTGCCGCCCGTTGCCGAGTCGGCCGCCGAGCCCGGCCCGGAAGACGGGGAACAGCCGCCCCCAGGCCCCGCCCTCGGCGGAGACCACCAGCCCGGTCCGGGCGAACACGGTCCGGATCCCGGCGTCCCGCGCGGGGGCGGCGGCGGCCTCCCAGGCGACGCAGACGGAGGGCAGGAACCCGGTGCCGGCGGGAGCCGACTCGTCGACGGCCCTCGCCCCCGTGTCGCCGTAGTACCCGACGGCCGACCCGCACACGAGCACGCCGGGCGGGGTGTCCATGGCGGCCACCGCCCGGGAGAGGGCCGCGGTCCCGAGCACCCGGCTGTCGCGGATCTCCCTCTTGTACGCGTCCGTCCACCGGTGGTCCCCGACCCCCGCCCCCGCGAGGTGCACGACGGCGTCACAGTCGCGCAGCCCGACGGGGTCGACGTAGCCGCTCCCGGGATCCCACCGCGCCTCGTCCGGTGCGGCGGGCGCGCGCCGGACGAAGCGGACGGTGTCGTGGCCGTCGGCTTGGAGGGAGCGGACGAGGGCCTTGCCGATGAGTCCGGAGGCTCCGGTGATGGCGATGCGCATGGGGGCAGTCTGCCCCTCCCGACGCGTCGCCCACGCGAACCGGCGGCCCCGGCGGGCCCGCCGGCGTCGCACCGCCGCCGGGGACCCGGTCAGCCGCCGCCGAGCCAGGTGCCCGCCGCGTAGGTGACCGCCATCGCCAGGCCGCCGCCCAGCACGTTGCGCAGGACCGCGCGCTGCACCGGAGCCCCGCCCAGCCGCGCGCTCACCAGCCCGCACAGCGTCAGCGCCCCCAGCACCGCCACCACCGTCACCGGGACCCGGGCCGAGGCCTCCGGCAGGACGATGGCCAGCAGCGGAAGCATCGCCCCCACCGTGAAGGCGACCAGGCTGGCGAACGCCGCGTGCCACGGGTTCGCCAGCTCGTCCGGCTCGATCCCCAGCTCCACCCGCGCGTGCGCCCTCAGCGCGTCCCGCTCGGTCAGCTGCTCGGCGGCCTCCCGGGCCACCTCCCGGCTCAGCCCCCGGTCGGCCAGCAGCTCCGTCAGCTCGGCCAGCTCCGCCTCCGGGTCCTGCGCCAGCTCCTGCCGTTCCAGGTCGAGCGCCGCCCGCTCGGAGTCCCGCTGCGAGCTGACCGACACGTACTCCCCCACCGCCATCGACAGGGAGCCCGCCAGCAGCCCGGCCACCCCGGCGGTGAGGATCTCCGTGCGCGAGGTGGTCGCGCCGGCCACGCCGACCACCAGGCCGGCCGTGGAGATGATCCCGTCGTTGGCGCCGAGCACCCCGGCCCGCAGCCAGTTCAGCCGGGTGCTGATCGCCGCGCTCTGCGTCTGCGTCACGGCACCACTCTCACGGCCCCCGCCCGCTGTGGCCAGCCCGCCGGGGCCACCCGGCGTGCGCCGCCCGGTGCCCCGTACCAGGGTGGAGGGGTGAGACGACGGGCGAGAGGCGAACAGGACGAGCCCGGCGGGCTGCACGGGGCACCGCCGCCCCGCTGGGCCCGGATCGCGCCCGTGGCCGCGCTGGCGGCGCTCTGCGCCGCCCAGTGGACCACCGCCACCGCCGAGCTCGGCTACTTCCTGGCGGCCCTGCCCGCCGTGGCCGCCTTCGCCTACGGGGCCGTCGGTACCGCCGCCTTCGCCGTCGTGGTGCTGTTCCTGCTCGGCGTCCCCCAGCTCGGCGTCGGGCACGCGCGCGGCACCGACCTGGCCACCGTGGCCACCGTCGGCCTGCTCAGCGTGATCATCGCCCTGGTGCGGCGGCGCCGGGACGCCCAGCTGGTCAGCGTCCGGACCGTCGCCGAGGCCGCCCAGCTCGCGGTGCTGCCGCCGGTCCCCGCCCGGGTGGGCGGGGTGAACTGCTCGGGGCTGTACCGGGCGGCCCAGCGGGGCACCCTGGTCGGCGGCGACCTGTACGACGTACGGGCCGGGCCGTACGGGGTCCGGGCGGTGGTCGGGGACGTCCAGGGACACGGGCTGGCGGCCGTCGGCACGGTGGCCTCGCTGCTCGGCGCCTTCCGGGAGGCGGTGCTGGACGACGCGGGGCTGGCGGCGGTCGCGGTCCGGCTGGACCGGCGGCTGACGGCCGACGCGGCGGCGGACCCGGTGGCCCACCCGGAACTGTTCGCGACGGCCGTGCTGCTGGAGTTCCCGCCCGGGCTGGACCTCGTACGGGTCGTGTCGTGCGGGCACCCCCCGGTCCTGCTGCTGAGGGACCTCGCGGTCTCGGAGGTGCTCGCGGAGCCCGGCCCGCCGCTGGGCCTGGGCCTGTCCGGGCCCGCCCTGCCCGAGGTCGCCGAACTGCCGCTGCTGCCCGGCGACCGGCTGCTCGCGCACACGGACGGGGTGACGGAGGCGCGCGACGCGGCCGGCTGCTTCTACCCGCTGGCCACCCGGGTCCCGGTCCTGGCGGGCCATCCCGAGGGCCTGGTTCCGGCGCTGTGGCAGGACCTCGCGGCCTTCAGCGGGGGCGGCCCGCGCGACGACGTGGCCCTGTTGTTGCTGTCGCCCGATCGGCGGTTGTCCGGCGATGCGGGGCACCACTAGGTTCCGGGGCCATGCACTGAGCGTCCTCGCGCCGACCCGTAGGAGCCGCCATGTCCATGCCGATGCTGGTGATCAGGGGAACCTTCCGGGCGAAAGGCCTCAAGCCCGACGGCGACACCGTCAACTTCACGCCCGACAACGTGGCCGACTGGAAGCTCGTGCCCGGGGCCAGACCCGTCGTACCGAGAGGGGACGGCAGCGCCTCGATCCGGCTGGAGGGCATCGACGCCCTGGAGACCCACTACGGGGACGAGAGCTCGCCGTCGGGCGTGCAGCACCAACCCCTGCCCCTGGCACACGCGGCCGGGGAAGGGCTCCTGAAGGCGATCGGCTTCACCGGCTTCGACCGGGACGACCAGGACCAGGAAAAGATCAGCAGCACCACCCCCGAGGCCGTGGACGGCTACATCCTCACCCGCGGCGCCGACATCTACGGTCGGTGCGTCGCCCTGGTCGGCCACAGGTTCCAGCCGGCCCCCAACGGCTACGCGGTCGAGGTCGACGAGCGGATGCTGAAGAACACCGCCAACTACCTGCTGCTCAAGGCCGGCCTGGTCTACCCGACCTGCTACAGCGAGTTCCCCGAGCTCCTGCGCGCCTCCCTCACCGCCGCCGCCGCGGCCGCGGCAGCGGCGCCGGAGCCGGGCAGGAGCGTCTGGGAAAAGGACGTGACCACCACCGGCGTGAAGGTCACCGGACTGCAGTCCCTCACGGCCGACGACGGGGCGGTGATCCTGCCGAAGCTCTTCCGCCGACTGAAGGACTACCTGGACCTCAACCCCTCGAACCCCTCCCTGTCCTGCTTCCGCGCCTATCTGGCGGGGGCGGCGGACGACCAGTTCTACCTCCAGGGGAAGCCCGAGGTCTTCAGCGGCATGCACCACGTCGTCGAGGTCGACGGCGACACCGTGCGGATGACCCACGGGCCGCAGGAGATCGTCTTCGTGGAGAAGTGAACGGGACAACGGCCGGCCGCCGCCGGCTGCGGCCGGCCGGCCGTCGGAGCTCCCGTGCCTCAGCCGGCGTTCGCGACGATGAAGGCGCGGACCATCCGGCAGGTGAGGTTGGAGGGCCGGTGGATCCCCACCCGGACGGCCATCGTCCGTATCTTGCGGTTGGTGGCGCGCTTGGCGTCGTACGTCCCCGTGTCGAGCAGGGAGATCGCCAGCCGCATGGCCTTCAGACGGCGGTTGTGGTTCTCGTACCACTCGCGGGGCAGCCCCGCGGGCAGCGGCTTCTTCTTCGGCGTCACCAAGCTCGCGGCAGCGGCCATCCACAGCCTCCCAAACGGTAGTTGGCTTCCTGTCGTTCTCCCTCGATTTTACCGGGGGGCACTGACAAAAGCCCTGGCCGGACAGGGATCTGGCTAGGGTTGCGGGCATGGAGATCTGGATCAACCCCGCCTGTTCGAAGTGCCGCAGCGCGCTGACCCTGCTGGACGCGGAGGGCGCCGAGTACACCGTGCGCCGCTACCTGGAGGACGTCCCCTCCGAGGCCGAGATCCGCGAGGTGCTGGGCCGCCTCGGCCTGGAGCCGTGGGACATCACGCGCACCTCCGACGCCCTGGCGAAGGAGACCGGCGTACGGGACCTCCCGCGCGAGGCGACGGACGCGGCCCGCGCCCGCTGGATCGCCCACCTGGCGGCGCACCCGAAGCTGATCCAGCGCCCGATCATCACCGCCGAGGACGGCACCGCGGTCGTGGCCCGCTCGGAGGAAGCGGTCCGCGAGGCCCTGTCCCGCACGGGATGACCGGCCGCTGCCGTCAGGTCGCGAGGAGGCGGGCGATCCCGTCGGCCGCCGCCAACGGCAGCGCGTGGTGCGAGACCCCGCGCATCGTGCGGATCCCCGCCCCGGGCAGCACGGCGCGCGCGACGGCCGCCGTCCGGGCGGAGTCGTGGCAGCGGGCGCGTTCGGCGAAGAGGACGTCGAGCGGGATCCCGGCGATCCCCGCCAGGTCCGGACGGGGGCCGGTGACGGGCTTGGCGGCCGGGAAGGCGGCAGTCTCCTCCTGGAGGCGCAGCCAGGCCGGGTCGAGGGCGGCCCCGCCGGTCTCCCAGGCGAGGAAGGACCGGATCCGCCCCGGGGTGGGCCGCACCAGCATCGGCAGCGCCCGCAGGACGTAGCCGGGGCGCAGCCCGGCGAACACCCGGGTGGGGTCGAGCAGCACCAGGCGGTCGAGCCGCCGGCGCGGAGAGGGGCGGGCCGCGCAGTGGGCGGCGATCCACGCCCCGTAGGAGTGGCCGACGAGGGTGACACGGCCCTCGGGGGGCAGCCCCTCCAGCAGCGCGTCGAGCCAGCCCGCCAGGTCGTCCGGAGTCCGCACCGGCCGCCCGGCCTCCGGAACGCTCAGCCCCGGCTCCCCCACCAGGTCCACGGCGTGCACCCGCCGCTCCCGGGCGATCCCGGCCCCGACGCAGGCACCCCACACGGTGGAGGTGGCCCCGCCGCCCGGCAGCAGCACCAGCGGCGGCGCCCCGACGGGACCGCAGCTGTTCACGCGGGTCACCCCGTAGGGCGTGGGGACCTCGACGGCCTCGACGGGCACGGGCCAGCGGCCGAGCACCTCGTCGTAGGCGGCACGGAAGGACGTCCGGACCATTTCCCGCTCCGTTCCTCGGTCGCCGGATCACCGGATCACCGGATCACCGAATACCTCGCTGGGCGATAATCTCGCTCAGCGAGAGATCTTAGGAGGAGGCCGCGTGGACGACAACAACCTGGAACTGGTGCACCTGCTGCGGGCGGCGACCGTCGCATTCGGCCTGCGCCAGGCGGAGTTCGCAGCCGCCAACGGAATGCACCCGACGGACGTACGGGCCCTGATCCGCCTCCTGGACGCCTCCCGCGCCGCCGAACCGGCCACGGCGGGGCTCCTGGGCGCCCACCTGGGCCTCAACTCGGCGGGCACGACCGCGGTGATCGACCGCCTGGAACGCCTCGGCCACGTCACCCGGACCCGCGACCCCGAGGACCGCCGCCGCGTCCTGCTGTCCGTCACCCCGGAAGCGGTGGCCCTGGGCCGGGACTTCTTCGGCCCGGCGATCGGGACACTGCTGGAGACCCTGGACGCCCTCACACCGGCGGAACGCGAGGCGGTGCGCACCTTCCTGACGACGGCACTGGCCGTGTTCGGCGGGGGGTGACGGGGCGGGGCCGACGGGGGCGACCGACCGAGCGGTCCCCGTCCGCTCTTCACATCGCCCCCACCTCATCACCCCGTAGGGTGGACCCGACACCAAAGGGACAAAAAGCAACAAAAGACACTTCCGCGCGAGGATCCCCACCGTGACCGACCACCACCCCCAGCAGCCCCACGACGCCACACCCGCCTCCGCCACACCCCTCCCCCCGCCCCGCCGCGGGGCCGACTGGATGTTCGGTGGGGTGTACGGAACCGTGCTGGCCAGTGGGCTGCTGGCCGCGCTCGATCAGCAGGGCGAGGAGTACACCCCCCTCTACGACGCCAGCTGGGTCCTCGTCACCGCCGCCGCGGCCGGGCTCGCGCACGGGTACTCGCACCACATGGCCAGCCACCGGGACGGCTCGGCGGCGCACCGGTGGCGGCTGCTGGTGCGGGCGCTGTGGAACGAGTGGCCGATGATCGCGGCCACCCTGCCCACCGTGCTCCTGCTGGTCCTCGCCGGGGTCGCGCACTGGGAGCCGTACGGGGTGACGGCCGTCGGGCTCGGTCTGAACACCGCACTGCTCTTCGCCTGGGGTTCCCTGGTGGCGGTCCGGGTCGGCTACCGGCTCACGACGGCGCTGCTGACCGGTCTGGCCGACGGCACGATCGGCCTGGCCATCATCGTCGCCAACGCCCTCATCAAGTAGCCGGCCGCCGCGTCGGGCGGCGGCGGCCGGCCCCTCTCAGGCGACGGGTGCGGAGACCGGGGCCCCGCTCAGCTGCGCCTCCGCCTCCGCCAGGATCTCCGTCAGCCGGGCCCCGAACTCCGCCCCGCGCGGATCCGGTACGCCCGTGCGGGCGGCGGTGAGGACGGCGTCCAGGGCGCGCCCGTACGCACCGGGCACGTCGCTCCAGTCGGGCAGCCTGAAGACGCCCTCGGCCCCGCGCAGCTCCAGGCCCACCCCGGCCGCCGCGCGCGGCGCGCCCAGGCTGAGGACGGCCGTGCTGGCCGCCCCGGAGGTGTGCCGCAGGGCGAGCTGCACCAGGTCGGACGGGCCCCGGCTGGCGGTGACCGCGGTGACCTCGCCGAGGATCGGGATCAGGACGGACAGGGCGTGCGGGCCGACGTCCCACAGCCCGCCCTTGGCCTTGCGCCAGGGCGAGTCGGCATAGGCGCTGGGCTCGCCGGCGCCGGCGGGCGGGAAGACGGCGCCGAGCCAGTGGGCGGAGGCGGTGAACCAGCCGCCGCGCCGGGCCTGTTCGAGGACCCACCCGGCGGTGGGTTCGGCGAAGCGGAGCGTCAGGAAGACCACGGAGGCGACCCCGTGCGCGGCGGCGGCGTCGGCCACGGCGCGGGCGTCCGCGACGGTCGTGGCGACGGGCTTGTCGAGCAGCAGGTGGCAGCCGGCCGCGGCGGCGCGTACGGCGAGGGGTGCCTGGATGTCCGGCGGCAGGGCGAAGGCCACCACGTCACAGTCCGCGAAGAGCGCGTCGGGGTCTTCGTACACCTTCACACCGTGCGCGCCCGCCAGCTCGGCCGCGGCTTCGGGCCGGCGGCCCCATACGCCGGTGAAGTCGGAGCCGGCGTGGGCGGCGAGGGCGGGGGCGTGGGTGCGGCGGGCCCAGGGGCCGGTGCCCAGCAGGCCGACGCGGGGACGGCGGTGGCCGGGGGCCCGCTCGGGGCCCTCACCGGAAGAGTTCAAATCGTACGAAATGCTCACCTGCCCAGTCTGCCCCACCCGGACGGGTGTGCGGCGGTCGACCCGCACAAGCCGCCCGGCCTGCGGCGCAAACCCCGCCGGAGGTCTCCGACCAGCTGTGGACCGCGCGCCGGCTGCCGTACCGCACGGCCGAGGACTTCAACGTGTCGGCGACGCTGAACCCGAAGCCCGTCAAGGGCGACGGGATCGGCGAGGGGCGCACACCGGCTTCTCCGCGAAGGCGATGTGCGAGGACTACCGCGCCGGTATCGACGGGCGTCTGACGGGTCTGCACGAGACGTCCCCCTGGAACGAGTTCGGCTACGGGGTGTGGGACCGGGGCGCATCGGTCCGCATCCCGTGGCAGGTGGAGAAGGACGGCAAGGGCTGCATCGAGGACCGCCGCCCGAACGCGAACGTGGACCCTTACGCGGTGACCCGCCTGATCGTGGACACCTGCTGCACCGGCCTGGAGCGGGACGGCCTGGTCCGACCCGGGCCGCGGCGGCGATGTCAGTGCCGCCTGCCACCCTGTGGGCATGAACCCCGTCACCACGCGGCCGGCTCCCGTCCGGCCGACCATCCGCGTCCGCACCGAGCCCGGCGAGTCCCGCGACCTGTACGGCCCCGAGGCGCGCGCCGCGCTGTCCGCGCTGGTGGCGCGGCTCGGCGGGGCCGGGGACCGCTTCCTCGTCGTGGACCGGATCCCGGACGAGCCCGACGTCTTCGTCCAGGTCTGGCACGAGACCGGCGGGGACTACGAGCTGGAGTACCGCGCGGGCGCCCCGGACCGGCATTTCCAGTCCCGGGTGGCGACGGCCGCGGAGGTGGCGGAGGCGATGTGCCGCTGGGCCGGCCGGGAGGAGGGCTGGGAGCGGGGGCCGGCCTGGGAGCGGATGGAGTTCCCCGTGGAGGAGGTGGAACCGCTCGACCCGGAGGTGGAGGAGGAGCTGGCCGGGGCCGTGCGGGGGTGGCTGCGCTGCGGCTACGAAGGCCGGGCGGAGCTCGCCGAGAACGCCGAGGAGTACCTGGTCGACGGCGACGAGCGGCCGGTGTCCCGGGCCCAGGCCGCGCAGTTGGTCGACCGGCTGTGGCGGGAGCGTGTCGCCGAGCAGGCCGGCTGGACGGACGAGACCGACCCGGAGCGGCTGGCCCGGGCCTTCGGCGCGCTCGACGCGGCCGGGATCACCGCGCGGGAGAACTTCACCTGCTGCCGCAGCTGCGGCCTCGCGGAGATATGGGCCGCCGGCGCGGAGGACGCGCGGGGGTTCGTCTTCTTCCACTCGCAGGGCACCGAGGGCGTGGCCGGGGGCGGGGACCTCCACCTGCTGTACGGGGGCTTCGAGCCCGACGAGGCGCTGACCGCGTCCGTGGGGCGTGAGGTGGTGGCGGCACTGGACGGCGCGGGACTGGCCTGGGAGTGGAACGGATCCGCCCACGATGCGATACGGGTGACCGGACTGGACTGGCGGAAGCGGCTTTCCTCTTGACGGTTTGTCGGGATTGTTGCGGCCCGACGAAGACCTGGCGACGGAATATGAGATGCCGATCCATGGAGTGAGACGAAGCCTGCCTCGGGCCCGTTGTTTCTGCTTCAATGGCGCCCATGGCCGGCCACTCGTACACCCCGACAGGTCGCATCGACCTGGAGCCGTTCTGGCCGTCCCGTCAGGACCACGATTTCGACCGGGTGTGTCGCCGCGCCGAGAACGCGTCGGCCCTCTAAAGCCTTCCGGGACCTCTCACCAGACCTGCCCGGGGCCTTCGGTCTGCGCGGTACGCAACGACTACGTGCATGCGCACACGTGCCCATGCACACGTACGTCTTCTGCCGACCACTCCGCGTGAAAGAGCTGACCACTCATGGCGAACACCCGCTCCCTCGCTTCCGCCGCCTCCGCCTCGACCACCGCTCCCCCGCCCTTCCCGCCCGTACGCCACCGGCTGCGGGCCGTGGAGCGGGACGAGGTGGCCCGGGTGGTGGGCCTGCTCCCGCCGGGCGCCACCTGGCTGCCCGCGCCGCAGCACGCCGTGCCCGCGCTGCCCGGCCGGCCGCCGATGGTCGGCTACCTGGTCCTCGTACCGGCCGACCAGCAGCCGATCACCTTCGTCCCGCAGTCCGTTCCCGTACCGGCGCACGGAGCCGGACCGGGAGCCGGGTCCGCCGCGCCGGACCAGCCTGCGGCCCCGTCCTCGACGACGGCCGGAGACGCCCTCGTGCGGATCGACACCGCGCGGCGCACCGCGGAGGTCGACGGCGAGCCGATGGACCTCACCTACCTGGAGTTCGAACTCCTCGCCCATCTGGTGGCCCACCCGCACCGGGTGCACAGCCGGGACCAGCTGGTGACGACGGTGTGGGGCTACGGCCACGTCGGCGACGGCCGGACGGTCGACGTCCACATCGCCCGCCTGCGCCGCAAACTGGGCGCGGCGCACCGCGGCGCGATCCAGACCGTCCGCCGCGTGGGGTACAAGTACACGCCGTGACCGGGGCGGCGGCGGGCCCGTGCGCACCGGAGTGCGCACGGGCCCGCCGTCCTCGCTAGGCGGCCCGGGCCGCCCGCCTGCGGGCGACGAGACCGAGGGCCGCGTCCACCACGAGGAACGCCAGCAGGCTGAGCCCCAGCAGCGGGACGAACCATCCGACCAGAGCGGTCGCGCAGGCGAACGGCAGCAGCACGGTCACCGGCAGCCTGCGCCAGGCCCCGCGCGGCTGGGCACGGCCGACCGAGAGGGTGCGCTCCTTGGTGGGCCGGCGCATCCACCACATCCGGTAGCCCCACACGATCAGGAACATCACCGCGACGGCGAGCGCGGCCAGCGCGATCTGGTTGGCGATCCCGAAGGTCAGGCCCATGTGCAGGTCGATCCCGAACCGGGTCAGCTTGGCGAGCAGCGGGTAGTCGGCGAAGCGGAGCTCGTCCATGATCCGGCCGTCGGCGGGGTCGACGGCGACCGCGTCCAGGTGCACCGGCAGGGTCTTGTCGGCCTCCTTGACCACGTAGCCCTTGCCCTGGGCGGGCAGGGTGACGCGCAGGCTCTCGGTGACCCCGGCGGCCCGGGCGGCGGCGACGGCCTGGTCGATGCCTATGTCGGTGGTGGGCATCGGCATGGACATCTCCGTGCCGTCGGGCATGACGTGCCCGGCGTGCTCGTCACCGCCGTCGGCGGCCCCGGCGCCCGGCTTCAGCGTGGCGACGACGGAGGGGGTGGCCCCGCCGAGCCGGTCCTGGAGCTGCCCGATGTTCTCACCGGCGTACCTCGACCAGGTCAGGCCGGTCGCGGAGAGGCCGACGAGGCCGACGGCGGCCCAGAGGCCGATGCTGCCGTGCCAGGAGAGGGTCTTGCGGCGGCCGGTGGCCTCGCGGTCGGGTACGACGAGGGCGGCCCTGCGGGTGCGGCGGCGGCCGATCCACAGGGCGAGGCCGCCCAGGGCGACCACCCAGAGCCAGCTGGCGGCGAGTTCGCTGTAGTTCCGGCCGAACTCCCCGAGCTGAAGGCCGGCGTGGAACTCGCTCAGCCAGGCCCGCAGGGGCAGCGCGTCACCGCTGGTGGTGAGCTGCCCGCGGACCTCGGCGCTGTAGGGGTCGACGAAGACGGTGCGGGTCTCGCCCTCCGCCAGGGCCGGGTCCTCCATGATCACCCGGGTGGTGGCGTCGGCCTCGGGCGCGGGCCACACGCCGACGACCTTGCCCTGGGGCTCGGCGGACTTCGCGGCCTTCACCTGGGTGCTGAGCGGGACGGCGGCCTCGCCGACGCGGTCGACGGTCAGTTCGTGGGAGTAGAGGATCCGTTCGGCCTGCCAGGATCCGGCGTACAGCAGGCCGGTGGCGGCGGCGAGGAAGAGGACCGGGGCGATGAGCAGCCCGGCGTAGAAGTGCAGGCGCAGGAGCAGCGGCCGCAGGGCGGCCCAGCCGCCGGGGCGGCCGGCGCCGGTGTTCTGGGGCGCGGGTCCGGAGTCGGCGTCCCGCGTGGGGGCGTCCGTGAGGTCGTCAAGGGACATGTCGGTCCTGGGTTCGGCGGAACAGGGGGATCGGCCCCCGGTCCCGCCGCGCCCTCACCGAAGGAGGGTGCGCCGGTCAGACGGCGCGGGCGGGAAGCGGCCGGGGGGCCGTGGTGCGGGTGCTCCACCGGTGGGGCGGGCCGCGGCGGACGGCCGTGTGGGCGTGCACGGCTCCGCGCAGGCGGCGCGGCCGCTCGTACGAGGGGCGCTGCGCGGGCGGGCCCGGTACGGGGGCCGTCCGGGTGCGGAGCAGCGCGAGGACGCGGGCCAGCGGCCGGGCGGCCAGCAGGGCGGTGGCCCCGAGGGCCCCGGCCAGCCGGAACACGGCGGCCTCGCCCCAGGCGAGCCAGACGGCGCAGAACAGGCCGGCGAGCAGGTGCGCGGCGACCATCCCGAGGCCACCGTGCCCGGGCGTGCCGAGCAGGTCGGCGAGAACTCCGCCCATGCCGTCGGGCATCGCGGACATCGATCCCGTCCCGGAGTCGGCCATCCCGGTCGCCGAGCCCAGCCCGTCGGCCAGGCCGGAGGCGTGCGTCATGCCCGTGCCGGCGGCGTCGGCCACCGTGGCCGGGTCGGACATCGCGGCGGTGTGCGCCGCTCCGGCCGGGTCGTGCAGCCCTGCGGCGCGGGCCGCCCGGGCGCCGTCCGCCAGCCCGGAGGCGTGGACCGTCCCGCCGGCGGCGTGAATGGCCCCGGCGGGGTCGGAACGCAGGGCGCCCGACCCTGCGGCGTGCGCCGCCCCGGCCGTCCCGGCGGCGGCTCCGCCGGGGTTCGCCCCCGACGGGCCGGCGCCCATGGCCATACCCGGCACCGGGTGGTGACCCGCCATCGGGGCGGAACCGTGCCCGTGGCCCTGGCCGGCGGAGAACGCGAGGTGCAGCCCCGCCTGCACCGCCAGCAGGGCCGTCATGATGCCCAGCGGGCCGCGGCGGCGGCCGGCGGCCGTCCAGGCGAGGGCGGCCGTCACCGCGAAGGCCCCCAGGAGCGGGCCCGGGGGGATGTCGCTGCCCGACATGTGCGCGTGCCCCACGGCGGCCAGCGCCACGCACACCGCCGCGAACATCGCGGCGCGCAGGGCCCGCATCGGCACGCGGGGGCGGGGTTCAGACATGTCCCGGTCATGCTCTCACGGGGCCCGGCGCCGTGCGCCCCAGGGCCGTATCCGATCATGGACGGGTGAATCCACTGCGACGGTCATGGTCCTCGCTCCCCCTGGGCCCGCTGGGCGCGCTCTACACCGGCGGGGTCCAGCTCGGGGCCCACGCCCTGGGGCGGCTGGCCCCGGCCGACCGGGAGCGGATGCTGCGCGACTGCTCGACCAACGTCGACAACCTCGACGGCGGCCGCTGGGAGACCCTGCTCAGCAGCGCGCTCGTCGTCGAGGAGCCGATGCCGCTGCCGTACGCCCTGCTGCTGGTCGCGGTGCTCGGCTACGCGGAGTACGCGTACGGGGCCTGGTGGACGGCCGCGGTCTTCCTCTTCGGGCACGCCTCGGCGACGCTCCTCGTCTACGGGGTGCTGCGCCGCACGGCCGACCCTGAGACCCGCCGGGCCCTGGACGTCGGCACGAGCTACGGGTTCAACGCCGTCCTCGGCGCGCTGACCTCGGCCCTGCCGCGCGGGGCCGTGCGCACGACGGCCCGGGCCGGGCTGCTGGCGCTCGCGGTGCGGCCGGTGCTGCGGCGGGAGCGGACCTTCACCGACGCCGGGCACCTCGTGGCGCTGGGTCTCGGGATCGGGGTCGCGTTCGCCGTCGATTGTCTTTCCGGATCAAACCATCGGAAAATCGCTCATATCTGAGCAGGGGTGCGACTGCGGCCGCCACCGCACCGCGACCACGTACGACCCGCACGACCGCCTGACACGAGTCACCTCACCCCGCCGGGCCGGGCCTTCCGCCCCGTGCGCAGAACGCTGGAGCCGCCACGATGACCGCCACGTCCTCCACCACCGTCGCCAACCTCCGCGATCTCGGTGGCGCCCCGCTCGCCGGCGGCCGCACCGTCCGTCCGGGCCTCGTCCTGCGCTCGGGCGCCCTCGACCGGCTCGACCTCGACGCCGACCCGGCGGTGGCCGCGCTGGGCCTGCGCACCGTCATCGACCTGCGCAGCGACGCCGAGCGGACCGACCACCCGGACCTGATACCGGACGGCGTCCGCCTGCTGGTGCGCGACGTCCTGGCGGACAAGATCAGCGACGGCCGGATGCCCGCCGCCTCGCAGCTCAAGGACCTCCTCGCCGACCCGGCGGTGGCCGAGGAGCACCTGGGCGGGGGCAGGGCGCAGGTCCTGTTCGGCTCGGTCTACCGGTCCTTCGTCGCCACCGGCTCCGCGCACGCCGCGTACCGCACGCTGCTGACCGAGGCCGCCGACGCACAGGCGGGCCCGCTGCTGTTCCACTGCACGGCCGGCAAGGACCGTACGGGCTGGGGCGCGACGGTGCTCCTGTCGCTGCTCGGGGCCGACGACGACACCCTGATGGCCGAGTACCTGGCGGTGAACCCGGCGGTGAAGGCGGCCTTCGCCCCGTTGGTCGAGGGCTTCACCGCCGCCGGCGGGGACCCGGACATCGCGCTGGCGCTGATCGGGGTGTTCCCCGCGTACCTGGAGGCCGGCCTGGACGAGGTCCGGGTCCGCTACGGGTCGATGGAGAAGTACGTCCGCGAGGGCCTGGGCGTCCCGGACGAGACGGTCGCGGCCCTGCGCGCCCGGCTCGTCGCCTGACCGCCTCGTCCCCTGACCGCCTCGTCCCCTGACCGGCGGAACCGGCGCGTCGCCTGACCGGCCGGACCGGCCCGACGTCACGCCCGGAGCGTCCGATTCATCCGAACGTGTGCGCTGATGCGGGTGACCATCCCACCATTCGCTCGTTCTGCTGAACGTGACTGCGCCGGACACCGCCACCCGCCCCCTGCCCCCCGACGTCGAGCAGGCCGAGGCCGCCATCGTCGAGCACTACCCGCGGCTGGTGCGGCTCGCCTACCTGGTGCTGCCGCCCGCCCTCGGCCGCAACCGGCGGGTGCTCACCGCCCACTCGCTGACCCAGCGCGCCCTGCCGCGCGGGCGGCGGGCCGCCGACGCCGGGGCGACGCAGGGCGGGGTGCCGGCGCAGCGGGGCGGGCTGGGCGGGGCCGACTCCGGGTACGCGTACGTGCGGCTGCGCGTGCTGCGCTCCGCCCTGGAGGCGGGAATGCCGCTGAGCTTCAGGGCGCTTCCGCTGCGCGGGCAGCTGCCGGCGCTGCTGCCGCAGGTGTGGGGGCTGCGGCTGTTCCCGCGGGCGGGCGGGGCCGAGGAGCTGGCCCTGGACCAGTGGCTGGCCACGCTGAACGGCCCAGGCCGGGCGGCGTGCGTCCTGCGGGCACTGGAGGGGCTGGCGGAGCCGGACGTGCTGCGCGTGCTCGCCGAGGCCGGGGTGGCCGACCCGGCGGCGGCGGTCGCGGAGTCCGGGGACCCGGCGCACGACGCCCTGTTCGCCTCTCCCGAGTTCGACCCGTGCGTGCTCCAGGCCCGGCCCACCGACCTGCTGCGGCGCCGGCGCCTCGGGCGGGCGGCCCTGGCCGGGGCAGCCGCCCTCGCGGTGTGCGGGGCGCTGCTGGCGATCCCGGGCGGCGGCTGGGGGGCGGACGGGCCCGCCGCCCCGCCGTACGCGCGCAACGCGGTGGCGGAGCAGGCCCTGGATCCCGGGCAGCTGGTGCGGGTCACGCCGGGGGTGTGGCACACGTCCTCCCGTACGGACTACTCCGCGTGGCCGGCGCGTGGCGACCGGGCCGGGGACACCGAGCTGCTGCGGCGGGCGCTGGCCGTGTGGGCTCGCCCCGGCGCGTCGGTGGTGGTCTCGGCCACCCCCGGCACCCCGTCGGGGCCGCCGATGGGTCCGCCCCAGCTGCTGTACGCGGGCACCGTCGACCAGGCGGTGGTGGTGCTGCTGTACGACGGGCTGCGCGTGGTGCGGTACGCCGAGCCGCGCAACGGGACGGCCGGCGCGGCCCTGGACTTCGCGCGGACCGACGGGGCGACGGCGGACACCGCGGCCGCGCTGGTGCTCAGCCGGGTCGACGGCAACGTCCGCTATCTGACGGCCCCCTGGGTGACCGCGGCCGCCGTGCGCGACCTGCTGAAGCCCGGTGACGAGCCGTCCGCGCTGAAGCTCACCCCTGACGGGCTCACCCCGCCGGTCCTGGGTCCCGCGGCGAACGGCGAGTGCACCGGCTGGAACGCCCTGGCCCTGACCGGCGACGGGGCCACCCGGCTGGTCACCGACCTGGGCGAGCTGACCCCGGCCCGGCTGACCTCGGGCGCGCCGGGTGCCGCCCGGGACGTGACGGAGGCGGCGGAGCTGGGCGAGTGGTCGAAGACCGCGTGCCTGCTGCCGTCGGTGCGTTCGCACGGGGTGCGTTCCGTCAACGCGTGGACGTACGCGAAGCAGCCGCTTCCGGAAGGCGACGGGGCGGCGACCTGGCTGTGCAGCCGGGCGGAGACCTGGCAGGGGACGGCGGACCGGGTGCAGGTCCAGTTCCTGGCGCCCGGGGCGCCGCTGGCGGCGCAGGCTGCCAAGGCGGAGGGCTCCCCGGCGTGCGGGCCGCGGGAGCCGCGGGTGCTGGCCGGGGTGCTGTGGAAGTCCCGGGCGGGGCAGTGGTACGTCCTGGCGGCGGGGAGCGCGCAGTTCGCCTCCGTGACGGCGACGGGCGGCGGGGTGAACGGCAGCGCGAACGGCAACCGGCTGGCCGTGAAGGCGCCGGAGGGCGCCCAGGTCGACCTGTCGGGGAAGCTGACGGACGGGAGCAGGGCCGGGGCGCTCCGCTAGGTTCCGGGGACCCGGGGGGCTGGGCTCGTTCGTCGGCTGCGGGCCGGCGGGGGCCGGTCGCCCGGTTCCCCGCGCCCCTGGGGGGGGCTCCCGGTGCGCCCCTGGGGGATTCGGCCGCGACGAGGGGTTTTCCTCGACCGTACCCCTCAGTACATTGACGCCATGTCTAATACGCCGCTCACGCCCGCCCCCGTGGCGTCGGAACACATGGACCTCCAGGCGCGGAACGTCTCCTTCTCCTGGGACGACACCCCGCTGCACTGGCTGCCCGGCGAGCCCTTCGCCGGGCACACCATCAACGTGCTGCACCTCCTGCTGCCCGCCGGTGAGCGCTGGTTCGTGCACGTCTACAAGCAGGTGCTGCCGTACATCACGGACGAGCGGCTGCGGGCGGACGTCCTCGGGTTCATCGGGCAGGAGGCCATGCACGCCGCAGCCCACGACGACGTACTCCCCCACCTCAAGCGCCTCGGCCTGGACCCGACCCCCTACACCGCGCAGGTCGACTGGCTCTTCGAGAAGCTCCTCGGCGACCGCACCCTGCCGCCCGGCCGTGCCCGCAGGTGGTGGCTGATGGAACGCGTCGCGATGATCGCGGCGATCGAGCACTACACGGCCTTCCTCGGCGACTGGGTGCTCAACGCGGAGGAACTGGACCGGCGCGGCGCCGACCCGATGATGCTGGACCTGCTGCGCTGGCACGGCGCCGAGGAGGTCGAACACCGCTCCGTGGCCTTCGACCTCTTCATGCACGTCGACGGCAACTACCGCCGCCGGGCCCGGACCTGGGCCACCGCCTTCGCCGCCCTGGTCTTCCTCTGGCAGCGGGGCGTGCGCTTCTTCATGGAGAACGACCCCCTGAGGCCCGGCGCCAAGGCCTCCCTCGGCCAGTTCGTCCGGGCGGGCCGCAAGGGGGTCCTGCCCTCGGCGGGGGCGATGGCCCGGTCGATCCCCACATACCTCTCGCGCACGTACCACCCCTCCCAGGAGGGTTCCACCGCCCAGGCGGTGGCCTACCTGGCCTCCTCCCCCGGCGCCAACGGCGGGGTGCGGCCGTGAGGCGGACCCTGGCCGTGACGGCGGTGGCGGGGGCCGCCGTACTGACCCGGCGGGCGCTGCGCAGGCGCATCGGCCGCTCCCCCCTGTGGCCGCTCCCCGCCCTGGAGACACCGGTGTCGGGCCACTCCCCGCGCCGCTGGCTGCGCACCCTGGTCGTCTCGCGCACGGAGCCGGCCGAGGGGGTGGTCCGGCTGGTGCTGGAGTCCGACGAGCTGCCCGCCTGGACCCCGGGCGCCCACGTCGACGTACGGCTGCCGTCGGGGCTGGTGCGCCAGTACTCGCTGTGCGGGGACCCGGCGGACTCCGGCCACTACACGATCGCGGTCCGGCTGGTCGAGGACGGGCGCGGGGGCTCCCGCGAGGCGCACGCCCAGCTGGTGGAAGGCGCCGAACCGGACGTGCGGGCGCCGCGCAACCGGTTCGCACTGGAGTCCGCCCCCGCCTACGCCTTCGTCGCCGGCGGCATCGGGATCACCCCGGTCCTGCCCATGCTCCGCGCCGCGACGGCGGCGGGCGCCGACTGGACCCTCCTGTACGGGGGCCGCTCGCGCGCCTCGATGCCGTTCCTGCCCGAACTCGCCGCCTACGGGGACCGGGTGACGGTCGTCGCACAGGACGAGGCGGGCCTGCCCGACCTGGCCCCGCTGGCCGGGCTCCGGGCGGGCACCCTGGTCTACTGCTGCGGCCCGGACCCGCTGATGCGGGCGGTGCGGGAGGCGGCCCCCGATCCGTCGGCGGTGCGCCTGGAGCGGTTCGGCGCGGCGGCCACCGGCCCCGCGCGGGCCTTCACCGTCGAACTCGCGCGCTCGGGCCGCGCGGTGGAGGTCGCGGCCGACGAGTCGGCCCTGAGCGCGGTGCGCAGGGTCCTGCCCGACACCCCCTACTCCTGTGAGCAGGGTTTCTGCGGGACCTGCCGGCACCGGGTCCTGGCGGGCGGGGTCGACCACCGCGACGGCCTCCTGACGGACGAGGAGCGCGCGGACTCGATGCTGCTGTGCGTCTCCCGCGCCGCCTCGGACCGGATCACGCTGGACCTGTAGCCGCCGACCGCCCCGGCCCGTCGCTCCGTTCGGCCGGGACGGGCCGTCGAAGTAGGGTGTCGGCATGACGACCGGGGTGCGGCGCAGGATGGGTGTCGAGGAGCGGCGGCAGCAGCTGATCGGGGTTGCCCTGGAGCTGTTCAGCCACCGCTCCCCCGACGACGTGTCGATCGACGAGATCGCGGCGGCGGCCGGGATATCCCGGCCGCTGGTCTACCACTACTTCCCCGGCAAGCTGAGCCTGTACGAGGCCGCGCTGCGGCGGGCGGCCGACGAGCTGGCCGAGCGGTTCGTCGAACCGCAGGACGGTCCGCTCGGGGCGCGGCTGCTGCGGGTGATGGGCCGCTACTTCGCGTTCGTCGACGAACACGGGCCCGGCTTCTCGGCGTTGCTGCGCGGCGGTCCGCCCGCGGGCAGCAGCCGGGCCAACGCGATGATCGACGAGGTGCGGCAGGCGGCGTACGAGCAGATCCTGCTGCACATCGGCGTCCAGCAGCCCCCGGCCCGCCTGGAGCTCGTGGTGCGGTCCTGGGTGTCGCTGGCCGAGTCGACGGCGCTGCTGTGGCTGGACGGGCGGCGGATCCCGCGGGCCGAGCTGGAGCTCCAGCTGGTGCACGACTTCGCGGCGCTGGCCGCCGTGAGCGCGGCGTACGACGCGGAGATGGCGGGGATCCTCGTACGGATCCTGGCGGGCGAGCCGGCCGACGGGCCGTTCGGTGAGCTGGTCGGGCGGCTGGCGGCCCTGGTGCCGGGGCCGCGCGACGGCGGGTGAGTGCTCCCCGCCGGCTTCCGGGGGCGGGTGGGACCGGGCCGCGCGGCTGGCGATAATGCCCGCGTGATCATTGACGACGGGATCGTGTTCCGGGCGGCCGAGGAGAAGGACGCCGGAATCCTGGTGAAGCTGTACGACCAGGCCGCCCGGTGGATGCGCAAGCAGGGCATCGACCAGTGGAAGCCGGGCGAGAAGGACGCCGCGCACTTCCGCGCGAAGATGCGCGACGGGGAGGTGTGGCTCGCCGCGGACCCCGACGGACAGGTGGTCGGGGCGTACGAGCTGTGGTGGTCCGACGAGGAGGCCTGGGGGGTCCAGCCGCCGGTCGCGGGCTATGTGCACCGGCTGATGGTGGACCGTGAGACGGCCGCTCCGGGCGCCGGGCTGCGGATCCTCGAACACGCCGAGCGGCGGATCGCCCGGACCGGGCGGGAGCGGGCGCGGCTGGACTGCGTGTCCACGAACCCGCGGCTGCTGGCGTACTACCAGGGCGCGGGCTACCGGGTGGTCGGCGAGTTCCCGTCGAAGCAGGGCCAGGACGGCCGGGTGTACGGCGTGATCCTGCTGGAGCGGCGCCTCGACGTCTGAGGCGCGGGCGGCACGGGCCGTGCTGGGCGGCACGGCACGGCCGCGGGGATCCCGGCGGATGGAAGCCGTCCGCGTCCGGGTCCCGAGCCGGAACGACGTGACGGGGTGGTGCCGGACCGCGGCCGGCACCACCCCGTCTTCACACGGCTGCGTCAGGACCGTTTGAACACCGCGACGGTGCGCGCCGGGGTGGTGAACTCGCCCGTCGCCCGGTCGTAGGCCGACGTCCTGACCGCCGCGTCGGAGCCGCCCGCCTGGACGGGGTGCAGGGCGTAGCCGGTGCCGGCGAGGGCGGGGACGCGCTGGGCCTGGGCGGTGGGGGTGGCGTTGAAGACCACCACCAGGTCGCCGAGGGCCATGGTGATGACGCCGGGCGTCTCGTCCCGGCCCGAGAGCGGGAAGGACAGGCGTTCCTGGACCGCCTGGGCGGTGGTGAGGGCGAAGGCGGGTTCGGTCGTACGGATCCGCAGGAGGTCGCGGTAGGCGGCCGAGGCGCCCTCGATCTCGGCGCAGCCGGGGACGGGGCCGTTCAGCAGGGGCTTGGCGTAGGGCCACTTGGCGCGGTTGTCGGCGGCCGGGGGCAGGCCCCGCCCGAAGCCGTTGCCGTCGCGGCAGTCCCAGTGCAGGGCGTTGAACCAGTCGCCGCTGTCGAAGGAGTTGCGGTCCAGGGACTTCGAGCGGAGCAGGTCGCTGCCCGCCTGGGAGAGGGCGGGGCCCTGGGAGAGGGCGGCCGTGGCCATGGCGAGGACCTGCATGCGGGCCCGGTCGGCAGTGGGGGTGCCGGCGGGGAGCTTGTACGCCAGGGCGTCGTACAGGGACTCGTTGTCGTGGGCGTCCGCGTAGGCGAGGGCGTCGCCGGGGGCGGCCGCGTAGCCGGCGGGGGCGCCGTTGTAGTCGAGCTCGGAGCCCTTGGTGCGGCGGCCGGTGGAGTCGGTGAAGGTGTACGGGGCCAGGCTGCCGGTCAGGCCGACCTTGAGCAGGTCCTGGTCGTGCAGCAGACGGGCGCGCTGCTCGGCCGGGGTGCCGTTGGCCGGAGAGCCGTTGGGGTCGGTGAACAGGCCGGTGGCGAAGCCCTGGACGCGCGGGTCCTCGTCGAAGGGGCCGCCGCCGCGTACGGCGTCGCGGGCGCGGTCGGAGAAGGTGGCGATGCCGGTGCCGGCCATGTTCTTCTGCGTGGCCTGGACGAAGCGGGCGTCGTCGGCGACCTCTCCGAAGTTCCAGCCCTCCCCGTAGAGAACGATCTTCTTCCCGTCGACCCCGTCCTTGGCGGGGGTCAGCGCGTCGAGGGCCTTGCGGACGGCCAGGATGTTGTCCTTCGGGTGGTGGCCCATGAGGTCGAAGCGGAAGCCGTCGACCTTGTACTGCCTGGCCCAGGTGACGACGGAGTCCACGACGAGGCGGCCCATCATCGCGTTCTCGGGGGCGGTGTTGGAGCAGCAGGTGGAGGTGGCGACGCTGCCGTCGGCGAGGAGGCGCTGGTAGTAGCCGGGGACGATGCGGTCCAGGACGGACCCTTGCGCCTGCCCGGAGGCGACGGTGTGGTTGTAGACCACGTCCATCACGGTGCGCAGCCCGGCGCCGTTCAGCGACTGGACCATCCTGCGGAACTCGACGGTGCGGGCGGTCCCGTTCGGGTCACTGGCGTAGGAGCCCTCGGGGACGGTGTAGTGCAGCGGGTCGTAGCCCCAGTTGAAGCCGTCCTTCGCGGCGGCGGCCGCCACGCAGGCCTGCTGGGCCTCGGAGTCGGGGGCGTGGGCCTTCAGGTCGCAGGCGGGTGCGGTGCGGTCCTTCGGGTCCTCCGGGACGGTCCCGAAGTCGAAGGCCGGGAGCAGGTGGACGTACGAGGTGCCGGCGGCGGCCAGCTCGCGCAGGTGGCGCATGCCGGCGGAGTCGGTGTCGGTGAAGGCGAGGTACTGGCCGGGGTGCCTGCTGGTGGCGTCCGCGATGGAGAAGTCGCGGATGTGCAGCTCCTGGATCTGGGCGCTGTTGAAGGGGACGGGGGCGGGCTTGCGCAGGTCGCGCCAGCCGGGCGGGGCGAGTTTCGGGTCGGCCAGGTCGACGGCCAGGCTGTGGGTGGAGTCGGTCGTCAGGGCGGTGGAGTAGGGGTCGGTGACCAGGTTGCGGACGATCTGGCGGGTGCTGGGCGCCCAGACGGTGACGGCGTAGCGGTAGGGCTTGCCGGTCCAGGAGCGTTCGCCGCGCACCGACCAGACGCCGGTGGTGTCGTCGCGGCGCATGGGGACGGTGCGGCCGTCGAGTTCGAGCTCGACCTGGCGGGCGGTGGGGGCCCAGACGGAGAGGGTGGGGCGGCCGTCCTTGAAGACGGGGCCGAGGGGGGTGCTCTTCGCGTGGTCGGCGTAGAGGTCGTCCAGGACGCCGGCGAGCTGGACTCCGGTGGCGGCGAGGACGGCCCCGTTGGCCGCGCGGGCGCTCGCGACGAGCTGGCCGCGCAGGGCTTCGCGGACCCGGTCGCGGTCGCGGGGGTCGACGGTGAAGGCCGAGTACGAGGCCAGGTGCGGGAACTTCTGCTTCTGGGCGGCGGTGAGCTCGGAGCGGGTCAGCCGCAGCCACGGGGCGCCGGCTTCGCGCAGGACGCCGTTGTCGGCGGTGATCGCGCCGTCGCGGGAGGCGAGGAGCTGGACGGAGGCGGCGGTCGCCGGGGCGTTCCAGGCGAGGGTGTCGCGGTCGATCCAGACGGCCTGGGCCTTGCCCAGGTCGAGGGCGGCGCCGGATCCGGCGGGCTGCGGGAGGAGGTACTTCTCCCGGCCGCCGAGCATCCACACCTCGTGGCCGGTCGCCCTGAGGTCGAGGGACTGGTCGGCGGGGAGGTCCTTCTCGTCGCCCTTGTGGAGGATGTAGCTCAGGGTGCTCGCGCCGGGGGCGAGGGGGACCTCGTAGACGGCGCCGTAGGAGTCGGTGCGGACGGGCAGCAGGGGCTTGGACCAGTCGGTGGGGGTGGCGGCCCCGGTCCACACGTGCAGGCCCCAGCCGTCGTAGGCGCCGTCGGGGCGCTGGTAGTGGAGGACGGCCTTGGCCTGGTCCTGCGGCGGGTAGGCGGGGCGGTCGGTGCGGGCGGGCTCCTTGCCCTGCTCCAGCCAGACCTCGCCGGTGCGGGTGAGGTCGAGGGTGCGGTCGGCGGCGACGTCCTTGGTGCCGTCCTTGTCGATGACGAGGTAGCCGAGGGTGGTGGCGCCGGGCTTCAGACGGACGTACGCGAAGGCGCCGTAGGCGTCGCGGCCGGTGAAGGGGTGCCCCTGCGGCCAGGGGGTGGCCTCTCCGTCGGCGAGGTCGCCCCAGGCGTAGAGGCGCCAGTCGGCGTAGTCGCCGTCGGGGCGGTTGTAGTGGACGACGGCGTAGTCCCGCTGGGTGGCGGTGGGGGGTGCGGGCGGCGGGGTCTGCCCGGCGGTGCTCCCGGCGAGGGCGGAGGCGGTGCGGCCGGTGGAGTCGACGGCCACGGCCTTGTAGCGCAGGGCGGTGCCGGCCGGGGTGGTGGGGTCGATGGTCTGGGTGACCTTGTAGGGGGCGTGGTCGGCGGAGCCGAGGACCTTCCAGGGACCGGTGCCGGTCTGTGCGGCGAAGACGACCCGGGTCAGTGCGCCGGGGCCGCCCGCGGGGACGTCGGCGGAGAGCTCGACGGTGCCGGTGGCGCCGGGGGCCGGGGGCCCCAGGGTGAGGGCGGGCCCGGTGGCGGGGGCGGGGAGGGGGGCGGTGCCCTGGAGGACGAGGGTGGCGAGGGCGGGGACGGTGACGGTGAGCTTGCCGTCCGGGGAGGCGGTGGTCAGGCCGGTGGCGTACACGGCGCCCGGGTCTGCGGTGGCGCCGGTGGTGGCGGGGCCGCCGTGGAGGGTGCGGTACCGGGCGCCGGCGGGGGCGTCGATCCGCACGGTCTTCGGCTCGGTGCCGTTGTTGGCGGCGATCAGGTATTCGGTGCGGGCCTTGGGGTCGGTGCGGGCGAAGGCGTAGACGCCGCCGTCGGAGAGGCGCTCGCTCTGGATGCCGTCGCGCAGGGCCGGGTGGTCCTTCACCAGCTTCGAGAGGGCGCTGATCTGCCGGTAGAGCGGGTGCTGCGTGTCGTAGGCGTCGCTCGCCGCGGTGCGGGTGGTGCCCAGCTCGTCGTCGTCGAGGTAGTCGGCGATCCGGGTCGCGAAGAGGGGCTGGCGGGCGTCCTTGTCGCCGCCGGAGCCGGTGAAGCCCTGCTCGTCGCCGGAGTACACGACCGGGTTGCCGCGGGAGAGGAACATCAGCTCGTTGGCGAGCCGGTAGCGGTCCAGCAGCTCGGGCTCGCCGGCGCCGGGCCGGTCCTGCTTCAGGAAGGAACCGAAGCGGCCCATGTCGTGGTTGCCGAGGAAGGTCACCTGCTCGTAGGCATTGGCCTTGTCGGTGGTGTAGCGGTAGTCGTCGCCGAGGACGGCGGAGAGGCGCCCGGCGGGCGCGCCCTGGGAGGCGTACGCGCGGATCGCGTCCTGGAGCGGGAAGTCGAGGGTGGCGTCGAGCCGGCCGCGGGTCACGTACGGGGAGGTGACGGCGGTGTCCGCGGAGTAGACCTCGCCGAACATGAAGAAGTCCTTGCGGCCGTGGCGGGCCGCGTACTGGTCGAGGGCGGTGGCCCACTGGGTCCAGAAGTCCATGTTCACGTGCTTGACGGTGTCGATGCGGAAGCCGTCGACGCCGAAGTCCCGGACCCACTTCTCGTAGATCTTCTCCATGCCGCTGACGACCTCGGGGCGCTCGGTCCAGAGGTCGTCGAGCCCGGAGAAGTCGCCCTGCTCCGCCGACTCCCCGGCGAAGGTGGAGTCGCCCCGGTTGTGGTACATCGAGGGGTCGTTGAGCCAGGCCGGGGACTTGAGGTCCTTCTTCGCGGCGGGGACGAAGGGGGTGCGGGGGAAGGTGCGGACGGCGTCGACGGCGGGGAACTTCTTCTTCCCGTCGGCGTAGTCCGTGTCGTCGAAGGGGACGCCGTCCTTGGTGAGGTAGGGGAAGGCTCCCTTGGAGAGGTAGTCGTGGGACCCCTCCTTGTAGTCGACGACGTCGGCGGTGTGGTTGGTGATGACGTCGAAGAAGACCTTCATCCCCTTGCCGTGCGCCTTGTCGATGAGGCGGGCCAGGTCGGCGTTGGTGCCGAAGTGCGGGTCGACCTGGGTGAAGTCGGTGATCCAGTAGCCGTGGTAGCCGGCGGAGGTGTTCGCCCCCTCCCCCTGCACGGGCTGGTTCTTGAAGATCGGCGCCAGCCAGATGGCGGTGGTGCCGAGCCCCTTGATGTAGTCGAGCCGGTCGGTGATGCCCTTGAGGTCACCGCCCTGGTAGAAGCCCTTGTCCGTCGGGTCCAGGCCGGTCTGCAGCCGGGTTCCGGTGAGTCCGCCGGTGTCGTTGCGCGGGTCGCCGTTCGCGAAGCGGTCCGGGAGCACGAAGTAGAACTGCTCGCGGGTCAGGTCGTGCCGGGCGGGGACGGCGGCGAGCTTCGCGTCGGAGGGCGGGGCCGGTGGCGTGGCCGCGGCCGCGGGCAGGGCCGGCAGGAGCGCCGCGGCCAGGGCGGCGGCGGCGAGTCCCGCTGCGGGGCGTGTCAAGGGGTCTCTCCTCGGGGAGGTGAGGGCCGCCCGGCGCGGCAGGGTCAGGGGTGCCGGGCGGCCCTGGTCGGGGGGCGAGGGTCAGTTGCGCCAGGTGTCGGTCAGGGTGATGCTGCCGTTGGCCGGGACGGTGGCGGAGCGGTTGGCGCCGCTCTCCCAGGTGACGTTCCCGGAGCCGTCCTTGCGGACGTACTTGTAGGAGAAGGCCGTCCCGGCGGGGAGGGTGACGTCGAGCTTCCAGACCGGGTAGGAGGCCGGGTCGAGCTTGAGGGCGGCGCCGGTGTTCCAGTTGCCGAGCTCGGGGCGGTCGCCGGTGACGTAGATGTCCTGGCCGGGGACCGTGGTGGCGTTGACGGCGAAGGAGGCGCCGGTGGCGGCGGCCGGAGTACCGGTGCAGGTGGGGGCGCCGGTGTGCAGGGCCAGGGCGGTCTGGGGTGCGAGCGTGGCGGTGAACCGGCCGCCGGAGTCGACGCTCACGGCGCGGCCGCTCTGGACGTCGCAGTAGGTCCCGGCGGGCAGGGAGGTCTGGAAGGTGCGGGTCAGCGGCGAGCCTTCGTGGTTGAGTGCCACGTACGCCCTGGCCCCGCGTCCGAAGGCGATCTGGTTGCCTCCGTTGTCCCACCAGTCGGTGACGCCCTGGCCGCGGGCGGTGTTGCGGAAGGCGACCATGGAGGAGATCTCCGGCCAGGCGTGCTGGCACTTCCACCCGTCGGTGTAACAGGCGTTGACCGTACCCCCGTTGGGCGGCCCGGCGTCCTTGTCGGTCCACTCGTAGCCGGAGTGGACGTCCGGGGAGCCGTAGGGCCAGGCCAGCATGAAGACACTGGCGAGGGTGTAGTCGGCGCCGTCCTTGTAGTTCAGGGTGTCGCCGACGCGCTCGGTGTCGTGGTTGTCGACGAAGACGCCGGACGTGGCGGCGGGCATGTACCCCCAGGCCTCGCCGAAGTTCTTGAGGTAGGCGAGCTTCTCCCCCTGGAACACCCGCTTCAGGTCGCGGGCGTAGCGGAACTCCTGCACGTCGCCGTTGCCGAGGTACTCGGAGGGCGAGACGGCTTCGCCGGCCCCGTAGATCGCCTCCTGCTTCCAGTAGGCGGAGGGGTTGCTCAGCCGGGACTTGATGGCGGCGAGGTCCGCGGCGGGCATGTGCTTGGCGGCGTCGATCCGGAACCCGTCGACGCCGAGGGAGAGGAGGTCGTTGAGGTAGCCGGCGATCCGGCCGCGCACGTACTCCTCGCCGGTGTCGAGGTCGGCGAGCTGGACGAGCTCGCAGTTCTGGACGTTGGCGCGGTCCTGGTAGTTGGAGACGGTCGCCCGGCAGTCGTCCATGTCGGCGCCCGAATAGACGCCCGGGTAGTCGTACTTCGTGTACGGGGACCCGCCGGTGCCGACGCCGTCGCCCGCCGCCATGTGGTTGATGACGGAGTCGGCGACGACCTTGACCCCGGCGGTGTGGCAGGTGTCGACCATCCGCTTGAAGGCGGCCCGGTCCCCGAGCCGTCCGGCGATCTTGTAGCTGACGGGCTGGTACGAGGTCCACCACTGGGGCCCCTGGATGTGCTCCTGCGGCGGCGAGACCTGGACGTACCCGTACCCGGCGGGACCGAGGGAGTCGGTGCAGGCCTTGGCGACGGAGTCGAACCGCCACTCGAAGAGCACGGCGGTGACGTCCTTTTCACCGGGCGGGGCCGCGGAGGCGGGCGCGGCCTGGGCGGTGAGGGTGGCGGCGAACGCGACACCGGCCGCCAGCGCGGCTCTTCCGGCGCGCGCGGATACGGATCGAGCCATGTGGGGGTCCTCCTGGCGGGAAGGTGTGGGGGGTTGCACGCGACCGTAGGGGGCACCCAGGAGTGTTGCAAGAGCTTGCGCAAGAGATTGCAGAATTGTTTCCGGCACAAGCGCGCAGGTTTCCGGCGTAGCCGGACAAGACGCGGCATCCTCCGTCGCGCAGTGCCGTTCTTGCAGGTGAACTCCACGGTCCGGCCGGCCTGGTCGGCGGCCCGCCCGCGCCGAACCGGACCGGCTCACCGCCGAGCCCCCGCACGCGACGGCCGGCTACAGCCGGGCCCTGATCGCGGTCTCCGCCGCCTCCAACCGCTCCACGGGCGCCCGCGACCGACCCGGACCCCTGACGCGCAAAAGGGCGGGGGGTGCGACGATCCGCACCCCCCGCCCGTACTCAGGGCCCGCTACTTGACGTTGACGGCCGTCCACGCGGCCGCCACCTGCTGGTACTCCACACCCGTCGAGCCGTACAGGTCGGCCGTCGCCTTCAGGGTCGCCGTACGGGCGCCCGCGTAGTCGGTGGTCGAGGTCATGTAGGTCGAGAGGGCCTTGTACCAGATCTTGTACGCCTTGGTCCGGCCGATGCCCGCGACGGCGGAACCGTCGTACGTGGGCGAGTTGTACGCCACGCCGTTCACCGTCTTCGCGCCGCTCCCCTCGGAGAGCAGGTAGAAGAAGTGGTTGGCGACGCCCGACGAGTTGTGGACGTCGAGCCGGCCCACCGACTTGGACCAGTAGTCCGCGGAGGCGCCGTCCTTGCTGGGCTTGTCCATGTAGCGCAGCGGGCTGCCGTCGCCCCGGATGTCGATCTTCTCACCGATGAGGTAGTCGCCCGGGTCGGAGGCGTTGTTGGCGAAGAACTCCACCGAGGTGCCGAAGATGTCGCTGGTGGCCTCGTTGAGGCCGCCGGACTCGCGGCTGTAGTTCAGCTTGGCCGTGGCGGCGGTCAGGCCGTGGCTCATCTCGTGGCCCGCCACGTCCAGCGCGGTCAGCGGCTTCTGGTTGTTCTGGCCGTCGCCGTAGGTCATGCAGAAGCAGCTGTCGTCCCAGAAGGCGTTGACGTACGCGTTGCCGTAGTGGACGCGGGAGTAGGCGGCCCTGCCGTCGCCGGCGATGCCGTTGCGGCCGAGCTCCGACTTGTAGAAGTCCCAGGTCACGGCCGCGCCGTAGTGGGCGTCGACGGCGGCGGTCTGGCGGTTCGACGGGGTGCCGTCGCCCCACTGGTCGTCCGCGTCGGTGAACAGGGTGCCCGTGCCGGAGGTGCCGCCGTTCAGGTCGTAGGTCTTGTGGCCGCCGCGCGCCGTATCGGTCAGGCTGAAGGCCGATCCGCTCGGCGCGGTGCCGAGGGTGACGGAGCCGGAGTACTCGCTGGTGCCGACGCCGGTGTCGATGGCCTCGTAGGAGTAGAGCTCGGCGCCGGTGGCGGCGTCGGTGATGACGTGCCGCTCGCTGGGGGTGCCGTCGTGCTGGGTACCGGTGACGACGGCCTCGTAGGCGAAGACCGGCTTGCCGGTCGCGGCCCACACGACCTGGCGGCTCCCGGCGGGGGCGGCCCGCAGGGCGGAACGGGCACCGGCCGGGGCTATCTTCGCCTCGACCGCCTTGTCGGTCTTGCGGCTGCCGTCCTTCTTCTGGTGGACGACCAGGTCGCCGCCGAGGACGGGCAGACCCGCGTAGGTGCGCTCGTAGCGGGTGTGGACGGTACCGTCCGCGTCCTTGACCACGTCACGGGCCACGAGACGCTCGTCGTCCGCCAGGCCGATGGCCCGCGCGGTGTCGGCGGCCGCGTTCTGGGCCTCGCCGATCGCCTGGGCGCGCGCCCCGGCCGACAGCGTGAGGGCGGTGGCACCGGCCTCCCGCTCGGCGGCCGCGCTGGCGGAACCGGCCTGGACGGAGATGGCGACCATGGCCGCGGAGGCGACGATCGCGGCGGCGCGCAGGGTCCGGGTGCGGGGGGTGGGGGAAGAGGACATGGGGAAGGTCACTCCTTGGTAGCCGTGGGGGACTGGCTGAGAGAGTGCCAGGAGATTGGCCGAAGTGACAGGTACGCAACAAGGATTTGACCTGCCGTTGTCCGTTGAGCGGCGCACAAGCACCGCTCAACGAACGAAAACGCCTCATTCCGCTTGCCCCGCGGGCGAGTTGCCGGACCGTCGGCGCGCACCACCTACCCTGTCGGTGTCGAGCTGCAAGGAAGGGGCAAGGCCGCATGTCGTACGACGCAACCCCGGACCCGTACTCCGATCCACTGGTGTTCGGCCAGAGAATGCAGATCCTCCGCACCCGGCGCGGGCTCACCCGCGGCCAACTCGGCGGCCTCCTGGGGAGATCCGGCTCATGGGTCAAAGCGGTCGAGACCGGCCGCCTGCGCACCCCGCACCTCCCGCTCGTCCTCCGGGTCGCGGAGGTGCTCCGCGTCCGGAACCTGTCCGAGCTCACGGGCGACACCTCCCTCCGCGCCGACCTCTTCGCCGGCCCGGGACACCCCCGGTTCGCCGAAGTCCGCGAGGCCCTCAACTCCCTGAACCTCGGCAGCAGCCACGAGGCGCCCCCGGTCGCCCACCTCACCGCCCGCCTGTCCCGCGCCTGGTCCGCCCGCCACTCGTCCCCCGACCACCGCGAGGTCGTGGGCGCGTTGCTGCCCGGCCTGATCCGGGACGCACAGGCCTCCGTCCGCCAGGCGGAAACGGTCGCCGACCGCAAAGCAGCCCAAGCCCGCCTGGCGGAGGCCTACTTCCTCGCCCAGTTCTTCTGCGCCTACCAGCCCGACGCCCCCTTGGTCTGGCGGGTGGCCGAACGCGGCATGACGGCCGCCCAGGACTCGGAGGACCCCCACGCCATCGGCCTGGCGGCCTGGCTCACCACCCAGGCCCACCGCGACAGCGCCCACTACGAGGCGGCCGACGCCGTCACCCTCGAAACCCTCCGCTACCTGACCCCGCTCCTCCCCGCCGCCACAGCGGACGTACGGGCCGTGGCGGGCGCCCTCACCGCCGAGGCCGGCCTCACGGCGGCCCGGCGCGGCGAAACCGGCACCGCATGGCACCACTGGGACCAGGCCCGCCTCCTGGCGGAAACCCTCCCCCCGGCCTACTTCCACCCGGTCACGAGCTTCTCCCGGGCGGTCATCGGCGCCCACGCGGTCACCGTGGCGGTGGAGCTCCACACGGGCGGCGAATCCGTGCGCCAGTCCGCCCGCGCCGAGGCCGAGACGATCCCCTCCCGCCCCCGCCGGGCCCGCCACCGCATCGAACAGGCCCGCGCCTACCACCTGGACGCCCAGCCCGACGTAGCCCTGGCCACGCTCGCCCAAGCCCACGAAACCGCCCCCGACACCGTCAGGTACAACGGCTACGCCCGAAGGATCGTCCTGGAGGAAACCGAGGCCAGATCCCCCTCCCGCCGCCGCCGAGCCTCCGACCTGGCAACCCGCCTGGGCCTCCTGACCTCCTGAACGGAAAGGGGCACAGACTGTGCCCCTGCCCACCCCGGGCCGCCCCTACCGTCACCACACGACCCACTGACGACGGTAGGGAGCACCGCCATGGCCGCACACACCCACGCCCCCGCGACCTCGGACGCACCTGTGACCCGTGTGACGGTCATAGACACCACCGGCACCGACCTGCTCGACCGAGCCCGCACAGGGTGGCAGCGCTTCCTCGACACCTTCGAGGGAGACTCGGATGAGTGAACGGTACGAGTACGTCCCCCACCGGCTCCTCCGCCGCCGCGTCCGCGACATCGCCTCCGGCGTCGAAGGGGAGCTGATGGCCGTCATCAACGAGAACGTCTCGGACTCGGACACCTACGAGCACTGGACGGAGCTGGCGTACATCCGCAACGCCTCCGGCCGCGAATTCACCACGGCCGTCGCAAACGTCCAGCCCGCCTATGACCAGCCCCGGAAGGGCCGCAGCCGCCGAAACCCGGGCAGCGCGTAGCGATCTGACGCGTGAGAGCAGCCCCGGTCGCACAGCCATCGAGCCCGGATGCGCGGCGAGGCGGCCCCCACCCACCGCCCCGCACCCGGGGAAGCGGGTGGGCGGGCACCGGCCCGTCCCCGCCCCTCGAGGGGCAGATGGCGGGCCCGCGCCGCGCGGGCCCTACTCCGGCCCCGGCCCGGTGGACCCCCGTACCACCAGCTCCGGCTGGAAGACGTACTCCGTCCGCTGGACCGGGGTCCCCGCCACCGCTTCGAGCAGTGCCCCCACCGCCGCCGTGGCCATGGCCCGGACCGGCTGGCGGATCGTCGTCAGCGGCGGGTCGGTGAAGGCGATCAGCGGGGAGTCGTCGAAGCCGACGACCGAGACGTCCTCCGGGACCCGCAGCCCCCGCTCCCGGGCCGCGCGGATGACCCCGAGGGCCATCATGTCGCTCGCGCACACCACACCCGTGCACCCCCGCTCCAGCAGGGCGATGCCCGCCGCGTGGCCCCCCTCGACGGTGAACAGGGTGCGCTGGACCAGGCCTTCGGCGTCGGCGCCCGGCCGAGCGGCCAGGAAGCCCTGCTCCTTGCGCGCCGAGGGCACGTAGCGCGTGGGCCCTATGGCCAGGCCGATGCGCCGGTGGCCCAGCTCCTCCAGGTGCCGTACGGCCATGTCCGCCGCCGCCCGGTCGTCGGGGGAGACGAAGGGCGCGTGCACGTGCTCGTTGAAGCCGTTGACCATGACGAACGGCAGCCCGCGCGAGGCCAGCCGCTGGTAGCGCGCCGGGTCGGCGGTGGCATCGGCGTGCAGGCCGGACAGGAACACGATCCCGGTGACCCCCCGCTCCTCCAGCTGCTCGACCAGCTCGTCCTCGGTCGCGCCGCCCGGCGTCTGGGTGCACAGCACCGGCGTGTACCCGTGCCCGGCCAGTGCCTGCTCGATGACCTGCGCGAACGCCGGGAAGATCGGGTTGGTCAGCTCGGGGATCAGCAGCCCCACCAGCCCGTTGCTCCGCCGCTTCAGCCGCACCGGCCTCTCGTAGCCCAGCAGGTCCATGGCGGCCAGCACCCGGTGCCGGGTGCCGGCCGCCACGCCCGCCTTGCCGTTGAGCACGCGGCTGACGGTCGCCTCGCTGACCTGGGCCTGCGAGGCGATGTCCGTCAGCCGCAACGGGGAACTCACCCCTGCCACCACACCGCGGTGTCGGCCGGCAGGACGTCCAGGTCGGCGCCCAGCTCACCGCTCGCCAGCAGCACCGCGCCCCGGACACGGCCCGCCGCCGGTATCCGCACGTCCTCGCCCGTCGTGTTGACGGTGCAGACGAACGACCCGCGCCGGAAGGCCAGCACGCCCTCGGGCGCCTCCAGCCACTCCACCGCGTCCCCGGCCCCCAGGTCCTCGTGGGCGCGCCGGATCCGCAGCGCGGAACGGTAGAGCTCCAGCGTGGAGTCCGCGTCGCCGGTCTGCGCGGCCACGCTCAGCCCCGCCCATTCCGCGGGCTGCGGCAGCCAGCTGCCGCCCGGACCGAAGCCGTAGGGGGCCTCCTCGCCCGACCACGGGATCGGGACCCGGCACCCGTCGCGCAGGCCCTCCTGCCCGTTCTCCTTGAAGAACGAGGGGTCCTGGCGCACCTCGTCCGGCAGGTCGGTCACCTCCGGCAGCCCGAGCTCCTCGCCCTGGTAGACGTACGCCGATCCGGGCAGCGCGAGCATCAGCAGCGCGGCCGCCCGGGCCCGCTCCAGGCTGCCGAAGCGGGTCCGGTGCCGGACCACGTCGTGGTTGGACAGCACCCAGGTCGTCGGCGCGCCCACGGGCCGCATGGCGTCGAGGGACTCGTCGATGGTGGCGCGCAGCGCGGCCGCGTCCCAGCCGGTGCTCAGGTAGTGGAAGTTGAAGGCCTGGTGCAGCTCGTCGTGGCGCAGGTAGAGCGCGGTGCGGTCGGCACTCGGGGTCCAGGCCTCGGCGACGCCGATGCGGTCACCCGCGTACTCGTCCAGGACCTTGCGCCACGAGCGGTAGATCTCGTGGACCCCGTCCTGGTCGAAGAAGGGCAGCACCTGGTTGCCGAGGAGCTTGAGCTGCTCGTCGCGGCCCAGGTCGGGCAGTCCGGGCGCCTTGACGAGACCGTGCGCGACGTCGATGCGGAAGCCGTCGACGCCGAGGTCCAGCCAGAACCGGAGCACGGACCGGAACTCGTCCTGCACGGCCGGGTGTTCCCAGTTGAAGTCGGGCTGCTCGGGCGCGAACAGGTGCAGGTACCACTCGCCGTCGGCCACCCGGGTCCAGGCGGGCCCGCCGAAGATGGACTCCCAGTCGTTCGGCGGCTCCTCGCCCGACTCCCCCTTCCCCGGCCGGAAGTGGAAGCGCTCGCGCAGCGGGGTGCCCGGTCCCTCGCGGAGCGCCTGCTTGAACCATTCGTGCTGGTCGGAGCAGTGGTTGGGGACGAGGTCCACGATGATCCGCATGCCCAGCCCGTGGGCTTCGCGGATGACGGCGTCGGCGTCGTGCAGGGTGCCGAACATGGGGTCGATGGCCCGGTAGTCCGCGACGTCGTAGCCGGCGTCGGCCTGCGGGGAGGCGTAGAAGGGGCTCAGCCAGACGGCGTCGACGCCCAGCTCCTTGAGGTAGGGCAGTCTGCCGCGGATGCCCTCGAGGTCCCCCATGCCGTCCCCGTTGGAGTCGGCGAAGCTGCGCGGATAGACCTGGTAGATCACCGCGTCTCTCCACCAGCCGGACCGGGTCCCGGTCGGGGTGGGGAGGGCGTCGGCGAGGTGCTGGGTCATGGTGTCCTTGGAGAGTCGGGCCGGTCGTACAGAAAGCGGGAGTCGAACGCCAGTGGCCGGGCGGGCCGGGTGGTCAGCCCTTGGTGGCGCCCGCCGTCATGCCGGCGACGAGGTGACGCTGGGCGAACAGGAAGAAGACGGCCGCGGGGATGGCGATGAGGACGGAGGCCGCGCTCATGGCACCCCAGTTGGAGGTGTACTGCGTGACGAAGGTCTGGAGCCCGCCGGCCAGGGTGAGGTTCTCCTCGCCGACCATGAAGGCGGAGGCGTAGGCGACCTCGCCCCAGGCGGTGATGAAGGCGTAGAAGCCGGTCACGGCCAGGCCGGGCTTGGCGAGCGGGAGGATCAGGCGCCAGAAGGTGCCGAAGGGGTTGAGCCCGTCGACCCGGCCGGATTCGTCGATCTCGATCGGGATCGTGTCGAAGAAGCCCTTCATCATCCACGCGCAGAACGGGACGGCGATGGTGAGGTACGTGATGATCAGGCCGAGCGGCTGGTTCAGCAGCCCGAGCTCCCCCATCAGGTTGTAGAGCGGGACGATGAGGATGGCCATCGGGAACATCTGGGTGATGAGCAGGGTCCACATCAGCGGCTTCATGCCCGGGAACCTGAAGCGGCTGACGGCGTACCCGGTGGTGGCGGCGATGAACACGCCGAGCACCGTGGTGACCCCCGCCACCAGGACCGAGTTCCAGAACCAGCTGAGGAAGTGGCTGGACTCCAGCAGGTAGGAGTAGTTCGCGAGGGTCGGTTCCTTCACGAAGTCCGTGCTGATGGCGTACTTCGCGGGCTTGAGGGAGGTCAGCAGGATCCACAGCACCGGGAAGACGGCGATGACGGACGCGACGAGGAGGGTGGCGTGCAGGCCGAAGGACGCCAGCGGCGAGCGGCTGCCCCGGGGGCGGGCGGCCCGCCCGGAAGCGGTCGCGGGAGCGGCCCCGGAAGCGGTCGCGGAAGCGGCCCCGGACACGGTCTCGGAAGCGGTCTCGGACACGGTCACCACACCTCTCCCTGCTTGCGCAGCGAGCGCCGGTAGACCAGCGCGAAGATCATGAGCAGGCCGAGGATCAGCACGCCCCAGGTCGCGGAGCCGGCGAAGTCGCGCGGGCTGGCGACGAAGGCCTCGCGGAAGGCCTGGGTCACGAGGATCTCGGTGGAGTCGCCGGGACCGCCCCGCGTGAGCAGGAAGATCACCGGGAACATGTTGAAGGTCCAGATGGTGGAGAGCAGGATCACCGTCATGCTGACGGCGCGCAGCCCGGGCAGGGTGATGTGCCGGAACCGCTGCCAGGGTCCGGCGCCGTCCATCTCGGCGGCCTCGTAGAGCTCCGCGGGGATGGACTGGAGCCCGCCGAGCAGGGCGACCATCATGAACGGCACGCCGAGCCAGACGTTGACGGCGACGACGGAGAGCTTGGCCCAGGTCGGGTCGTCCAGCCACGGGATCGCGGAGATGCCGCCGCCGTCGAGGATCTTGTTGAGGATGCCGTTGTCGCGGTTGAAGAGGAACCGCCAGGCGAAAACGGAGACGAAGCCGGGCACGGCCCAGGGCAGGATGAGCGCCATCCGGTAGGCGGCGCGGCCCCGGAACTGCCGGTTGAGGACGGTGGCCAGGGCGAGCCCGAGGGCGAAGGTGATCGAGACGCAGGCGACGGTCCACGTCACCGTCCACACCAGCCGCTGCCAGAAGACGGGGTCGCCGAGGACCGCCGTGTAGTTGTCGAGGCCGACGAACTCGTACGTGGCCTCGATGTGGCGCACGCCGATCGTCCGGGCGACGTTGCGCTCGCTGGCGTTGGTCAGCGACAGGTAGACGCCGCGGACGAGCGGCCAGCCGACGATGACGCCGAGGACGAGGACGACCGGGGCGACCATGGCCCAGGCGTACCAGTGCGTGGCGAAGGCGCGGCCGATGCCGCCGCGCGGGCTTCCGGCGGTCTTGGCAGTCGTGCGGCCGGGGCCGCGGGCGGGGGGGGGGGGGGTTACCCCCCCCCCCCCCTGCCCCCCCCCCCCGGGGGGGCCCGGCCACACGGGGGAGAACATAACCCCCGGGTGGTGGTGTGGGTAAAAAA
>NZ_JBIAWQ010000004.1:457563-471061 GCF_042895815.1 Streptomyces sp. NPDC001373
CGCGGGGGGGGGCGGCGGCGGGGGGGCCGCCCCCCCCCCCCGGGGGGGGGGGGGGGGGGGGGGGGGGGGGGGGGGGGGGGGGGGGGGGGGCGGGGGGGGGCGCCCCCCCCCCCCCCCGCGGCCCGTGCCACCGACCGGCTGGTGTCAGCAGCCATCGTTCGTACTACTTCCAGCCCTTGAGGATCTTGCGGAACTCGACGCCGGCCGCCTTGGCCGCGTCCTCGGGGCTCGCCGCACCGGTGACGGCCTTGGTGTACTCGACCTTCAGCGGCTCGAAGAGGGAGCCGTTCTCCGGGATCCAGGCGCGCTCGACGGCCTTGTCGACGGCCGGCTTGAAGAACTGGACCATCTCGCTGCTCTTGACGTCCGGCTGCTCGTAGGCGGCGGTGCGCGTCGGGAGCAGGCTCAGCTCCTTGGCGGACTGGACCTGGACCTCCTGGGAGGTCATGTACTCGACGAAGGCGTGCGCGGCGGCGGTGTTCTTGGAGCCCGCGTACACGGCGAGGTCGTGGCCGCCCTGCGGGGCGCCGGCCTTGGCGGAGCCGGCCGGGACCGGGGCGACGCCGAGGTTGGACTTGTCCTTGAACTGGTCGCCGGCGTAGCTGTCGGCCACGGCCCAGGGGCCGTTGATCATCATCGCGACCTCCCCGGACTTGAAGGCGGTCTGCATGTTGGTCCAGCCGTCGGTGGCGTTGGTGACCGCCGCGCCGGAGGTGACCAGGTCGCGGGCGGCCTTGAAGCCCTTGATGCCGGCCTCGTTGTCGACCGTGACCGTCTTGGTCTTGGCGTCGACGAGGTCGCCGCCCTCGCCGTAGATGAACGGCAGGAACCAGTAGGAGTCGTCGCCGCGCAGGTAGAGGCCGGTCTTGCCGCTCTTGGCCTTGATCGCGGCGGCGGCGGTCTTCAGCTCCTCCAGGGTCTTGGGGGGCTGGACGCCGGCGTCGGCGAGCATCTTCTTGTTGTAGAAGAGGCCGAGGGTGTCGATGACCTGCGGGACCGCGAAGGTCTTGCCCTCGAACCTGCCGCTGGCGGCGGCCTGCGGCAGGAACTCGGCGTCGATCTTCTTGGCCTGGTCGGCGGGGACCTCGTCGAGGTAGCCGAGGGAGGCGAAGTCGGCGACCCAGCCGACGTCGGCGCGGATCACGTCGGGGGCGTCGGCGCCGCTGCTGAAGGCGTTCTTGACCTTGTTCTGGGCGTCGCCGTAGGGCACGTTGACGTACTTGACCGTCACCTTCGGGTGCTTCGCGGTGAAGGCCTCGGCGATCTTCTGGAAGCTCGCCTTCTCGGCGTCGTTCGAGGTGTCCCACCAGGTGACGGTGCCGGACAGCTCGCCGCCGGCCTTCGTCTCGCCACCGTCGCCCTTGGTGTCACCGCCGCAAGCCGTCGCCGCGAGCGCCAGGGTCGCGACCAGCGCGGTGGCCGCTATGCCACGCCGCATATGAACTCCTTCGATGATCCCGGCCGCGCCCTCGCGGTCCCGAGTTGCAGGGAACGTAACAAGACTGAAAGCCGACGGAAAGACCTTGCGGCAATTTTCTGCAAGCGGAGGGGATCGTTACAACCGTGTGTCCCTACGGTTGCCGCAGCTTGCTGTTAGTTCGAGGCCGCTTCGATTTCCCGGGCCCGCAACCACGGGGCGTGTACGACCGTTGACTGCGGTATGAAGCACGAGTTGACGGCCCTCCCGCTTGCAAGAGCTTCCAGCGACCCGCTTGCGAGCGGCGGCTGGTGGCGCGATGCCGTCATCTACCAGGTCTACGTCCGCTCCTTCGCCGACAGCGACGGCGACGGCGTCGGGGACCTGCGCGGGGTGCGCGAGCGGCTCCCGCACCTGGCCCGGCTCGGGGTGGACGCGGTGTGGCTGACGCCCTTCTACGTGTCCCCGCAGGCGGACGGCGGCTACGACGTCGCCGACTACCGGGCCGTCGACCCGCTCTTCGGGGACCTCGCCGACGCCGACGACCTCGTCCGGGCCGCCCACGCGCTCGGGCTGCGGGTGATCGTGGACGTGGTCCCGAACCACACCTCCGAGCGGCACCCCTGGTTCCGGGAGGCCCTCGCCGGCGTGCCCGGCGCCCGGGAGCGCTACCTCTTCCGCCCGGGGCGCGGGGTGGACGGCTCGCTGCCGCCGAACGACTGGGAGTCCGTCTTCGGCGGTCCCGCCTGGACCCGGGTCGCGGACGGCGACTGGTACCTCCACCTCTTCGCCCCGGAGCAGCCCGACCTCGACTGGGAGCACCCGGAGGTGGCGGAGGAGTTCGCCTCGGTGCTGCGGTTCTGGCTGGACCTCGGGGTGGACGGCTTCCGCGTGGACGTGGCCCACGGCATGGTCAAGGCCCCGGGCCTGCCTGACATCGGCCGCGGCGCCCAGGCCACGCTGATCGGCACCGAGCCCCTCCCCTTCTTCGACCAGGACGGGGTGCACGCCATCCACCGCTCCTGGCGCCGGCTGCTCGACTCGTACGGGGACGGGCGCATCGGGGTCGCCGAGGCCTGGGCGCCGACCTCGGAGCGGCTCGCGCTGTACGTGCGGCCCGACGAGCTGCACCAGGCCTTCAACTTCCGCTTCCTGAACTGCCCCTGGGACCCGGCGGCGATGCGGACGGTGATCGACGAGTCCCTGGCCGCGACCTCGGCGGTGGGGGCGCCGACGACGTGGGTGCTGTCCAACCACGACGTCGTACGCCATGTGACCCGGTACGGGGGCGGGGCGCAGGGGCTGGCCCGGGCGCGGGCGGCGGCGCTGCTGATGCTGGCGCTGCCGGGGTCCGCGTACATCTACCAGGGCGAGGAGCTCGGCCTGCCGGAGGTCACCGACCTGCCGGCGGAGGCCCGCCGCGACCCGGCCTTCCGGCGCAGGCCCCCCGCGGGGGGCGGCGCGGCCGGGGACGGCTGCGGAGCCGGACCGGCGGGGGACGGGGCGCAGGGGCAGGACGGGCTGCGGGACGGGTGCCGCGTCCCCCTCCCCTGGTCCGGCCACGAGGCCCCGTACGGGTTCGGCCCCGGCCGGAGCTGGCTGCCGCAGCCCGACGGCTGGGGCGGGCTCAGCGTCGCCGCGCAGACCGGCGACCCGCACTCCACCCTGGAGCTCTACCGCGCCGCCCTGGAGCTGCGCCGCGCCCTGCCGGGCCTGGGTGCGGTCGAGGCCGGGCAGGGCGGTCCCGTCGAGGAGTGGCCCGGCACCGGGGCGGGACCCGCGGTTCTCGCCCGGGGCATGCGGTGGCGCCCGGCCCCCGAGGGGGTGCTCCTGTTCACCCGTCCCGGTTTCTCGTGCACCCTCAACACCCGTCCCTCGGCCGTGGACATGCCCTCCCCGGGCCGTCCCGTCCTCTCCAGCGCCCCCGTGCAGACCGACGGCCGCAACGTCCGTCTTCCCCCCGATTCCTGCACCTGGTGGGCTTCGTGAGCCGGCTACCGGTACAGTCCCATCCCGTGACCGCACGGCTTGCCGACATCGCAGCCCAGGCGGGGGTCAGCGAAGCCACAGTCAGCCGCGTGCTCAACGGCAAGCCCGGTGTGGCCGCAGGCACCCGCGAGTCCGTGCTGGCCGCGCTCGACGTGCTCGGCTACGAGCGGCCCGTACGGCTGCGGCAGCGCAGTGCCGGCCTGGTCGGCCTGATAACCCCCGAGCTGGACAACCCCATCTTCCCTGCGCTCGCGCAGGTCATCGGGCAGGCGCTGACCCGGCAGGGGTACACCCCGGTGCTGGCGACGCAGACGCCCGGCGGGTCCACCGAGGACGAGCTGACCGAGATGCTGGTGGACCGGGGGGTCTCCGGGATCATCTTCGTCTCCGGGCTGCACGCCGACACCACCGCCGACACCGGCCGTTACGACCAGTTGCGCGGCCAGGGCGTCCCCTTCGTCCTGATCAACGGCTTCTCCGACAAGGTGCAGGCCCCCTTCGTCTCCCCCGACGACCGGGCCGCCATGCACCTCGCGGTGACCCACCTGACGGCGCTCGGGCACACCCGGATCGGCCTCGCGGTCGGCCCGAAGCGTTTCGTGCCCGTGCTGCGCAAGATCGAGGGCTTCCGGCTCGCCATGCGGGAGCGGCTCGGGCTCGGCGAGGCCGAGGTCGAGGAGCTGATCCAGCACTCCCTCTACTCCCTGGAGGGCGGCCAGGCCGCGGCCGCGGCGCTCATCGGGCGGGGCTGCACGGCCATCGCCTGCGCCAGCGACATGATGGCGCTCGGCGCCATCCGGGCCGCGCGCCAGCAGGGGCTGCGGGTGCCGCAGGACGTGTCCGTGGTCGGCTTCGACGACTCCCCGCTCATAGCGTTCACCGATCCGCCGCTGACCACCATCCGCCAGCCCGTGCAGGCCATGGGGCAGGCGGCCGTGCGCACCCTGCTGGAGGAGATCGGCGGTACGCCGGCCCCGCACAGCGAGTTCGTGTTCCTGCCGGAGCTGGTGGTGCGCGGATCGACGGCGTCCGGTCCCGGCCAGCGACGCGCGGCAGGATAGCGGGTCCTCCTCGGGGTGTCCTCCCCAGGACGGAGCACGGGCGCGGAAGACCGTCCGGAGGGATGATCGGAGGCAAGGGCGCATCTGGCAGACTCTCTCCCCATGGGTGAAGCGAGCGTGAAGACACTGGAAACTCCCCCAGCCGCCGCCGGGGGCGCCCCCAGGACGGACGCCTCGTCATCCCCCGTGGCCGAGGACGGCAGCCGCCCCGGGCCCGAAGGGCCCCTCCTCACCCGGCTGCGCGCCCCGCGCCGGCCGCGGATCTGGTTCGAGGTCCTGCTGATCGGCATCAGCTACTGGACGTACTCGCTGATCCGCAACGCGGTCCCCGAGCAGAAGGCCGTCGCGCTCGCGAACGCCGACTGGATCTGGAGCGTCGAGCGGGGCCTGGGCATCGCGGTCGAGCACTCCGTCAACCACGCCGTCAACTCGGTGACGTGGCTCGTCGTCGGCATGAACTACTACTACGCCACGCTCCACTTCATCGTGACCATCGGCGTACTGGTGTGGATCTACCGCTTCCATCCCGGCCGCTACGCGGCCACCCGCCTCATCCTCTTCGCCACCACGGGCGTGGCCCTGCTCGGCTACTTCTGCTTCCCGCTCGCGCCGCCCCGGCTGATGAACGGGGGGCACTTCGTCGACACCGTGCTGGTGCACCACACCTGGGGCTCGATGGCCTCGGGGAACCTCAAGCACATGTCGAACCAGTACGCGGCGATGCCGTCCATGCACATAGGGTGGTCGCTCTGGTGCGGCCTGACGATCTTCGCGGTCGCCTCGGCCCCCTGGGCCCGCATCCTGGGCCTGCTGTATCCGGCGGCGACCCTGGTCGTGATCGTGTCCACGGCGAACCACTTCTGGCTGGACGCGGTCGGGGGCATGCTCTGCCTGGCCTTCGGCTACGCGGTCTCCCGCGCCTGGTACGGCGACCTCCCGCACCGCCTGCCCCGCAGCCCCCTGGAGACCTCGCCCCACCCGGCGACGGCGGCCGTACTGAACCGGCTGCGCCGGGCCTGACCCGGTCCGGCGCGGCGGCTGGGGTTCCGGCCGCGCCGTCCCGGTGGGGGAGGGCCCCGGGGACCGAGAGGCCCCAGGGGGCTCACCCCCCGTAGAAGAGCTCGTCCACCACCGTGCGCGCCCGGCGGGTCGTACGGCGGTAGTCGTCCAGCATCTCGCCGATCCTGCCCTCCGGGTAGCCGAGGTAGCGGCCGACGGCCGCCAGTTCCCGGGCGTCCGTGGGGAAGGTGTCGCCGGCACGGCCGCGGACCAGCATCACGGCGTTGCGCACGCGGGTCGCCAGGACCCAGGCCTCGTCGAGGGTCTGCGCCTCCTCGGTCGGGATGAGCCCGGCGGCGTGGGCGGCGGCCAGGGCCTCGCGGGTCCGGGTGGTGCGCAGGCCGGGTTCGGCCCAGGCGTGCCGCATCTGGAGGAGCTGGACGGTCCACTCGACGTCGCTGAGGCCGCCGCGGCCGAGTTTGGTGTGGAGGGTGGGGTCGGCCCCGCGCGGCAGGCGTTCGGACTCCATGCGGGCCTTGAGCCGGCGGATCTCGCGGACCGCCTCCTCCCCGAGGCCTTCGACGGGGTAGCGCAGCGGGTCGATCAGGTCGATGAACGTACGGCCGAGGTCGGCGTCGCCCGCGACGGGCTCGGCGCGCAGCAGGGCCTGGCTCTCCCAGGTCAGGGACCAGCGGCGGTAGTAGGCGGCGTAGGAGGCCAGGGTGCGCACGAGGGGCCCGGAGCGGCCCTCGGGGCGCAGGTCGGCGTCGATGAGCAGCGGCGGGTCGGCGGTGGGGAGCTGGAGCAGCCGGCGCATCTCGGCGATGACGGTCTGGGCGGCCTTGGCGGCCTCCTGCTCGTCGACGCCCTCGCGGGGGTCGTGGACGAAGAGGACGTCGGCGTCGGAGCCGTAGCCGAGCTCGTGCCCGCCGAAGCGGCCGACCCCGATGACGGCGAAGCGGGTGGGGAGGGTCTCGCCCCAGTGGTCGCGCACGGCGGCGCGCAGGGCTCCGGCGATGGTGGCGGCGGTCAGGTCGGAGACGGCGTTGCCGACCCGGTCGACGAGGGAGCCGGAGTCCGTCTCGGCGGGGCTGTCCTCGGTGCCGTAGGAGGCGATGATGTCGGCGGCGGCGGTGCGGAAGAGCTCGCGGCGGCGGACCCCGCGCGCGGCCGCGACGGCGGCTTCCCCGCTGTCGGCGCGGCCGACGGCGGCGAGCACCTCCTGTTCGAGGGCCTCGTGCGTACGGGGCTGGAGGCCTTCCGGGTCGCCGAGGAGGGCGACGGCCTCGGGGGCGCGCATGAGCAGGTCGGGGGCGAGGCGGCCGGCGGACAGGACGCGGGCGAGGTTCTCGGCGGCGGCGCCCTCGTCGCGGAGCAGGCGCAGGTACCAGGGGGTCTTGCCGAGGGCGTCGGAGACCTTGCGGAAGTTGAGGAGTCCGGCATCGGGGTCGGCGGAGTCGGCGAACCAGCCGAGGAGGACGGGCAGCAGGGTGCGCTGGATGGCGGCCTTGCGGCTGACGCCGGAGGCGAGGGCTTCGAGGTGGCGCAGGGCGGCGGCTGGGTCGGCGTAGCCGAGGGCTTCGAGGCGCTGGCCGGCCGCGGCCGGCGAGAGCCGGGTCTCGCCGGGGGCGAGCTGGGCGACGGCGTCGAGGAGCGGGCGGTAGAAGAGCTTCTCGTGGAGGCGGCGGACGACGGAGGCGTGCCGGCGCCAGGCCTTGTTGAGTTCGGCGACGGGTTCGGTGCGCAGGCCCATGGAGCGGCCGAGGCGGCGCAGGTCGCCCTCGTCCTCGGGGACGAGGTGGGTGCGGCGGAGCCGGTGGAGCTGGATGCGGTGTTCCATGGCGCGCAGGAAGCGGTACGCGTCGTGGAGCTGGGCGGCGTCGGCGCGGCCGACGTAGCCGCCGGCGGCGAGGGCGTGGAGGGCGTCGAGGGTGGTGCCGGAGCGCAGGCTGGTGTCACTGCGGCCGTGGACGAGCTGGAGGAGCTGGACGGCGAACTCGACGTCGCGCAGGCCGCCGGGGCCGAGTTTGAGCTCGCGGTCGATCTGGGACGCGGGGATGTTGTCGACGACGCGGCGGCGCATCTTCTGGACGTCGGCGACGAAGTTCTCGCGTTCGGCGGCCTGCCAGACGAGCGGCGTTATGGCGTCGATGTACTGGGCGCCGAGGTCCGGGTCGCCGGCGACGGCGCGGGCCTTGAGGAGGGCCTGGAACTCCCAGGTCTTGGCCCAGCGCTGGTAGTAGGCCATGTGGGAGGCGAGGGTGCGCACGAGGGGGCCGTTGCGGCCCTCGGGGCGGAGGTTGGCGTCGACGGGCCAGATGCTGCCCTCGACGGTGGTCTCGGAGCAGATCCGCATGAGGTGGGAGGCGAGGCGGGCGGCGGCCTGGATGCCCTTGCCCTCGTCGGTGCCGGGCGCTGCCTCGCCGACGAAGATCACGTCGACGTCGGAGACGTAGTTGAGCTCGTTGCCGCCGCACTTGCCCATGGCGATGACGGCGAGGCGGCAGGCGGCGGCGTCCTGGGGGGCGGCGGCCGAGGCGATGCGCAGGGCGGCGCGGAGCGTGGCGGTGGCGAGGTCGGCGAGTTCGGCGGCGGTCTGGGCGACGTCTATGGTCGCGCAGACGTCGCGGGCGGCGATGGAGAGCAGGCAGCGGCGGTAGGCGACGCGCAGGGCGACGGGCTCGTGGGCGTCGGCGAGGCCCTGTTCGAACTCGGCGAGGCCGGGGTGCAGGTCGGCGGCCTCGTAGGTGACCAGGGCCTGCCAGTCGTGGGGGTGGCGGGCGAGGTGGTCGGCGAGGGCCTCGGAGGCGCCGAGCACGCCGAGGAGGCGGTCGCGCAGGGGCTTGGCGCTGACCAGGGTGTCGAGGAGGAGCCGCAGGTCCTCGGGGGACTGGGCCTCGGCGAGGCGGACGAGGCCGAGGAGGGCGAGGTCGGGGTCGGCGGTGGCGCCGAGGGCGTCCAGGAGCACCGGGTCGGCGCGGACGGCGGCCAGCGCGTCGGCGTCGAGGAGCCGGGCGGCGGCGGTGGGGTCGGTGAATCCGCTCCGCAGCAGCCGGATGAAGGTACTGCTCCTGCGTCCCGGGACTGTCATCCCGCCACCTCCCGAGTCTGTCGCCGCCGGTCCGGTCCGGCCCTGCCGGTGGTCCGGCCCCGCCGGTGGTCCGGTCCTGTCCGTGAGCGAGCCTAGCCGGAGCAGGCGTTCGACTCGCCGGGTGTCGTGGCCGATATCATGAGGCGGATTATCGGATTATCTGCTTACTTATAGCTCTCTAGATCTGTGCGTCAGGGGCCCGGTCCCCGCCCGACCGGCCGCGAGGAGCCCCATGTCCGACGGACCCCCGTCCTCGCTCGCCGTCGCCGTGCCCGCGTCCGAGCCCGGCCCGACCGTACCTGGGGCGGCCCCCGAGGCCTCCGCGACCACCCGGCACGGCCACGACCACGTCGGCCACCCGCGCGCCCGCACCGTCGTCAAGGCCATCGCCCTCCTCGCCGCCACCGCCGCCGGCGGCATGCTCATCCTCCGCGGCAACGAGGCCCTCACCGGCCTCGACGCGCCCACCGCGCCCGATTCCCGGGCCACCACCGCCACCGCGGCGGACTCCCCCGACCCCGGCCGGGTGCTCCAGATCGTCGCCCACCCCGACGACGACCTCTACTTCATGAACCCGGACCTCGGGTACTCCATAGCCTCCGGCCACCCGGTGACCTCCGTCTACCTCACCTCCGGCGAGGCCGACGGCATCAACGCCGCCGCCGGCAAGGCGGCCTCGACCCCGCCCAACAAGCCCGCCTACGCCGAAGCCCGGCAGAACGGCATCCGCGCCGCCTACGCCAAGATGGCCACCGGCGACCGCAGCAGCGCCTGGAAACGCAGCGTCATCCCCACCAAGGGCGGCGGCCACGCCGAGGTCGACGTACTCGTCGCCCGGCCCCAGGTCAACCTCGTCTGGCTCCAGATGCGCGAGGCGGGCAACGTCTACCAGGACGTCCCCGACAGCCTCCACGGCCTGTGGGACGGGAAGGTACCCCACCTGGAGTCGGTGCTCGCCTCCGGGACCCCCGTCCGGCACGGGTTCACATACACCAGGGACCAGGTCGTCCAGACGATCGTCGGCATCCTGGAGCGGTACCGGCCCACCACCATCCGCACCCAGGACCCGACCCCCGGCCGCTTCCGCGACACCAGGCGCTACACCGACCACCAGGACCACTTCTACGGCGCCCGGTTCGTCCAGATGGCCACCGCCGCCTACGCGGAGCAGTTCAAGGACCGCCCGCACTTCACCGTCCAGAACTACGTCGGCTACTTCAACGGCTCCCTGCCCCGAGCCCTCGGCCCCGGCGAGGCCAAGGAGAAGCTGGACATCCTGGACACCTACGCCTGGCTGGACAAGGAGAACCACTGCGGCAGCGAGGCCGGCTGCGGGGACCTCAAGGTCGCCGAGCACCCCTCGGGCAACGGCTGGACCCAGTCCATCAACTACGCGCGCGGCACCGGCACCACCTGGCTGACCTCCGACGCCGAGCACGGCCTGTGGGCCTTCAAGGTCCTCGACGGCCAGGTCGCCCTCTGGCACCGCAGCGGGCTCATAGGCCGCTGGACCGGCCCCCTCCTCTTGCCCGGCACCGGGATGGACCAGGGCATATCGACCGTCACCCTGAAGGACGGCCGGATAGCGGCCTTCGGCACCCGCACCTCCTTCGGCGAGAAGCCCGCCGACTACCGGCGCGAGGTGGTCTACGCCGTCCAGCAGGCCCCCGGCTCCCAGGAGTTCGGCGCCTGGCAGTCACTCGGCACCCCGGAGGCCTCCGACGCCGACTGGACCTCCGACATCAGCGCGCCCGCCGTCTCCGTCGACGGGACCGGCGCCCTCGCCGTCTACGTGCGCGACGGCGCCTCCACCCTGCGCGGCCGTGTCCGGCACCCGGACGGCACCTGGGGCCCGTGGGAGGCCCACGGCGGCGCCGACCTGCACGGCACCCCCGTCACCGCCACCGACGGGACCGGGCGGCGGATGGTCTTCGCCGCCACCAGCAAGTCGGTGACCGGCTGGCTCCAGCCCGGCCCCGGCGCCCCCCTGGGCCCGGCCACCCCCACCGGCCTGCCCGAGACCACCCTCCCCCTCACCGCGGAGGGCCGCGAGGGCGGCGTACGGGTCTGGTTCCGCAAGCCCGGCTCCGGCAACGTCCGCACCGCCCTGATGACGGACGAGGAAGGCCTGAAGGCGACCGGCCTCACCGACCTCGGCGGCCTCCAGGGCTTCGGCTCCGTGACGGCGAGCGGGCACCTCCTCGCCGGCCGCTCCGCCGGCGGGCTGCTCGGCGCGGACGTCGGCGAGGGACAGCCCTGGCAGCGCTCGCCACTGATGTTCGTGGACGCCCCCTCCAGCACCATGACCGGGAAGAACCTGGTCAGCCTGGCGGTGGTGGGCCTCGACGCGCGGCTGTACGTCACCTCGTCGGCGGACGAGCCCGACGCGTACCTGGCGCCCTGGCAGCCGGTGGGCCCGCGCAACACCACTCCGTAACCCGCCCTTACCCAGGCACAGGCGGCGCACCGGGTGGACAGACACCCTCCGTGCCACACCAGTCCCAACACCCCGCACCAGGAACATCCTTGCCCCGCGCGCGGGACGGCGCGCGTCCACGGTCCGGGCGGACGCGCACACCGGGCCGCCGACCACACACCCTCACACCCGGTCGTTTTCGGAAAACGCGCGTCATCGGTGAAATCGGTGAACCAACCCGCCCGATTTCGCCTCTCAGTGACTGCACAGCGGTTCTTCCCGTCCGGAACGACCCCAAGGCGTAACCGATGCCCGTTTCCCGCCGCCGCTTCCTCCTCGCGGCCGTCGTGCCCATGCTCACCCTGGGCGCCTCCGGCGTGCTCTCCATCGCCTCCGGGCAGCAGACGTCGGCCGAGGCCACCCAGGGCAGGGACCCCTCCGCCCTCCTCCCCGCCAGCACCACCTCGGGCACGGTCCTCCAGATCGTCGCCCACCCCGACGACGACCTGTTCTTCATGAACCCCGACCTCAGCCGCTCCCTGCTGGCCGGACTCCCCGTCACCACCGCCTACCTCACCTCCGGCGAGGCCGACGGCCGCAACGAGGCCAACGGCGGCCAGGCCAAAGACCCGCAGCAGCCCGCCGACCGGGCCCGCTACGCGGAGGCCCGGCAGAACGGCATACGCTCCGCCTACGCCCAGATGGCCACCGGCGACCGCACCAGTGCCTGGAAGCGCACGGTCATACCCACCGCCGGCGGCGGCCAGGCCGAGCTCGACGTCCTCGTGGCCCGGCCCCACGTCAACCTGGTCTGGCTCCAGATGCGCGAGGCCCGCAACCCGGCCGCCGTGAACCCGGACAGCCTGCGCGGCCTGTGGAACGGCGACATACCGGCGCTGGGCGCCCAGCTCACCACCGGGACCCCGGTCAAGCAGCAGTTCTCGTACACCAAGGACCAGGTCGTCCAGTCCATATCGGGCATCCTGGAGCGGTACCGGCCCACGACGATACGGATGCAGGACCCGACGCCGAACCGCTACGCGGACACCGGCAAGTACACCGATCACCAGGACCACATGTACGGCGCCCGTTTCGTGCAGGCCGCCACCGCCGCGTACGCCGAACGGGTCGCGGACCGGCCGCGGTTCTCGGTGCAGAACTACCTCGGCTACCACAACGGCACCCTCCCCCACGTCCTGGACCCGCAGACCGCCGAGACGAAGATCGGCTACCTCAAGACCTACGCCTGGCAGGACCACGCCGACTACTGCGGCTCCCCCGACGGCTGCGGCGACCGCAAGGTGGCCGGCAGCCCCACAGGCCGCAACTGGGCCCAGTCCCTGCGCTACGCCCGCGCCGACAACGCCTCCTGGCTCACCGAGGGCACCCCCGGCCGGCTCTGGGCCTTCGCCGCCCTCGACGGCCGGATGGCCGTCTGGACCCGCGACCGCTCCGGCACCTGGACCGGCCCCGCCCTGCTCCCCGGCACCGGCATAGACTCCGGCGCCACCACCGCCCGCCTCCCCGACGGCCGCGTCGCGGTCCTCGCCACCCGCACGGTCCTCGGGCCCCGGCCCGCCGACTACCGGCGCGAAGTGGTGTACGCCGTCCAGAGCGCCCCCGACGGCCCGTTCGGCGCCTGGCAGTCCCTCGACACCCCCGAACCCGGGGACGAACCCGGCACCTCAGCCATCAGCGCCCCCGCGGCCGCCGTCGACCCCGCGGGCCGTCTCACCGTCTACCTGCGCGACGCGCGCCGCACCCTGCGCGCCCGCGTCCAGCAGCCCTCGGGCGCCTTCACCGAGTGGCAGAAGCTCGGCGGCGAGGACCTCCAGAGCGACCCGGTCACCCTCACGGACTCCGCGGGCCGCCGCCACGTCTACGCCACCACCGCCAGGTCCGTCCTGGCCTGGACCCAGCCCACCCCGGCCGCCCCGCTCGCCGGCCCGTACCCCACCGGCCTCCCCGCCACCACGGTCCCCCTCACGGCGGCCCGCGACGGCGCGGGCATCCGCCTCTACTTCCGCCGCCCCGACTCCGGGGTGGTCCGCAGCGCCCTGGTCACCGCCGGCCCGGGCGCCCCGCAGGTCTCCAGCGTCTCGGAGTCCGGCGGCCGGGCGGGATACGGCGCGATCGGCGTCGCGGGCCGTCTCCTGACGGGCCGCGCCGATGCGGGCACGGTCTCCACGAGCACCCTGGGCGGCCCTCCGGCCTGGACGGAATCCCGCATGCTCTACGCGGGCGCCCCTTCAGCGGTCCTCGACTCGACGGGCACCACGACCACAGCGGCCCTCGGCCTGGACGCCCACCTCCACACCGCCACCCCCCGCCCGACGACCCCGGCCCCGACCTGGCACCCGGCGATCCTCCCGGCCCCCACCACCTGACCCCGGCACGGCCGCGGGGCCCCCCCCCCCGCGGGGGGGGGGGCCGGGCCCCCCCGCCCCGGGGGGGGGGCGCGCCCCCCCCCCGCCCCCGGCGGGGGGGGGTCCATCAGGGGGCGACGAGGGGGTCAACAACCCACA
>NZ_JBIAWQ010000004.1:471071-528187 GCF_042895815.1 Streptomyces sp. NPDC001373
GGCCGCCCCCCCGCCCCCCCCCCCCGCCCCCCCCCCGGGGGGCGCCCCCCCCCCCGCGGGGGGGGGGGGCCCGCGGCCGCCGTCGCGCGGGCTCGGAGCCCTACAGCACCGGCAGGTTCTTGCGGAGTTCGAAGGCGGTGACCTCCGAGCGGTACTCCTCCCACTCCTGCTTCTTGTTGCGCAGGAAGAAGTCGAAGACGTGCTCACCGAGGGTCTCGGCGACCAGTTCGCTGCGTTCCATCAGGGAGATGGCCTCGCCGAGGTTCTGCGGGAGGGGTTCGATGCCCATCGCGCGGCGTTCGGCGTCGGACAGGGCCCAGACGTCGTCGTCGGCGCCCGCCGGGAGTTCGTAGCCCTCCTCGATGCCCTTGAGTCCCGCCGCGAGGAGGACGGCGTACGTGAGGTAGGGGTTGGCGCCCGAGTCGATCGAGCGGACCTCGACCCGGGAGGAACCGGTCTTGCCCGGCTTGTACATCGGGACGCGGATCAGGGCCGAGCGGTTGTTGTGGCCCCAGCAGATGTACGAGGGGGCCTCGCCGCCGGAGCCGGCCGTGCGGGACGAGCCGCCCCAGATGCGCTTGTAGGAGTTGACCCACTGGTTGGTGACCGCCGCCGTCTCCGCGGCGTGCCGCAGGAGGCCCGCGATGAAGGAGCGGCCGACCTTCGAGAGCTGGTACTCGGCACCCGACTCGTAGAAGGCGTTGCGGTCGCCCTCGAAGAGGGAGAGGTGGGTGTGCATGCCGGAGCCCGGGTACTCGGAGAAGGGCTTCGGCATGAAGGTGGCCTGGACGCCCTGTTCGAGGGCGACCTGCTTCATGACCAGGCGGAACGTCATGATGTTGTCGGCCGTCGAGAGGGCGTCGGCGTAGCGGAGGTCGATCTCCTGCTGGCCCGGGGCGCCCTCGTGGTGGCTGAACTCGACCGAGATGCCCATGGATTCGAGCATGGTGATCGCCTGGCGTCGGAAGTCCATCCCGACGTTCTGCGGAGTGTGGTCGAAGTAGCCGGAGTTGTCCGCCGGGACCGGGCGGGTGCCGTCCAGCGGCTTGTCCTTCAGCAGGAAGAACTCGATCTCCGGGTGGGTGTAGAAGGTGAAGCCCAGGTCGGAGGTCTTGGCCAGGATGCGCTTGAGGACGTAGCGCGGGTCCGCGAAGGACGGGGAGCCGTCCGGCATCAGGATGTCGCAGAACATCCGGGCGGTCCCGGGGGCCTCGGCACGCCACGGCAGTATCTGGAACGTGCCCGGGTCCGGCTTGGCGATCATGTCGGACTCGTAGACGCGGGCGAAGCCCTCGATCGCGGAGCCGTCGAAGCCGATGCCCTCGTCGAAGGCCTGCTCCAGCTCGGCGGGAGCGACCGCGACGGACTTCAGGAAGCCCAGCACATCGGTGAACCACAGGCGCACGAAGCGGATGTCGCGCTCCTCGAGCGTCCGGAGGACGAATTCCTGCTGCTTGTCCATGCCTTCATCCTCGCAGTTCAGACGATCTGTGCACCACCGACCCGAGGGACCGGCGGCGCAGCCGGGCCCCTCCAGTATCCCTAGTGGTGGTTTCCGCCACATTACGCACCCCACAAGGCCGATGGCACCCCCGCTCTGACCTCAGGCCCGTCATGACCACTACCATCTGCGGCCATGGGGGGCTGGGAGCACACGCGGAGCGGGCGTCACGGGCGTCACGCCCGTCGCGGTGTCCTCCTGCTGCTGCTCGCCCTCGGCGTGGCGGCCGGAATGGGGTTCCTGTGCGTGCGGGGCGCGGCCGCCGTGCAGGGCGCCGGGGCGGCGGAAGGGCCCGTACGGGCGTACGCCGCGCACGGGACGTACGCCGGGCACGCCGCGCACGCCGCCTGCGTGTCCCCGTACGAGCCGCCGGGCTGCTCCCCTCTGTCCCATGTGACCCCGGCCGTGCTGCCCGCCCCGCCGCCCGCCGTGACCGCGGCGCCGCCCGGACCGGCGCCCCGCGCCCTCCCGGCGACCACGGGCCCGGCACGGCCGCCGGGGACCCTCGCGCGCGCCCCCGACCTGCACGCCCTGCAAGTACTGCGGACCTGACGGATCCGGCGCGGTACACGGCACCACTGCACCACCCGACACCCCCCTCAGCAGAAGGAACCAGGGCACATGGCCAGCAGGACGTCCGACCAGAACTCCCGCCAGAACCGCATAGCCGAGATGCGCCGCGCCGAGAAGGCGCGCGACCGGCGCAACAAGATCATCGCGATCAGCGTCTCCGCGGCGGTCGTCGCCGGGCTCATCGGCTTCGGCGCGTGGGTGATCATGGACCAGAAGCAGAAGGACCGGGACGCGGAGGCGGCCCGCAAGGCGCCGGTGAACGGCGAGCAGACCTGGGACGCGAAGAAGCTCGGCCGCAACCACGTCGAGACCCCGGTCAAGTACGAGATGAACCCGCCCGTCGGCGGCGACCACAACCCCCGCTGGATGAACTGCAACGGCGACGTCTACAAGAACCCGATCCCCGAGGTGAACGCCGTGCACTCGCTGGAGCACGGCGCGGTCTGGGTGACGTACAACGAGAAGGCCGCCAAGGCCGACGTCGACGCGCTCGCCGGGAAGGTGGGCAAGACCCCCTACACGCTGATGAGCCCCGACAAGGAGCAGGCTGGCGCGATCATGCTGAGCGCCTGGGGCAAGCAGCTGACCGTCGACAAGGCGGACGACCCGCGGGTGGCACAGTTCTTCACCAAGTACGTGCAGGGCCCGCAGACCCCCGAACCGGGCGCGGCCTGCACCAACGGGCTGGGCGAGAAGTGACCCGCACCTCGACGAACCGTACGTACTGGGCCGCGGGCGCCGCGGTGGTCGCGGCCGCGCTGTTCGCGGTGGGGGCCACCTTCGCCACGGCGGACGGCGGGGACGACGCGGGCGGGTCCGGCGCGCGGACGCCGGCGCTCCACTCCCCCGACGCGGGCTTCGCGCGGGACATGGCCGTGCACCACCAGCAGGCGGTGGAGATGTCCTTCATCGTCCGCGACCGCACCCAGGACGAGCCGGTCCGCGGTCTCGCGTACGACATCGCCAACACCCAGGCCAACCAGCGGGGCATGCTGCTGGGCTGGCTGGACCTGTGGGGGCTGCCGAAGGTGGTGGCCGACGAGCCGCCGATGTCGTGGATGGAGTCGACGGAGTCCGGGGGGTCGGCAGGGTCGGCAGGGTCTTCGGGATCCATGGACTCGATGGGGTCGATGGGGTCCATGGGGTCCATGGGGCCGATGGGGTCCATGGGCCCGTCGGAGGGGCATGCGGGGCACGGCGGGCACGCCACCAAGCCCGGTGCGCTCATGCCCGGCATGGCCACCAAGGAGGAGCTCGACCGGCTCGGCGGCAGCAGCGGCCGGGACGCGGAGGTGCTCTACCTCCAGCTGATGACCGACCACCACAAGGGCGGCGTCGCCATGGCCCAGGGCTGCGCCAAGCAGTGCCGGACCCCGGCGGAGCGGGCGCTCGCCCAGGGCATGGTCGAGGCGCAGCAGTCGGAGCTGAAGCTGATGGCGGACATGCTCAGGCAGCGGGGGGCCGCGCCGCGCGAGTGAGGCGGCGGCCCGGCGGGAGCGGGGCCGCCGCGTACCGGACCGCCCGCGCCACCTGGTGCGGGCGGTCCAGCATGACCAGGTGGCCCGCCGGCTCGGCCACCTCGAAGCGGGCCCCGAGCCGGTCGGCGAGGGCCGCCTGCCGGGCCAGCCGGCGCAGCGCGCCCCGGTCGCGGCCGCCGTCGTGCGCGACGAGGACGGTGGCGGGGGCCGGCAGGGGGTGGCGGGCCCGCAGGGCGAGCAGCTCGGCGGCGGTGTCGGGGTAGCGGGAGTTCTCCAGCAGGATCCCCCGCCAGACCCGGCCGGTGCGGTAGCAGCGGCGTACGAGGTCCCGCGCGGCCGGATCGCCGGCCCGGCGGGCGGCCGGCCCCAGCGCGGCCGGGAGGGTGGCGGAGGTGAGGGCCCGGCCGAGGGCGCGGGCGGCGCCGGTGCCGGGGATGACCGGGGGCCGTTCGGTGGGGTCCCTCACCCGGCTGAACGAGCCGGCGGCCCCCCGCGTTCCCCGCCGGGCGGACGGGATTCCGGCGGATCGGCCCAATTCCGCCGCTGCGGGGAGGGCGATGGCCGAATCCGGTTGGAGGGCGCGGGCCGCCATGGCAGGCTGCCCGCATCTCCGTACGCCGCACTTCGCAAGGACGCCGCCAGGTATGAGCACGCCGCCGACCCCGCCCGACAGCCCGTCCGGCCAGCCGACCGACCCCGGGGAGACGCCGATACCCGAGGCGGCACCGTCCGGGCAGTCGCCGTCGGCCACGGAGCGGCCCCCGGCGGCCCACCCCGCCGCCGCCCGGGCCGGATCGCCAGCGGCGGATCCCCTGGCCGAAACCACCCGGCTCGCGCCGGAGGAGACCCCGGCGGCCCCGGCGGAAGACCTCGCGGAAACCTCGCGGCTGTCGCTCGACAAGGCCGCCGCCCCGACCGGGGAGCAGCCCGCGGCCCCAACACACCCGGCGGCGGAGCCCGCCGCAGCCCCCGCGCCGGCCCCCGCGGCCGAACCCACTGCGGATCCCCTCGCCGAAACCACCCGGCTCGCACCGGAGGAGACCCCGGCAGCCACGGCGGAGGACCTCACGGAGACCGCCCGCCTGTCCTTCGACAAAACCCCGCCGGTTCAGGCGGAGGACCTCGCCGAGACGGCCCGCCTGTCACTCGACAAGACCCCGCCGGCCCCGGCGGAGGACCTCGCGGAAATCTCGCGGCTGTCGCTCGACAAGGCCGCCGCCCCGGCCGGGGAGCAGCCCGCGGCCCCAACACACCCGGCGGCGGAGCCCGCCGCAGCCCCCGCGCCGGCCCCCGCGGCCGAACCCACTGCGGATCCCCTGGCCGAAACCACCCGGCTCGCACCGGAGGCAGTCCCGCCGGCCCCGGCGGAGGACCTCACGGAGACCGCCCGCCTGTCGCTCGACGAGCCCTCCGCGCCTGCTTCGCCGGACGAGAGCCCGGCGGCGGCCCCGGCGGCCCCGGCGGCCCCGGCGGCCCCGGCGGAGGGTCTCGCCGAGGCCGCACGGGTTTCGTTCGACAAGGCCGCGGAGCCGCCCGCGCCCGCGGCGGGGAGCGTACCTCCGCCGGCGGCGGGGCAGCCCGGGGCCGCCGGGGCGGCGGCGCAGGCGCACGACCCGTGGGCGACGCCCGCGCCCGGAGCGTTCGCGCCGCCCGCCGCCGGTACGCCCGGCACGTTCGCGCCGCCCGCCGCCGGTACGCCCGGAGCGTTCGCGCCGCCCGCCGCCGGTGCGCCGGGGGCGTTCGCGCCGCCCGGGCCGTTCGCGGCGTCCGCCGGGCACGCGTACGGGGTGCCCGGGGGTTCCTGGGGGCCGCCCGGGCCCGGCGGGTATCCGGGGTATCCGGGATACCCCGGCGTGGCCGGGTACTACCCGGCCACGCCGCCGCGGACCAACGGCCTGGCCGTCGCCGCGCTCGTCCTCGGGATCCTCTCCGTCCTCCTCGGGCCGATCCCGTTCCTCTTCTGGCTCGGCACCTGCCTCGCCCTCACCGGCATCGGGCTCGGCGGCGGCGCCCTGGCCCGCGCCCGCAAGGGTGCCGGGCGCAAGGCGATGTCCGTGGCCGGCGTGGTCCTCGGCGTCGTCGGCCTCGGCGCCTCCGTCGGCGGCTGGTTCCTGACCTCCGCCGTCCTCGACAAGGCCCGCGAGCGCATCGCGCACGAACGGGTGAACGACCCCCAGTGGGGCGAGGACCCCGAGGACTGGGAGGACGAGCCCTTCCCCGGCCCGACCCCCACCCCCACCGTGCCGCGCTTCTCGCTCCCGCCCAAGGCCCCCAAGGGGCCGGGCATCAGCACGCCCGTCCCCTTCGGCCGGACGGTGTCGTACCCCGACGGCATCAAGGTGACCCTGGCGCCGCCGCGCAAGTACGTCAGCAAGGCCGACTGGATGGACGTGGGCAACGCGGTGCAGCTGTCCTTCACCATCACCAACGACAGCGGCAAGCCTCACAAGGTCATCTACGCCATGCCGACGGTGAAGGACGACAAGGGCGGCTCCGCCAAGCTCGTCTTCGACGGCGACACCCCGAAGCGGATCGAGGGCGTGATCCAGCCCGGCCAGTCCGCGACCGGCGTCGCCGCGTTCGAGGTTCCCGAGGGGACGAAGAGCATCAGCGCCGAACTCTCCCCCGGCATCCTGATGGACCCCGCGAAGTTCAGCGGACCCGTCGAATAGCCGTCTCGCCGTCGGACAGCCCGTCGCACAGGCGGCAGGACAAGGACGGATCCGCACGGGCCCAGGACATCGCGTCAGAAAGACGATTAGACTGGGCCCGTGCCTCAACTTCGCCTCGCGCTGAATCAGATCGACTCGCACGTCGGCAACATCGCCGCCAACGCCGACTCGGTCGTGCACTGGACCCGGCACTCCGCCGAGCAGGGCGCCCACCTCGTGGCCTTCCCCGAAATGGCGCTGACCGGGTACCCCGTCGAGGACCTCGCCCTGCGCGGTTCGTTCGTCGACGCCTCCCGGACCGCGCTGGTGGACCTCGCCCGGCGCCTGGAAGACGAGGGCCTCGGCGAGCTCCCCGTCGTCGTCGGCTATCTCGACCGCGCCGAGCGGGCCGCCGCCCGCCTCGGCCGCCCGGCCGGCTCCCCGGAGAACGCGGCCGCCGTACTGCACCGCGGCCGGGTCGTCCTGCGCTTCGCCAAGCACCACCTCCCCAACTACGGGGTCTTCGACGAGTTCCGGTACTTCGTGCCGGGCGACACCCAGCCGGTGATCCGGGTGCGGGGCGTCGACGTGGCCCTGGCGATCTGCGAGGACCTCTGGCAGGAGGGCGGCCGCGTCCCCGCCACCCGCTCCGCCGGGGCCGGCCTGCTGGTCTCGATCAACGCCTCCCCCTACGAGCGCAACAAGGACGACGTGCGCCTCGAACTCGTCCGCAAGCGCGCCCAGGAGGCCGGCTGCACGCTGGCCTACCTGGCGATGATCGGCGGCCAGGACGAGCTGGTCTTCGACGGCGACTCGATCGTCGTGGACGCCTCCGGCGAGGTCGTCGTCCGTGCACCGCAGTTCTCCGAGGGCTGCGTCCTGGTGGACCTGGAGCTGCCGGCCGCGCGGCCCGACGCCCCCGAGGGCGTCGTGGACGACGGCCTGCGCATCGACCGCGTCGTCCTCTCCGAGGAGCCGGTGGAGCCGTACGAGCCGGTCGTGACCGGCGGCTACGCCGAGCGCCTCGACGACGACGAGGAGGTCTATGACGCGCTGGTCGTGGGCCTGCGCGCGTACGTGAAGAAGAACGGGTTCCGCTCCGTCCTGATCGGCCTCTCCGGCGGGATCGACTCCGCCCTCGTCGCCGCCCTCGCCTGCGACGCGGTCGGCGCGCAGAACGTGTACGGCGTGTCGATGCCCTCGAAGTACTCCTCGGAGCACTCCCGGGGCGACGCCGCCGACCTCGCCGCACGGACCGGTCTGAACTTCCGGACCGTCCCGATCGAGCCGATGTTCGACGCCTACATGGGCGCGCTGGGCCTGACCGGCCTGGCCGAGGAGAACCTCCAGTCCCGGCTGCGCGGCACGCTGCTGATGGCGCTGTCCAACCAGGAAGGGCACATCGTGCTCGCCCCGGGGAACAAGTCGGAGCTGGCCGTGGGCTACTCCACCCTCTACGGGGACTCGGTCGGCGCGTACGGGCCGATCAAGGACGTCTACAAGACCGACGTCTTCCGGCTCGCCCGCTACCGCAACCGGGCGGCGGCCGAGCGGGGCGAGACCCCGCCCATCCCGGAGAACTCGATCGCGAAGCCGCCGAGCGCCGAGCTCCGCCCGGATCAGGTGGACACGGACTCGCTGCCGGACTACCCGGTGCTGGACGCGGTCCTGGAGCTGTACGTGGACCGCGACCAGGGGCTGGAGGCGATCGTGGCGGCCGGCTTCGACCGCGGGCTGGTGGCGAAGACCATCCGGATGGTCGACACCGCCGAGTACAAGCGCCGCCAGTACCCGCCGGGCACGAAGATCTCCGCGAAGGGCTTCGGGAAGGACCGTCGGCTGCCGATCACGAACGGCTGGCGCGAGCACCCGTAGCCGGCACGACGGAAGGGCCCCGCCGGCTGCGGCGGGGCCCTTCCGTACGCCTGCCCCGTCCTACTTGCGGATCGTGAGGCGCGCCGCGACCGGGAGGTGGTCGCTGCCGGTGCGCGGCAGGGTCCAGGAGGCCTCGGGCTTCACCCCGCGGACCATGATCTGGTCGATGCGGGCCATCGGGAACTGCGCGGGCCAGCTGAAGCCGAAGCCGTTGCCGGCCGCGCCCTGGGTGGAGCGCATCTGCGAGGTGACCTCGGAGAGGGACCGGTCGTTCATCGTGCCGTTGAGGTCGCCGAGCAGGACCACGTTCTTCAGCGGCTCGGCGGCGAGGGCCGCGCCCAGCGCGTCGGCGCTGTTGTCGCGCTGGTTGGCGGTGAAGCCGGCGTTCAGCCTGACCCGCACCGACGGCAGGTGGGCGACGTACACGCCCATCTCGCCGAAGGGGCCGGCGACGGTGGTGCGCATGGCCCGGGTCCAGCCGAGGCGGATGTCCACGGGCTTGCTGGAGGTCAGCGGGTACTTGCTCCACACCCCGACCGTGCCCTCGACCGCGTGGTACTTGTACGTGCCCCCGAGGACTTCCTCGTAGACGGGGACGGCGCCGGCCTTGAGCTCCGTGAGGGCCAGGATGTCGGCCCCGGACCGGGCGACCGACCGGGCGGTGCCGCGCGGGTCGGGGTTGTCGGCGTCGACGTTGTGGGCGGCGACCATCAGGTTGCCGCCGGGGCCCGACTTGTCGTTGACCAGGCCGCCGAAGAGGTTCACCCAGACCGCGGCCGTCAGCAGTATCGCGATCAGGGCGGTGGCGGACCTGCGCACCACCGCGATGACCAGCAGGACCGGTACGAACACGCCCAGCCAGGGCAGGAAGGTCTCGGTCAGGCTGCCGAGGTTGCCGACGTCGTTGGGCAGCTCCGCGTGGAAGACCATGATCCCGGAGATCAGCAGCGCGACGGCGGCGGTGACGATGCCCCGCTTCCAGATGCCGGGGTCGCGGCGCAGCTCGGCCAGTTTCCGGCGCAGTGCGGCCCACCGGCGTCGCAGACCGGATCCGGAGGGCCCGGGCTCTGAGCCGCCGTTCCCCGTCTCCGTCAGGTACGCCTGTGCCATGCCATGTCCTCGCTGCCGTGCTCGCGCTCCGTCCCCGCCTCTTGACCCTAGGCGATGTCGGGAGCCTTCCGTGCCGTCCTTCACGGACGTACGACCGGGAGGACGAACGGCCGTGCGGCCGGGGTTCCGCTTGTCACGAAACGCGCACATTGGCTCCCGCGCGCCTCGAGGCGGGCCAGGAGTGTGACGGACCGGTCAGCGCGCCGCGGCTGCGCCACTTCCGTCCGTGGCCGGACGGGTGCCACCATGGGGGGTGAGTCCGGGGACGCCGTGAGGGCGCCTCGAGATGACACAAGGAGCAGTTGCAATGACGCATGCCGTTTCGCCTGCCCGCGAAGCCGCCTCCCCCGCCCTGTACGGAGGCACGGGCACCCGGCGGATCACCGTCCGCGACCTCACCCTCGCCAAGGAGCGCGGTGAGAAGTGGCCGATGCTCACCGCCTACGACGCCATGACGGCGTCCGTGTTCGACGAGGCCGGCATCCCGGTCATCCTCGTCGGCGACTCGATGGGCAACTGTCACCTCGGCTACGAGACCACCGTCCCCGTCACCATGGACGAGATGACGCTGCTGTCGGCGGCGGTCGTACGGGGCACCGGCCGGGCCCTGGTCGTCGGCGACCTGCCGTTCGGCTCCTACCAGGAGGGCGCCGTGCAGGCGCTGCGCAGCGCGACCCGGCTGGTGAAGGAGGCCGGGGTCGGGGCGGTCAAGCTGGAGGGCGGCGAGCGCTCGCTGCACCAGACCGAGCTGATCGTGCAGTCCGGCATCCCGGTCATGTCCCACCTGGGCCTGACCCCGCAGTCCGTGAACGCCATGGGCTACCGGGTGCAGGGCCGCGGCGACGAGGCCGCGCACCAGCTGCTGCGCGACGCGAAGGCGGCGCAGGACGCGGGCGCCTTCGCGGTGGTCCTGGAGCTGGTCCCGGCCGAGCTGGCCGCCGAGGTCACCCGGTCCCTGCACATCCCGACCGTCGGCATCGGGGCGGGCGCGGAGTGCGACGCGCAGGTGCTGGTGTGGACCGACATGATGGGCCTGACCGGCGGGAAGATGCCGCGGTTCGTGAAGCAGTACGCGAACCTGCGCGCGACCATGGGTGACGCGGCGAAGGCCTTCGCCGAGGACGTGGTCGGCGGAACCTTCCCGCAGCCGGAGCACGCCTTCCACTAGGGCTCCGGCCTGCCGGTCCGCCGGCACCGACGGCCCGACGCGGCCCGCCGACAGCCCGCCACGGGGATGTCGGCGGGCTGTCGGTCCGCTGTCGGAGGTTTGTCAGCGGCGGCTGGTCCCATGGTGGGCATGACGCGAAACGACAAGAATCCCCACGCCGTCGAAGTGCGGGGGCTGGTGAAGCACTACGGCGAGACGAAGGCCCTGGACGGGGTCGACCTCTTCGTCCGCGAGGGCACCGTGCTCGGTGTCCTCGGTCCGAACGGCGCGGGCAAGACCACCCTGGTGCGCTGCCTGTCCACCCTGATCGTGCCCGACGCGGGCACGGCGACGGTCGCGGGCTACGACGTGGTCCGCCAGCCGCGGCAGCTGCGCCGCACCATAGGCCTGACCGGCCAGTACGCCTCGGTCGACGAGAAGCTCTCCGGCTGGGAGAACCTCTACATGATCGGCCGGCTGCTGGACCTGTCGCGCAAGGAGGCCCGGTCGCGGGCCGACGAGCTGCTGGAGCGGTTCTCGCTCACCGAGGCCGCGAAGAAGGCCGCGATGCACTACTCCGGCGGCATGCGCCGCCGGCTCGACCTGGCCGCCTCGATGATCGGCCGCCCGGCCGTCCTCTACCTGGACGAGCCGACCACCGGTCTGGACCCCCGCACCCGCAACGAGGTGTGGGACGAGGTGCAGCGGATGGTCGCCGAGGGGGCCACCGTCCTGCTCACCACCCAGTACATGGAGGAGGCCGAGCAGCTCGCGAGCGAGCTGACGGTCATCGACCGCGGCAAGGTCATCGCCAACGGCAAGGTCGACGAGCTGAAGGCGCGCGTCGGCGGCCGCACGCTGCGGATCCGCCCGGTGGCCTCGGCCGACCTGCCGGACATGGCCCGCGCCCTGTCCGAGGCCGGTCTGGACGGGGTGGCCGGCTCCCAGGCCGTGCCGGACGAGGGCGTGCTGCTCGTCCCGATCCTGAGCGACGAGCAGCTGACCGCCGTCGTGGGCCTGCTGGCCGGCCGCGGGTACGCGATCGCCGACCTCGGCACCTACCTGCCCAGCCTGGACGAGGTGTTCCTGTCCATCACCGGACAGCGGCCGGCCCCGTCCGAGGAATCCGTTCCCACCGAGAAGACCGAGGAGGTCGCGGCATGAGCACCGTCACCACCACCAGGCCCGCGGCCGCCCGGGGCGGCGCGGCACCGGCCCCGTCCGAGGACGGCCGGATCGGCCTGCGGGGCAACCTGCGGCACATCGGCGCCCTGGTGCGCCGCAACGCCCTCCAGATCAAGCAGGACCCGGAGTCGATGTTCGACGCCGTGTTCATGCCGATCATCTTCACGCTGCTGTTCGTGTTCGTCTTCGGCGGCGCGATCTCCGGCAAGGGCAACCAGGAGCAGTACGTCAACTACGTGCTGCCGGGCCTGATGGCGATGATGGGCATGAACATCGCCATGGGTGTGGGCACGGGCGTCAACGACGACTTCAAGAAGGGCGTGATGGACCGGTTCCGGTCCATGCCGATCGCCCGGTCGTCGGTGCTCATAGCCAAGATCGTGGTCGAGCTCGGCCGGATGATGGTCGCCATCGCGATCCTGCTCGCGGTGGGCTTCATGCTGGGCCTGTCCGTCCAGTCGGTGGTGGACCTGTTCCTGGCCATCGGGCTGTCGGCCGTCTTCGGCGCCTCCCTGATGTGGATCTTCATTCTGCTGGGTCTGACGATGAAGACCGCGCAGGCCGTCCAGGGCATGGCGATGCTGGTCCTGATGCCGCTGCAGTTCGGCAGCTCGATCTTCGCCCCGCCGACGACCATGCCGGGCTGGCTCCAGTCCTTCACGGACTACAACCCGCTGTCGAACCTGGCCGACGCGGCACGCGGCCTGATCAACGGGACCCCGCTGGGCCACTCGGTGTGGATCACCCTGGCCTGGTCGGTCGCGATCACCGCGGTGGCCATGCCGCTCGCGGTGCGCAAGTTCCGCCAGAAGACCTGATCCGGCGGCCGGTCCGTTCCGGATCGCGTCCCGGACCGGGCCCGGCACGGGGGCGGGTCAGTAGAGGGCGGCGGCCTCCTCCATCGTGAGGCCGCCGCCTTCGGCGCGTGCGGCCTCGTACGCGGCGTCCCCCAGCACCGCCCGCGCCAGCTCCTCGGCGCGGGCGGCGTCCTCGCGTTCCGTGGTGACCGGAACGTGCCGGGGCGGCAGGTGGGCTTGGTAGGCGCCGACCAGCCGCGCCGCGTCGTACGCCCGCGGCCGGCCGCCGAGCGAGGCGAGGGAGACGGCGGCCGTCACCAGGAACACGGCGGGCAGCTGGGGGGCGACCATCGTCGCGAGCGGGTGGCGCATGGCCGACCTGGCGTCGCGGACCCGGTCCAGGGCGTCCGCGTACGCGCCCTCCCGGTTGTCCAGCCAGGCCGTCGTGGCGTGCAGGAACACGTCGAAGACGGCGAAGGCGCCGAGGGCGAACTCCTCGCGCAGGATCGCGATCTGGGCGCGGGCCTCGGGGATCCTGCCGGTACGGCCGAGGAGGGCGGCGTAGAACATCCGGGCGGCCGGCATGGCCTCGTTGCCGAACCGCTGATCGGTGGCGGTGATCTCGCCGAGGATCTTCTCGGCCTCCTCCAGCCGGTCGCTCTCGACGAGGGAGCCGGCCATCCGGACCCGCAGCACCGTCACCTGGGCCCGTGCGCCGAGCCGTTCGGCGTAGGTGATGGCTTCCAGGTAGTCATGGCAGGCGAGTTCGTAGGCGCCGCTCTTCTCCCGGGACTCGGCGCGGGCGGACAGCGCCTCGGCGCAGCCCCAGTCGTCGCCGAGCCGGCGGAAGAGGGCGAGGCTCTCGTCGGCGTCGCGGGAGGCGTCGCCGGCCCAGTCGGCGCGGTTGGCGAGGATGTTGGCCCGCAGCTGGAGGGCGGAGGCGAGCTCCCAGTGGTAGCCGAGGGCGCGGGCGGCGGCGACGGTCTCGTCGACGACCCGTTTCAGCAGTCCGGCCTCCCCCGCGATCATGACGGCGTAGATCCACAGCAGGCCGGGCGGGCGGCAGGTCTGCGGGAGGCCGGGGCGGTAGGTGGCGAGGATGCCCTCCACCGCGGCGCGGGCCTCGGGGTCGTCCCAGGTGGCGGCCGTTTGGTCGCGGGAGGAGAGGCGCACCAGGTACAGGACCCGCCAGGCCTCGGCGAGGACCTCGCCGGAGTAGGGCGGCGGGGAGTCGAGCAGCCGCTCGTAGACGGGCTCGGCCGGGACGTGGGGCGCCGCGAAGGGGTCGGGGGCGAGCACGGCGGCGGCGTCGGTCCAGTGCCGGGTCTCGGCGCGCAGGTCCTGCATCTGCCAGTACCAGCACAGGGCGTGGACCAGGCACAGGACCTCGCCGGCGTCGCGGGTGGCGAGGGCCCGGCGCAGGGCGGTGCGCAGGTTCTCGTACTCGGTGTCGAGGCGCTCGGTGGCCGCTCGCTGGCCGTGGCCGCGCAGCAGGGGCTCGGTGGTGCGGGCGAGTTCGCGGTAGTGGACGAGGTGGCGCTGCTCGGTCTCCTCGCGGTCGCCGCCGGCGGCGGCCTCGCCGAGGCGCTCGGCGGCGTACTCGCCGACCGTCTCCAGGAGCCGGTAGCGCATGTCGCCGGCCGGGCCGGGGGCGGCGACGACGAGGGACTTGTCGACGAGGGCCGCCATGACGTCGGCGACGTCGAGCCCGCCGCCGTCGCCGCAGACGGCCTCGGCTGCCTCCAGGTCGCATCCGCCCGCGAAGACGGACAGCCGGCGCAGGACGGCCCGCTCGGCCCCGTCCAGCAGGTCCCAGGACCAGTCGACCACGGCGCGCAGGGTCTGCTGGCGGGGCAGCACGGTCCGCGCGCCGCCGGTGAGCAGTCGGAAGCGGTCGTCGAGCCGGTCGGCTATCTGGCGGGGGGTGAGGAGCCGCAGCCGGGCGGCGGCCAGCTCGATGGCCAGCGGCAGTCCGTCCAGCCGGCGGCAGATCTCGGCGGCGGCCTCCGGGTCGTCGGCGGCCCGGAACCCGGGCTTCGCGGCGGCGCCCCGCTCGTCCAGCAGCCGGAGCGCGACGGGGTCGGGCAGCGGCTCGACGGGCCTCAGGAACTCCCCGGGCACCCCGAGCGGTTCCCGGCTGGTGGCGAGGATCCGCACTCCGGGGCACCGGGTCAGGATCCGCTCGGCGAGCTCGGCGGCGGCCCCGATCACGTGCTCGCAGTTGTCCAGGAGCAGCAGGAGCCGGCGGCGGGAGCAGTGGTCGGCGAGCCGGTCGAGGGGTCTGCCGCCGGTCCGGTCGGTCAGCGCGCGCAGTTCCTCCGCGGCGGCGCCGCGGAGCTTGGTCTCGCGGGCGCCGAGGGCGGCGAGGGCGGCCTCGGCGACGTCCTCGGGATCGTCCACGGGGGCCAGTTCGACGAGCCACACCCCGTCGGGCCAGTCGCCGTCGGCGTGCACCTCGGCGGCCTCCTGCGACAGCCGCGTCTTCCCGGCCCCGCCGGGCCCGAGCAGGGTGACGAGCCGGGCCCGCGCGAGATCGTCCCCGATGGCCCGGATGTCCTCCTCCCGCCCGACGAAGCTGGTCAGCCGCGCCCGCAGGTTCCCGGGGGCGGGAGCGGTGGCGACCGGACGGTCTGCCGCGGGACGGCCGGGCTCCCCGGCGCCGACCGCCGGGGTCGTGGCGGCGGCATACGGGGGGACGGCGGGGGCGGTGACGGGCCACGGGTGGGCGGGCGCGTCGGCGTCCGGGCCGGAAGGCACGGGCCGGGCCCGGTCCGCGGCGGGGTACGGGGAAGCGCCGTCGGGGGCCCGGGCGGCGGGCGCGGTGTGGGGCGCCTCCCGGCGGCCCGCGGTCGGCCCGCCCGGGGTCGGGGCCGGGGCGTCGGCGGTGCTCCCGCCGGCCGGGGCCGGGGTGCCCGCGAGGAGTTCCGCGTGCAGGGTGCGCAGGGCCGGGCCCGGGTCCGTGCCCAGGCGGGTGGACAGGTCGCGGCGGACCGTCTCGTAGGCGGCCAGGGCCTCCGCCGGGCGGCCCACCGCGCGCAGGGCCCGGATGCGGAGGGCGTGCAGGAGCTCGTCCAGGGGGTGGCGGGCGCACAGTTCGGTGAGCTCCGGCAGGGCCCCTTCCGCCTCGCCGAGCGCCAGGGCCGCGCCCAGGCGGCCCCGGCGCGCGTCCAGCCGTACGGCCTCCCAGCGCACGGCCTGGGCCCCCGGAGCGGGGAGGGAGGCCAGCGCGGGGCCCCGCCACAGCGCGAGCGCCTCGTCGTACAGGGCCGCCGCCCGGGCCGGGTCCGGAGCGGCCGCGGCGGCGCGCACCAGCCGGTCGAAGCGGTACAGGTCGACGTCGTCCCGCTCCGCGTCCAGCCGGTAGCCGCCCTCCGCCGAGCGGACGGCCTCGTGCCCCAGGGCCCGCCGCAGCCGGGCCACGAGCGCCTGGAGCGCGGCGACGGCCTCGGCCGGCGGGTCGGCGTCCCACACCTCGGCGACCAGCAGCGCGGCGGGCACGCTGCGGCCCGGCCGCAGCGCGAGCGCGGTCAGCAGCGCGCGCAGGCGCGCTCCGCCGACGGCGACGGGGGTCCCGTCGTCACGGATGGCCTGGGCGGTGCCGAGAATCGCGTAGCGCACCGGCCCATTGTCCCCGGCCCCCGCCCCCCGCCGGCCCGCGAGCCCGGGATAGGTTTCGCCGCATGGTTCACCAGGGCGGCCGCGGCGAGCGGCGTATCAGTTCCGTTTTCCTCGGCATCGTCGCCGTCATGGCGGTCACGGGCTGGGCGGTGTGGACGGGGTACGCGTCGAGCCCGGGGCTGGCCGTGTTCCTCTTCGTCACCTCGGCCTGGGTGGTCTCGCTGTGCCTGCACGAGTACGCGCACGCCCGTACCGCCCTGCACAGCGGTGACTTCACCGTCGGCGCCAAGGGCTACCTCACGCTGAACCCGCTGAAGTACACGCACGCGCTGCTCAGCATCGTGCTGCCGGTGGTCTTCGTGATCCTGGGCGGGCTGGGCCTGCCCGGCGGGGCCGTGTACATCGAGCACGACCGGATCCAAGGCCGCCGGCGGCACAGCCTCGTCTCGGCGGCGGGTCCGCTGACGAACGTGGCGTTCGCCGTCATCTGCACGGCGCCGTTCTGGCTGGACGCCCTCGACGGGGTGCCCCTGCCGTTCCGCTTCGCGCTGGCCTTCCTTGCGCTGCTCCAGGTCTCGGCGGCGATCCTGAACTTCCTGCCGGTCCCGGGCCTGGACGGCTACGGGATCATCGAGCCCTGGCTGTCCCACCGCGTCCGCCGCGAGCTGGCGCCGCTGGCCCCGTTCGCGCTGATCGGGGTGTTCGCGCTGCTGTGGATCCCGGAGGTCAACGCGGTCTTCTTCGACGCGGTGCGGGGCATCCTGCGCGCGCTCGGTGTCTCGGACCTGGAGACGTACTGCGGCCACGACCTGTACCGCTTCTGGGAGGACCAGGACGCCTTCTGCGCCGGCCCGTCCGACTGACCGGCCGGCCCGCCGGACGCCGGCTCAGGCGGCGCCGCGCTGCTTCTGCGCCCTGGCCTTGCGGAGGTAGAACCAGGCCATGTTGGACGTCACACCGGCCAGCAGCACCCACACGATCCCGAGGAAGCTGCCCTCCACGAAGGCGACCACGGCGGCGGCCACGGCAAGGACGCAGACGACAACGGCGAACACGGCAAGGCGGGGCATCCGGACAGCTCCTCGGCAACACGGGACGGGGTCGAGCCCCTCCAGTGTCCCCCATCCCTCCCGGGCCCCGCGTCCGCGGCGCGGGGTCCGGGGGAGGGGGCTCAGACGTCCGTGAGGCGCAGGCCCGCGTGGGCCTTGTAACGGCGGTTCGTGGAGATGAGGTTCGCGACCATCGCCTCCACCTGGTGGGCGTTGCGCAGGCGGCCCGCGAAGACGCCGCGCATGCCGGGGATGCGGGCCGCGAGGGCCTGGACGAGGTCGGTGTCGGCGCGGGACTCGCCGAGGACCATGACGTCGGTGTCGATCTCCTCGACCGAGGTGTCCTGGAGGAGGACCGCGGAGAGGTGGTGGAAGGCCGCGGTGACCCGGGAGTCGGGGAGCAGGGCGGCGGCCTGCTGCGCGGCGCTGCCCTCCTCGACCCGAAGGGCGTACGCGCCCTGCTTGTCGAAGCCCAGCGGGTTGACGCAGTCCACGACGAGCTTGCCCGCGAGGTCCTCGCGCAGGGCCTCCAGGGTCTTGGCGTGGCCCTCCCACGGCACCGCGATGATGACGATGTCGCTGCGGCGGGCGCATGCGGCGTTGTCGGCGCCCTCGACGCCGAGGCCCAGTTCCCGCGCGGCGGTCTCGGCGCGGTCGGCGGCGCGGGAGCCGATGATCACCTTCTGGCCCGCCCGTGCGAGCCGGTAGGCGAGGCCGCGGCCCTGGTCTCCGGTGCCGCCGAGGACGCCGACGACCAGGCCGGAGACGTCGGGGAGGTCCCAGGGGTCCTTGGCCGGCGGCTTCTGCGTGCTGTCTGAGGAAGTCATGGGGGCGAGCGTACTGCCGGGTACGCCGGGGTCGAAGGGGTGGGAGACGTGGCGAAGTGCTCCCCGGTGCCGGGCGGGTGCGGCAGGATGCGGGCCATGGATGCCGTGAGGGTGGCTCTGTTGCGCGAGGTGCTCGCGGGGACGCCGTGGCCGGGTGAGGCGCGGAGGTTCGCCGGGACGCTGCGGCGGGCGGTGGTGCCGGCCGGCGGGGGCCTGCTGCTGGTGGGGACGGAGCAGTACGAGCCCTGGCACCTGGCGGCGCACCTGGTGGACGAGGCCGCCTGGTCGGGGCGGCCGGAGCTGGCGCCGACGCTGGTCCGGCACCGGGTGCCGCCGGACGGGCCGCCGCACCTGTCGGTCGGGCTCGGCCGGCTGGAGGCGGCCCGGCGCGGGCACACCCTGCTGGTGGTGGCTCCGCAGCGGCCGGGCGGAGGGCTGCTGGAGCGGGTCCACGACGCCCGGCGCGCCGGGGCGACCGTACTGTCCCTGGACGGCGGGGACCCGGATCTGGGCGCCCTCGCCCACGACGCGCTGTCGGTGCCGGCCGAGGACTGCGCCCTGGACCTGGACACCGTGCAGCACCTGGTCGGCGCGGCCGCCGGGGAGAACGGCCTGCCGGTGCGGCGGGGCGGCGGCGGCACGGGCCGGCCGCGGTTGCGGGACCGGCTGGCCCGGCTCGCCGATCAGCTCACCGCGCCGCCGCCCAGCGGCTGGTAGGGCGAGTCCTCAGGGGGTCGCCGTGCCCGTGCCGTCCCCCTCCTCCTCAGCGGTCCTGTCGTTCCACTTGGGGTCGTTCTGCCATTCGAGGTTGCGCTCCTGCGCCGTCTCCATGGCGTGGGCCGCCTCCTCCCGGGTCGTGTACGGGCCGAAGCGGTCCTTGGCGGGGCACTCCGGGCCCTCCTCGACCTTCTTGTGGACCAGGCAGTAGTACCACTCGCCCGGCTTGCCCACCTGACGCTTCTTGAACAGGGCCATCGTCCCCAGGCTCCTCTCGGTCCCTCTCGGTCCTCTTTACAGCGCCATGCTGCCCCACGCCCGCTGGATACACTCGCTTGCATGTCTGGCCAGTCGCTGCTCGTACCAGGCGAGCTCTCTCCCGCCCGTTCCGTTCCCGGAAACATCCGCCGGCCCGAGTACGTGGGCAAGCCCGGCCCCAAGCCGTACACCGGCCCCGAGGTGCAGTCCGCCGAGACCATCGAGGCCATGCGCGTCGCGGGCCGCATCGCCGCGCAGGCGATGGAGGAGGCCGCGAAGCACATCGCGCCGGGGGTGACCACGGACGAGCTGGACCGGGTCGCGCACGAGTACATGTGCGACCACGGCGCCTACCCGTCGACGCTCGGCTACCGGGGCTTCCCGAAGTCCCTGTGCTCCTCGCTCAACGAGGTCATCTGCCACGGCATCCCCGACTCGACCGTCCTGCGCGACGGCGACATCGTGAACCTCGACGTGACCGCGTACATCGGCGGGGTGCACGGCGACAACAACGCCACCTACCTGTGCGGCGAGGTGGACGAGGAGTCGCGGCTGCTGGTGGAGCGCACCCGCGAGGCCCTGAACCGGGCCATCAAGGCGGTCAAGCCCGGCCGGCAGGTCAACGTCATCGGCCGGGTCATCGAGTCCTACGCGAAGCGGTTCGGCTACGGCGTGGTCCGGGACTTCACCGGGCACGGCATCAACTCGTCCTTCCACTCCGGCCTGATCATCCCGCACTACGACAGCCCGCACGCCACCACGGTGATGGAGCCGGGCATGACGTTCACGATCGAGCCGATGCTGACGCTGGGCACGCACGAGTACGACATGTGGGACGACGGCTGGACGGTCGTCACGAAGGACCGCAAGCGGACCGCCCAGTTCGAGCACACCCTGGTGGTGACGGACACGGGGGCGGACATCCTGACGCTGCCGTAGCCACGGCCGTGGGCGGCGGGGGATTTTTTACCGACAGGACGTCGGGAACACATTGACTTAGGTATGCCTAAGCAGGAGGATCGGGCGTGGCGGCGGTGTCGCCGCGCCCGATTCCTCTTCCCGGAGGTCCGCTTTGGACGCCTTCTCGACGGCCATCCGCCTCGCCTCGCACGAGCAGCACACCGAAGCCGAGACCTCCGCGTTCATGGGCGACCTGCTCGGCGGGCGGCTCGGCGTGGACGCCTACACGCGCTACACCGAGCAGCTGTGGTTCGTGTACCGGGCGCTGGAGGACGCCGCCGACGCGCTGCGCGCGGACCCCGTCGCGGGGCCGTTCATCCGGCCCGAGCTGATGCGCGTGGCGGAGATCGAGCGCGACCTGGCGCACCTGATCGGCCCGGACTGGCGGGCGGGCGTGACGGCGCTGCCCGCGACGGAGGCCTACGCGGCACGGGTGGCGGAGTGCGCGGCGCGCTGGCCGGGCGGGTACGTCGCCCACCACTACACCCGCTACCTGGGCGACCTCTCCGGCGGCCAGATCATCCGGGACCGGGCGGAGCGCGCCTGGGGCTTCGAGCGCAAGGGCGACGGGGTGCGGTTCTACGTCTTCGCGGACATCGCCAATCCGGCCGCGTTCAAACGGGTGTACCGGGAGCTGCTGGACGCGATCGCGGCCGACGACCTGGAGAAGCAGCGGATCATCGACGAGTGCAAGCGGGCCTTCGACCACAACGGGGCCGTCTTCCGGGAGCTGGGCGAGGAGTTCCCGCTCAGCGCGTAGGTCCCGGCGGTGCGCGGGGAGGGGCGCGTGGCGTCCGCACCCCCTCCCGTGCGTCACGAGGCGAAGCGGACCCGCCCGCCGAGCTCCACGGTGCCGTCCGGGCCCGGGGCCGTGAGGAGCTGGGAGCCGGCGCCCTGGGTGATGTTCAGGGCGCGGTTCAGTTCGGCGGTGAGCAGGATCGCCGCCGAGCCGGTGGCCTCGTCCTCGGCGACGATCCCGTCGGGGCGGCGCGGGAAGCCCCGGGCGCGGATCCGGCCGGCGGGCTCGTCCTCCCAGGCCCAGGCATAGAGCCAGCCCTCACCGGGCGGCGGGGTGGGCAGGGCCTCGACCTCGGCGGCGCTGGCGTACTGCCGGGTGTGCTTGCCGGTGACCCACTCGGGGCGGGCCGTGATCCAGGTGAACTCACCGTCGCTGCGGGCCCATACGGATCCGACGGGCGGCTGGAGCTCCTCGATGTCGAGCAGCCAGGCGAGTCCGACCAGCGGGTGCCCGGCGAAGGACATGCGCGTGCCGGGGGTGCGGATGTCGACGACGCCGCGCTCGGGGTCGTCGACGAACACCGTTTCGCTGTACCCCAGTTCGGCGGCGAGGGCCTGCCGGGCCGCGTCGTCCGGGACGGTGCGGCCGTCGCGGACGACTCCGAGCAGGTTGCCGTACCGGCCGTCACCCGCGCAGAACACCTTGATCACGTCGAGATCGTTCACGTCGGCATTCAAGCACGGCGCGGGACGGGCCCGGTTCCGCCGGCGGGCCGGGCCGCCGTGCCGTGCGGCGGGCGGATCGCGGCAGCCGTCGGAACCGGGGCGAAACCGAACGGTAACCCCGCTCCCGCACGGCCCGCGGACGGGTACTTGACTTCCGCTTGACCTTCACTTGAACCACTCATGGAGGGGCCGTGACGGGCTCGTGTCCGGGGCCGGAAGGTGAGAGCTGAATCACTGGACGAGCGGGCATCGGTCAGGTAAGCCTCGGTTAAGTTAGGTCCGCCTCACCAGGCCGCCCCACGCCTCCACCCTCGCCAGGAGCCCTCATGCGCCCCGCCCGCCTCACCGTCCTCACCGCGGCCGCAGCCGTCGCCGCGCTCTCCGCCGTCACCGGCTGCGCGGAGAAGAGCGACAAGGGCGGCTCGGAGGCGATCCACGTGAACGCGACCGACAGCGCCTGCGAGGTCTCGAAGACGGACTTCCCGGCGGGCAGGGTCTCCATCGAGGTCGAGAACAAGGGCTCCAAGGTCACCGAGCTGTACGTGCTCTTCCCGGACGACCGCATCGTCGCCGAGCGCGAGAACATCGGCCCCGGCACCAAGGCCACCATCACCGCCGAGATCAAGCCGGGCGACTACCTCTTCACCTGCAAGCCCGGCATGAAGGGCGACGGCATCCGCACCAGGGTCAAGGCCACCGGCAAGGGCGCCGCCGAGAAGCGCAGCCCCGAGCTGGACGCCGCCGTGGCCGCGTACCGCAAGTACGTCCAGGAGCAGGCCGACGAGACCATGCCGAAGGCCCAGGCCTTCGCCGACGCCGTCAAGGCCGGGGACCTGGAGGCCGCGAAGAAGGCCTACGCCCCCTCCCGCCTGGGCTGGGAGCGCACCGAACCGGTCGCCGAGTCCTTCGGCGACATCGACCCCAAGGTCGACGTCCGCGAGGACGGCCTGGAGGCCGGCCAGGACCCGGCGAAGGACTGGACCGGCTGGCACCGCCTGGAGAAGGCCCTCTTCCAGGACGGCAGGATCGGCGACGACGAGAAGAAGCTCGCCGACACGCTGATCACCGACCTCACCGCCTGGCAGAAGAAGGTCGGCGAGGCGGAAATCACCCCCACGTCCATGGCCAACGGCGCCAAGGAGCTCCTCGACGAGGTCGCCACCGGCAAGGTGACCGGCGAGGAGGAGCGCTACAGCCACACCGACCTGGTCGACTTCAAGGCCAACGTCGAGGGCGCCGAGAAGTCCTACGAGCTCCTCAAGGCCGTCACCGCGAAGAACGACCCCGAGCTCGCCAAGCAGCTGGACACCCAGTTCGCCGCGCTGAACACCCTCCTGGACAAGTACCGGGCGGACAGGAACGGCTACGAGTTCACCTCGTACGACAAGGTCGGCGAGACCGAGCGCAAGGAGCTCTCGGACGGCGTCAGCGCCCTGGCCGAGCCGCTCTCGAAGCTGGCCGCCGCGGTCGCCAAGTAGTCCACAGCCAGGCAGAGCGGGAGATCCCACCATGACCGACGCCCAGGAGCCGAAGGTGTCCGAGGACGAGGCCCAGAAGTCCACCGGAGGCGCGGCCGCGCCCTCGCGCCGTGCCGTCCTCGGCTGGGGCGGGGCCGGGCTCGCGCTCGGCGCGGCCGCGGCCGGCGGCGCCGTGGCCGCGTTCGACGGCGGCTCGGACATCACCCCGGCGGCCTCCGCCGGGGCGGCCGTGCCGTTCCACGGCGCGCACCAGGCGGGCATCGCCAGCGCCGTCCAGGACCGGCTGCACTTCGCGGCCTTCGACGTGAAGACGAAGGACCGCGAGGAGCTCGTCAAGCTCCTCAAGGACTGGACGGCCGCCGCCCGGCTGATGACGGCCGGCCTGCCGGTCGGCGACGTGTACGAGGGCGTCCCCGAGGCCCCGCCGACCGACACCGGCGAGGCCCTGGGCCTCAAGCCCTCCCGCCTGACCCTGACCTTCGGCGTCGGTCCGGGCCTGTTCGCCAAGGACCGCTTCGGCCTGGAGGGCAAGCGCCCCGAGGCCCTCGTGGACCTGGAGGCCTTCCCCGGCGACAACCTGGACCAGGCCCGCTCCGGCGGCGACCTGTGCGTCCAGGCCTGCGCCGACGATCCGCAGGTCGCCGTGCACGCCATCCGCCAGCTGGCCCGCATCGGCTTCGGCAAGGTCGCGGTGCGCTGGTCGCAGCTGGGCTTCGGCAAGACCTCCTCGACCACGCCCGACGAGCAGACCCCGCGCAACATGATGGGCTTCAAGGACGGCACCCGGAACATCGCGGGCACCGACACCGCCGCCCTGGACAAGCACGTGTGGGTCGGCGCGGGCGACGGCAGCGAGTGGATGACCGGCGGCTCGTACCTCGTCGCCCGGCGCATCCGGATGCACATCGAGACCTGGGACCGCACCTCCCTGCGCGAGCAGGAGGACATCTTCGGCCGCGACAAGGGCGAGGGCGCCCCCGTCGGCAAGTCCAAGGAACGCGACGAGCCGTTCCTGAAGGCGATGAAGCCCGACTCGCACGTGCGCCTCGCGCACCCCGACAGCAACGACGGCGCGACCATCCTGCGCCGCGGCTACTCCTTCACCGACGGCACCGACGGCCTGGGCCGCCTCGACGCGGGCCTGTTCTTCCTGGCCTACCAGCGCGACGTCCGCAAGGGCTTCGTCGCCATCCAGCGCCGGCTGTCGAAGAACGACGCGCTGAACGAGTACATCCAGCACGTGGGCTCGGCCGTCTTCGCCGTCCCGCCGGGCGTCCGCGACAAGGACGACTGGTGGGGCCGGGCGCTGTTCGCGTAGGACCTTCCGGAGAGGAAACGCCGTGTTCGGCAACTATCTGATCGGCCTGCGCGAGGGCCTCGAAGCCAGCCTGGTCGTCTGCATCCTGGTCGCCTACCTGGTGAAGACCGGGAACCGGGCCGCGCTGCGGCCCGTGTGGCTCGGCATCGGGATCGCCTGCTCGATCTCGCTGGCGTTCGGCGCGCTGCTGACCTTCGGCACGCAGGAGCTGACCTTCGAGGCGCAGGAGCTGCTCGGCGGCAGCCTGTCGATCGTCTCGGTCGGCCTGGTGACATGGATGGTCTTCTGGATGAAGAAGACCGCGCGGCACCTGAAGAGGGAGCTCCAGGGCAAGCTCGACGCGGCGCTCGCGATGGGCACCGGCGCGCTGGTCGCGACCGCGTTCCTGGCGGTGGGCCGTGAGGGCCTGGAGACGGCGCTGTTCGTGTGGGCGTCGGTCCGGGCCAGCGGCGAGGGCTCCTCGGCGCCGCTGGTCGGGGTGCTGCTGGGCATCGCGACGGCCATCGTGCTGGGGTGGCTGTTCTACCGGGGCGCGCTGAAGATCAACCTGTCGAAGTTCTTCACGTGGACGGGCGGGATGCTGGTCGTCGTGGCGGCGGGCGTCCTCGCGTACGGCGTCCACGACCTCCAGGAGGCCGGGTTCCTCGGCGGCCTCCAGGACAGGGCGTTCGACATCAGCTCGGCGATCCCGCAGGACAGCTGGTACGGGGTCCTGCTGAAGGGCGTCTTCAACTTCCAGCCGGACCCGACGGTGGTGCAGCTGGTGGTCTGGAGCCTGTACCTGGCGGCGGTCCTGACCCTGTTCCTCCTCCCGGCCCGCGTGCGCGGCAGCGCGGCCCAGGCACCGGCCCCGGCTCCGGCCGGCCGGTGAAGCAGCCCGCCCCCTCATGACCCGGCGCCCGGTTCGCTCCCCCCTCCGCGGGGGCGAACCGGGCGCCGCCGCGTGCGGGGTGCGGCTACCCGCGGCCGATGTACGGCATGGCCGTCGCCATCACCGTCGCGAACTGGACGTTGGCCTCCAGGGGGAGCTCCGCCATGTGGAGGACGGTCCGGGCGACGTCCGCCGCGTCCATCACCGGCTCCACCGCCGACTGTCCGTTCGCCTGGAGGATCCCGGTCTGCATCCGCGCCGTCATGTCCGTGGCCGCGTTGCCGATGTCGATCTGCCCGCAGGCGATCCGGTACGGCCGCCCGTCCAGCGAGAGCGACTTCGTCAGGCCCGTCATGGCGTGCTTGGTCGCCGTGTAGGCGATCGAGTTCGGCCGCGGGACGTGGGCCGAGAGGGAACCGTTGTTGATGACGCGCCCGCCCTGCGGGTCCTGCTCCTTCATCACCCGGAACGCCGCCTGCGCGCAGAGGAAGGACCCGGTGAGGTTGACGTCGACCACCTGACGCCAGTCCTCGTAGGCGATGTCCTCCAGCGGGACCCCGGCCGGGCCGAAGGTGCCGGCGTTGTTGAAGAGGAGGTCGAGGCGTCCGTAGCGGGACCGGACCGTCTCGAACAGCGCGGTCACGTCCGCCGGGTCGGCGACGTCCGCCCGGACCGGCAGGACGTCCGCGCCCTCCCCGGCCGCGGCGGCGGTCTCCTCCAGGGGCTCGGTGCGGCGCCCGGCCACGGCCACCGACCAGCCGGCCCCGGCGAGGGCGAGGGCCACGGAGCGGCCGATCCCGGATCCGGCGCCGGTCACTACAGCGATCTTGTTCCCACGTGCGCTCATGGGGCCGCAGAGTACGTCACAGCGGACATCCGGCCCGGAACGTTCCGACAGCTGAGAGCATGGGTCGGTCAGGGGCGCATAAAGCAGATGAAAAGACTGGAGTTCCGTATGTCGGAGAGAGGCCCCTCGGCGGCCCCGTCGCACGAGCACGACCCCTCACCCGCCACCGCCCCTCCCACAGCCCCCCTGGCGGCCGCGCGCCGTACCGGCCTGCTGGTCACCTTCATCCTGGGCGGCCTGACCGCTCTCCCCCCGCTGTCCATGGACATGTACCTCCCGGCCCTGCCGGAGGTCACCGCCGCCCTGCACAGCCCGGCCGCGACCATCCAGCTCACCCTCACCTCCTGCCTCGCCGGCATGGCCCTCGGACAGCTGGTCGTCGGGCCCATGAGCGACAAGTGGGGGCGGCGCCGGCCCCTGCTGACCGGGATGGCGGTCTACGTCCTCGCCACCGCGATATGCGCCCTCGCCCCCTCCGCCGAACTGCTGATCGGCTTCCGGCTGCTCCAGGGGCTGGCCGGCTCGGCGGCCATCGTCATCGCCCGGGCCGTCGTCCGCGACCTGTACGACGGGGTCGAGATGGCCCGCTTCTTCTCCACCCTGATGCTGATATCCGGCACCGCCCCGATCGTCGCCCCGCTGATCGGCGGCCAGGTGCTCCGGTTCGCGGACTGGCGCGGGGTCTTCGTCGTCCTGACAGCCGTCGGCCTGGCGCTGACCCTGGTGGTGTGGCGCGGGCTCGGCGAGACGCTGCCGCCCGAGCGGCGGCAGACCGGCGGCGTGGGCGCCGCGCTGCGGACCATGCGGGGGCTGCTCGCCGACCGGGTCTTCGCCGGGTACACCCTGGCGGGCGGCTTCGCCTTCGCGGTGCTCTTCTCGTACATCTCCGCCTCGCCCTTCGTCGTGCAGGAGATCTACGGCGCCTCCCCGCAGGCGTTCAGCCTGCTCTTCGGCCTCAACTCCGTCGGTCTGATCGTGGTCGGCCAGGTCAACGGCAAGCTGCTGGTCGGCCGGGTCAGCCTGGACAAGGTCCTCGCGGTCGGCATCGCCGTGCTCACCACCGCCTCGGTGGCCCTGCTGCTGATGTCCACCGGGGTGTTCGGGAAGGCCGGGCTGGTCCCCGTCGCCGCCGCGCTGTTCGTGCTGATGTCGGCGATGGGCCTGGTCCTGCCGAACACCAACGCGCAGGCCCTGATGCGCACGCCGCACGCCGCAGGATCGGCGTCCGCCCTGCTCGGCACCTCCTCCTTCCTCGTCGGCGCGGTGGCCTCCCCGCTGGTCGGGATCGCGGGCGAGCAGACGGCCGTGCCGATGGCCCTGGTCCAGCTGAGCTGCTCGCTGCTGGCGGCCGCCTGCTTCCTGGCCCTGTGCCGCCCCTGGCGGGAGCGGGAGCCCATGGCCGCACCGGCCGAGCGGGCCGCGCCGTAAACTTCGCTGGTGAACGCCACCGCCCCCACCACCGCCGAAACCCTCCGCAGCGCCCTCGGCGGGCTGCTCGACGGACTCCCGCAGAAGCAGGCGGCGGCCGCCGTCGAGCGGCTCATCGCCAACTACCGGGGCACCACCCCGACCGACGCCCCCGTGCTGCGCGACCGCTCCGACGTCGCCGCGTACGCGGCGTACCGGATGCCGGCCACCTTCGAGGCCGTGCGCTCCGCGCTGGACGGGCTGGCGCAGGCCGCACCGGAGTGGGTGCCGGGCTCGCACGTGGACGTGGGCGGCGGGACCGGAGCGGCGACCTGGGCGGTGGACGCCACCTGGGAGGGGCCGCGCACGACCACCGTCCTGGACTGGGCGGAGCCGGCCCTGGCCCTCGGCAGGGAACTGGCCGGCCGCTCCTCCTCCGGCACCCTGCGCGCGGCCGAGTGGCGGCGGGCCGTCATCGGGACCGGGACCGCCCTGCCCGACGCGGACCTGGTCACCGTCTCGTACGTGCTGGGCGAGCTGACCGGGCAGGCCCGCCGGGCGGTCGTCGCCGAGGCGGCCCGCGCCGGCCGGGCCGTCGTCCTGATCGAACCGGGCACGCCCGAGGGGTACCTGCGCATCCGCGAGGCCCGCGACCAGCTGATCGCCGCCGGGCTGAAGGTCGCCGCGCCCTGCCCGCACGACGGGGCCTGCCCCATCGAGGTCGGGCAGGACTGGTGCCACTTCTCGGCGCGGGTCAGCCGCTCCTCCCTGCACCGGCAGGTCAAGGGCGGCTCGCTCCCCTACGAGGACGAGAAGTTCAGCTACGTCGCCGCGACCCGCTTCCCCGCGACGCCGGTCCCCTCCCGGATCACCCGGAGGCCGCAGATCCGGAAGGGGCTCGTCCTGCTGGACCTGTGCGGTCCCGAGGAGACGGGGCTGGGCCGGGCCACCGTCACCAAGCGCCACGGCGGCCTCTACAAGGCGGCCCGGGACGTCGAGTGGGGCGAGCAGTGGCCCCCCGCCGACCCGGACGGGGACCTCTAGGCCGGCCGCGGCTCCGCGGGCGGCGCGCCTAGGGCCGCAGCTCCTGGGTGCAGCACTTCACGCTGCCGCCGCCCTTGAGCAGCTCCCCCAGGTCCATCGGGACCGGCTCGAAGCCGCGCTCGCGCAGCGGCGCCAGCAGCCCGGTCGCGGCCTGCGGCAGCAGCACGTGCCGGCCGTCCGAGACCGAGTTCAGGCCGAAGGCGGCGGCGTCCGGGGCGTCCACGAGCAGGGCGTCCGGGAAGAGCCGGCGCAGCACCGCCTGACTGCCCGGGGAGAAGGCGGGCGGGTGGTACATGATCTCGTCGCCGTCGAGCACGCACAGCGCCGTGTCCAGGTGGTAGTAGCGCGGGTCCACCAGGTCGAGGCCGATGACGGGGCGGCCGAAGAACTCCTGCGCCTCGTCGTGCGAGAGCGGGCTGGAGCGGAAGCCCCGGCCCGCGAGGATGAAGCCGGCGGTGACGGCGAAGTCGCCCTCGCCCTCGTTGACGTGCGAGGGCTCGTGGATGTCGGTGAAGCCGTTGGCGCGGAACCAGTCGAGGTGGATCTCCGCCTCGGCGGTGCGTTCCGGGTAGGCGAAGCGGGCGCCGAGGACCCGGCCGTCGACGACGAGGGCACCGTTCGCGGCGAAGACCATGTCGGGCAGGTCCGGGTGCGGCTCCAGGGTCTCGACGGTGTGCCCCAGGGAGAGGTAACGGTCCCGCAGGTCCTCCCACTGGGCGAGTGCGAGGGGCAGGTCCACCGGTTTCGTGGGGTCCATCCACGGGTTGATCGAGTACGTGACCCTGAAGTGTGCGGGTGCGCACATCAGGTAGCGCCGGGGTGTGGCGTCTCTGCGCAAAGAAGGCTCCTCACGACTGCGGACTCACGGTACGGGTGTGTACGGAGAGAATCGTCCCCCCTCAGGGTGCGGCCGCACAGTGAACCGATCGGGTGATTTACCACAACGGCCGGGAGACGAGACGTCTCGGCCGGGTTGGTACGTTGGGCCGATGAGCAAGCCTCCGGACTCCAGCCGCCGCAGCGAACGCTCCCGGCGAGCCATCCTCGACGCCGCCCTCGCCCTCGTCGGGGAGGTCGGCTACGGCAAGCTGACCATCGAGGCCATCGCGGCCCGCGCGGGCGTCGGCAAGCAGACCATCTACCGCTGGTGGCCCTCCAAGGCCGCCGTCCTGCTGGACGCCTCGCTGGCGCTGTCCGGCGAGGCCTGGGCGGACTCCGGCTGGGCCGGCTTTCCCGACACGGGCGACCTGGCGGCCGACCTGAAGACCGTCCTGCGGGCCACGGTGGACGAGTTCGGCGACCCCCGGTACGAGGCCCCCGCGCGCGCCCTGACGGCGGCCGGGGCGACCGACCCCGACCTGGCCGCGCGCTTCACCGAACAGCTGCTGGAACCGCAGCTCGCCCTGTACGAGGCACGGTTGCGGGCGGGGCAGGAGGCCGGGCAGCTCGCGGCGGACGCCGACGTCCGGCTGGTGGTGGAGATGCTGGTGGGGCCGCTGACGTACCGGTGGCTGATGCGGACGGCTCCGGTGACGCACGCCTTCGCGGACGCGCTCGTCGACGCCGTGCTGGGCGGCGTGGCAAAAGTCACCGTCCGATAGCCGGACACCCGGCGACCCCGGCAAGGCCGAGAAGATATGGCCGGATTGAGACGTTATCGGGGAAGGGGGCCCGGGATCCCGGTCGGGGGGTGCGGTCACCGGGCCCCCGGGATGGTGGGACCATGGAATGGTCTGCCGGGGCAACGGTGAGGTAGGGGATAGATGGGGTCTGAGTCCGGCCGCGTCAAACGCGGCGAGCAGAGCAGGATTTCCCAGTGGCTGCGCCGCCGCTCGAAACCCGCTCCCGAGGACCCCGGCCGGGAACGCGAAGCGCTGCTCCTGGCCGTCGCCGCGGCCAAGCTCCCGGTCGCCCCCGCCGCCCATCCCGTCGGCTACCGCTGTTCGTGCGACCGCATCGGCTGTCCCACGCCGGCCCGGCACCCGGTCTCCTTCGCCTGGCAGACCCAGTCGACCACCGACCGCGCCCAGATCGAGCGCTGGGCCCGCACCCAGCCCCAGGCCAACTTCATCACCGCGACCGGCATGGTCCACGACGTCCTGGACGTCCCCCTCGAAGCCGGCCGCAGCGCCCTGGAGCGCCTCCTCGCCGCCGGTGTCGAGGTCGGCCCGGTCGCGGAGTCGGGCGGTACGGGCGACCACGCCCGGATGCTCTTCTTCACGGCCACCCGCGGCACGCCCGAGGACGAGGACGAGTGGTGGCCCTGCGAGCTGGACTGCCACCCCGAGACCATGGACGAACACCCGGGCCTGCGCTGGCACTGCCGCGGCAGCTACGTCCTGCTGCCCCCGGCCGCGCTCCCCGGCGACTTCTCCGTGACCTGGGTACGCGACGTGAGCCGGCCGCTCCCGGACCCCCTGACCCTGCTGGAGACCCTCACGGACGCCTGCGCCCAGTACGCGGGCGCGGCGGACCAGACCCCGTCGGCGGTCGCCTGGCCCCTGGGCCGCTGACCACCCGCTGCGCGGGGGCCGTCCCCCGCGCAGCACCGGCCCGGTCAGTGGATCCGGCTGACCACCACGTCCAGGGACCAGGCCCTGCCCGCCTTCGCCGGGGCCTCGGCCTCCACCACGTACCCGAGGTCCCGCAGCGCGGCGACCAGCTCCGCCGGACCCTCCGGCTCGGCTCCGGCCAGGAGCAGGTCCCGGACCAGACGGCCCTTCGTGGCCTTGTTGAAGTGGCTCACCACCGACCGCTTCTCCACCCCGTCCACCATCTGCGCGTGCAGCACCCGCACCGTGGCCGTGCGCCCCGCCGTCTCCCCCTTCGGCTTCCACGCCGACGCGTACGCCGACGAGCGCAGGTCCAGCACCAGCCCGTCCCCCGCCGCCTCCGGCATCACCTGGGACATCGGCGTGCGCCAGTACGCGCCCAGCGCGCCCAGCGCCGGCAGCTTCACACCCATCGAGCACCGGTACGAGGGGATCCGGTCGGTCACCCGCACCGCGCCCCACAGCCCCGAGAACACCAGCAGCGTCCGCTCGGCCGTCGCCCGCGCCGACGCGGACAGTCCCGCCAGGTCCAGGGCGTCGTACAGCACCCCGGTGTAGATCTCCCCCGCGGGCCGGGCCGCCGCCGACCGCAGCGCGGCGTTCTTCGCGACCTCGCCCCGCAGGCCCTCGCTCAGACCCAGCACCTCGCGCGCCTTGAGCTCGTCCCCCGCACACAGCTCGGCCAGCTCCTCCAGCACGGCCGCCCGCGCCCCGGCCAGCCCGGGCAGCGACAGCGACGCCGGGTCGAGCGGTGCGCCGGAGCCGCCGGCGGCCTTTCCCTCGGAGGGCGGCAGCAGCACGAGCACGGTGGTTCTCCTATCGATGGCACGACGCGGGGGTGCGGCCCCCGACCAGGGTAGACGTCCCGCCGCCGGCCAGGTCACGGGCGAACGGCCACGGCGGCGCCCCCGGCCGCCGGGGCCGGGGGCGGGCCGTGGCCGCCGGTGGGGGGTCGTGGCGGGCGGTGCCGTGTCGCCCTTCCCTGCTGTGGTGCAGGACGACTGTCCGGCGCGCCGCCGGTCCGCGTCCAGCTGTTTCGAGGAGGTTCGAAAGACCTGGACACCTCCTCACCCGCCCAGTAGGAGGGAGCCCAGCGAGGTCGCCGTGTGCAGGACCGAGTTCCGGTGCCGGGTCGAGCTGATCAGGCCCGCCGCGCGCAGCACGGACGTGTGGTGGCTCACCGAGGCCTGCGACATCCCCACGAGCCGGGCGAGTTCCGAGGTGCTGCGGGAGCCCTCGCAGGTGTGGTGAAGGATCTCCGAACGGGTCCGCCCGATCAACGGCACGAGCTTGCGCCCGGCCGAGTCGCCCGGGGCGCGGGTGCGCCGGGCGGGATAGGTGAGCACGGGCGGGAGTTCGGGGTCGAGGAGCGACACGGGGGTGCGGGCGCGGAACAGGGTGGGGACCAGGAGCAGGCCCCGTCCGTTGAGGTGGAGTTCCTGGTCCACCGGGTACTGGACCTCCAGCACCGGCGGCTTCCACCGCGTGCCCGGCCCCAGCCCCGACAGGACGCCCTCGATCCCCGATTCGGCGGCCGTCTTCGCCTGCGCCGCGTACTCCGCCCGGACCGTCGTCCGCATCGTCTGCTCCAGCGGCGCCACCGCCGCCGCGTGGTAGCCGCGCAGGGCTGCGGCGAGGTCCCGCAGCGCGTCGGGGCGGCCCGCGGCGAGGTCCCGCGTCCAGGGCGGGAGGGCGCCGCCGGCCCCGAGGACCTCCAGGTCGCCGCGCAGGTGGCGGGCGGGGGTGGCGGTCAGGGCGTCGAGGCCCTGCTCGATCTCCGGGGACCCGTCGGAGGGGGTGAGGAAGTCGGGGAAGTAGCCGAGGGGACGCACCAGGGGCAGGAGGATCCGCAGGCTGTCGGCCTGCCGGGCCAGGACCGCGCGGCCCCACGCCTCCGCCGCCGGGTTCCCGCTGCGGTGCTGGAGCATGCGCAGGCTCAGCACCGTCTCCCACAGCGGGTCCGGCCGGCTGGCCACGCTCGTGCGCGCCAGGTCGGCTCCCGTGAAGTGAATCCGCAACAACATGCGCCGCCCCGTGAATGAGTTCCGATCGGTTCCGGTGGGTTCGGGCGATCCGCCCCCCCACATTGCGCCCCGGCCGGGCGCCGCGTTCCAGGAGGTTTCACGCCGTCGTGCGCGGCCGTTTCCGCGCCGTGTTCCGGTGAGCGGACCCCGGCACGGCATTCCGGACACCCGCAGGCCGGGCCCCGCCCCGGGCGGCCCGGCGCGCCGCCGCCGAGAAGATCTCCCGGGCAGGACATACGCTCGGTCCATGCCACGCCGTCACATGCACATGGCCGGTGCGGACGGTGCCGCCCTGGGCGCCGCGCTGCGGGGACTGCGGACGCGGCTGGACGTGCCCGGCGCGTTCCCGGCGGAGGTGCTCGCCGAGGCCGAACGGGCCGCCGCCGCTCCCCCGCCGCCCGCCGAGGACGCCACCGGCATCCCCCTCTTCACCATCGACCCGCCGGGCTCCGTGGACCTCGACCAGGCCATGCACCTGGAGAGACGGTCCGGCGGCGGCTACCGCGTCCACTACGCCGTCGCCGACGTCGCCGCCTTCGTCACCCCCGGCGGCGCCCTCGACGCGGAGGCCCACCGCAGGGTCACCACCCTCTACTTCCCCGACCTCCGGGTACCGCTGCACCCGCCCGTGCTCTCCGAGGGCGCGGCCAGCCTGCTGCCGGACCGGACCCGGCCGGCCCTGCTGTGGCGGCTCGACCTGGACTCCGACGGGCGGGTGGAGGGCACGGACGTCCGCCGCGCCCTGGTCCGCAGCCGGGCCCGGCTCGACTACGAGGGGGTCCAGAAGGCCGTCGACACCGGCACCGCCGAACCCGCCCTGGCGCTGCTGAAGGACATCGGGACCCTGCGCGAGGCCCTGGAGACCGAGCGCGGCGGGATCTCCCTGAACGTCCCCGAGCAGGAGGTCGTGGCGCAGGACGGCTCGTACCGCTTGGCCTACCGGGCCCCGCTGCCGGCCGACGGCTGGAACGCCCAGGTCTCCCTGATGACGGGCATGGCCGCCGCCGACCTGATGCTGGCCTCCGGGACCGGGATCCTGCGGACCCTGCCGCCCGCCCCCGACGGCGCGGTGGGGCGGCTGCGCCGGGCCGCGAAGGCCCTGCGGATCGACTGGCCGCACCACGTCCCGTACGCCGCGCTGGTGCGGTCCCTGGACCCGCGCCTCCCGGCGCACGCCGCGTTCCTCCAGGAGTGCACGGCCCTGCTGCGCGGCGCCGGATACACGGTGTTCACCGGCGGCGAGCGGCCCGACCCCGCCGTCCACGCGGCGGTCGCGGCGCCGTACACGCACTGCACCGCCCCGCTGCGGCGGCTGGCCGACCGCTACGCCGGAGAGCTGTGCCTGGCCGCGGCGGCGGGGGCGGCGGCGCCCGTGTGGGCGGCGGAGGCGCTGGCGGCGCTGCCGCGGGAGATGCAGGAGGGGGCCCGGCTGGCCAACTCCGTGGAGCGCGAGTGCGTGGACCTGGTCGAGGCGGCCGTGCTCAGGGACCGCGTCGGGGAGACCTTCGAGGCGACGGTCATCGACGTGGAGGAGCGGGACCCACGGATCGGGACTGTCCACCTGGAGGATCCGGCGGTGGTGGGCCGCGCCGAGTCCCCGGCCGGCCCCCTGCCCCTCGGCGACCGCATCCGGGTGCGCCTGACCCGGGCCGACCCGGGCACGGCCAAGATCCTCTTCGCGCCGGCCCAGGCACGGCACGTCCCGGCACGGCCTACGCGGCCGTCTGCCGCAGGGCCGTGACCAGGGCGCGAGGGCCATCGGCACCAGCCGGTGCACGGCGGGCCGGGGGACGGGCAGGCCCGCAGCTCGTGCAGCAGCGGCCGGCGCACCGGCTCCGGGACACGGCAAGGTCAAGCCGCTCCCGGCAGCCGGTAGCATGGTCGGCACGACAGACGAGTCGGCCGGGCGGCCGCGTCGGGGTCCACGGATCCCGCCGAGGAACGTCCGGGCTCCACAGGGCAGGGTGGTGGGTAACGCCCACCCGGGGTGACCCGCGGGACAGTGCCACAGAAAACAGACCGCCGGGGACCTCGGTCCCCGGTAAGGGTGAAACGGTGGTGTAAGAGACCACCAGCGCCTGAGGTGACTCAGGCGGCTAGGTAAACCCCACCTGGAGCAAGGTCAAGAGGATCCGTCCCCGGACGGGTCTGCGCGAACGCTTGAGGGCTGCCCGCCCGAGTTCGCGGGTAGACCGCACGAGGCCGGCGGCAACGCCGGTCCTAGATGGATGGCCGTCTCCCCGGCGACCGCGAGGTCTCCGGGCGACAGAACCCGGCGTACAGGCCGGCTCGTCTGTTGTTCCCGCTCCGTCCGGAGTACCGCGAACGCCCCTCGGAGGGGCGCGCGATGGGGCACCCTCGCATCCATGACGGATCACCCCGCTCTCGCCGCCTGCGCCGCCGCCCACATACGCGACCTCGCCGCAGCGACCTCCGACCCGCGCGACGCCTACGCGAACCACGCCGACCTCGCCTCCGTGACCGGGAGCCTGCTCGCCCTCGCGCAGCACCTCGAAGACGCGCTGCGACACCTGGCCCAGCACGTCGAGCGGCACGACACCGACTGGGACACCGCGGACGAGGAGCGGCGGCTGCCCCGGCAGGTGGCCCGGGCGGCGAGCGCCAGGGCCCGGTCCGCCGAGGCGGACGCCCACAACATGGCCCGCGCCCTGGGCCGGGCCGTCGAGGAACTCGGCCGGCTCAGGCCCGCCCCCTGACCCCGGCGCGGTGGACGGCCGGGCCCCCGCCCCCGGAACCCCGGGGGCGGCGGCCTTCCGGGGGGCCGTCCTACCGCAGGTGCGAGGTGTCGTTGAGGAGCCGGACCGAGGCGTTGCCGTCGGCGTAGTAGGCCACCGCCGAGAGGGAGGCCGCGGAGAGCTCCATCTTGAACAGGGACTCCGGCGGGGCCCCCAGGGCGAGCCGGACCAGCGTCTTGACCGGGGTCACGTGCGTGACCAGCAGCACCGTGCGGCCCGCGTACGCGGACAGCAGCCGGTCCCGGGTGGCCGAGACCCGGCGGGTGACGGCCGCGAAGCTCTCCCCGCCGCCCGTGGGGGCGGCCTTCGGGGAGTCCAGCCAGGCCTGGAGGTCGTCCGGGAAGCGCTCCCGCACCTCTGCGAAGGTCAGGCCCTCCCAGGCGCCGAAGTCCGTCTCGCGCAGGCCCTCTTCCACGGTGACCGGCAGCCCGAGGCGGTCGGCGACGGCCTGGGCGGTCTCGCGGCAGCGGCGCAGCGGCGAGCTGACGACGGCTTGCACGGTGCCCCGCGCGGCCAGCGCCCCGGCGACGGCGGCGGCCTGCCGCCGGCCGGCCGGGGACAGCTCCGGGTCGGTGCCCCCGCTGCCGGAGAACCGCTTCTGCGGGGTCAGGGCGGTCTCCCCGTGCCGCAGCAGCACGAAGGTGGCCGGTGCCCCCATGTCGGGCCCGCCCCAGCCGGTGCCGGTGCCTCCGGCGGTCTCCGGAGCCTGCCCCACCGGGGCGGGGGCTCCAGCGGCGTCCGGGGCCTGGCCCAGCCGCGCGGGGGCTCCCCCGGCGGCCGGGGCGGCGCCGGAGGCGGGCACGGCTGTCGGGGCCGGAGCCAGGGCCTCGGCCTCGCCGAAGAGGGTCCCCGGCTCCGGCGCTGCCGCGCTCCGCGCGGCGCGCAGGTCGGCGGCAGCGGTGCCGTGAGCGGCGGCCTCGGTCCCGTGCGGGTCGGAGGCGGCCTCGCCGGTGCGCCGCGCCCCGCCGGGCACCCCGGCGGCCGCGCCGGCGGTCGTGGCCGCACCGGCGGTCGTGGCGGCGGCGGGCGGGGTCGTGCGGGCTCCCGCCGCGGCGGCGGAGTCGGCGGGGGCGCCCGGCCTCGTACCACCGCCGGAGGCCAGGGCGGCCCGGACCGCGGCCGCGCCCTTGGCCGCGTCGCCCGGGGGGCCGGCCGGGGCGAGGTCGGCCGTGGACGCGGAGGGTTCCCACTGCTTCCCGCGGCGGCCCGCGTCCATCGCCTCGTTGGCGAGGCGGTCCGCGTGCCTGTTCCGCTCGCGCGGGATCCACTCGTAGGTGATCTGCCCGCGCGGCAGGACCGCCGCGGCCTCCGCCGCCAGCGGCTTCATGTCGGGGTGCTTGATCTTCCAGCGGCCCGACATCTGCTCCACGACGAGCTTGGAGTCCATCCGGACCCGGACCACCGCGTCGGGGGCCAGCTCACGGGCGGCCTTCAGCCCCGCGATCAGCCCCCGGTACTCGGCGACGTTGTTCGTCGCGATGCCGATGAACTCGGCGCGCTCGGCCAGGGTCTCCCCCGTGGCCGGGTCCAGGACGACCGCGCCGTAGCCGGCGGGGCCCGGGTTGCCCCGGGAACCGCCGTCGGCCTCCACGACGAAGCGCGGCATCAGATACCCGAGTCCGCCGTACGGACCAGGATGCGGCCGCAGTTGTCGTGGCGAACGACCTGGTCGCGGGCGGCGGCCTTGATCTCGTTGACCTCGGCCATGTCGAGCTCCAGGCGGCAGCCCTCGCAGCGGCGCTGGTACAGGCGCGCGGCGCCGACGCCGCCCTGCTTGACGCGGATCTTCTCGTACAGGGCCATCAGGTCCGCCGGCATGGAGCCGACGATGACCTCGCGGTCCTTGGTGACCTTCGCGGCCTCGGCGTCGAGCTCGCCGGTGGCGGCGTCGCGGCGGGCGGTGGCGTCGGACAGCTTGGACTCCAGCGCGGCGACGCGCTCGGTGATCCCGGTGACGCGCTCCTGGGCGCCCTCCAGGCGCTCCATGACCTCCAGGACGACGTCCTCCAGATCGGCCTGCCGCTTGGCGAGCGAGGCGACCTCGCTCTGGAGGTTGGCCAGGTCCTTGGCCGAGATGCCGGCGCCCGACTCCAGGCGCTGCTGGTCGCGGGCCGCGCGCTGGCGGACCTGGTCGACGTCCTGCTCCGCCTTGGTCTGCTCGCGGGCGGCGTCGCTGGCCTGCGTCTGCGCGGCGACGAGCAGGTCGCGCTGCTGGCTGAGGTCCTTGGTCAGGGAGTCGACCTCTGCGTGCTCGGGCAGCGACTTGCGCTTGTGGGCCAGCTGAGACAGCCGGACGTCCAGGGCCTGGATGTCGAGGAGTCGGATCTGGTCGGCGGGCTCGGCGTTCAGTTGGGGGCTCCAGAGACACTAGAAGGGGTGGTTTCGGACGGCGCGTGCGCCGTCCAGGGGTCGGTGACCGTGCGCGAGACATGGGTCCGAAGACCCCAGCCGTGGCGCTCGGAGACGGCGTCGAGCTCGGCCGCGGCCTGCTCGCACCAGGGCCACTCCGTGGCCCAGTGGGCGGCGTCGACGAGGGCCAGCGGGCTCTGCTCGCGGGCCTCGGACGCCGGGTGGTGGCGCAGGTCGGCGGTGAGGAAGGCGTCCACGCCGGCGGCGCGGACCTGCGCGAAGAGGCTGTCGCCGGAGCCGCCGCTGACGGCGACGGTGCGGATCAGCGCGTCGGGGTCGCCGGCGGCGCGGATGCCCTGGGCGGTGCGCGGGAGCCGGGCGGCGGCGCGGGCGGTGAACTCGCGCAGGGTCTCGGGGTGGTCCAGCTCGCAGATCCGGCCGAGGCCGCGGCGGCCGGACGGGTCGGTCGGGTCGGGCACGAGCGGACCGGTGACGCGCAGGTCGAGGGCGCCGGCGAGGGCGTCGGAGACCCCGGGGTCGGCGGTGTCGGCGTTGGTGTGGGCGACGTGCAGCGCGATGTCGTTCTTGATCAGCGTGTGCACGACGCGGCCCTTGAAGGTGCCCGCCTCGACGGTGGTGGTGCCGCGCAGGTAGAGGGGGTGGTGGGTGACGACCAGGTCGGCGCCGAGCTTCACCGCCTCGTCGACGATCTCCTGGACGGGGTCCACGGCGAACAGCACCCGGGTGACCTCGGCGTCGGGGTCGCCGCAGACGGTGCCGACGGCGTCCCACTGCTCGGCCCGCGAGGGGGGCCACAGAGCGTCCAGCGCGGCGATGACTTCAGAGAGAGAGGGCACGGGCCAAGGCTACCGTCCGTGGCGACCGCCCATCCTGTCCCCCGTGCAGGGGGCGGACAGGAAGCCGGCGGGGCGGACGGGTTGACCGGGCGCCCCGGCGGGGCGCCGCCGTCGCACCCTGAGGCAAGGCTTACCACATCTGCCCCTAATCGCCCCGATATCAACAGCACAGTCGCCCCCTGCGGCACCGGAGAATCGTGGGGGTGCCACCCGTACGTGTGAAGCCTGCGAGGTCGTGTTGTCCGGCCGGAAGCGCGAAACCTAGGTTCCTCCCCGGAGGTGACGGCCCGGATGACTGTCTGTGCCACCGAGATGACCACGACCGCCCCCCTCACGATCACCGCCGACGGGGCGTACGCCGCGCGGCTGGCCGGGGAGGGCGAGGCCCGCTATCCCGAGCGCTGGACGCTGGGCGGGCCGGAGCCGTACGCGGTGCCGCTGCCGCTCGCGCAGCCGGAGGAGGCCGACAGCGAGGTGCTGCCGCTGTCCGACGGGCGGGTCCTGATCCACCGCCGGGTCGCCGACCGGCACGCGTTCTCCCTGCTCTACCCCTCGGGCACCTACACGGGGCCCCGTCCGTCGTGCCCCGGCGCCGGCCCCCGCACGGGGGAGCTGCGGCTCGGCGGGATCGACGCCGCCGAGGGCCTGCTGGTCCGCCTGCTGCCGCCTTCCCCCGACGGCTGCGCGGCCTACGCGCTGGCGGTGGCGGGCGGGGAGACCACCGTCTGGCAGGTGGCCGGGCACGGCTCCGGCGGGCCGCGGCGGGCCGCCGTGCTCCCGGGCCGCTGCTCCGGCGGGGTCTGGCTGGACCGCTCGGGCCGGCTGCTGTCCCTGGACCGCGAGCAGGACGGCCGGGTCAAGGCCGTCGCCGTGGACCTGCTCCGGGGCGGGGTGGTCACCCCGCTGCTCCAGATCGCCGAGGACAGCGACGACCGGCTGCTGATGGCCGCCCCCGACAGCGGGCTGCTGCTGATCCGCTCGGACGCGCCGGGAGAGCCCCGGCTCGGCTGGGGGGTACTGGGCAGCTCCCGCCCGGTCCGCTTCCCGGAGTGCCTGCGGCTGGAGGACGCCCATCCCTTCGCGGTGCAGCCGGGCCAGATCCTGATGCCGGAGACCTGCGGGGTCGCGCTGCGCGTCGGCGGGACGGGCCTCGCGCTGTGGCGCCCGGCCGACCGGTACGTGTTCCGCTTCACCACGCCGGCGGGCTGGCTGGGAACGGGCCTGTGGACGCAGGAGGGGCGGCTGCGGCTCCCGTACACCGTCCCCGGGGTCCCCTGCGGGATCGTCGCCCTGAGCCAGCCGGCCGCCCCGCCCCCGCCCGTCCGCCTGGACCCGCCGCCGAAGCAGGCGCCCCGCCCGGTCCCCCTCCAGCAGGCCCCGCTGGGCTGATCCGGGCCCGGCGGCGGGGGAGGACCGCCGGTCCTACCGGACGACCGCCACGCCCGTCAGAAAGGTGAACTGGCCGCCCGAGGCGAGCACCTTCTGGGCCCCGGTCACCGGGTCCACGCGGAACAGGATGCGGCCGCTGCCCCCGGGGGCGCTGTCGGTCACCAGCAGGCTGCCGTCGGCCTCGATCGCGATCGCCCCGGGGGCGACGAAGCCGCCGCCGCAGGACACGGTGGTCTGGGCGCCCGTCACCGGATCCACCTTGATCACCCCGCCGCCGGAGCCGGGGAAGGCGTTGGCGTCGGAGACCAGGATGTGACCCGCGGCGTCCACCACCACACCGGTGGGGCTGCGGAGCTCGCCGCCCGAGGTGACCGTCGTGCGGGCACCGGTGACCGGGTGGACGCGCACCACGCGGGACGAGAGGTCCTCGCCCCCGATCATGTTCTGCTCGACCACCAGCACGGACCCGTCGGGAGCCACGCACAGCCCCACCGCCCGCACCGGCGGGTCGGCCGCGGCCCCGTCGCCCTGGGACAGGACGGTCTGCCCGCCCGTGGTGCGGTCGACGCGGATCACGGCCCCGAACCCGCCCGCGGAGCCGTCGGCGACGAGGACGCTCCCGCCGGCCTCGACGGCCACGCCGAGGGGTGCGGAGAACTTCCCGCCGGAGGAGACCTCGGACTGGTCCCCCGTCTTCGGGTCGAGGCGCAGCAGACTGCCGGTCCCGGGGAAGTGCCGGTCCTTGGTCACCAGGATGCCGCCGCCGGACTCCACGGCGATGTCGGTTCCCCCCAGCAGCTCGCCGCCCAGGGCGAACAGTGCCGCCTCACCGGTCGACGGGTCGACGCGGAACACCGCCCCGGAACAGCCCAGGGCCTCGGAGTCGACGATCAGGATCGTGCCGGCGGGGAGGGGCGCCTGAACGGCCATGGCGGAGTGCTCCTCTGGGGGAGGGGGCGACGGGAGGGGGCGATCCCCCCACTCAACCGCAGCCCCCGCGCCGCACCCCGCCCCGCGACCCGCCACGCCGACCGCCCCCGCGGCGAACCGCCCGTTCGCAGCACCGGGGCCGCGACGGGCGGACGACGGACCCGGCTCAGCCGTGCTTGAGGCCCAGGACCTCGGCCGCGGCGAAGGTCTCGTTCGCCGGGCGGGAGTCGTAGTGCGGGCTGAGGAGGGAGTCGAGCTCCTCGAAGGTGAAGGCCTCCTTCGAGGTGTCGAACTTCGCCGCCACCCGGGGCCGTTCCATGACGACGACGATCCCGCCGTGGACCACGAGGAGCTGACCGTTCGCCTTCGCCGAGGCGGGCGAGGCGAGGTAGCCGACCAGCGGGGCGACGTGCTCGGGGGCGAGCGGGTCGAGCTCGCCCTCCGCCGGGACCTGGAAGCCGGCGAAGACGTCCTCGGTCATCCGGGTGCGGGCCCGCGGGCAGATGGCGTTGGCCGTCACCCCGTACTTGGCCAGGGCCAGGGCGGTCGAGGTGGTCAGGCCCACGATGCCGCCCTTGGCCGCCGCGTAGTTCGGCTGGCCCGCCGAACCGCCGAGGAAGGCCTCGGAGGAGGTGTTGACGATCCGCCCGTACACCGGGCCGCCCGCGGCCTTGGAGCGCTCCCGCCAGTGCGCGGAGGCGAAATGGGTGGTGTTGAAGTGGCCCTTGAGGTGGACCCGGATCACCGAGTCCCACTCCTCCTCCGACATCGAGAAGACCATCCGGTCGCGCAGGATCCCCGCGTTGTTGACCAGGACGTCGAGCTTCCCGAAGCGGGAGACGGCCAGCCCGACCAGGTCCCGCGCCTGCTCGAAGTCGGCCACGTCCCCCAGGTGCGCCACCGCCTGCCCACCCGCCGCGCGGATCTCGGCGGCGACCTCCTCCGCCGGTGCGGCCGAGGCCTCGCCGGAGCCGTCGCGGCCGCTCTGGCCGAAGTCGTTGACGACCACGCTCGCGCCGAGCCGGGCCAGTTCGAGCGCCTCGGCCCGGCCGAGACCGCGTCCGGCGCCGGTGACGATGGCGCTGAGCCCCTCAAGTGGCAGTGACATGTGCCGGATTCCTCTCAGAACGGATCGGTCGGCGGTCGGCGGGGCGTCAGATCTCGATGCAGGTGCGCAGGGCCGTGCCCGTGCGCATCTGGTCGAGGGCGTCGTTGATCTCGGCGAGCTGCACCCGGTGCGTGATCAGGCCCTCCAGGTCGATCCGGCCGGCCCGCCACAGGGCGATGGTGCGCGCGTAGGAGCGGAGCACGTCCCCGCCCCCGTACATCGAGGGGAGGATCTTCTTCTCGTCGAAGAACAGCGAGAACATGTCGATCTGGAAGTTGTCGTCGAGGGCGCCCGCGCCGACGATCACGACCGAGCCGCCGCGCCGGGTCATCCGGTAGGCGGTGCGGGCGGTCGCCGACCTGCCGACGACCTCGAAGACGTAGTCGAAGCCCTCGCCGGAGGTGATCCGGGCCTTGGCGTCCTCGAAGGCCTCCGGCGCGACCGCCTCCGACGCCCCGAAGCGCAGGGCCGCCTCCCGGCGCGACTCCACCGGGTCGACGGCGACGATCTGGGCCGCGCCCTGCACCCTGGCGCCCTGGACGACGGAGATGCCGACGCCGCCGCAGCCGATGACGGCGACGGAGGAACCCGCCTCCACCTTGGCGGTGTTGATGGCCGCGCCGAGTCCGGTGGTGACCCCGCAGCCGATCAGCGCGGCGATGTCGAAGGGCAGGTCGTCGGGGATCGGGACGGCGCAGTTGGCGGCGACGACGATCTCCTCGGCGAAGGTGCCGGTGGCGGCGAAGCCGAAGATGTCCCCGCCGGCCCGGCGGAAGTTGGGGATGCCCGCGTTGACCAGGCTCTCCAGGCACAGGTGCCCCTGACCGCGCTTGCAGGCGGCGCAGTGTCCGCACGGCGGCAGCCAGCAGACGAGCACCCGGTCACCCTCCTGGTGACCGGTGACCCCCTCACCGACGCCGGTGATCACCCCGGAGCCCTCGTGGCCGGGGATGAAGGGCGCGGGCTGCGGCAGGACGCCGCTCATCGCGGAGAGGTCGGAGTGGCACAGGCCGGTGGCCCTGATGCGGATCCGCACCTTGCCGGGGCCCAGGCCCACGGCTTCCATGTCGTCGACGACCTCGAGCTTGTCCTGGCCTATCTCGCTGAGCAGTGCTGCGCGCACGGTGCGGCTCCTTGGGGGCGTGTGCCTGGGGCGTGGGCGTGGGCCTGGGGCGTGGGCCTGGGGTTACGCGTGCTCGACGACGGTGTCGGCGAGGACCGGGGCGTCGTCGCGTTCGACGGCGGTCACCGAGACCAGGACGCGTCCGGGCTCCTGCCACATCCGGATGCGCAGGGTCTCCCCGGGGAAGACGATCCCGGCGAAGCGCGTGCGATAGGCGCGGACGCGCGAGACGTCCCCGCCGAGAACGGTGTCGACGACGGCCTTGAGGGTCGTCCCGTACGAGCAGAGGCCGTGCAGGATCGGCCGGTCGAAGCCGGCCAGCTTGGCGAACTCGGGGTCGGCGTGCAGCGGGTTCCAGTCCCCGGAGAGCCGGTAGAGCAGCGCCTGCTCCTCCCGGATCGGCCGCTCCTCGGTGCGGTCGGGGGCGCGCTCGGGCAGCTCGCTGCGCACGGAGGGCCCGCGTTCGCCGCCGAAGCCGCCCTCGCCGCGGACGAAGATCTGCGCGTCGCTGGTCCACAGCGGCCCGTCGGCGTCGGCGACCTCGGAGCGCAGCACGATCACGGCCGCCTTGCCCTTGTCGTAGACGGCGGCGACCTTGGAGGAGGAGGTCGCCCGCCCCTTGACCGGGATGGGCCGGTGCAGCTCCAGGGAGTGCCCGCCGTGCAGGACGTTCGCCAGGTTGACCTCGATGCCGGGGGCCGCGAGCCCGCCGAGCATGGCCATGCCGGCGCCGGCGACGGTGGCGAAGCTGGGGAGCACGTGGAGCCTGGACTCCAGGGTGTAGCGCAGCTCGTCGGGGTCGGTGGCCAGGCTGCGCCCGTGCAGGGACGAGCCGGCTCCGAGGCCGAGGTGGTAGAGCTGGATGTCCTTGTGGTCCCATTCGATCTCCCCCTGGCGGGGGTCGGCGGCGAGGGCCCTGGCGGCATCGATCGGCATTCGGATGCTGCTCCTTCTGCTCTCTGGAAGACCTCGGCGCGGCCGTCCGCACCGTCGGCCGCACCGAGGTCGCATGCGGAGCCGGTTCTAGAACGCGTTCTAGGAAGCGGCTGAGGGAATGTATAACGCACGCCCCTCGGGTTGGGAAGAGTGCTGACTGCACGTCAGATGATCGTGCTGCGGGGCGTGTTGCCGGTTCCGGGAAGGGCCGGCCGATAGCCTGCGGCGGTGGAAGAGATGCCCCTGGCGCACCGGCCCGCCCGCTCCCTGCGCGTCCTGCTGGACCCGCCCAACCCCCCGCTCGCGGTCCGGCTCGGCCTCCAGCCGGACATCGAGGTGGTGCCCTCCCTGACGGAGCGGCCGGCGGTGGCTCTGGTCGAGGACCCGGAATCGGTGGCGGTCCTGCTGGCGGAGGACCCCGAGTGCCGGGTGCTGGTGGCCACGGGCTCGGTGCACCCGGGGCTGCGGGAGGCCGTTCTGGCGGCGGGCGCGGCGGGGCTGGTCCTGCGGGACGGGCCGGTCGAGGAGCTGGCGGACTACCTGCGGCGGGCGTCGACGGGCGAGACGGTGGTGGACCCGGCGCTGGCCCGGCCCTGACGCCGTGCGGGGGGCGGGTGTGGCGGGTACGGGCGCGGATGGCCCCCTACGCGTACGGAAGCCCTCCGCCGGCCGGTCGCGGAGGGTTCCCCTCGGGGCTCGGGCCCCGGTCAGCCGCCCGCGGTCCAGTCGTCGACGGTCCGCGAGGGGTCCAGGGCGACGGGCAGCCTCTCCAGCCCGCGGAAGGCCGGGAAGGGACCCTTGAGCCAGTCCCCCTCCGCCGGCGTCGGCATGGCCAGGACCATGTCCGGGAAGCGGTCGAGCAGCGCCGTCAGGCAGATCTCCAGCTCCAGCCGGGCCAGCGGGGCACCCAGGCAGTAATGGGCGCCGTACCCGAATCCGAGATGACTGCTCTGCAGCCCTTCGCGGGTGAAGTCCAGGGTGTCCGGGTCGGGGAATTTCTCCGGGTCGCGGTTGGCCGAGTTCAGCGCGATCTGCACGACCGCACCCTTCGGAATGACCGTCCCGCCGATTTCCACGTCCTCCAGCGCGTAACGGAAGGTGGAGGTTTCCACCGAGCCCTCGAAACGCTGCATTTCCTCGATCGCCTGCGGCAGCAGTTCCCGGTCCTCCTGGACCGCCCGCAGCTGGTCGGGGTGGGTGAGCAGGCTGAAGACGCAGTTGCCGATCTGGAGGGTGGTCGTCTTGTGCCCGGCGAAGAGCAGCACCCAGATCATCGACACGAGTTCGTCGTCGGTGAGCGGCTTCTCCTCGTGCGGGGTCTGCACCAGCATGCTGAGGAAGTCGTCCGTGGGGTGGAGCCGGGTGCGGTGGATGTGCCGGGCGAAGTAGTCCCGCAGCCAGATCTCGGCCTCCTCCAGGTCGCCCTTGAGGTCCTTGCTGAACCGCGAGCGCGTCACGACGGCGAACCAGCGCAGGACCTCGGTCCGCTCCTGGCCGACGATCCCGAGGAGCTCGCAGATGACCATGACGGGCAGCGGCAGCGCGAAGGCCTGCATCAGGTCGACGGGCCGGTCCGTGGGACAGCGGTCGAGCAGCCCGTGGGCGAGCTCCTCGATGTGCGGGCGCAGCGCGTGGATGTGGCGCGGGGTGAAGGCGGTCTTGGCGATGTGGCGCAGCCGGGTGTGGCGGGGCGGGTCGGCGAAGAGGAGGTTGTCGTCGAGCGCCTCGCACAGGTCCCCGAAGAGGGCGTGGTAGAGGTCGATGCCCTCGTGCATGTCCTTGCCGACGCGGGGGTCGGCGAGGAGGGCGTGGGCATCCTCGTAGCGGGTGACCAGGTATGTGTCCACGCCGTGGCCCGGGGTGAGACGGGCGATGGGGGCCTGTTCGCGCAGGGTCCGGTAGACCGGATAGGGGCACTGCCGGTATTCCGGCGTGCTCTTCGTCGCGGCCGCCACCGCTTCGTGCAGCGCGAGACCGTCACCCGCCGCGGTCGTCGGTTCAGTCGTCACGCGCCCAGACCTTTCGGATAACCCTGAATTGACAGTCGGCTCCTTTCCCGTGCCGGTTCGAGGGCGAAACCCGTTACACCCGTTCGGAGCCGAAACCTCCCCCGACGGAATGTCCGGCGGGCGGATTTCGCAAGCCGACCTAGGGTGTGCGGTGGATTTCCGTTCACGGCCGACGAGAGGGAAATACGCACATGCCGGAATACGGTGCGGGCGGCCTGGCCGTCGGCGGAGCGGCACACCCGGACGCGGCGACCGGGCAGGAGGACGACGGGAGCCGCGCGGTGATCGACGTCCACCACCACTTCTGCGCCCCGGCCTGGCGCCGCTGGGCCGAACGGCAGGGGCTGGTGGGCCCGCGTTCGCTGCCGTCGTGGGCGGGCTGGGAGGCGGATGCGGCGCTGGCCCTGATGGACCGGGCGGGGATCGCCCTCGCGGTGCTCAAGCCGATGCTGCCCGCGCGCTACGAGAGCTCCGCGCAGCTGCGGGAGGCCGTCGCCGTCACGCTGGAGGCGGCGGCCGAGGTGGCGGAGGCGCACCCGGGGCGCTTCGCGTTCCACGCGCCGCTGTTCCTCGACGAGGAGGAGGTCTCCTCCTGGACGCTGCGGCGCGGCCTCGACGAGCTGGGGGCGGTCGGGGTGAACGTGACGGCGAACTACCGCGGGACCTATCTGGGGGACCCGTCCTACGACCGGATCTTCGCCGAACTCGACGAGCGCGCGGCGATCGTGGACACGCACCCGCACGTCCTGCCCGACGGCCCGGGCGGCGGACGGCCCACCGTGGCGGCCGGCGGGCCGGGCGGGGAAGGGCCCGGCCACGCGCCCGGAGGCCGGCCGGGCGGTCCGGGCGGAGGACCGGACGGTCCGGACGGTCCGGGCGGCAGGCCCGGCAGAGGGCCCGGTGGCCCCGGCGGTCCCGGCGGTCCCAGCGGCCAGGGTGGCCAGGGTGGCGGGCCCGGTGGGCCGGCCAGCGTGCCCGGGCTGCCGAACTTCCTGTGCGACTTCCTGCTGGACACCACCCGCGCCGCCGCGAACATGATCCGCACCCGGACCCTCGACCGCTTCCCCCGCCTGTCGGTGATCCTGCCGCACGGCGGGGGCTTCCTCCCGCAGATCGCGACGCGGATGGAGGCCTTCGCCGACGCCTTCGACCCGCCCGTGGACCCCGCGGCGGTACGGGACCACATGCACCGCTTCCACTACGACACCGCCGGCCCGCTCTCCCCTGCCGGCACCCTGCTGGCCACCGTGGACCCCGGCCGGATCCTGTTCGGCAGCGACTGGCCGGCCTGCCCGGCCGGCGTGGTCGCCGATCTGGCCGTCCCCGCCCTGGCCGCCGATCCGGCGCTGACCGTGCGCCAGCGCCGGGGCATCAACCGGGAGAACGCGCTGCGGCTGATGCCCGGCCTCGTCCCCGCGTAGGAGGCCGCGCGGGGCCGCGTCAGCCCTCCCTGCGCAGCAGCGTCACCACCGCCGCCCCGCCGAGCCCGATGTTGTGGGCCAGGCCCACCCGGGCGGCGGGGACCTGCCGCGGTCCCGCCTCGCCGCGCAGCTGCCACACCAGCTCCGCCGCCTGCGCGAGCCCCGTCGCCCCCAGCGGGTGGCCCTTGGAGATCAGACCGCCCGAGGGGTTGACCACCCAGCGCCCGCCGTAGGTGGTGGCGCCACTCTCGACGAGCTTGCCGGAGGCCCCGTCCGCGCACATGCCGAGCGCCTCGTACGTCAGCAGCTCGTTCACCGAGAAGCAGTCGTGCAGCTCGACGACGTCGACGTCCTCGATGCCGAGCCCGGAGTCCTCGTAGACGCGCCGGGCGGCGGCCGCCGTCATCGGCTTGCCGACCACGTCGATGCAGGAGCCGCCGAAGCTCTGCGCGGTGTCCGTGGTCATGGCCTGGCCGACGATCTCGACAGCCTTGGCATGCAGCCCGTGCGCCACGACGAACCGCTCCGAGACGACGAGCGCGGCGGCCGCGCCGTCGGAGGTGGGCGAGCACTGGAGCTTGGTCAGCGGGTCGTGGATGGCCTTGGCGGCGAGGACCTCCTCCACCGTGCAGACGTCCTGGAACTGCGCGTTCGGGTTGTTCGCGGAGTGCCGGTGGTTCTTCGCGCCGACCGCCGCGAGCTGCGCGGGCGTGGTCCCGTACCGCTCCATGTGCTCGCGGGCGGCGTTGCCGAAGATCTGCGCGGTGGGCGGGGACATCTCGAAGCCGTGCGCGGCGGCCATGATCCCGTAGTGCCGTGCGACGGGGGACGTCTTGAAGTCCCCGCCGTCGGCCCCGCCGCCCAGTGCGCCGCGCTTCATCTTCTCGAAGCCGACCGCGAGCACGCAGTCGCTGATCCCGCCCTGCACGAACTGGCGAGCCATCATCAGGGCCGTCGAGCCGGTCGCGCAGTTGTTGTTGACGTTGTAGACCGGGACGCCGGTCAGGCCCAGTTCGTACACCGCCCGCTGGCCGGCGGTGGAGGGCTGGAAGCAGTAGCCCACCGGTACCTGCTCGACGAGCCCGTAGTCCACGCCGGCGTCGGCGAGCGCCGCGCCGCCGGCCTCCCCGACCATGTCCCAGTACTGCCAGTCCCGCGACTCCGGCTTCTCGAACCTCGTCATGCCGACGCCCACGATGTACGACTTCATCCGCCCTGACTCCTAGTCCCTGGGAAGGCCGAGGATCCGCTCGGCGACGACGTTCAGCTGGACCTGTGTGGTGCCCCCGGCGATGGTCAGGCAGCGCGACATCAGCATCCCGTGCACCGCCCGCTCCCCCGCCCCCTCCCGCACCGCGCCCGCCGGGCCCAGCAGTTCGAGCGCGAGCTCGGCGGTCCGCTGCTGGTGGGGGGTCTGCACGAGCTTGCGTACGGAGGCGCCCGCGCCCGGCTCCAGCCCGGACACCTGCTGGAGGGTGGTGCGCAGCCCGATGCAGGCGAGGGCGTGGGCCTCTGCGGCGAGCGCGCCGATCCGGACCCCGTAGGAGGCGTCGAGACCGGCGGAGCGGGCGATCAGCGCCTCCAGGCTGGGGGTACCCCCCGGGCCGCCAGGCCCGGCGGGAGTATCGAAGGTCATCTGGTCGGCCATGTGGACGCGTTCGTTGCCGAGGGTGTTGCGGGCGGCCTTCCAGCCGCCGTCGGCGGCGCCGACCAGGGCGTCCGGCGGCAGCAGGACGTCCTCGAACCAGACCTCGTTGAAGAGGGAGTCCCCGGTGATCTCCTTCAGGGGCCGGATGTCGATCCCCGGGGTGTTCTTCATGTCGACCACGAAGTAGCCGAGCCCGCGGTGCTTGGGTGCCTGAGGGTCCGTCCGGGCGAGCAGGATCCCGAAGTCGGCCGTGTGCGCGGAACTCGTCCACACCTTCTGGCCGTTGATCCTCCAGGAGCCGTCGTCAGCCCGTTCGGCCCGGGTGCGCAGGGAGGCCAGGTCGGAGCCGGCGCCCGGTTCGGAGAAGAGCTGGCACCAGGTGGTGTCCCCACGCAGGGTGGGCAGGACGTAGGCCTCGCGCTGCACCTCGCTGCCGAAGGCGATCAGCGAGGGCACGATCCAGGTGGCGATCCCGAGGTCGGCGACCTTGACCCCGGCCTCCTTGAGCTCCTGCTGGATCACGATCTGCTCGGCGGGTCCCGCGCCGCGCCCGTACGGAGGCGGGAGGTGGGGGGCCGCGTACCCGGTGGGCGCGAGGGCCCGGCGGGCGGCGGCCGGGTCGAGGCCGCGGGCGGCCCCGATGGCGGCGCGGGCCGGCGCCCGGTGGGCCTCGGCCTCCGCGGGGAGTTCCAGGCGCAGCTCGCGCCGGGCGCCGGCGGCCGCGAGGCGCACGGCGCGCAGGCGGTGGGTGTCGCCGGGTCCGAGGAGCTGGCGGGCGACGAGGGCGCGGCGCAGGTGGATGTGGGCGTCGTGCTCCCAGGTGAAGCCGATGCCGCCGAGGACCTGGATGCAGTCCTTGGCGCATGCGTACGCGGCGTCGAGGGCGGTGCCGGCGGCCAGGGCGGCGACGAGCGAGCGGGCCGCGGGCTCCTCGTCCGCGGCGTTGGCGGCGTCCCAGGCGAGGGCGCTGGCCTGTTCGAGGCGGACCAGCATGTCGGCGCACAGGTGCTTGACACCCTGGAACCTCCCGATGGGGCTGCCGAACTGCTCCCGGGTCCTGGCGTACTCGGCGGCCGTGTGGACCGCCCAGGCGGCGGTGCCGCAGGCGTCGGCGGCGAAGAGCACGCAGGCCAGGTCGCGCACCAGGGCCTCGTCCAGGTCCAGGAGTCTGCCGGCCGGGACCGCCACGGCGCGCGCCCGCACCTCGGCGGTGGGCCGGGTCGGGTCGGCGCTCTCGTGCGGCCGGACCTCCAGCGCGCCCGCGTCCACCGCGAACCAGCGGGTGCCGGCCCCGCTCTCGGCGGCGAGCAGCACCCGTTCCGCCTCGGCGGCGCCGAGCACGGGGGGCGCGACCCCGTCCAGCAGCCACCCGCCCCCCTCGGCGGCGACGGCGGTGACCCCGCCGGCCCCGAGGGCGACCGCCCCGACGCGTCCGGCGAGCGGTTCGGCCCCCGCCCGGTCCAGGAGTACGGAGGCCAGCGCGCTCGGCAGGAAGGCCCCGGGCAGCGCCGCCCGGGCGGCCTCCTCCACGACGACGGCCAGATCCAGCAGGGTCCCGCCCTCCAGGTGGGGCGTCATCAGCCCCTGCGCGCACATCGCGTCCCAGTAGTCGGGCCGCACCCCGGCCCGCGGCGGGGCGTCGAGCACCTTGCGCACCGCCTCCCCCGGCACGGCCCGCGCCGCCCAGCCGCGCACGGCGTCGGCCAACTCCCGCTGCTCCTGCGTGATTCCGATGCCCATGCGCGGCAGAGTAGAACACGTTCCAATCTGACGGAAGGTCAGATGCGCCGGTTCTTCGACACGCACCCGGGGCGCGGAACCGGGAACCGGGACGGGGCCCCACGGCGCCCCGTCCGGAGGCGGCGTCCCCCACGAGAACTCCGGGCCGGTTTCCCTCGTCGCGTCTCAACTGGTTCTGTACATGGGCCAGTTGCTGATCGCCACATAGGATGTGACCCGCACTTGGCCGAAAACGGCCCCTGCGTTCGGCCCCCAGCCCCGCGCCGCGATGTACTGGTCGTTCAACTCGAAGCTGAACGACACCTGCATCGAGTACTGACCCACGAGCGGCGTGCGGTGCCGCCCCCTCGGGGAAGGCGCCGCAGCCGCGCGGCCGTGGGCCGCACCGTCCGCCCGCTGCGGCGTCAGGGGGCGGACGTCTCCGTGTACCGGGCCGCCAGCTCCCGTACGGCCTCCGCCAGCGCCGCCCGGAGTTCCGGTGGGCCGAGCACCTCCGCCTCCGTCCCCAGCCTGAGCAGGTCCCCGACCGCGACGGCTCGCGACTCCACCGGCAGTGCCACCTCCACCCAGCCCTCCCCGTCCGGCGGCCCGGCCCCCTCCAGGGCCCGCGCCCCCGGGGTGCCGAACTGCATGGGCAGCAGCCGCTGGGCGCGCGGGGAGATCCGCAGGCGGGCCGTGTCCTGGTGCAGGGCGGCCTCCAGCCGGCGGGAGGAGGCCTCCCAGTGGGCGGCCAGGTCGAAGCCGGGCGGCCGCTCGAAGGCCGCGCCCGTCTCCTCCACCGCCAGGAAGCGCGACACCCGGTACGTGCGCGGGCTCCCGTCCGCTCCCGCCACCAGGTACCAGATGCCCCCCTTGAGGACGATGCCCAGCGGGTGCAGCTCCCGCCGCCGCAGCTCGCCCGACCAGCGGCGGTACTCCGCCCGCACCACCCGCTGCTCCCACACCGCCCGGGCCGCCGCCGCCAGGTGCGGGACCGGGTCGGCATCCCGGAACCAGGCCGGGGCGTCCAGGTGGAAGCGGTCCTGGACGAGCCGGGCCCGGTCCGCCCCCGCGGCGGGGAGCGCGGCCTCCAGCTTCAGCCGGGCGGTGGTCAGCACCGCGCCCAGGCCGAGGTCACGGGCGGGACCGGGCGCCCCGGCCAGGAAGAGGGAGCCGGCCTCGGCGTCGGTGAGGCCGGTCAGCCGGGTGCGGTAGCCGTCCATCAGGCGGAAGCCGCCTGCGGGCCCCCGGTCGGCGCGGACCGGCACGCCGGCCGCACCGAGCGCCTCCACGTCCCGGTACACCGTGCGGACGGACACCTCCAGCTCCGCGGCGAGTTCGGGGGCGGTCATCCTGCCGCGGTTCTGGAGCAGCAGGAGCAGGGAGAGGAGCCGGTCGGCGCGCATGGTCCATTGTGGCCGCGTACCTGACAGAGGGTGTCAGGTACGCGGCGGAGGCTGGTCCCGAACCGCGGGGGAACCACCCCGCAGCCCCGAAAGGACCGCCATGCCCACGCGCACCTCCACCGGCCGCTTCACCTACGCCCAGTGGGAGGAGCAGGCCACCGGCCCGGCCGACGCACCTCCCCGGCTCGCCCGGGCCTCGGTCGTCAACTCCTTCTCCGGCGGCATCGAGGCCGCCGACACCACCTGCACGTACGCGATCGCCTACCTGACGGCGACCTCCGGCACCTTCACCGGCCTGGAACGCGTCGACGGCACCCTCGACGGCCGCAGGGGCGGCTTCGTGCTCGAAGAGCGGGGCTCGTTCCAGGAGGACGGGACGACCCGCTGCTCCTTCGAGGTCGTCCCGGGTTCGGGCACGGGCGAGTTGGCCGGCCTGCGCGGCAGTGGCGGCTTCGTCCACCGGCAGGGCGAGGGGTCCGTCCCCTACACCTTCGACTACGAACTGGACTGAGGACAACCGGCGGTCCGCCCCGCGGGGCCGCCGGCGCGAACCCCGGCACGGGCCCCGGCGCGAACCCCGGCACGGACCCCGGCACGGACCCCGGCACGGACCCCGGCACGGACCCCGGCACGGACCCCGGCACGGACCCCGGCATGGTGCCCTACCGGGCGGTAGGGCACCATGGGCCGCCACACCCGCACCGCACCCGCTCACGCCGGAGGACCAGCCATGGCCGCCACCCCCAAGCCGGAGACCCTCGCCGCCTTCGAGGCCGCCAAGGGGTTCATGCCCGTCGGCGAGGGCCTCGCGCTCCACGAGGCCGCCTCCGCCGCGGCCGCGCTCGGGCTGCCGCTGCTGGAGGTCGGCACGTACTGCGGGCGCTCCACCATCCTGCTGGCCGACGCCGCCCGCGAGGCGGGGGTCGCCGCCGTCACCGTCGATCATCATCGGGGCAGCGAGGAGCAGCAGCCCGGGTGGGAGTACCACGACCCGACGGTCGTGGACCCGGAGGTCGGGCTGATGGACACCCTCCCCACCTTCCGCCGCACCCTGCACCGGGCCGGCCTGGAGGAGCACGTCATCGCGATCGTCGGCCGCTCCCCCCAGGTGGCGGCGGCCTGGGGCGGCCGGCTCGGCCTCGTGTTCATCGACGGCGGCCACACCGACGAGCACGCCACGAACGACTACGAGGGCTGGGCCCCGCACCTCGCGGTCGGCGGGACCCTGGTCATCCACGACGTGTTCCCCGACCCGGCCGACGGCGGCCAGGCCCCCTACCGGATCTACCTGCGCGCCCTGGCCTCCGGGGCCTTCGAGGAGGTCTCGGTGACCGACTCCCTCCGCGTCCTGCGCCGCACCGGCGAGGGGATCTAGGGGGGTGTCGTCCGGATCGGGCCCGGCCTGATCCGAACGACACCCCCTGGGGCCGGCCGGGGCCCGCGCTCCCGGCCGGGCGCTCCTCGGACGGGGGCCTCCGGCACCCGGTGGCCGGGCCTCCGCGGGTCCACCGGAACGACTATCGGACCACGCCCTCGGATGGCGCAGGGTGCGGGAGGGTACCGGCCGGGCGTTCTAGCATCGCGACGTGCGCTACGACGACAGCCCCCCGCCGCCCGAGTCCGCCTCCTCCGTCAGCCCCGACCGGCCCTGGTTCGCGCGCCGGCCCGCCCTCGCGGTGGCGCTCGCGGCCCTGGCCCCGACCTGCCTGGCCGGCTGGGTGCTGACCCAGGTGCTGTCCGGCCCGGGCTCCGGCGCCCCGCAGCCCGCGGGGGCGCGGCTCGCCGCCGCCTCCCCCGCCGCCGCCGCGGACGGCAAGCCCAGCGCCTCCCCCAGCAGGCCGCCCGCCGCCGCCCCGGCGGCGGCCCCCGCCAAGGGCCCGCTGACCGGCCGGACCGTCGTCATCGACCCCGGACACAACACGGGGAACTTCAAGCACGGCCGGGAGATCGACCGGCAGGTGGATATCGGCACCAACCGCAAGGAGTGCGACACCACCGGAACCACCACCAACTCCGGTTACATGGAGGCCGAGTTCTCCCTCGACGTCGCCCACCGGGCGCGCACCCTGCTGGAGGCCAAGGGCGCCAAGGTGGTCCTCACCCACGACGGCGAGCGCCCCTGGGGCCCCTGCATCGACGAGCGGGCCCGGATCGGCAACGAGGCCGCGGCCGACGCCGTCGTCTCCGTCCACGCCGACGGGGCCTCCGCCGGCAACCGCGGCTTCCACGTCATCCTCCCGGCTCGGGTCAAGGGCGGCGCGGCCGACACCGCGAAGATCGTGGGCCCCTCCCGCGACCTCGGGGAGCGCCTCGCCTCCAACTTCGCCCGCACCACCGGGTCCTCCCCCGCCAACTACCTCGGCAGCGGGACCGGGTTGGTGGTCCGTGACGATCTGGGCGGGCTCAATCTCTCTACCCGGCCCAAGGTGTTCATCGAATGCGGCAACATGCGTGACGACAAGGACGCGGCGCAACTGACGAGTCCGGAGTGGCGACAGAAGGCGGCCCAGGGCATCGCGGACGGCATCACCGGCTTCCTCGGCGGGTAGCCCGCGGGGGCGGCCCCGTCGCCCCGTTCCTCTCGGCCGCGGAAACCTCCGTACCATGGGGGCGCCCGATCCGCCCCTGCCAAGACCGAGAAGGACACCAGAGACGTGAACATCCGCTCCCTCACTCGAGGCGACGGCGTGGTGATCGGAGCAGCGGTACTGCTGTTCATCGCCTCGTTCCTCGATTTCTACTCCGTCACCGGCGCCGACCTCCCGAGTGCGTGGGACACCGATGTCTACGGGCTGACCCTCCCGGCCGTCTTCCTGACCGGCTTCGTCGCGGCGGGCCTGCTGGTCGGCGCCCGCTTCCAGCCCGAGGGCCGCAAGGTCGGCGGCCTGCCGCTGACGGCCTGGGGCACGGTGCTGGCCGTGGCCGCCGCCTGGAACGCCCTGTGGTCGCTGATCACCACCCCCTCGCGGGCCGACCTGGGCGCCGGCTGCATCCTGGCGTTCCTCGCCGCGCTCGCCCTGGCGGGCGTGGCCGTCGCCGGTGCGAAGGTCCCCGCGCTGGCCGGCCCGCTGGTGCCGGAGCCCAAGCCCGTCACCGCCCAGCCGTACGGGGGCCAGCCCGGCACCGGCTACGGCTACCCGGGCGGTCAGCAGCCGCAGGGCTACGGGGCCACCCCGCAGCCGGCCCCGCCGTACGGGGGCACCCCGCAGGAGCCGGCCGGTGCCGGTTTCCCGGCCGGGGACTTCACGCCGTTCTGGTTCGCGGTGCCGGTGGCCCGGCCCCTCTTCCCCGAGGACGGCTCCCCCACCCCGATCGCGGAGCTCGCCCCGGGCACCTGGTACCTGGCGGTCGACCAGCGCGGCCCGTCCACGCTGATCGCCCAGACCCAGGACGGCCGCCGCGGCGTCCTGAACGACACCTCGGGCATCCAGCGCGGCTGACGCCTCCCGCAGGCCCCCGCGCGTTCCCGCGCGTCCGCGCACCGACGGCCCCCCGCCCACGGGCGGGGGGCCGTCGCCCTTCCCGGCGGGCCCCGCGTGCCCTACAGTCGCCCGGACACCCGATCTGATGCTGCGTCAGATCCATCGTCGGCGATCACGGAGGGGACCGTACATGCGCCTCGGACTGGCACTCGGCTACTGGGGCCGCGGACCCGCCCCGTCCCACCTCGGCCTCGCCACCGAGGCCGAGCGCCTGGGCTACGACTCGGTGTGGACCGCCGAGGCATGGGGCTCCGACGCCTTCACCCCGCTCACCTGGATCGCCGCACACACCTCCCGCATCCGCCTGGGCACCGCCATCGCCCAGATGGCCGCCCGCACCCCCACCGCCACCGCCATGCACGCCCTCACCCTGGACCACCTCTCCGGCGGCCGGATGATGCTGGGCCTGGGGCTGTCCGGGCCCCAGGTGGTGGAGGGCTGGTACGGGCGCCCGTTCCCCGCGAGCCCGCTCACCGCGACCCGCGAGTACGTCGACGTCGTGCGCCAGGTGCTGCGCCGCGAGGGCCCGGTGGCGCTGGACGGCCGCTTCCACGCCCACCCCTACCGCGGGGACGACGGGACCGGCCTCGGCAAGCCCCTCAAGCCCATCACCCACCCGCTGCGCGCGGACCTCCCGCTGCTGCTGGGGGCGGAGGGGCCGAAGAACATCGCCCAGACGGTCCGGATCGCCGACGGCTGGCTGCCGCTGTACTGGTCCCCGACCCGCACGGACGTCTACCAGGCCTCCCTGGCCGGCCTCCCCGAGGGGTTCATGATCGCGCCGATGGCCCGGGCCCACGTCTGCGACGACGTCGCCGAGGGGCTGCTCCCGGTCAAGGCGATGCTGGGCTTCTACATCGGCGGCATGGGCCACGCGGCCCGCAACTTCCACGCCGACCTGATGGCCCGGATGGGCTACGAGGCCGAGGCCCGGCGGATCCAGGAGCTGTTCCTGGCCGGTCGCCGACAGGAGGCGGTCCTCGCCGTCCCGGACGCCTTCGCCGACGAGATCTCGCTGGTCGGCCCCCGCGAACGGATCGCGGAACGGCTGGAGCCGTGGCGCGAGGGCCCGGTCACCGACCTCCTCGTCACCGCCCCGGACCCGCACACCCTCCGGGTCCTGGCCGAGCTGAACGCCTAGTGTCCTGCGCCGGGAATTCGATCAAGATATGAGGCCAGGCGTTCGAGGATCTCGTCGGCGCTCTTCGTCCAGGCGAAGGGGCGGGGGTTCT
>NZ_JBIAWQ010000005.1:0-100600 GCF_042895815.1 Streptomyces sp. NPDC001373
TCTGCCCGCCCTCGAAGCATTCCACGGCCTGCAGCCGGACCCGCTCCCTCGCGGCCCTCCCGGCGTCGGTCAACCCGCCACCCTGCGCGTATCTCCCGGTCCAGGGCTACCGGAGCGGACCGGCCGCCGTCAGGCGAACGGCTCCGACATCACCCAATCAAGTTCAGTACTGAACTTGAATTCGTGATGTCGGTCAGCCGTCCGTGATCAGGCCGGTGCCGGCCAGACACCCGTCGACCAGGTCCGGGCGGTACTGGTGAACCGTTCCGGGTTCGATGGAAACTCCGTATTAGCGTGATGCCGTGGCCTCGGGTCGTGCTGTGGGGGCGGTCGTGGGCTGGTGTCGGAGCTTCGGGTGGATGTCTGGTTTGTGTAGGTTTTTCGGTGTCTGGAGTGTTCGGTTCTGGAGGGAATGCGTATGTCGTCGATCGATCTGAGCAAGGTGCTGGACAAGGCCTGGGAGGACAAGCCGCTCGCCGAGATCCTCTCCGCGCCCGTCGCCGCGCTGAAGGGCGTCACCGACAAGGACGGGGAACTGCTGCACGAGGCCTTCGGGGTGAAGACCGTCGCCGACTTCGGGACGCTGAAGTTCGCGCGGTGGGCGGCGGCGCTCGTCGCGCTGAACCAGACCGCCAAGGCGTAGCGGCCGAACGGGGTACGGGCCGGCCTCCCCACCCCCGCGGGGGTGGGGAGGCCGGCCCGTACCGTGTGGAACCGGGTGCCCTACTCGGCTTCGCCTTCGAGGTTGCCCTCCGTGTCCAGGTAGACCTGGCGGAGGGATTCGAGGATCTGCGGGTCCGGCTTCTCCCACATGCCGCGGGACTCGGCTTCCAGGAGGCGTTCCGCGATGCCGTGGAGGGCCCAGGGGTTGGCCTCCTCCAGGAAGGCGCGGTTGGTGGGGTCGAGGACGTAGGTTTCCGTCAGCTTGTCGTACATCCAGTCCGCGACCACGCCCGTCGTGGCGTCGTAGCCGAAGAGGTAGTCGACCGTCGCCGCGAGTTCGAAGGCGCCCTTGTAGCCGTGGCGGCGCATCGCCTCGATCCACTTGGGGTTGACCACGCGGGCGCGGAAGACGCGCGAGGTCTCCTCGACCAGGGTGCGGGTCTTGACCGTTTCCGGGCGGGTGGAGTCGCCGATGTAGGCCTCGGGGGCCGTGCCGCGCAGGGCGCGGACGGTGGCCACCATGCCGCCGTGGTACTGGAAGTAGTCGTCCGAGTCCGCGATGTCGTGCTCGCGGGTGTCCGTGTTCTTGGCGGCGACCGTGATGCGCTTGTAGGCCGTCTCCATCTCGGTGCGGGCCGGGCGGCCCTCCAGGCCGCGGCCGTACGCGTAGCCGCCCCAGACGGTGTAGACCTCCGCGAGGTCGGCGTCGGTGCGCCAGTCGCGGGAGTCGATCAGCTGGAGGATGCCCGCGCCGTACGTGCCGGGGCGGGAGCCGAAGATGCGGGTGGTGGCCTTGCGCTCGTCGCCGTGGGCGGCGAGGTCGGCCTGGGCGTGTGCTCGGACGAAGTTCTCGGTGTGCGGCTCGTCCAGGGAGGCCGCCAGCCGGACCGCGTCGTCCAGGAGGCCGATGACGTGCGGGAACGCGTCGCGGAAGAAGCCCGAGATGCGGAGGGTGACGTCGATTCGGGGACGGTTCAGTTCCGCGAGGGGGATCGCCTCGATGCCCGTGACGCGGCGCGAGGCCTCGTCCCAGACCGGGCGGATGCCGAGGAGGGCCAGGGCCTCGGCGACGTCGTCGCCCGCCGTGCGCATCGCGCTCGTGCCCCAGAGGGACAGGCCGACCGACGCCGGCCACTCGTCGTCGTGGTCCGCGCGGTAGCGGGTGAGGAGGGAGTCGGCCAGGGCCTGGCCCGTCTCCCACGCCAGGCGGGAGGGGACGGCCTTCGGGTCCACCGAGTAGAAGTTGCGGCCCGTCGGGAGGACGTTGACCAGGCCACGCAGGGGGGAGCCGGACGGGCCGGCCGGGACGAAGCCGCCGTCCAGGGCGCGGACCACGTGCGCGATCTCGTCCGTGGTGCCGGCCAGGCGGGGGACGACCTCGTGCGCGGCGAAGGTGAGGATGTCGGAGACCGCCTGAGGGTGGCCGGCCGCGACCGTGGCGACCGCCGACGGGTTCCAGTCCGCGTCCTCCATCGCCTGGACCAGGGCGCGGGCCGTCTCCTCGACGGCGTCGGCCGAGGTGCGGGTGGCCGCCGACTCGTCGAGGCCGAGGGCCTCGCGCAGGCCGGGCAGGGCGGAGGTGCCGCCCCAGATCTGGCGGGCGCGCAGGATGGAGAGGACCAGGTTGACCCGGGCCTCACCGGTCGGGGCGCCGCCCAGGACGTGCAGGCCGTCGCGGATCTGGGCGTCCTTGACCTCGCACAGCCAGCCGTCGACGTGGAGGAGGAAGTCGTCGAAGCCGTCGTCGTCCGGGCGTTCCTCCAGGCCCAGGTCGTGGTCGAGCTTCGCCGCCTGGATCAGGGTCCAGATCTGGGCGCGGATCGCCGGGAGCTTGGACGGGTCCATCGCGCTGATCTGCGCGTACTCGTCCAGGTGCTGCTCCAGGCGGGCGATGTCGCCGTACGACTCGGCGCGCGCCATCGGCGGGACCAGGTGGTCGACCAGGGTGGCGTGCACCCGGCGCTTGGCCTGCGTGCCCTCGCCCGGGTCGTTGACCAGGAAGGGGTAGACCAGGGGCAGGTCACCGAGGGCGGCGTCCGGGGAGCAGGAGGCGGACAGGCCCGCGTTCTTGCCGGGCAGCCACTCCAGGTTGCCGTGCTTGCCCAGGTGGATCATCGCGTCGGCGCCGAAGCCGCCGTCCTGCGCGGCCGCCTGGATCCAGCGGTACGCGGCCAGGTAGTGGTGCGAGGGCGGCAGGTCCGGGTCGTGGTAGATCGCGATCGGGTTCTCGCCGAAGCCGCGCGGCGGCTGGATGAGGATGAGGAGGTTCCCGCGGCGCAGGGCCGCGAGGACGATGTCGCCCTCGGGGTTGGAGGAGCGGTCCACGAACATGTTGCCCGGGGCCTCGCCCCAGTGCTCCTCGACGCTCTCGCGGAGGTCGGCGGGGAGCTCGGCGAACCAGCGCTTGTAGTCGGCCGCCGGGATGCGGACGGGGTTGCGGGCCAGCTGCTCCTCGGTGAGCCAGTCCTGGTCGTGGCCGCCGGCCTCGATCAGGGCGCGGATCAGCTCGTCGCCGTCGCCGGAGACCAGACCCGGGATCTCCTCCGCGGGGCCGAAGTCGTAGCCCTCGGCGATCAGACGGCGCAGCAGCTCCACGGCGCTGGCCGGGGTGTCGAGGCCGACCGCGTTGCCGATGCGGGAGTGCTTGGTGGGGTAAGCGGAAAGGACCAGCGCGATCCGCTTGTCCGCGCGCTCGATGTGGCGCAGGCGGGCGTGGCGCACGGCGATACCGGCGACCCGGGAGGCGCGCTCGGCGTCGGCCACGTAGGCGGGCAGGCCGTCCTCGTCGATCTCCTTGAAGGAGAACGGGACGGTGATCAGGCGGCCGTCGAACTCGGGCACGGCGACCTGTGTGGCGGCGTCGAGGGGGGAGAGGCCCTCGTCGTTCTCCTCCCAGGTGCTGCGGGAGCCCGTCAGGCACAGGGCCTGGAGGATCGGCACGCCGAGCCCGGCCAGGGCGCCCGCGTCCCAGGACTCGTCGTCCCCGCCCGCCGAGGCGGTGGCGGGGCGGGTGCCGCCGGCCGCGAGGACGGTGGTGACGATGGCGTCGGCCTGCTCCAGTGCCTGGAGGAGCTCCGGCTCCGGGGTGCGCAGGGAGGAGACGTAGAGGGGCAGGGGGCGGCCGCCCTTGGCCTCGACGGCGTCGCAGAGGGCGTGCACGAAGGCGGTGTTGCCGCTCATCTGGTGGGCGCGGTAGTAGAGCACCGCGACCTGCGGGCCGGTGGCCTCCGTGGCGGGGCGCTCCAGGGGGCCCCAGGTGGGGGAGGCGGCCGGGGGCTCGAAGCCGTGGCCGGTGAGCAGGACGGTGTCGGAGAGGAAGCGCGCCAGCTGGTCGAGGTTGGCCGGGCCGCCGTGCGCGAGATAGCGGTGGGCCTCCGCGGCGATGCCGATCGGGACCGTGGAGGCCTCCATCAGCTGGGCGTCCGGGGCCTGTTCGCCGGTCAGGACCACCACCGGGCGGGTCTGGCCGGGGGCGAGGAGCACATCGAGGCCGTCCTGCCAGGCGCGCAGGCCGCCGAGGAGGCGTACGACGACCAGCCCGACGCCGTCGAGAAGGCCGTCGAGGTCGTCGAGGGGGAGGCGGGAGGGGTTCGCGAACCGGTACGGCACGGGGCCGCCGGCGGTGTTCGCGGCGCGGGCGCTGAGCAGATCGGTGTCGGACGTCGACAGCAGCAGGATCATGCGGCGGCAGGCCTTCCTCGGGGTTTCCGCGCCCCGGGCAGTGAGGACAGCGGGAGTTCCTGACTCACCCCGCGGATCGCTCCGCGGGGCTCACAGTGGCGGGACCGCGCCGGAATCTCACCGGGCTTCCTCCCATGTCGCCGTCCTCGGCGGTGACGGGCCGAGTGGTCCGCCGGAAGGTCATCTTAGGTGGCCTTCTCCCTGGCCGGGAGGTGGGGTGGGGGGCTTGCCGGTGGTGCGGTGCGGTGGCCGGCGGGGCGGTGGCGTGCGGGGCGGTGGCGTGCGGTTCGCCGTGGAGGCTCTGCCCCGGAGGCCCCGCGGCAAACGCCGGGCGATCCGCGTCCTGCTCGCCGACGACGAGGCCGGGGGCGGGGGCCGTTGCGCGGAGCGTGTCCCCGCCCCCCTTCTCCGCTCCTGCCCCGGCTACCGCCGGGGGTGCCCCCAGGGGCTCCGCCCCGGACCCTCCCCCGGCTACCGCCGGGGGTGCCCCCGCGCCTTACTCGCCGGCGGGGCCGGCTTTTGCCCGGTGGGGCCCAATCCGGCTGGTCGGGGTGGCGACGGACACAGGTCGGGGGTGGGGAATCGTGGGTATGCTCGCGGCCATGTCGCCCCAGCCACCTTCCGCCGCATCGCGGGACGAACCCGTCATACGTGACCGCGGTGACGCCTGCCCCGGCGCGCTGCGGCTGCACGCCGCCGACGACGGGTACCTCGCGCGCGTCCGGATCCCCGGCGGGCTGCTCACCACCCGGCAGGCCCTCGCGCTCGGGCACGCCGCCGACCGGTTCGGCGACGGGCACCTGGAACTCACCTCCCGTGGCAACGTCCAACTGCGCGGCCTTGCCGACGGCTGCGGCGCCGGGCTCGCGGAACTGCTGGACGGCGCCGGGCTGCTGCCGGCGCCGAGCCACGAGCGGGTGCGCAACATCGTGGCCACCCCCGTGGCCGGGCCCCAAGTCGTGGACCGGGTCCGGGAACTCGACCGGCTGCTGTGCGCCAGTGCGCGGGCGGCGGACCTCTCCGGGCGGTTCCTGTTCGCCGTCGACGACGGGCGCGGGGACGTGGCCGCGCTCGACCCCGATGTGACCCTGCTCGGCCAGGCGGACGGACGGGTCCTCGTGCGGCTCGGGAGCGGAGGCGGTGCCGTCGAGGTCGAGGCCGTCGACGCCGCGCGGGCCGCGCTGTGCGCCGCCGAGCACTTCCTCGACGCGGCCCGGGCGGCCGGGACCCGGGCCTGGCGGGTCGCCGAGCTTCCCCCTGAACACACCCTGGACGAAGAGGAGTTCGCGCTGCGGCTGACGGACGTGGGGGTCGCGGCCGGGCGCGTGGCCGAAGTGGAGTGGCCGTACGCCGAGCCGCCCCGGCCCGGGAGCGCGGGCGCGGGCGGGCTGTGCGTCCTGCCTCCGCTCGGCCGGCTGGACTCCGCGCAGTGGCGGGTCCTCGCCGAGGCCGCCGACGGCGGGCAGGGGGAGCTGCGCGTCACCCCGTGGCGCAGCGTCGTCCTCCCGCGCGCGGCGGGCGACGGCGTCGCCCGCATCGAGGCGGCCGGCCTCGTCGTCCGGCCCGACAGCCCCTGGCGGACCGTCACCGCCTGCACGGGCAGGCCCGGTTGCGCCAAGTCCCTCGCGGACGTACGCGCCGATGCGCGTGCCGTCGTACAAGGGCAGGCCAACGCCGCGGAGCTGCCCGTGCACTGGTCGGGCTGCGCCCGCCGGTGCGGGCATCCGCGCGGTACGGCCTGGGTGGACCTCGTCGCCACCCCCGACGGCTACGCCCTCGACGGCCGGCCCCTCCCGCACGCAGACCTGGCGGCCGCCCTCACGGCCGCACGCACCACCCCCACCACAACCGAAGCCGCAGTGAAGAAATGAGCGAGTACACCGTGTTCGAGTACGAGAAGGACGGCGCCGCGATCTACCGCCAGTCCTTTGCCACGATCCGCGCCGAGGCGGACCTCTCCGGGCTGCCCGCCTCGGTCGCCCAGGTCGCGGTGCGCATGATTCACGCCTGTGGCATGACCGACCTCCCCCAGGACCTCGGCTACACCCCCGAGGTCGTCCTGCGGGCCCGCGCCGCGCTGCACGCCGGCGCGCCGGTCCTGTGCGACGTGCAGATGGTCGCCAGCGGGGTCACCCGCAAGCGGCTGCCCGCCGACAACGAGGTGATCTGCACCCTCTCCGACCCGGCCGTGCCCGCGCTCGCCGCGAAGATGGGCACCACCCGCAGCGCCGCCGCCCTCGAAGTCTGGCGCGACCGGGGCCTGTTGGAGAACTCCGTGATCGCCGTCGGCAACGCCCCGACCGCGCTGTTCCGGCTGCTGGAGATGATCGAGGAGGGCGCCCCGCGCCCCGCCGCCGTCATCGGCGTGCCCGTGGGCTTCATCGGCGCCGCCGAGTCCAAGGACGCCCTCGCCGCCCACCCCTCGGGTCTGGACCACCTCATCGTGCGCGGCCGGCGCGGCGGCAGCGCCATCGCGGCCGCCGCGGTCAACGCGATCGCGAGCGAGGAAGAATGAGCGGGCAGGACCAGAACCGGGCCAAGGGCAAGCTGTACGGGGTCGGGCTCGGCCCCGGCGACCCGTCGCTGATGACCCTGCGGGCCGTCGAGGTGATCGCCGAGGCGGACGTGGTCGCGTACCACAGCGCCCGCCACGGCCGTTCCATCGCCCGCTCGATCGCCGCGAAGCACCTGCGCTCCGACCACGTCGAGGAGCCGCTGGTCTACCCGGTCACCACCGAGACCACCGACCACCCGGGCGGCTACCAGGGTGCGATGGAGGAGTTCTACGAGGCCTCCGCCGCCCGCCTGGCCGGGCACCTGGACGCGGGCCGGACCGTCGCCGTGCTGGCGGAGGGCGACCCGCTCTTCTACGGCTCGTACATGCACATGCACAAGCGGCTCGCGGACCGCTACGAGGCGGAGGTCATCCCCGGCGTCACCTCGGTCAGCGCCGCCGCCGCCCGCCTCGGCACCCCGCTCGTGGAGGGCGAGGAGGTGCTGACGATCCTGCCCGGCACCCTGCCCGAGGAGGAGCTCACCGCCCGACTCGCCGCCACCGACTCGGCGGTCGTCATGAAGCTCGGCCGCACCTTCCCCGCCGTCCGGCGTGCCATGGAGGGCAGCGGACGGCTCGCCGAGGCCCGTTACGTCGAGCGCGCCACGATGGAGGGCGAGCGGACCGGGGTCCTCGCCGACACCGACCCCGACAGCGTCCCGTACTTCGCCGTCGCCGTCGTGCCCAGCCGGATCGGCAACCCGGGCAGCGTGCCGTCCGGGCCCGGCGAGGTCGCGGTCGTCGGTACCGGCCCGGCCGGGCCGCTGTGGCTGACCCCCGAGACGAAGCGGGCGCTGGCCGATGCCGAGGTGCTGGTCGGGTACACCACGTACCTGGACCGGGTGCCGGTCAGGCCCGGCCAGGTGCGGCACGGCTCCGACAACAAGGTGGAGTCCGAGCGCGCCGAGTTCGCCCTCGACCTCGCCCGGCGCGGCAAGCGGGTGGCCGTGGTCTCCGGCGGCGATCCCGGGGTCTTCGCCATGGCCACCGCGGTGCTGGAGGTGGCCGGGCAGGCCCCGTACGCGGACGTGCCCGTACGGGTGCTGCCCGGGGTGACGGCGGCCAACGCGGCGGCCGCAGCGGCCGGCGCCCCGCTGGGCCACGACTACGCCACCGTCTCGCTCTCCGACCGGCTCAAGCCGTGGGAGGTCATCGCGGAGCGGCTGCGGGCGGCGGCCGCCGCCGACCTGGTCCTCGCCCTGTACAACCCGGGCTCGCGCAGCCGGACCTGGCAGGTGGCCCGGGCGAAGGAGCTGCTGCTGGAGCTGCGCGCGCCGCAGACCCCGGTGGTCGTGGCCCGGGACGTGGGCGGGCCCGAGCAGTCGGTGCGCGTCGTCACGCTGGGCGAACTGGAGCCGTCCGAGGTGGACATGCGGACGATCCTGCTGATCGGCTCCTCGCAGACGCAGGTGACCCAGCGGGCCGACGGCTCGCGGGTGACGTGGACCCCGCGCCGGTACCCGTGACCCCGCGGACGGGGTGAGTGCGGCCCGGCCGGGGGTTCCCTCCGGCCGGGCCGCCGCGTCTCAGCCCGGGTCTTGCGGATCAGGCCGGGCGGCCTGATCCGGAAGGCTAACCCGGGCAGCCCGCGAGGGCGTCCGCGCAGCCCTGGACCGTCGACGGGTCGACGGCGACCAGCTGCCACGACACGACCCCGGCCGGGGGCGAGTCCTCCTGCGGGGCGGGGTCGATGTGCGCGTTCAGCGCCGAACCCGCCGGCAGGTTCAGCCGGGTGACCTCGCCGGCGGTGCACGACACGTCGAACGTCCGGTCTCCGGCGCCGCCTTCACGGGACAGCACCAGGGTGACCCGTGAACTCTCCTCGCTGTCACAGGCGATGTCGAAGCGGTACGGGCGTTCCCCGCCGGTCTCCAGGGTCTTCTCCATGCCGGCCTTGAGGAAACCCGTCCCCCGCATCGTCACGCGGGCCCCGTCCGAGACGCCTTTCCCCAGCAGTTCGTCGGCCCGCTGGAGCGCGTCGTCGGGCTCCCAGCCCTTGGGCTCGGGCGCCGCACTCCCGCCGCATCCGGTGACGAGCGCCGACGCGGCGGCGAGGGCCAGGACGAGGACGAGGGAGTGACGTATCCGCATTCCTTCAGCCTAGAGGGTGCGGCCCTTCGCCGCCGAGCCAGCGCAGCGCCTCCTCCACCGACTCCGCGCGGGCCACCCCCTCCGGGACCGGCGGGCGGCGCACGACCAGGACCGGGATCCCGGCCTCGCGCGCGGCGGTGAGCTTGGGGGCCGTCGCGCCGCCGCCACTGTCCTTGGTGACGAGCACGTCGATGCGGTGGCGGGCCAGCAGCTCCCGCTCCTCCTCCCGATCGAACGGCCCGCGCGCCAGCACCGTTTCCAGGCGCGGCGGCACCGGCCCCTGCGGCGGGTCCACCGAACGCACCAGGAACCAGGTGTCGGTGAGGTCCGCGAAGACGTGCAGGCCCGTGCGGCCGGTGGTCAGGAAGGCCCGTCCGCCCAGCGCGGGCAGGACGGCAGCCGCCCCGGCGAGGTCGTCCGCGAAGGTCCAGGCGTCACCCGGGCCCGGAGTCCAGCCGGGCCGGCGCAGCGCCAGCACGGGCACGCCCGTGAGCGCCTCCGACTCGGCCGCGTGGAAGCTCATCCGCTCCGCGAAGGGGTGCGTGGCGTCGACGACGTGCGTGACGCCGTGGGCGGCGATCCAGTCCGCCAGCCCCGCGGCCCCGCCGAAGCCGCCGATCCGGGTCTCGCCCGGCGGCAGCACGGGCGCGGCGACCCGGCCGGCGAGGGAGTTCGTGACCCGGTACGGGGAGGCGTGCACGGGGCCGCGGGCCAGCGCCTCCGCCAGCCGGCGGGCCTCGGTCGTGCCGCCCAGGATCAGGACGTGCCGCCCGGGCCCTCCCGCGGCGCCCGCTTCAGCAGACATGCCGGTCGCGCTCGGGGGAGTAGAGGTGGCTGTCGCGGAACTGCTCCGCGCCCAGTGTCCGGCCCACCACGATGACCGCGGTGCGCACCAGCCCCGCCTCCTTCACCCGGCCCGCGATGTCGGCGAGCGTCCCGCGCAGGATCAGCTCGTCGGGGCGGCTGGCCATCGCCACCACCGCCACCGGACACTCGGCCCCGTAGTGCGGCAGGAGTTCGTCCACGACCCGGTCCACGTAGCGGGTGGCCAGGTGCAGCACCAGCAGCGCGCCGCTGCGGCCGAGCGTGGCCAGGTCCTCGCCGGGCGGCATCGGCGTGGCCTGCTGGGCGATCCGGGTCAGGATCACGGTCTGCCCCACGGTCGGGACGGTCAGCTCCCGCTTGAGGGAGGCGGCCGCCGCCGCGAACGCGGGCACGCCTGGGACGACCTCGTACGGGATGCCGTGCGCGTCCAGGCGCCGCATCTGCTCGGCGACCGCGCTGAAGATGGACGGGTCGCCGGAGTGCAGCCGCGCCACGTCCTGCCCCGCCCCGTGGGCCCGAACGCACTCGGCGATGATCTCGTCGAGGTCCAGCTGTGAGGTGTCGACCAGCCGGGCCCCCTCGGGGCAGTCGTCGAGCAGTTCGCGCGGGACGAGGCTGCCCGCGTAGAGGCAGACGGGGGCGGCGGCGAGGGTGCGGGCGCCGCGCACGGTGATCAGGTCGGCGGCGCCGGGGCCCGCGCCGATGAAGTACACGGTCATCTCAGTCTCCTTGTGTCTTCGTCACGGACCACTGGGTGACGGGCATCGCCTGCCGCCACCCGGTGAACCCGCCGACCGCCACGGCGTGGGCGACGGCCAGCTTCACCAGTTCGCCGCCGTGGCGCCGGTAGTGCTCGGCGAGGACCGCCTCCGACTCCAGCGTCACGGTGTTGACGACCAGCCGGCCGCCGGGGGCCAGCGCCGACCACGCGGCGTCGAGCAGGCCCGGGGCGGTGAGGCCGCCGCCGATGAACACCGCGTCGGGGGCGGGCAGTCCGTCCAGCGCCGCCGGGGCCGCGCCGACGACCACGCGCAGGCCGGGGACGCCGAGGGCGGCCGCGTTGCGGGTGATGCGGGCGGCCCGCTCGGGGATGCGCTCGACGGCCACGGCCCGGCAGGAGGGGTGCGTGCGCATCCACTCGATGCCGATCGATCCGGAGCCGCCGCCGATGTCCCACAGCAGTTCGCCGGGGGCGGGAGCGAGGGCGCACAGGGTCGCGGCGCGGACGTGGCGCTTGGTGAGCTGGCCGTCGTGCTCGTACGCGGCGTCGGGCAGGCCGGGGGTGGCGCCGAGCCGGGGCACCGGGGAGCCGGGATCCCGGCGGCATTCCACGGCGACCACGTTGAGGGCGTCGCCGGGTTCGTGCGCCCAGCCGTCCGCGGTGCCCCCGTACGCGTCCTCGCGCTCGGAGCCCAGCTGTTCGAGGACCCGCATCCGGCTCGGGCCGAAGCCCCGCTCCCGCAGCAGGGCGGCGATCTCGTGCGGGGTCGCCGCTCCGGCGCTCAGCACCAGCAGCCGCCGCCCGTCGTGCAGCGCGGCCGCCACCCGGGCAACCGGCCGCCCCACCACGGTCACCACCTCGGTGTCCTCCACCGGCCAGCCCAGGCGGGCGCAGGCGTAGGACACGGAGGAGGGGTGCGGGTGGACGCGCAGCGCGTCGGGGCCCAGCTCCTCGCAGAGGGCGCGGCCGATCCCGTAGAACATCGGGTCCCCGCTGGCCAGTACGGCGATCCGGCGCCCGGCGTGCTCGGCCGCCAGCTTCGGCACGGCGGGGCGCAGGGGGCTCGGCCAGGCGACCCGCAGACCGGCGCACTCGCCGGACGGGAGCAGGTCCAGCTGCCGGGGCCCGCCGATCAGCACCTCGGCGCCGGTCAGGGCCTCCCGGGCGGCGGCGGCGAGCCCGGCCCAGCCGTCGGCGCCGAGGCCGACGACCGCCACGGCTGCGGGGGGTGCTGCGGAGCTCACTGCGGTACCTCGGGAACGGGAGAGGGCGGACGCACGGGACGGACCCGCAGCTTACTGGGGTCCGGACCGGGCTCCCGTGCCAGGGTGACCAGGAACGACGCCCCTGCCGGACCGCGATCGCGGCCGCCGCGCGGGGGTACTCGGGCGGTGGGGAGGCGTGCCCGGCCGCCGGGGAGGCGCACCCGCCGCCGACCGTCGTGCGCCGTCGCACCGGCTGGAGGGCCTCCGTGCGACGGCGTGCCCCCGTCCGCCCCCGTCGTGCCCCCGTCCGCCCCGGACGGAACCTGCCCCCGCCGTCGCGGGTCCCCCCACACTCGGCGGATGGACGACACTCCGGACAATCACCCAGCCGGCTCGGACGACGCCCACGCACCCTCCCGCACGGGCCCCCCGCCCCGGCGCCCCGTCGGGGCAGGCGGGGTCTATCCGCGCACGGCCCGCTCGTACAGCGCCCGTACGTCGTCGCCGAAGTAGCTGCTGTACGAGGTGGTTTCGTCCCCGCCGCCGTCCCGCCCGCCGATGACCCCGATCAGACTGTTGCCGGCGCTGAGGACGGGGCCGCCGCTGGTCCCGTTGGGCACGTCCGCGCAGTCGAACCGCAGCTGCGTCGGCCCGTCGGCCACGGCCGTGTTGGAACAGCCCAGGGGCCGCTCGGTGTCGTTCGGGTACCCCACCAGCCGGGCGGGGACGGGCAGTTGCTGGCCGAAGCGGACGGGGTGGGCCCCCGTGACGTCCTCCAGCCGCTGGCCGGGGTGACCGGCCCGGCGCACCCGTATGAACGCCACGTCGACATCGGGGTCGGAGTCGCGCACCCACCGCGGGTCCACGTCGATCCGGGTGGGCACCCACACGCCGTAGGGCGCCTTCCCCTCCTCGTACCCGGGCACGAAGGCCAGGTTGTTGCGGAACCCGCCGGCGTACACGCAGTGGGCCGCGGTGACGACGAGGTCGCCGCCGGCGGAGTGCACCACGCTCCCCGAGCAGTGGTGGTCGTCGTCCCAGTCCAGCCCGGGGGAGAACAGCGCCCCGACGGCCGGTTCGGCGGGCACGTCCCGGGCCTCCAGCGGTTCGGACGCCTTCCAGGTGCCCTCCGCGAAGCCCCGCACCGGCGGAGCGGTCTGCGGATTCCCCTCGACGAGCTTCTCCAGTGCCGCGGCGGCGGACCGGTCGGCGAGCGCGGTGTCCTGCACGTACCGGCCCTGGCCGCCGTCGCCGCGGGCGACGGTCCCCATCCGCCCCATGCCGAAGGCCACCCCGGCGACCACCAGGGCGCAGCACACCCCGGCCAGCACGCAGACCCGCACGGCCCTGCCCGTCATCGCGCCACTCCCACCGCCGAGGATCACCCGTCAACCCCCCGGAACGGCCGGCCGTCCCCCGGGGTTCCCGGCCGGAATGTGCCCCTCCTCACACCCCGTCGCCGGCCGGTCATCCCCGGTCCTTCCCCTCTTCATTCAACTCCCCTACTCTCCAACCGCCTTACCAATCGGTAACCAGGGGAGTCGCCCACCCATGCCCATCCGCACCCGCCTCCGCACGGCAGTCGCCCTGCTGACCGCCGCCCTCGCCGCCCTCGCCGTGGCCACCGCCCCCGCCACGGCGGCGACCGGTGACCTCCCGTACGCCGCATCGACCGGCGTGGGCGTCCACAACGCCTACGAGAAGGCCAAGTACCCCTACCTCGCGGACGCCCTGGACTCCGGCGCGGCCATGCTGGAGCTGGACGTCTGGACCAACTTCTTCGGCAGCTCGTGGCGCGTCTCCCACGACAACCCCTTCGGCAACGACAGCAACTGCGAGAACGCCACCACCCCCGCCCAGCTGCGCACCAAGGCCCGCAACCAGAACCTCGCGGGCTGCCTCTCCGACATCCGCAGCTGGCACGACGCGCACCCCGACCACCGCCCGATCGTCCTCAAGCTGGAGCTGAAGGACGGCTTCGCCGCGAACCTGGGCCGGGGCCCGGCCGCCCTGGACAGCCTCCTGACCTCGAAGCTCGGCGACGCCCTCTACACCCCGGGCCGGCTCGCGGCAGGGCACCCGGACCTCGACTCGGCGGCCCGCGCCGGCGCCTGGCCGACCCGCGCGCAGATGGCCGGCACGTTCCTCGTGGAGCTGATCCCCGGCACGGTCGAGGAGGGCAACAGCGCGGACAAGCTCTGGACGGACCGTGAGTACGCCGAGCACCTGCGCGACCACCTCACGACGGCCGCCGCCTTCCCGGCGGTCCACCGCGCCGAGGCGGGCGACCCCCGCACCCGCTACGCGGACCCGGCCCTGCGCCCCTGGTTCGTCGTCTTCGACGGTGACGCGGCCGCCTACGCCTCGGGCTCGATCGACACCTCCTGGTACGACCGCAACCACTACCTTCTGATCGCCACGGACGCCCAGAACGTCGCCCCGGCCATCGACGCGGTCCACCCCACGGAGGCCCAGGCGCGGGAGCGGGTGGCGCTGATGGCCGCCCGCCACGCCTCGATCGCCTCCTCGGACTGGTACCCCCTCCCGTCGGTCCTCTCCACGGTCCTGCCCCGCGGCTGAGCCGGCCCGCACCGCGGCGAGCGCCCTGCCGGCGGGGGCCGCCGTACTCCACCCCGGACCTGCTGGGCGCGGAGGCCTGCCTGGCCGTCCTGCGGCGGCACGTACGGGAGTTGGCCGCACCGGTCCCGTGCTCTGACCCGAGAGGTTTGCCGGTTCGCGGCGTCCGGCGCGGTGCGTCGCACGGCGGAGGGCCACGGCTCGTACGGACGGACTCGCGTGGCCCGACAACGCGGCGAGGCGCCCTGCCGGGCGTCGTGAGGCGGTGAACCTTTCCGGCCGGAGCGCCAGGCGCAGTCTCGGGCGGTGTGCGCGCACCGGAATGCGAGACGGCGGGGGAGCCGTTTCCGGCGGGGCGCGGCGTCGTTGAGCCGACCGGGGGCCGCCGGGTGGTAGCCGTCGCGGCCCGACGCACCCGAACGCACAGGGGGAACCCGCGCATGCTCCTCGACCCCACCGACCACCGGCCGGCGCCCCCGCCCGGGGCGCCCGTGGCCGGCCCGCCCGCCGGCGTCCCGCAGGAGGCGTCGTGAGCGGCCGGGAGGGCCCGCAGGGCCCGGAGGGCCAAGGCGGCGCGGCAGCCGTCCCGGCGATCCCCGCGCAGGGATACCCGGCCCTGCCCCTGGACGCCCTCCGGGAGCGCCCCGGCATCGGGGCCGGCGCGCCCGAACACCCGCCCGCCGGCGGCTGGCACCTGCCCTGGGACCGGCTCACCGCGGCCGAGGCCGCCCGGATCCGCGCAACGCTGCGCTCCGGGGAGTACGCGTTCGACACCTCCGGTGTCACCGGCCAGCCCGTCCGGTGCGTCCTGTCCGGCGAAGTCCTCCAGGCCGACGCCGCGCACAGCGCCCGCCTGCTGGCCCCCCACGCCCCCGAGGCCGTCGTCAGCTTCGTCCCGCCCCGGCACGCCTACGGCGCCTCGGTCACGGTGATGCTGCCCGCCCTGACCGGGCTGCCGGTGTGGTTCTGGCCCGGCTCCGACTGCCCGCCCCCGCCCGTCACGGCCCGGCGGATCGCCGTCGCCGCGATCCCCCGGACCTTCCGGATCCTGGCCCGCCACCCCCGCTGGACCGCTTCCTTCGAGCACATCGTCTTCCTGCACGGATCCGCCGAACTCCCGCGCGAGGCGAGGATGTTCCAGGACCCGTCGCGCACCGCCCTGATCGAGCTGCTGGGCTCCACCGAGACCGGGGCCGTCGCGCACCGCGGCGGATGGGACCCGCACGGGGCGTGGACCCTCCTCGACGACGTCACGTTCGCCGCGCCGCGCGTCGGCGAGGAGGGCCCGCTCACCGTCGCCGGACCCCGCCTCGCGCCCCTCCCCGACGGCCGCCGCCCCGAGCACCACGAGATGGACGACCTCGTCCGCCGTCTCGGCGACCGCCTCTTCCTGCGCCGCGGCCGCCGCGCCCACCTGGTCAGGGTCAACGGCGCCCGGCGCGACCTGGGCGCCATCGCCGCCCGGCTGCGCGCCGCGCTCCCCGGGGCCGACGTCGCCTGCGTGCGCGTCCCCGGGCCGCAGCAGGCAGAGGCGTACGACGTCCTCGTCGCCGGCGGAGGTCCCCTGACGGCCGAGGGCGTACGGGCCGCCGCACGCGGGCTCGGCGCCGAACCGCGGCGGGTGCGGCTGGTCGACCGGATCCCGCGCGGCCCGCTCGGCAAGCCCCTGGCCGTCCCTCCGGAACCGCCCGGCTGACCGGCGCCCGGCGCCTGTACCGGTGGCGTCCTGCCCGGCGTCCGTACCGACGGCGAACCCGTGGCGCTCCTTTGCCCCCGTACCGCCGGTGTCCCCCGCCCGGCCCCGGTATCCGGTGCGGACGCACGTGCCGATGCGGGGCGGGGTCCGTACCGACGCCGGCCGATGACGGCCCGGCCCCTCCCGTGCACGCCGATCCGGCCCGGCACCGGCCGAACTCCGCGTTCCCCGCCCCCCGTTCCCCGTGCGCCGCTATCGTGCCGGGCGGGGCAGGCAGGGAGACGAGGGGGCGGTACGGCCATGCGGTTTCTGTTCGTTCATGGCACGGGAGTACGGCGCGACCGGCATGACACCCTCTTCGCCCTGGTGCGCGAGCGGCTCGCGGCCCGCTTCCCCGGCGCGGCCGTCGACTCCTGCTTCTGGGGCGACCGGTTCGGGGCCGGCCTGGGCTCGGGCGGCCGCTCCGTCCCGGGCCTGCACCGCGGGACCGCGGACCCGGCCGATGCCGAGACCGCCGAGTGGGGGCTGCTCCTCGCCGACCCGCTGTGCGAGCTGCGCGTGCTGGCGGAGGCCGGCTGGGACACGGACGGCCCCGGGTACGACGACCCCTTCGCGCCGCCCGGCGTACAGCCCGCCGGCGCGGGGGTCCTCGACCTGCTGCACCGCCTGGCCGAAGCCCCCGGCGACGCCCGCGGCGAGTCCGGCGAACTCCGTGCCCTGCTGGACGGCACCGGCCTCGCGCCCGGCTTCCGCCCGGCGCTGGAGGCCGCCGCCGGATCCGCCGAGGCCGCCCGCGCCGGAGCCCGCGCCGCCGCCGAACCGCAGGCCCGCGAACTGGCCACCGCCCTCGCCCGGGCCGTCACCGCCGGCGCCCTCGCCACCGCCGGGGCCGACGCCGACTGCACCGCCGCCGAACGGGACCGGCTCGTCGAACTGCTCACCACCCGTCTGGGCGGCGGCGCCCGGGTCCCCGGCGCCCGCGCCGCCGCCCTCCTCGGCCGGCTCGCCCTGCGGGTCTCCACGCAGCCGCTGCTCAACGCCTGGCGGGGTTCCCTCACCGTCGGCGCCACCCCCGCCCTCGGCGACATCCTGCGCTACCAGGCCCGCGGCACCGAACTGCGCGCGTTCCTGCACGGGCGGATCACCGCCGAGCCGGGCCCGACCGTACTGATCGGCCACAGCCTCGGCGGGATCGCCCTCGTGGACCTGCTCGCCCTGGAGGCCGCCTCCGGCGGACCGGTGCCCGGCGCCGAACTGCTGGTCACCGTCGGCTCGCAGGCCCCCTACCTGTACGAACTCGGCGCACTCACCGCCCTCCCGCCCGGCAGCGCCCTCCCGTACGGCTTCCCCCGCTGGCTCAACGTGTACGACCGCCAGGACGTGCTCTCCTACCTCGCCGGGCCCGTCTTCCCCGGCGACCCGCGCGTCACCGACCACGAGGTCCGCAGTCGCCAGCCCTTCCCGGCCTCCCACAGCGCCTACTGGAAACAGCCCTCCCTCTACGAGCACATCGGACGGGCGGTGGCCGAAGCGGGCCTCGGGTGACCCACCCCGGCACCCGGCCCGGCCCCGCACCCCTGCCCGGTGTGCTGCCGGCCTCCCTGACACCGCGGCGCACCTTCGCTCTCGTCGCCGGGGTCGAGCGGTACGGGATCAGCCACCACTGGAACCTGCGCGGCCCCGCCCGCGACGCCCTGCGCTTCGCCCGCTGGCTCACCGGCCCCGGCGAGGTCCCCGCGGCGAACGTACGGCTGCTGCTCTCCCCGCTCGACGACCCCGGCCGGCTCGACTGGACGGCCACCCCGGGCCTGGCCGCGCTGCGATCCGCGTACCGGCCCGCCACCGAGGCGAACGCCAAGTCGGCTCTGCTCGAAGAACTCCCGCAGTGCGACGGCGACCTGCTGTGGATCTTCTGGGCCGGGCACGGCTACCTCGGGCGCGGCGGCGAGCTGATGCTGCCCTGCGCCGACGCCGGCCCCGGCCAGATCCGCCACCTCAACCTCGACTCCGCACTGCGCTGGTGGAAGACGGACCTGGTCAAGCACCGCCGGTTCCCGCTCCAGGCCGCGCTCGTGGACGCCTGCCGGGTCGACGCGCCCCGCGACAGCCGCTGGAACTTCGGCAGCACCGACTACGGCGGCGGTGCCACCGTCCCCGGCCGGCGGCAGTTCCGGCTCTACGCCTCCCGCGAGGGCGAGGCCGCGCAGAACGACGCCGAGCGCGGCGCCGGCCGCTTCACCGAGGCCCTCCTCGCCGAACTCGGCGACCGGTCCGTGCGCGAGGGCGTCACCGGCCTGCCGCAGGCCGCCCGCCGGATCCACCGGACCTTCCGGGAACTGCGGGAACGCGGCGAGGGCTGGCAACTGCCCCAGTTCCTCGTCGACCGCGACTGGGACGCCGGCTCCTTCCTCGACGACGGCCCGTACGGGCCGCCCGAACCCCGCGCCGCCCGCCTCGACCAGACCGGCTGGGACGGCCTCGGCGAGCTGTTCGAGGGCCGCGGGCTGCCGCACTGCGCCTACGAGGCCTACACCTGGGCGTTCAAGGAGGCCGGCTGTGCCGCACCCGTCCACCACGGACTGCCCGCCGACAGCCTCCTCGACGTCGTCGGGGACCTGGACGAACGGCAGGGCGGCCGCGGCGGCATGCCCCTGTCCGTCCCCTTCGTGCACTACCTCGCCGACCGGGCCGCCCGCCCCCGAGGCCCCGCCGGCGGCCTCGGCGACCCGGCCTGGGCCGCCCGGCTCGCGCAGTGGGTCCGCGCCACCCGCGAACGCCTCGCCCTGCCCGTGCTGCGCCCGCCGCCCGGCCCCGCCCGCCGGGCCGCGCTGCACGTCCGGCTGGAGTCCCCGCCCGGCGGCGAGGAAGGCCTGCTGGCCCGCATGTGGCTGCGCGGCGAACACACCCGCCACATCTGGGAGTCGGAGGGCAGCCCCGTCACCGAGACCGCCGTACGCGCCGAACTCGTGGGCCGGCTCGCCCGGCTCGCCGCCGCGGGAGCGGACGGGGACGACGCCGCGCACCCCCAGGAGACCATCGGACGGATCGAGTTCCACGTGCCGTACGAGATGCTGGAGACGGACTTCGACCAGTGGCCCGTCCCGCGCGGCCCCGCCGGCCGGACCCGCCCCCTCGGCATGCTCTACGAGGTGGTGGTGCGCTGCCCGCAGGAGCGCGACGACACCCGCACCGCCTGGCGTGCCAAGTGGCGCTGGATGCACACCCAGGGCGGCCGGCACCCGGACACCGTGCGCGTCGTCGAGGACGAGGAGGTCACCGATGCCCTCGGGGTGCAGCTGGGCGCCCGCACCGCGCCCGCCTGCGTCCTCGGGCACGTCTCCGCCGCCCGGACGGAGGTCCTGCTGGAGGCGCTCCTCGAAGGCGGGGTGCCCGCCGCCGTCTGGCAGCGCGGTGGCGGCGCCCCCGCCGGGGGCCTGCCCGCACGGCTCTCCCCGGAAGCGCTCCCCGGCGCACCGGCCGCGCTCGGACTGCCCGCCCGCGTGACCGAAGTGCGCCGGGCGGCCGCGGGGGGCGCGGCGGAAGGGGCAGACCGGCTGGTGCTGTTGTGGGACGATCCCGACGACACCATCGACCTCCGCTCCCTGGCCTGAACCCCGAGCCGCCAACCCGGCCCGGCAGCCCGGGCCTCCCGGGCGACCGGGACCACACCGCGAACCGAACGAACCGAACGGACCGAACGGACCGAACGGACCGGACGGACCGGACGGACCGGACGGACCGGACGGACCGAACGGACCGAACCATCCGGACGACCGCAGGACCCGAGACCGACCGCACGACTTCACGCGACGACGGAGGCAGAGGCAGTGGCGAAGGACTGGTGGCTGTACCAGGGCGCGGGCCGGGGCGAGGACCGCCGCGCCCGCCTGGAAGCCGGATCGCCGCCGCCCTGGCGGGACTTCAGAGGCGTCCCCGACCCGGCCTACCGGCCGCCCGGCTGCACGGGGGAGGCATGGGAACGCACCCGGCGCCGCGGTGCGGACTACGTCCCCGACGAAGCCGAGACGGACGTCGTCAACACCGCCCTCCACCTGCGCCGCCCGCTGCTCGTCACCGGCAGGCCCGGCGTCGGCAAGTCCACCCTCGCCCACAGCATCGCCGCCGACCTCGCCCTGGGCCCCGTACTGCACTGGCCGATCACCAGCCGCACCGTCCTGCGCGACGGCCTCTACCTCTACGACGCCATCGGCCGGCTCCAGGAGGCCGGACTGGAGCAGGCCCGCCGCCCCGCCGGCCCGGCCCCCTCCGCCCCTTCCATCGCCCGTTATTTGCGCCTCGGCCCGCTCGGCACCGCCCTGCTGCCCCAGCCGAGGCCCCGCGTCCTGCTCGTCGACGAGATCGACAAGAGCGACATCGACCTGCCCGGCGACCTCCTCACCGTCTTCGAGGACGGCGGCTTCGTCATCCCCGAACTCGCCCGCCTGGCCAAGGAGGAACCGACCGTCGCCATCGGCACCGACGACGACCCCGACGCGGCCGTCGCCGTCACCCAGGGCCGCGTCCAGTGCAGTTACTTCCCTGTGGTCGTCCTCACCAGCAACGGCGAACGCGACTTCCCGCCCGCCTTCCTGCGCCGCTGCGTCCGCCTCCACCTCGACGCCCCCGGCCCCGAGAAACTCGCCCGCATCGTGCGCGGACGGCTCGGCGTCGACATCACCGGAGCCGGCGGCGCCGAGTACCGGGACCTCGTCCGGAGCTTCCTCGAGCGCGCCGAGGACGGCGACCTGGCCACCGACCAGCTCCTCAACGCCATCCAGCTGCGCCTGGCCGGCGCCTGGTCCGCGCCCGGCGACCGCGACCGCTTCCTCGCCACCGTCATGCAGCACCTCACCGGGCCCACCGCGTGATCGAGAAGCTCCTCGCCGCCCTCGCCGAAGGCGCCGAGGACGGAGCCGCCCCGCGCACCGCCGTCGGGGCGGAGGAGATCGCCGACATCCTGTGGCTGGCCGCGCGCGTCGACCCCGCCGCCGTGCGCACCGGCCCGCCCGCCCCGGGCGCCGCCGACACCGGACCGGAACCCTCACCGCCGCCCTCCCCGCCCGCACCCCCACCCGGCGCGGCCCCCGACCCGGGCCCCGGCGCCGCCCAGCTCTTCCCCGCCACCACCGGCCGCAGTCCGTCCGCCGACCGCGCCGACGACGGGGGCGGACGGCGCGGCACACCCCTGCGCCTGCCGCGCACCGCCTCCCTCGACGACCCGCTCGGCCTGATGCGCTCCCTGCGGCCCGTCGGGCGCCGCTCCATCGGCGGCCCGGGCGAGGAACTCGACGAGCAGCTCACCGTGGAGCGCAGCATCGAGGCCATGGTGCCCACCCCGGTCCTGCGCCCCGCCGAGAGCCGCTGGCTGGACCTGGCCCTGGTCGTCGACGCCCACCCCTCGATGCTGCTGTGGGCCGACCTGGTCGCCGAACTGCGCGGGGTCCTCACCCGCAGCGGGGTCTTCCGCGACGTACGCACCTGGCAGCTCGCAGGAACCGGCCGGGGCGGCACCCCGCAGCTCGTCCGGGGCCCCGCCGCCCCGCCCCGCAACCCCCAGGAACTCGCCGACCCCGCCGGGCGGCGGCTGATCCTCGTCGTCTCCGACACCGTCGCGGCCGGCTGGCAGGAGGGCCCGCTGCGGGCGGTCCTGCGTCACTGGAGCGGCCACAACGCCGTGGCCGTGCTGAACGTCCTGCCCGAACGGCTCTGGACCCGCGGCGCCGTACGGCCCGTGCCCTTCGCCGTCCGCTGCGAGCGGCCCGCCGCCGCCACCCGCTCCTGGCAGCGGGTCCCGGCCGCCCGGCGGGCACGCGGCGGCGGACCCGTCGTCCCGGTCGTCGGCCTCGCCTCCGGGAGCCTGGCCCGCCTGGTCCGGGTGGTGTCCGGCGACGGGCGCTGGCGCCGCCTCGCCTGCCTGCGCCTGGATGCGGCCGCCGCACCGCCCGCCACCGCGCCCCCGCGGTCCGCCGACCCGCTGGAGCTCGTGGAGCGCTTCCGGGCCGGCGCCTCCCCGACCGCCCAGCAGCTCGCCGCGCACCTGGCCGCCGTACCGCTGACCCTGCCCGTGATGACCCTCGTACGCCGCTCCCTGCTGCGCGGCTCCGAACACGGGCACCTCGCGGAGGTGGCCCTGGGCGGGCTCTTCGCCCCGTGGGAGGGGCGACAGCACCCGGACGAGGCCGAGTTCGAGTTCCTCCCGGGGGTACGGGAGGCGCTGCTGGGCTCCCAGCTGCGCGGGGACGTGGCGGCGGTGCGCGAACTGGTGCGCCGCCGGGTGTGGGAGTTCATGTCCCGCAACCGGGGCACGGGCCCCGACTTCTCGGCGACCCGGGTCACGACGGGGGAGGAGGGCCGCAGGCCGGTACCGGAGGGGGCGCTGCCGTTCGCGGAGCGGGGGCCGGGCGAGGCCGCCGCAGGCGAGGAGCGGGGACCGGGGGACCGGGTGGTCCGCGTCCGCTTCGAGCCGCTGGCTGAGCCGAAGGAGGTGGGGACCCTGCTGGCGCCCCGCCTGGTCCTCACGGTGGGGCACGTCCCGAGGCCCGGGGAGACCGTCGCCTGGGTCCGGTCCGGCGGCAGGGAGGTTCCCTGCCGGCCGGTGTGGTGGGACGAGGCGACCCCGCGCGTCCTGCTGGTGGAGAGCGGGGAGGACCTGGCGGACCCGGCGGAATGCGCTCTGCAGGCGTGGGGTGCGCTCGCGGCCGGAGCGGGCACACGGGTCCGCGTCGACGGCGTCACGGAAATGGGACGGCACACCGCGCTCACCGGGACCCTGGCCTGGGACGGAGCCCCCAACGCGGAGATCGTCCGGCTCTCGGCCGAGCCGGAGGACTGGACCCACTTCGTGGGCGGCCCGGTGTCCTCCGGGGGCCGGCTGCTGGGCGTGGTCCACACCGTCCGGCCCGACCGCCTGGTGTTCCTGTCGGGCGCCGCCCTCCTGGAACAGCCCGCCTTCCGCGCGGCGCTGGACCGCCGGACGGGGGACGACCCGCCCCGCGGGGACGCCGGGCACACGCAGGTGACCCTGAGCGTCCGGGTGGGCCAGGGGGCCGTGCCCCGCGGCAGCTCGGCCGGAGCGGAGATCCGCAACCTCCTGATGCGGCTGATGGCGGACTCCGCCGTCCCCGGCACGCTGATCGGAGGGGAGGGGTCGAGGACCCTGCACCTGCTGCTGGACCCGCCGGGCGCCCTCGAACAGGCCGGGCGGCTGCTCGCCGCGCTGCCCGAGGCACTGGTCCGGTACGGCGACGCGCGCGCGGAGGGCCTGAGGCCCCCGCTCGCCCTGGTACTGGGCCTGAAGGCGTCCGGGCATCCGGTCGGGGGTCCGGAGCCGCTGATCGAGCACGACCTGGTGCTGGAGCGGCTGAGGGAGGCCGGGCCGGGGCACACGAGCCGGCTGCTCCTCGTCCTGTCCCGGCGGCTGTACGAGGAACTGGACGAGCTGGTCGGCCCGGCCGCGCTGCGCGCTCTCGTTCCGCTGGGAGGCGAGGCGCGGGGATGGGTCTGTTCGGACCATCCGGTGAGGCTGGCGGAGCTGCTGGCGGAGGCGGAGCAGGCCGTCGGCCACGAAGCCGGCTGGCCGCGCTGCCGCGCCGGCGCCTCGGAACCCGAATCACAGGGCTGCCCGGGCATCCGCTCGCCGGGCCGCCACGGGTGCCTGGCCCACCTGCCGCCCGGGGAGCAGCAGGCGGTGCTGGGCACGCTCGGCCCCGGCTCGTCGGTCGACTTCCGTGGCACGCCGTTCGCCCCGGGGCTGCTGGGACGGGTCCTCGACGCGGTACGGGACCCCGGAACGGGGCGTGTGACCTGGGGTGCGGTCACCTTCGCCGGAGCCCGGTTCGAGGACGGCTGGGAGGACGCGGACGCCGTGTTCCTGGGTGACGCCGACTTCTCGCGCGTCAGGTTCTCCGGCCCCGCGGGTTTCTCCGGCGCCCGCTTCAACGGGGAGACGTCCTTCGCCGGCGCGGAGTTCACGGAGCCGGCGGTGTTCGGGGGCAGCAGGTTCCAGGGCCCGGCCGACTTCCGGCGCGCGGTTTTCGCCCGGACGTCGGAGTTCACCCGCGCGAGGTGCATGGCGGACGTCTCGTTCGAGTACGCCACCCTGGTGGACACGGCAGCCCTGGACGGGATGACGGTGGAGGGCAGGGGGGACTTCCGCCGGGTGGCGTCCGCCGGCGGCATGGTGCTCGACGGGTCCGCCTTCGCCGGGCCGGTGTCGTTCGCGCACACGGAATGGACCGGGCCGCTGTCGGCCCGGGGAACGCGCTTCGTGGAGGCGGCGAACTTCGACCACACGGTGTTCGATCGGCCCACGGTGTTCCAGGACACCCGCTTCGGCGGCCCGGCCACCTTCGCCTCCGCCTCCTTCCAGGGGGGAGTGAGCTTCCTCGGAGGGGTGTTCGAGGACTCCGCGGCCTTCGAGCAGGCCGTCTTCGGCGGTCCGGTCCGCTTCGAGGGCACATCCCTCCGGGGCGGGGCGTCCTTCGCGCACGCGTCCTTCGCCGGCCGTCTCCGATGGCGCGACACGGGCGTCGAGAACCGGGGGAGCAGCTTCCAGGGTGCGTGGTTCCAGGGGTCGGTGCACTTCGTGCGCGCCGAGTTCGCGGCCGACACCGGCTTCGACGGCGCCACCTTCGAGGGCGGGGTCTCCTTCGAGTCCTCCGCCTTCGGCGCCGCCCTCACCTTCGACGGGACGGCCTTCCGCGACAGGGTCGAGTTCAGCGGAGTCAAGGTCGCCAGACGCCTCTCCCTGCCGGCCGACTGGACGGCGACCCGCTCGGACGACGGCCTGTGGGACATCACCTCACCGCACCCCGCCGGTCCGCGGAACGGGGCGTCCCCCGGCGGCGGCTGAGGCACCCCTGGGAGTCAACCTCCGTATCGGGCATGGCAGTTCAACGTGCCTGTCCGGCGACGGCCGCGAAAATACGGTGCCCCGCCCGGCGCGCACTGCCTACACTCGCCGTGCGCGCCGCCGAAACGGCCCGCGCGCCTCACGCCGTCGGACGAAGAGAAGGGGAACAGGGCCATGCGCACGCACACCGCCGCCGCCCTCGTTCCCCGGACCCGGTACGACGTGATCCCGGTGTCCCGCACCGCGCGGTAGCAGCTGCGCGGCTGTCACCGCCACCCGTGTCCGGGTGGGTACGCGGACCCCTGAAGCGGGCCCCGTACGAAACCCCTTGACCGGGCGTCATCGCCGGTCGTCCACGCACGGGAATCGCGCTGCCCTCTCCACCAGCTCCACGGCACCGAAAGGCCCCGGGCCATGCGCACCCGTACCCGCACCAACTCCAGCCCCAACCCCCTCACCGCCGTCCGCAACCTCGGCATCCTCGCCCACGTCGACGCCGGCAAGACCACCGTCACCGAGCGGATCCTGTTCGCCACCGGCACCATCCACAAGAGCGGCGAGGTCCACGACGGGACGACCGTCACCGACTTCGACGCCCAGGAGCGGGCCCGCGGCATCACCATCTTCGCCGCGGCCGTCAGCTGCGCCTGGGACGGGCACCGGGTCAACCTGATCGACACCCCCGGGCACGTCGACTTCGCCGACGAGGTCGAGCGCTCCCTGCGGGTGCTCGACGGGGCCGTCGCGGTGTTCGACGCCGTCGCGGGCGTCGAGCCGCAGAGCGAGTCGGTGTGGCGGCAGGCGGACCGGCACGGCGTGCCGAGGATCGCTTTCGTCAACAAGCTGGACCGCGCGGGCGCCGACCTCGACACCGCGGTGGCCTCGATCCGGCACCGGCTCGGTACCGTCCCGCTGGTCGTCCAGCTGCCCGTCGGCCGCGAGGACGCCTTCACCGGCGTCGTCGACCTCCTGCGGATGCGCACCCTGCTGTGGGGGACGGGTGCCGACTCGTACACGGCCGCGCCCGTCCCCGAGGAGCTGCGGGAGGAGGCCCTGCGGCGGCGCCGGCTGCTGGAGGAGACGGTGGCCGAGCTCCACGCGGACGCCCTGGAGGAGTTCTGCGCGGCGGGCTCCCTCACCGGGGCGACGCTGGTCCGTGCCCTGCGCGAGCTGACGCTCGCAGGGGAGGGCGTGGTGGTGCTGTGCGGCTCGGCGTACCGCAACCGCGGGATCGAGCCGCTGCTGGACGCCGTCGTGGCGTACCTGCCGTCCCCGGCCGACATGCCGCCGGTGCAGGGCCGCCCGGCGGACCCGGCGCAGCCGCTCGCGGCCCTCGCCTTCAAGGTGACGGCGACGGCGACCGGACGGCTGACGTACATACGCCTCTACGCGGGCACCCTGCGCAAGGGCGACACCGTACTGGACCCCGGTACGGGCAGGACGGAGCGGATCGGGCGGATCCTGCGGGTGCAGGCCGACCGGCACGAGGAGCGGGAGGAGGCGGTGGCCGGTGACATCGTCGCCGTGATCGGTCCCAAGGCGGCCCGGGCCGGCACCACCCTGTGCGCGCCGGGGACCCCGCTGCTCCTCGAACCGCCCACGGTGGCCGACCCGGTGGTGTCCGTGGCGGTCGAGGCCGGCCGCAGCACCGACACCGGCCGCCTCGCGGCCGCGCTGGCCCGGATCGCCGAGGAGGACCCCTCGCTGGTGGTCCGGACCGACGCGGAGACCGGGCAGACCGTGCTGTCGGGGCTGGGCGAGCTCCATCTGGAGGTCGCGGTGGAGAAGATCCGCCGGGACCAGGGCGTGGAGGTCGTCGTGGGCCGCCCCCGGGTCTCCTACCGGGAGACCGTGGTGGACGGGGTCACCGGGCTGGTCCACCGGCACGTCAAACAGGACGGCGGGGCGGGGCAGTTCGCCCATGTGGTGATCGACGTCGAACCGCTGGGGGAGCCCGGCTTCGCGTTCCGTTCGACGGTCGTCGGGGGCCGGGTCCCGCAGGAGTACGCGCGGGCCGTGGAGGCCGGCTGCCGGGACGCCCTCGCCGAGGGCCCCCTCGGCGGGCACCCGGTGACCGGGCTGCGGGTGGTCCTCACCGACGGGGCGACCCACTCCAAGGACTCCTCAGAGCTCGCCTTCCGCGCGGCCGGCCGGTTCGCGCTGCGCGAGGCCCTGCGCGCGAGCACGCTGGAGCTGCTGGAGCCGGTCGCGGAGGTCACCGTGACCGTCCCGGACGAGTCCGTCGGCGCGGTCCTCGGCGACCTCGCCGCCCGGCGCGGCCGGGTCACGGGCTCGGCCACCCGGGCGGGGACCGCGGTGGTCACGGCGACGGTGCCGCTGGCCGAACTCTTCGGCTACGCGTCCCGCCTGCGCGGCCGCACCCAGGGCCGGGGCACCTTCACCACCCGCCCGGCGGGCCTGGCCCCGGTCCCGGCAGGGGTGGCCGCCACGCTCCTGACGCCCTAGCCAGGCGAAGGCCCCTGTCCCGCCCCCGCCCTCCGGGCCGGGGCGGGACAGGGGCCTCCCGGGGTTCCGCACCGCCGGAAATATCTTGACGTCGAGATAGTCGGGAGGGCAGGCTACCGCCTGGTATCTCGACATCGAGATACTTTCGGACGGGGGAAGGCGGAGACCCGGCATGGGGCGGCGCGGCACGGCAGGGCAGCGGAAGGACACCGGCAGCGGCGAGGAAGCCGCTCCGGGCCCCGGCACCGGCGGGGCCGCCGGCCGGGGCCCCGGGAAGGGCGGGGGCCCGCACCCGGCTGTGGACCCGGAGGGCGATGCGGGTGCGGGCAGTGTGGCTGCGGGCGCGGACCCGGGCCTGAGGCCGGCTGCGGGTCCGACCCCGCCCACGGTGGCGAATCCGGGGTCGGCCGCGGGCCCGGCCGAAGCGGGTGCGCGTGCGGGGGCGTGCACGGGCGCGGGACCGGGCCCGAAGCCGCTCGCGGGTCCGACCCCGGCCACGGGGCCGGCCGCGAGCCCGGGGGCCGACGCGGGTCCGGAACCGGACCCGGTGAGCGGCCCGGCACCGGGCGGCCTGATCGCGCAGCTGCGGCGGCCGCCCGGTGGTCGCGACGCGCGGATCATGCTGCTCGCCCAGCTCCTCGACCGCACCGGGACCGGCGTCTGGGCCGCCTCCTCCGTCCTCTTCTTCACCTTCGTCGTCGGCCTCGACGCCGGACGCCTCGGCCTCATGCTCGGCGTCGGCGCGATCGCGGGCATCGCGGGCTCGCCCGTCGCCGGCCACCTGGCGGACCGGTTCCCGGTCCGCCCCCTCCTGATCGCCTGTCACCTGCTGCGGCTGGCCGCCCTCTGCGCGATGCTCGCCGTCACCCGCTTCGAGCTGCTCCTGGCGATCGTCGCCCTCACCCATCTCGGCGACCGCGCGGCCAAGACCCTCGAAATGCTCTTCGCCACCCGGGTGGCGGGCGAGCGCCGTGCCACCTACCAGGCCCTGTCGCGCAGCGCCGCCAACGCGGGCTACGCCGTGGGCGCGGGCATCGCCGCCGTCGGCCTCGCCGTGGGGACCCGGGGTGCCTACGAGGTCCTCATCCTCGGCAACGCGCTGTCCTTCCTGGTGGCCTCCGCACTCGTGTGGCGCACACGGGAACCGCACGGCCGCGGACGCCTGGTCACCCCCGTGCGGCCGGCGGAGGACGCCACCCCGCACGGGGGGAGCGCCTCCGGCGGGGGGACCCCGTCCGGCCGCAGGAGCCCGTGGCGGGACCGGGCCTACCTCCGCTTCGTCCTGCTGGACATGCCGCTCAACCTGGACGACTCCCTCCTCAACGTCGGCCTGCCCCTGTGGCTCGTCCACCACACCGACGCGCCGCACGCCGTCGTCCCGGTCTTCCTCGCCGTCAACACCGTCCTCGTCGTCGTCCTCCAGCTCACCGTGTCCGCGAAGGTGGGCACCCCGCGCCAGGCGGCCGGCGCCGTCGCCTGGTACGGGCTGTTCCTGCTCGCCGCCTGCGCGCTCCTCGCGCTCACCCCCGCCCACGGCCCCTGGGCCGCCTCCGCCACCCTGCTCGGCGCGGCGGTCCTGGTCACCGCCGCCGAGCTGGTGCGCTCGGTGTGCTCCTGGGAGCTGGCCGTCTCCCTCGCACCGCAGCAGGCCAGGGCCTCGTACCTGGGGGTGGCCGGCATCTCTCCGTCCGCCCAGAAAGCCCTGGGGCCGCTGCTGCTGACCGGCGCCGTGATGGCCGCGGGGCCGACGGGCTGGCTGGCGCTCGGCGCGGGTGTGGCCGGTCTGGCCCTGGTCCAGCGGCGGGCCGCTCTGCGCCGCCTCGACGCCGTCCTGCCCGCCGCCTGAGACGCCGGAGGCACCTGAGGCCCCCGAGATGCCGACCCGCGCCCCCGCCCGTGGGCCCGCCCGTGGGCCCACCCCTCCGGGGTGGCGGCGGATTGCCCCGGCCCGGGGCGGGTAGCCGCCAGGTGGGACCGCGTCCGGCAGTGGGAGGAACCATGGCCCGTCGTGTGCGTGAGGTGATGACCGGGAATCCGGTGACCGTCGAGAAGGCGACCTCGCTGGCGGAGGCGGCCCGGGTGATGCGGGACGCCGGCATCGGGGACGTCCTCGTCGTCGACGAGGGTCGGCTTCGCGGCATCCTGACCGACCGGGACCTCGTCGTCCGCGCCATGGCCGACAACCGGGACCCCGGCGAGACGACCGTGCAGGCCGTCTGCAGCACCGACCCGGTCACGGTCCGCCCCGACGACGGGGTCGACCAGGCCATCGCCCTCATGCGGCGCAAGGCACTGCGCCGCCTGCCCGTGGTGACCGGCGAAGGCGAACTCGTCGGCGTCCTCAGCCTGGGCGACCTCGTAGTGGAGCAGGACCCCGGTTCGGCACTCGCGGCCATCGCGGCGGCCGGGCGCGACAGCTGACGTGCGTCGTCCGGCGCAGCGCGGAGCGGAGGAGGTGGCGCCATGAACGCGTACGTACCCCTGGTCTCGGTGGCGGACGGAGGTCTGCTGATCCCCGCCGACGAGGTCACCGCCCTGCTGCGGCGCCTCGCGGGCGGCTGGCTGGAGTCGGTGTACGACGGCGGGACGGACCTCGACCCGGGCACGACCCTCGGCCTGGCCGACGCCCTGGTGGAACTGGCCGACCAGATCGACGTGGAGTGCATCGGCTTCATGCCCCTCGCGGACGGCCGCAACGGCGGCGACGCCCCGCCGCCGTGAGCGACCGCGGCCGGGAGGCACCCCGTGCCCGGGATCGCGGCTGCCGTGGCGAGCCGCAACGGCGTCACGCGCGGGACGGAGCGGTGGCCGTCCGGCGCGTTTCCGTCCGCAGGCCGTCGAGGAGGACGCGACCCCGCCGGACATCGGGCGGTTCGCGGCGCTGCTCGGTGGCTGCGGACAGTGGTTGTCCGCAACGGGGTCTAGGTTGCGGGTATGGCCTCTTCTCCGCGTTCCGTTCTCGGTGTCCGTGCGCTCAACCGCGCCACGCTCGCCCGGCAGTCGCTGCTGAGCCGCTCCGCGATGTCGGCGCACGGCGCCGTCGCGCACCTGCTCGGGCTGCAGGCGCAGAACGTCAAGCCGCCCTACTACCAGCTGTACGCGCGGCTCGCCGGGTTCCGGCCGGGGGAACTCGGGCGGCTGATGGAGGAGCGGGAGGTCGTGCGGATGGTGACCATGCGGTCGACCATCCACACCCACACGGTGTCCGACGCCCTCACGGTGAGGCCCTTGGTGCAGGCGGCGCGGGACCGGGAGGTGGGGTACTTCCGGAAGGGGCTGGCCGGGGTCGATCTCGGGGTGCTGGCCGAGCGGGCCCGGGCGTTCGTCGAGGAGGAGCCCCGCACCATGGGGGAGATCCGCGAGGAGCTGCTGCGGGAGTGGCCCGGCGCCGATCCGCAGTCGCTGGCCGTGGCCGCGCGCTGCCTGCTGCCGCTCGTGCAGGTGACCCCGCGCGGGGTGTGGGGGCGCAGCGGGCAGGTCCGGCTGACCACCCTGGAGACGTGGGTCGGGCAGTCCCCGGGGGAGGAGCCGGAGGGGATCGACGCGGTGGTGCTGCGGTACCTCGGCGCCTTCGGGCCCGCCTCCGTCAAGGACATGCAGACCTGGGCCGGGATCACCCGGCTCCGCGAGGCCTTCGAGCGGCTGCGCCCGCGTCTGGTGGCCTTCCGCGACGAGAACGGGGTCGAGCTGTTCGACCTGCCCGACGCGCCCCGCCCCGACCCCGGCACCCCGGCGCCGCCCCGCTTCCTCCCCGAGTTCGACAACCTGCTCCTCTCGCACGCCGACCGGACCCGCGTCGTCCCGCCCGAGTTCAAGGGGCTGAACGCGCACGGGAACCAGAGCCGGTGCGTGCTGATGGTCGACGGGTTCCTCGGCGGGGTGTGGGCCGGCGAGGCGGGAGGGGTCACCGTGGAGCTGTTCCGCGAGGTGACGGGCGCGGTCAAGGAGGAGATCGCCGCCGAGGGCGAGGCGATGCTCGCCGCGATGGGCGAGGGCCCCGGGAAGGTGCGCTTCGGGTCAATCCGAGGCTGACGCCGCCCTGGTGGAGGGCCAGTCCGGCGCGGCACGATGCCTCCCATGACGGAGAACAGCGCCACCGAAAGCTTCCTGGCCGCACGGGACTTCCTGCTCGCCCACCGAGGGCGGTACGAGGCCGCCCGGGACGGGTTCACCTGGCCCCGCCCCGAGCGCTTCAACTGGGCGTTCGACTGGTTCGACCGCATCGCGGAGGGCAACGGCGCCGACGCGCTGCGGATCGTCGAGGAGGACGGGACCACCGAGGCCGTCACCTTCGACGAGATGCGGCTGCGGTCCGGGTCCGCCGCCACCTGGCTGCGTGAGCGGGGTGTCGCCGCCGGCGACCGGATCCTGGTCATGCTCGGCAACCAGCGCGAACTGTGGGAGGTGATGCTCGGCGCCATGAGACTGCGCGCCGTCGTCATCCCCGCCACCCCGCTGCTCGGCCCCGCCGACCTGCGCGACCGGATCGAGCGCGGCAACGTCCGCCATGTGATCGCGCGCGTCGAGGACACCCCGAAGTTCGACGAGGTGGCGGGCGACTACACGCGGATCGCCGCCGGGGACGAGGTCCCGGCCGGCTGGCTGCGGCTCGCGGACATGGACGGGGCCGACAGCGGGTTCCGCCCCGACGGGACCACCCTCGCCTCCGACCCGCTGATGCTCTACTTCACCTCGGGCACCACCGCCCGCCCCAAGCTCGTCGAGCACACCCACGCCTCGTACCCCATCGGGCACCTCTCGACCATGTACTGGCTCGGCCTGCGCCCCGGTGACGTCCACCTCAACATCGCTTCGCCCGGCTGGGCCAAGCACGCCTGGTCCAACCTCTTCGCCCCCTGGAACGCCGGCGCGACCGTCTTCGTCCACAACTACACCCGCTTCGACGCCCAGCGGCTCATGGCCGAGATGGACCGCGGCGGCGTCACCACCTTCTGCGCCCCGCCGACCGTCTGGCGGATGCTGATCCAGTCCGACCTGACCGCGCTCCGCCGGCCCCCGCGCGAGGCCGTGGCGGCCGGCGAGCCCTTGAACCCCGAGGTCATCGAACGGGTCAAGGAGGCCTGGGGCGTCACCATCCGCGACGGTTTCGGGCAGACCGAGACCACCCTCCAGGTGGGCAACTTCCCCGGCGCCGAGGTCAAGCCGGGGTCCATGGGCCGCCCCGCGCCCGGGTACGGGATCGTGCTGCTGGACCCCGTCACCGGCAAGGAGTCCCCCGACGAGGGGGAGCTGTGCGTGGACCTGCGCCGCGCCCCCGCCGGGGTGATGACCGGCTACCGCGACGACCCCGAGCGCACCGCCGAGGCCATGGCGGACGGGCTCTACCGCACCGGGGACATCGCCTCGCGCGACGCCGACGGCTACCTCACCTACGTCGGCCGGGCCGACGACGTCTTCAAGGCCTCCGACTACAAGATCAGCCCGTTCGAGCTGGAGAGCGCCCTGCTGGAGCACGAGGCGGTCGCCGAGGCGGCCGTCGTACCGGCCCCGGACGCGCTGCGGCTGGCCGTGCCGAAGGCCTACATCACCCTCGCCGCCGGCTGGGAGCCCGGGAAGGAGACCGCCCGGCTGCTGTTCGAGCACTCCCGCGCGGTCCTGTCCCCGTACAAGCGGATCCGGCGCATCGAGTTCGCCGAGCTCCCCAAGACCGTGTCAGGGAAGATCCGCCGGGTGGAGCTGCGGGACCTCACGGCCGCCGGCTCCACCCAGGAGTACGACGAGGCGGATCTGGCGGGATGAGGTCCGCCCCGGCCCGCTGACGCCCGGCCCCCTGATGCCCGGCCCCCCTGACGCGCCGGCCCGCGGGCGCCCGGGCCGCCGGGCACCCGTACGGCCGCGGCTCAGGCCGGCAGCTGCGCCTCGATGGCGGCGATGACCTCGGGGGCCTCCGGCTCGGTGCGCGGGCGGAAGCGCGCCACGACCTCGCCGGCGGGGGAGATCAGGAACTTCTCGAAGTTCCACTGGATGTCCCCCGCCTCACCGTCGGCGTCCGGGGTCTTCACCAGCTCCTGGTACAGCGGGTGCCGGTTCTCGCCGTTCACCTCGGTCTTCTCCAGCATCGGGAAGGTCACGCCGAAGCCGGCCGCGCAGAAGGTCTGGATGTCCTCCGCGGTGCCCGGCTCCTGGCCGCCGAACTGGTTGCAGGGCACACCGACGACGGTGAAGCCCTTGTCCTCGTACGTGAACTGGAGCCGGGCGAGACCCGAGTACTGGGGGGTGAGCCCGCACTGCGAGGCGGTGTTCACCAGCAGGATGGCCTTGCCCCGGTGGGCCGCCAGGCTGGTGGGCTCGTCGTCCAGGGTGGTCAGCGGGATGTCGTACAGGCTCATCGGGCTCTCCTCGGCAGGCAGGGGCGAAACGATCGGGCAACACGTGCGAACAGCCCCCGAGCCTAGGCCCCCCGTCCGACCAGTGCGTCCGCCGGGTCGTTGACCGGCTGCGGCATGCCCGTGAGGTCCATGACGAACAGCGGTATCCCCAGGTCGTCGGCGCGCCCCCGGGCCTCCTCCGTATAGCCCGCCAGGGCGAAGTAGACGGCGGTCGCCGAGGCCGTCAGACCGTTCAGCCACACGCACTCCACCGCCCGCAGCCCGGCCGGGGCCGTGGTCGGGTCCACCTGCGCCACCACCCCCGGGGCCCGCAGGTCCACCGCCGCCGAGGGGATCGGCACCCCGTCGGGCCGGCGGACGTCGCGGAAGCCGAGCCAGCGCAGGTACAGGGCGGCCGCCGCCACCGCGTCCCGGGCGGTACGGATGGTCACGGGCCGGAACGGCGGCCGGGAGACGGGACCCCGGGCCGGGGCGGCGGCGGCCGCAGCGGACCCGCCGGCCGGGGCCCGGCCCGCCGGGGGCCCGTCGCGGCGTCCGCCGTCCCCCGCGCCCGCCCCGTCCGGCGCACCCGACGCCGCCCCCGGGTCCGGCCCGGCGTCCGGCCCGGCCCCGGCACCCGCCTGCGCCCCGGCGTCCGGCCCGGTGTCCGGCCGTCCCGGCTGCCGTACGGGCACCAGCGCCACCGTCCCGCACGACCCGCAGCCGACCTCCGGGTGCGGCCACTCGCTCTCCCGCCCGCAGGACCCGCACCGCACCGCCACCCAGCTGTCCTGCCAGGTCCGGTGGGTCAGGGGCAGGGGCGCCGCCGTCAGGTCGAGCGGCGGGACGACCGGGCTCCCGCAGGCGCACGGGAAGACCGGGGAGATGTAGCCGTTCTCGCGCTGGCACGCCGGGCAGCGCACCGGTACCGCTTCCGCCATGAGCCCTGGACCCCCTCCGTAGCTGTGCGTGGGTCCATGCTCCACCACCGGCGACCGCCGCGCCGGGCGAGCCCGCCGATTGCCGCCGATTCACCCTCCGGGCCCGGTCATTTGTGCAACTCACCGAAAGAGATGCGGCTTTTGGTGGGTTCGGGGGTGGCCCACCGCCTTGACGTGCGGGAAGCCGCCACTTAGCTTGTTTCGTATAGCAGAACAAAAATTCCGGATGCCGGAAAAAGTCTGACCGCCAGACCCGCAGGAGAACCTGATGCCTCGAATGACAGCCGCCGCTGCCGCCGTTGAGATCCTCAAGCTCGAGGGTGTCGAACAGGCATTCGGTGTGCCCGGTGCCGCGATCAACCCGTTCTACCGCGAGCTCAAGAACGTGGGCGGGATCGCGCACACGCTGGCCCGTCACGTCGAGGGCGCCTCGCACATGGCCGAGGGCTACACCCGTGCCGAGGCGGGCAACATCGGCGTCTGCATCGGCACCTCGGGCCCCGCCGGCACGGACATGATCACCGGTCTGTACTCCGCCATCGCGGACTCCGTCCCGATCCTCTGCATCACGGGTCAGGCGCCGGTCTCGAAGCTCCACAAGGAGGACTTCCAGGCCGTCGACATCGCCACGATCGCCAAGCCCGTCACCAAGGCCGCCACCACGGTCCTGGAGGCCGCGCAGGTCCCCGGCGTCTTCCAGCAGGCCTTCCACCTGATGCGCTCCGGCCGTCCGGGCCCGGTCCTCATCGACCTGCCGATCGACGTCCAGCTGACCGAGATCGAGTTCGACCCCGAGACCTACACCCCGCTGCCGGTCTACAAGCCGCAGGCCAGCCGCGCCCAGGCCGAGAAGGCCCTGGGCTTCCTGCTGGAGGCCGAGCGCCCGCTGATCGTCGCCGGCGGCGGCATCGTCAACGCCGACGCCTGCGACCTGCTGGTCGAGTTCGCCGAGCTGACGAACATCCCGGTCATCTCCACCCTGATGGGCTGGGGCACCATCCCGGACGACCATGAGCTGGCAGCCGGCATGGTCGGCGTCCAGACCGCCCACCGCTACGGCAACGCGACGTTCCTCGAGTCGGACACCGTCATCGGCATCGGCAACCGCTGGGCCAACCGCCACACCGGCTACAACCTCGACGCCTACACCAAGGGCCGCAAGTTCGTCCACGTCGACATCGAGCCCACCCAGCTGGGCAAGATCTTCGCCCCCGACTTCGGCATCGCCTCCGACGCCAAGGCCGCCCTGGAGCTCTTCATCGAGGTCGCCAGGGAGCTCAAGGCCGAGGGCAGGCTCCCGGACTTCTCCGCCTGGGCCGCCTCCGCGCAGGAGCGCAAGGCCACCCTGCAGCGCCGTACGCACTTCGAGAACATCCCCATGAAGCCGCAGCGCGTCTACGAGGAGATGAACAAGGCGTTCGGCCCGGAGACCCGCTATGTCACCACCATCGGCCTCTCCCAGATCGCGGCCGCGCAGTTCCTGCACGTCTACAAGCCGCGCCACTGGGTCAACTGCGGCCAGGCCGGCCCGCTCGGCTGGACCATCCCGGCGGCCATCGGCGCAGCCACCGCGCAGCCCGAGACGCCGGTCGTCGCGCTCTCCGGCGACTACGACTTCCAGTTCATGATCGAGGAGCTGGCGGTCGCCGCCCAGCACAAGGTCCCCTACGTCCACGTCCTCGTGAACAACGCCTACCTGGGCCTCATCCGCCAGGCGCAGGGCGGCCTCGGCATCAACTTCGAGGTCAACCTCGAGTTCGAGAACATCAACACCCCGGAGATCGGCGTCTACGGCGTCGACCACGTCAAGGTCGCCGAGGGCCTGGGCGTCAAGGCCATCCGCGTCACCGACCCGGACAAGCTGGGCGAGGCCTTCGAGGAGGCCAAGAAGCTGGCGCAGGAGTTCCAGGTCCCGGTCGTCGTCGAGGCCATCCTGGAGCGCGTCACCAACATCGCGATGAGCAAGACGGTCGACATGAGCGACGTCACCGAGTTCGAGGAGCTCGCGACCGAGCCGGGCCACGCCCCGACCGCGATCAAGGCCCTCCGGGTCTGATCAACCCCGCAGCTGCCGGCCGGCCCCCGTCCCTCCGCCAGGAGGGGCGGGGGCCGCTCCGCGTTTCAGGCCGGCCCGCCGGCCAGGCCGCCGATCAGTACGTCGATGCCGAGCGCGAGCCGCGCCGACGCCGGTCCGGCGGCCAGTTCGACCGTGCTGGCGGCCAGGTGCGGGTACCGGGCGGGGTCGAGGCCGGCCAGCCGCTCCTCGATCCCGACCCGGGCGTGGCGGGCGTCGAGGGCACCCTGGAGGGCCTCCTCGCCGTCGCCGGCGGCCGGGCCGGCGGAGTCCACCTCGTAGGTGACCGCCCCGATGTGCAGGGCGATGAGGTCGCAGCCCCAGGCCGCGCGCTGCCGCTCGATCCCGCCCGCCAGGAGCAGTCCGAGGACGCGGTCGAAGAGGCCGAGCCAGGCCGGGGTGGTGGGGATGTCGCCCAGGGAGACCCGGCCGATGCCGGGGTGGGCGCCCAGTGCGCGCACCACGTCCGTGATCAGGGCGGTGAGCTGTTCGCGCCAGCGGCCCGGATCGATCGCCGGGAGCGGCACGGTCGCGATGACGGCGTCGTGCATCAGGCGCAGCAGTTCGCCGCGCTGGGAGACGTACACGTAGAGGGACGCGGGGCCGGTGTCGAGCTCGGCCGCGACCTTGCGCATCGTGACGGCGTCCACCCCCTCGCGCCGCAGGACCCGCAGGCCCGCTTCGACGACGGCGGCCTCGCTGAGCGGGGACTTGGCGGGGCGGGAGCGGGTGCTCCGACGGGGCGGGGGCGTCTGCATGGGGACAGGCTAGCACTTGACAACGAACAGTGTTCGTAGCGAACGTTGTTCGTAACGAACGGCGTTCGTAATGTCGACTGCCGTTCGTGACGACTGCCGTTCGTGACGCTTCCGGTGTTCATGCCGTCCGTGCTGCCGCAACGATGCTTCTGGGGGACCCCTGTCGTGAACCACCCGTATCCCTACCGCCGGCACGCCCTGGCGGTGGTGCTGGCCGCCGAGGTCATGGACCTGCTCGACGCGACGATCACCGGGGTGGCCGCCCCGGCGATCGCCGCCGATCTGGGCGGCGGCCCGTCGACCACCCAGTGGCTCCAGGCCGCGTACACCCTGCCCTTCGCCGTCCTGCTGATCACCGCCGGACGGCTCGGGGACCGCTTCGGCCGGCGCCGGCTCTTCCTGCTGGGCGCCGCCGGATTCACCCTCGCCTCCGCCCTGTGCGCCGCCGCCCCGGGACCCGCCTGGCTGATCGCGGCCCGCGCCGCCCAGGGGGCCTTCGGCGCACTGCTGCTGCCGCAGGGCTTCGGCATCGTCAAGGAGGTCTTCGAGGGCCCCGAACAGGCCAGGGCCTTCGGCCTGTTCGGGCCCGTGATGGGGGTCTGTGCCGTCGGCGGCCCCGTCCTGGGCGGCCTGCTCACCGGGGCCGACCTGTTCGGCAGCGGCTGGCGGCTGGTCTTCCTGGTGAACGTCCCGTTGGGCCTGGCGGCCCTGGCCGGGGCGGTCCGCTGGATCCCGCGCACGGTGCCCGACGGGGGCGCGCGGCTCGACGTGCCGGGCATGCTGCTGGCGGGGGCCGCCTCGGGGGCCCTGGTCTACCCCCTCGTGCAGGGGCGGGAGCTGGGCTGGCCCGCCTGGAGCCTCGGCCTGATGGCCGCCGGGCCGCTGGGCTTCTGGCTGTTCGCCCGGCTCCAGCGGCGACGCCCCTCGCCCCTGGTGGCCCCGGCCCTGCTGGACGACCGCGGCTACACGGGCGGGATCGCGGTCGCCGTCGCCTTCTTCGCCGCCTTCACGGGCCTGATGCTGGTCCTGTCCCTGTTCCTCCAGGGGCCGCTGGGTCTCTCGCCGGCCGGGGCCGGGTACTCCGTGGCCCCGCTGGCCCTGGGGATCGCGGTCGCCGCCGGCCCGGCGGGAGGGCTCGCACAGAAGCACGGCCGGGTGGTGATCCAGGCGGGCATCGTCCTGACCGCCCTCGGTCTGGGCCTGCTGGCCGCCACCGCCGACGGGGCGGTGGACGGCTGGCGGCTGCTGCCGGGCACCTTCGTCACGGGGCTCGGGATGGGCCTGGTGATCCCGCCGCTGTTCGACGTGATCCTCGCGGGGGTGGCCGAGTCCGAGGTGGGTTCCGCCTCCGGGGTGCTCAACGCCGTGCAGCAGCTGGCCAACGCCGTGGGCGTGGCCCTGCTGGTCACCGTCTGGTCCGCCTTCGCCGACCACGGCAGCAGCCCGGGCGCCGCGCTCGGCGGCACGGCCCTGGCGACGGCGGGGCTGCTGGCCGTCGCCCTGCTGCTCTCCGTACGCCTGCCGCGCACCGCACCCGCCCGGTAGGGGGAGACGACGGCAAAGCGCCGAGTCACGGGACCGTCCGTGACTCGGCGCTCTGGTGGTTACCGCCCGACGGAGCGAGGCTGGCGCGACAGGACGTTCGCACCGCCGGGCGGAGACGTGGGGGAGGTGTCGGTTCTTCTCCTCTCTCCAGGGGACTCCGTGCGTGGCCCCTGCAGAGAGGAGTGGCTGGGACCGTGGCGGGCGGGCGACGAGAACTCCGGCGCCGTCTCCCTCAGGTCAAGAGACGGGCCTCGGGACCCATGACCACCGCACTGGCTCGCTCGCCTGCCACGGTCCTCGTCCGGCCCCCACCGCGTACCACCCCTCATCCGGGTCCGCGGTGCGGGCTCAGCACCGTAGGCCTGACCTCCCGTCAGGCCCGCGGTACATCTGTGGGGCTCAGGCGTCGCGCAGGGCGCGCACGGCCTCCTCGACGCGCTTGCCGTAGTCGGCGTCCGCGGCGTGGAAGTGAGCCAGGTTCTTCTCGATGACGTCCTCGAGGGTGACCTGGGACAGGCCGCCCGCGATGTTCGCCACCAGACGCTGCTTCTCGGCCTCCGACATCAGGCGGTAGAGCTCGCCGGCCTGGAAGAAGTCGTCGTCCTTGGTGTGGGCGGGGGCCTCGTGGGTGCCCGTGTAGCCGGAGACGGCCTTCGGGGCGCCCAGGGCTATGCCGGTCTCGGCCGGACCCCGGTACGAGTTGGGCTCGTAGTTCTTGTCGTGGCGCGAGCCGTTGCGCAGTGCCATGACGCCATCGCGGCCGTAGTTGTCGGCCTTTGTCGCCTTCGGGGCGTTGACCGGCAGCTGGGTGTGGTTCACACCGAGGCGGTAGCGCTGGGCGTCGGCGTAGGCGAAGAGGCGGCCCTGGAGCATCTTGTCCGGCGAGGCGGTGATGCCCGGGACGAAGTTGTTCGGGGAGAACGCGGACTGCTCGACCTCGGCGAAGACGTTGTCCGGGTTGCGGTCGAGGACAAGGCGGCCCACGCGCTGGAGCGGGTAGTCGGCGTGCGGCCACACCTTGGTGAGGTCGAACGGGTTGAAGCGGTAGTCCGCGGCCTCGGCGGCCGGCATGATCTGGACGTAGAGGGTCCAGCTCGGGTTCACGCCGCGCTCGATGGCCTGGAGCAGGTCGGTCTGGTGCGAGTTCGCGTCCTTGCCGACGAGCTCGGCGGCCTGCTCGGCCGACAGGCAGCGGATGCCCTGGTTCGTCTTGAAGTGGTACTTGACGAAGAAGGTATCGCCCTGGGCGTTGGTCCACTGGTAGGTGTGGGAGCCGTAGCCGTTCATGTGGCGGTAGGACGCGGGGATGCCGCGGTCGCCCATCAGCCAGGTGATCTGGTGCGTCGCCTCGGGGGCGTGCGCCCAGAAGTCCCAGACGTTGTCCGGCTCCTGCCTGCCCGTGAACGGGTCGCGCTTCTGGGAGTGGATGAAGTCGGGGAACTTGATCGGGTCCTTGATGAAGAACACCGGGGTGTTGTTGCCGACGAGGTCGTAGTTGCCGTCCTCGGTGTAGAACTTCAGCGCGAAGCCGCGCGGGTCGCGGACGGCGTCCGCGCCACCGAGGGAGTCGGCCACGGTGGAGAACCGCAGGAAGGTCTCGGTCTTCTTGCCGACCTCGGAGAGGAACCTGGCCGAGGTGTAGGCGGTGACGTCGTCGGTCACCTCGAAGTAGCCGTACGCGGCCGAGCCGCGGGCGTGCACCACACGCTCCGGGATGCGCTCACGGTTGAAGCGGGCGAGCTTCTCGAGGAGCTGCTGGTCCTGGATCAGGAGGGGGCCACCGACGCCGGCGGTGGCGGAGTTCTGATTGTCGGCGACCGGGGCGCCGGACTCGGTCGTCAGCGTGCGCTTCGACATGGTGACCTTCCGTACGGGTGACTGCTGACGGAAAGCGTATTCCGTCATGCGGAACAGCCTAATTTCGGCGTGAACGCGACGTCAACAGTTTGTTGAAAGAAAGAGCGGGGAGGAAATCCGGACGGCGCCGGCGCTTGGGCGCGACAGGACAGGTGTCAGCACCGGCACCATCCGGAAACTCGGGCCCCCTTGAGGGGGGGCGGCCCGGCGGGCGGGCCGCGAGGGGGGTCAGACCCGGGCGCCGGAGAGGCGCTCGACCGCGCGCAGCAGGGCGGAGTGGTCCAGGCCGCCGTCGCCCTGGGCGCGCAGGGAGGCGACCAACTGGGCGACGACCGCGCCGACGGGCAGGGCGGCGCCGACGTTGCGGGCGGCGTCGGTGACGATGCCCATGTCCTTGTGGTGCAGGTCGATCCGGAAGCCGGGCTTGAAGTCGCGGTTCAGGAAGTTGTCCTTCTTGCGGGTCAGGACCGTGGAGCCGGCCAGACCGCCGTTGAGGACGTCGAGGGCGGCCTCGAGGTTCACGCCGGACTTCTCGAGGAAGACGACGGCCTCGGCGCACGCCTGGATGTTCACCGCGACGATGAGCTGGTTGGCGGCCTTCACCGTCTGGCCGGAGCCGTGCGGACCGCACAGGACGATGACCTTGCCGAGGGTCTCGAGGATCGGCAGCGCCGCGTCGAAGTCGGCCTGCTCGCCGCCCACCATGATCGACAGGACGGCCTCGATGGCGCCGGCCTCGCCGCCGGACACCGGGGCGTCGATGACGCGGATGCCCTTCTCGGCGGCGTTCTTCGCCAGGTCGACGGAGGTCTGCGGGGTGATCGACGACATGTCGACGATCAGCGCACCGGACCTGGCGTTCTCCAGGATGCCGTTCGGGCCGTAGTTGATGGCCTCGACCTGCGGGGAGGCGGGCACCATCGTGATGATGACGTCGGCGTCCGCGACGGCCTCGGCGATCGAGCCGGCGGCGGTGCCGCCGGCGGCGGCCAGGCGGTCCAGCTTGTCCTGCTCGAGGGTGAAGCCGGTGACCGGGTAGCCGGCCTTCAGCAGGTTCTCGGACATGGGGGAGCCCATGATGCCGAGTCCGATCCAGGCAATCTTCGGGAGCGCAGCGGGGTTGCTCATGACGAGGTCCTTCTCTTCATGCTTCGTACGAAAAGTGCGGGGGGTGCCTGGCTGATCGCCCGGACTTTGTCCGCCTACCGGGCGGCGCGGGCCTCGGCCGGCAGCCACTCGAAGGACGCGGCGGCGTCGGCCGCCTTGTACTCGAGGCCTACGTAGCCCTGGTATCCGGCCTTCCCGAGCTGGTCGAGGAGGTCCTCGAGGGGCAGCTCGCCGGTGCCGGGGGCACCGCGTCCGGGCTTGTCCGCGATCTGGACGTGCCCGGTCTTGGCGGCGTACTTCTCGATGACCTCGGAGAGGTCCTCGTCGTTCATCGCCAGGTGGTACAGGTCCAGGAGGAACTTGGCGTTCCCGAGGCCGGTGGCCTCGTTCACCTTGTCCACCACCTCGATGCCGGCCGGGGCGCTCACCAGCGGGTAGAGCGGCGACTCGGGCTGGTTGAGGGTCTCGATCAGGAGGACCGCACCCACGCGGTCGGCGGCCTGGGCCGCGACGACCAGGTTCTTCAGGGCCAGTTCGTCCTGGACGGCCGGGTCCACGCCCTCGACGCGGTTGCCGTAGAGGGCGTTGAGCGCCTTGCAGCCGACCGAGGCGGCGAAGTCCGCCGCGACGTTGATGTTGGCGTTGAAGCGGTCCGACTCCTCGCCGGGCACCGAGACCGCGCCGCGGTCCGGGCCCGGGAGCCGGCCGGCGTAGAAGTTCAGGCCCACCAGCTGGGTGCCGGCGTCCTCAAGAGCCTTCTTGAGGGCGTCCAGCTCCTCCTGGGCGGGGGTGGGCGTCTCGATCCAGGGCCACCACAGCTCGACCGCGGTGAAGCCCGCCGCGGCGGCGGCCGCGGGGCGCTCCAGGAGCGGGAGTTCCGTGAAGAGGATCGAAAGGTTCACATCGAAGCGCTGGTCGGTGTATCCCATGAGGGGTGTGCGCTCCTTCCGTATTGCGGAAGTTACTTTCTGCTTGATGGAAGACTGCAAGCCGGGCGTCGTGCTTGTCAAGTGCCGACTCCCGAAATCTCACGCCCGCCCGTCACCCCGGCCGCCGCCCCGCATGGAGGCGCTGTCGCGCCGCCCCGGCCATTGGGTAGCTTGGCGGTGTGCGATTGAGAGTGGAGTTCACGACCGAGCCCTTCGACCTGGAAGAGGCCCCCGCCCACGCCGTGGCCGCGCGCGAGGTCATTCAGGAGGCCCAGCTGGACGCGGTCGACGTGGGTCCCTTCGGCAACACCGCCGAGGGCGATTCCGACCGGGTGCTGGGCGCGGTGGCCGCGCTGCTGCGCGACGCGCTGGACGCCGGCGCCACGCGCGTCTCGCTCCAGGTCAACGTGATCGGGGAGGGCGGAGCATGACCGAGCCCCGCGACCACCCGTTCGTCGCCGCGGTCAAGCCGCTGGTGGACGCGATGGGCGGCGAGCTGATGGACCCCGCCCGGGCCGAGCCCGACGACGTCGTGCTGGCGTGGGAGGGCGAGCAGGTGGTGGCCGTGCGGCTCCCGCAGCTGTCCGACTCGCTGGACCACATCCTTGCGGCGCTGGAGCGACGCCACGGCATGCCGCTGGCCCGGCTCGACCGGAAGTCCAAGCAGGACGTGGTGCGCATACTGGAGGCGCGGGGCGCCTTCTCCGTGCGCCACGGCGTGGAAACGGTGGCGGGAGCCCTGGGCGTCAGCCGTTTCACGGTCTACAACTATTTGAACCGGGAAAACCCCGGCAAGACGGCCAAGCAGAACAGCCAGGAGTGAGGGACGCTCCACCTGCGGTCACGAGCCGCCGCCCCATTCACCCGGGCGGCGGCTTTTGCATACGGGAAATTTCAACAAAGTGTTGACGCCGTGTTGCCGAGGGCGTTAGCTATGCGCAGCCCGTCAAAGCAACAACAGGCCACGGAGGCCTACCGTGACTTCGAGCCCGACCCCGGGTCTGACCCGGTTCAACGCCTTGGACGACAGCGAGGCCACGGCCGAGCTGCACGAGGTGTGCGCCAGTTCGGCGTGGGGGAGCAAGATGCTCGCCCAGCGCCCCTTCGCCGCCGCCGACTCCCTGTACGCCGCGAACGAGGCCGCCATGGCGGAGCTCACCGCGGACGACGTGGGCGAGGCGATGGGAGGCCACGCGCCGATCGGCCGGCCGAAGCCGGGAGACCCGACCTCCGCCCGCGAGCAGCGTGGCATGGCCGGTGCCTCGGAGGAGCTCAGGAACGAGCTCCTCGAACTCAACCTGGCCTACCAGGACAAGTTCGGCCACGTGTTCCTCATCTGCGCCACCGGCGCCACCGGTGAGTTCATGCGGGACGCGGTCAGGCTCCGGATCGAGAACACGCCGGAGCAGGAGCGGGAGATCGCGCGCGGCGAGCTCGTGAAGATCAACCGGATCCGTCTGACCCGGCTCGTCGAGCTCGCAGGAGGAGAGTGAACATGAGCACCGAGACCACCGCGTCGGTGTCCACGCACATTCTGGACACCAGCATCGGCCGCCCCGCCGAGGGCGTCGCCGTCTCCCTGTCGGCCCGCGCGGGCCTCGACGGCGAGTGGGCGGCCCTGGGCGGTTCCGCCACCGACGCCGACGGGCGCTGCAAGGACCTGCCGGCCCTGCCGGAGGGCACCACACACGTGCGTCTCGACTTCGAGACCGAGACGTACTTCTCAAAGAAGCAAGCCGAGGCGCAGCAGGACGCCCCCCGCGTAAGGGACAGCGGTGCGTTCTTCCCCGAGGTAACCATCACCTTCGCGGTGGACCCGGGCGAGCACTACCACGTACCGCTGCTGCTCAACCCGTTCGGCTACTCCGTTTACCGAGGGAGCTAGCATGGCCACGATTCTGGGCCAGAACCAGTACGGCAAAGCAGAGAACCGCGTCGTCAAGATCACGCGGGACGGCGACACGCACCACATCAAGGACCTGAACGTCTCGGTCGCCCTCTCCGGCGACATGGACGACGTGCACTACTCCGGCTCGAACGCCAACGTCCTCCCGACGGACACCACCAAGAACACGGTGTACGCGTTCGCCAAGGAGTACGGCATCGAGTCCGCCGAGCAGTTCGGCATCCACCTGGCCCGCTGGTTCGTCAACAGCCAGGAGCCGATCCAGCGCGCGCGCATCCGGATCGAGGAGTACGCCTGGGACCGGATCGCCACCTCGGACGCCAACTCCAAGTTCATCGGTTCCGACGAGGTCAACCACTCCTTCGTCCGCAAGGGCATGGAGACCCGCGTCACCCAGATCACGTACGACGGGCAGAGCTGGGAGGTCGTCTCCGGCCTCAAGGACCTGATCGTCATGAACTCCACGAACTCCGAGTTCTGGGGCTACGTGAAGGACAAGTACACGACCCTGCAGGAGGCGTACGACCGCATCCTGGCCACCCAGGTGTCGGGCCGCTGGCGCTTCAACTGGTCGGACGACGAGCAGCGGATGCCCAACTGGGAGAAGTCCTACGCCGAGACCAGGAAGCACATGCTCCAGGCCTTCGCGGAGACCTACTCCCTGTCGCTGCAGCAGACCCTGTACCAGATGGGTTCGCGCATCATCAACCACCGTTCGGAGATCGACGAGGTCCGCTTCTCGCTCCCGAACAAGCACCATTTCCTCGTCGACCTGGAGCCCTTCGGCCTCAAGAACGACAACGAGGTCTACTTCGCCGCGGACCGTCCGTACGGTCTGATCGAGGCGACGGTCCTCCGCGACGGCGCTGACGCCCGCATCCCCGTGGACATGACCAACCTCTGAGCAGTGCACGCGCGTCCCGGGGCTCCGCAGTGGCCCCGGGGCGACACATCCACAGCTTCCTGAATCGGCACCCGGACGCATCACACGGGGCGACAGTACTGTCAGCTGTCAGGCCCCCGGCTCCGGCACTCAAATCCCCAGGGTTCTGCCGTGCCCGCACCGCCACTGAAAGCACGAGGAAGTCCCATGGCAGCATCGGCAGCGCATGACGGCGCGGTAGAGCGCATCGTCATCGAGAACTGTGCGATCGCGACCGTCGACGCCAACGACACCGAGTACGCCTCGGGTCACGTCGTCATCGCAGGCAACAAGATCGAGTTCGTCGGCGCGGGCAAGGCCCCCGAGAACCTCGAGAACGTCGTCCGCCGCATCGACGGCACCGGGCACCTCGTGACCCCCGGTCTGATCAACACGCACCACCACTTCTACCAGTGGATCACGCGTGGCCTGGCCACCGACCACAACCTCTTCAACTGGCTCGTCGCGCTGTACCCGACCTGGGCGCGCATCGACGAGCAGATGGCGTACTCGGCGGCGCAGGGCTCCCTGGCCGCGATGGCCCGCGGCGGTGTCACCACCGCGATGGACCACCACTACGTCTACCCCAAGGACTCCGGCGACCTCTCCGGCGCGATCATCCGCGCCGCCTCCGAGATGGGCGTCCGCTTCACCCTCGCCCGCGGCTCCATGGACCGCAGCGAGAAGGACGGCGGCCTGCCGCCGGACCACGCGGTCGAGACCCTCGAAGGCGCCCTCGCGGACACCGAGGCGACCATCAGGAAGTTCCACGACGCCTCCTTCGACGCCATGACCCAGGTCGCCGTCGCCCCGTGCTCCCCCTTCTCGGTCTCCACCGAGCTGCTGAAGCAGGGCGCCGAGCTGGCCCGCCGCCTCGGTGTGCGGATGCACACGCACGGCTCGGAGACCGTCGAGGAGGAGAAGTTCTGCCACGAGCTCTTCGGCATGGGCCCGACCGACTACTTCGAGTCGACCGGCTGGCTCGGCGAGGACGTGTGGATGGCGCACAGCGTCCACATGAACGACTCCGACATCGCCGCGTTCGCCCGCACCAGGACCGGTGTCGCGCACTGCCCGTCCTCCAACGCCCGTCTGGCCGCCGGCATCGCCCGCGTCCCGGACATGCTGGCCGCCGGCGTCCCGGTCGGCCTCGGCGTGGACGGCACCGCCTCCAACGAGTCCGGCGAGCTCCACACCGAGCTGCGCAACGCGCTGCTGATCAACCGTCTCAACCCGGTGCACCGCGAGGCCGCGCTGGGCGCCCGCCAGACGCTGCGCCTGGGCACCTACGGCGGCGCCCAGGTCCTCGGCCGCGCCGACAACATCGGTTCGCTCGAGGCCGGCAAGTGCGCCGACCTGGTCCTGTGGAACCTGAACACCTTCCTGCACTCCTCGATCGCCGACCCGGTCACCGCGCTCGTCTTCGGTGCGGCCGCCCCGGTCACCGCCTCGTTCGTCAACGGCAAGCAGATCGTCGAGAACAACCGGCTGCTCTTCGCGGACGAGGACGCCATCGCGGTGTCCACCCGCGCGGAGGCCCAGCGCCTGGCGCGGATCTCCGCGCAGGGCTGATCCCCACGGAGTCCGGCCGGGGGGGACGGCCCCCGGCCGGCCGCCGCGGGCCCGAGCGGGGTCCGCGGCAGCCGTTCCCGGGAAGCGCCCGAGGAGAGATCCGACGGCGCCCCCGGGGGCGGTGACGCGTGACACCCCTTTCCGGCACGGCGCGCCATCCGCGCCCCCCGCCACGGCACCCCCAGCCCTGACCGGGCTGGATCCACCACGTGGAAACGGTTTTTGGGCGAATCGATTCCGCACCCCTTGGGACGAGAAGCAGCTCCACCTACAACTGCACACAGGCTCGACCAGCACCGTTTTCGCACCACCTCCCTGACACCCACGTCCCTGCCGACGTGTTTAACCGACCGGAGGAAGCCGTGGCCGATGCGCCCAGGTTCCGCAAAGACGCAGTCGCAGTACCGGAGGAGAAGCACCCGGTCGACGAGACCCTGCCTCCGCTCAGAATGTTCACCAGCGGCCTCCAGCACGTGGCCGCCATGTACGCGGGCGTCGTGGCCCCGCCCATGATCGTCGGCCCCGCCGTGGGCCTCTCGGCGACCGAGACGACCTTCCTGATGGGCGCCTCCCTCTTCACCGCAGGGCTCGCCACCCTCCTCCAGACCCTCGGGTTCTGGAAGATCGGCGCCAAACTCCCCTTCGTCAACGGCGTCTCCTTCGCCGGAGTCACCCCGATGATCGCCATCGGCAAGAGCCAGGGGCACGACGCCATCCCCGTCATCTTCGGCGCGATCATCGTTGCCGGACTGGTCGGCTTCCTCGCCGCCCCCTACTTCGGCCGGCTCGTCCGGTTCTTCCCGCCCGTGGTCACCGGCACGGTCATCACCCTGATCGGCGTCTCGCTGCTCCCCGTGGCCTTCAACTGGTCCCAGGGCGGCAACCGCACGGCCGCCGACTACGGCTCCATGAAGAACATCGGCATGGCGGCCCTCACCCTGGTGATCGTCCTGGTGATGCGCAAGTTCCTGCGCGGGTTCCTCCAGCAGATCTCCATCCTCCTCGGCCTGGTCGCGGGCACCCTCGTCGCGATACCCCTGGGCATGGCGAACTTCGACGCCGTCCGCAACGCGGACCTCGTCGGCTTCCCGGCCCCCTTCCACTTCGGCGCCCCTCAGTTCCAGGTCGCGGCGATCGTCTCGATGTGCATCGTGATGCTGGTCTGCATGACCGAGTCCACCGCCGACATCCTGGCCCTCGGCCGGATCGTGGGCCGTCCGGCGGACGCGAGGACCATCGAGGGCGGCCTGCGCGCCGACACCCTCGGCAGCGCGCTCAGCCCCCTGTTCAACGGGTTCATGTGCAGTGCCTTCGCACAGAACATCGGGCTCGTCGCGATGACCAGGGTCCGCAGCCGCTTCGTCGTCGCCGCGGGCGGCGGCATCCTGGTCCTGCTGGGCCTGTGTCCGGTGGCCGCCTCCGTCATCGGGGTCGTCCCGCTGCCCGTCCTCGGCGGCGCCGGCATCGTGCTCTTCGGCTCGGTGGCGGCCAGCGGCATCCAGACGCTGGCGGGTGCGGCCATGGAGAAGGGCGAGAACGCCCTCATCGTCGCCGCCTCGGTCGGCATCGGCCTGATCCCGATCGCCGCGCCGGACTTCTACCATGCCTTCCCGAAGGACCTCCTCGTCGTCCTCGACTCCGGCATCAGCACCGGCTGTGTGGTCGCGATCCTGCTCAACCTGGCCTTCAACCACCTCGGTGCCGGGAAGACCGCGGCCGATCCCGCCCCCGAACCGGCCTTCGCGCACTGAAGGGCCCGCGGACCCCGGGGCCCGCGCGCACCCGCCCCCGGACGGGCGCGCGGCTGTAACGTACGCCACCCACTGCGGGTGTGGCGTACCCGCCGCGCACGCCCGTCCGGGGGCGCCGTCGCGTGTGCGTCCAGGGCCGCCGTCGCCGTGCTCCCACCGCCCTCCGGGCCGGGCCCGGTCCCGCGCCCCGGGTCCGGTCCACCTCTCCGCGCCCCGGATCAGGCCCGGTCCGCCGCCCCCGGCGCCGGGTCCGCCCAGATGTCCGGCCGGACGGTCCGTACCCGCCGCCCCGTCTGGTCCAGCTCCTGCGCCCCCGACTTGCGCACGTGCAGCGCCACCGCCGTGTCGGTGATGCGCAGCCCCGGCAGCCGGCGGGACAGGTCGGCGCTGTAGCGGGCCAGCCCCTCCACGGTCCGCAGCCGGGCACTGATCATGAAGTTCCAGGTGCCGCTCACCGACATGCAGGTCCGCGTCTCGCGCAGCCCCGCGGCCACCGCCGCGCAGTCGGCGACCTCGTGCTCGCGCACCTCCGCCCACAGGGTCGCCGACACCGGCCAGCCGGACAGCCCCGACGCCATCGCACAGCTGTAGCGCAGGCTCTGCCCAGCCTCCAGCCGGCTCAGCCGGCGCCGGACGGTCGACTCGCTCATCCCCGACTCCCGGGCCAGCGAGGCCACGCTGCGCCGCCCGTCCGCCGCCAGCGCCATCATCAGCGGCCGGTCCTCCCCGGACACCGGGGCCACCGGCGGCGCCGCCGCTCCCGGCGTCCCCGGCGCCCGCCGCGTACGCCCCGTCAGCAGGGCGGCCTGGGCCGGGGACAGATGGTCCATGCGCCAGCGGTCGGGGGCCGAGTGGACCACCGTGACCATCGAGGAGCGGGTGCCGGTCACCCCCGGGATCCGCTGCACCCGGAAGGACAGGTAGCGGAACAGCAGGTGCAGGTCCGGCAGGGCCACGAAGGCCAGCAGGTCGCGGCCGCCGGTGGTGTGCTCGACCCCCATCGTGTGCGCGTCGCCCGCCAGGGCCGCGCCCACCGCCGGGGAGGTGCCCGCCGCGCACATCACCTCCACCCACGCCATGCAGGGCGCCTGGGTCCCCGTGCGCAGCCCCAGCCCCGAGACCCAGGCCTCCCCGGCGGACGTCATCCGCTCCCAGCGGCGCGCCAGGGTCTCCGGGCGGGCCCCGAGCACCGGGGCCAGCCGCTCCCAGCTGGCGCGGGGCGCGAGCTGGAGGGCGTGAACGAGTGCCCGGTCGGTGTCGTCAATGGAGGAAATGGCCGAGTTCATACTTACCCCTGGCGGTTTTCCCGGCACCGGACCGGTTGACCAGACTTTCGACTGATCATCTCTCTTCGTGCGCCGAACCGCCGCATCGGAACGGTGCTGGACGGCACGGATGGACGCAGCCCCAGGACAGCAGCGGGAGGACGTATGGGAGAGCCCGGCTCGAGCGTGCGTCAAGCGGTGCCCGTCGAGCTCTCCAGCCTCGTCGGGCGGGCCGCCGAAGTGGCCCGGACCCGGGCCCTGCTGGCCACGGAGCGCCTGGTCACGCTGACGGGCCCGGCCGGGGTGGGCAAGACCCGGATCGCCGTGCGCGCCGTCCGCGAGCTCTGCGGCGGCCGTGGCGCCGACGTCGTGTGGGCGGACCTGTCGCGGGTGCCGTCCGAGCGTGGGGGCGGGGCGGCCGGGGAGCTGGGCGCGGGGCTGGCCGGGCGCGAGGCGCTGCTGGTCCTGGACGGCTGCGAGTACCTCGGCGGCCGGGCCGGGGAGCTCGCGGGGGAACTCCTCGCGCGCTGGCCGGGGGTACGGATTCTGGCCACTTCGCAGCAGGTCCTCGGGGTGGCCGGGGAAGCCCTGCTCGCCGTCGGCCCGCTGGCGCTCCCCGCCGCACCGCAGGACCCCGCCGCACCCTGCGCGGTGGCCGACGTCGCCCGCTCCACCGCCGTACGGCTCTACGTGGAGCGGGCGCGCGGCGCCGACTCCCGCTTCGAGCTCACCGGGCACAACGCCGGGGCGGTGGCCGCCCTGTGCCGGGCGCTGGACGGGATTCCGGGGGCGCTGGAGCTCGCGGCCGCGCTGACCCGCCGCCACGAGCCCGCCGAGGCGCTGCGCCGGCTGACGGCCGACCCGCTGGAGTTCCTCGCCGGCGGTGCGGGCCGGGCCGGCGGCGCCGACGCGCTGAGCCTGTGCCGTCTGGCCCCGCCCGGGGAGAGGCTGTTGTGGGAGCGGCTGTCGGTCTTCGCGGGCTCCTTCGACGAGGCCGCCGTCGCCGAGGTGTGCGGGTTCGGCGCGCTCGGCCCGGATGACGCCGTCCGGACCCTGCGGCGGCTGGCCCCCGCCCTGCTGGCGGAGCCCGGGCACGCCGGCCGCTACCGGCTGCCGCTGACCGTACGGGCCTACGCGGCCCGGCGGCTGGCCGGCGACCCGCACGGCGACGGGGCCACCGCGGTCCGCCGCCACCACGAGCGCTGCCGCATCACCGCCGAACGTGCCGCGCAGCTGTGGCGGTCGGGGGCGCAGCTGGAGGCCCGTGCCCTGGCCCTGCGGGAGCTGCCGGAGCTGCGGCTGGCGTTGGACCCGCACGCGCCGGCCGGCCCGGCCGCCGCGCTGGAGGTCGCCGTGTCGCTGTGGTTCCTCTGGTCGGCCTGCGGGCTGGCGGAGGAGGGGCGCGGGCACCTGGAGCGGGCCCTGGCGCTCCACCCGGCGCCCCGCCCGGCCCGGGCGCTGTGGCTGGCGGCCTGGCTGGTCGCGAGCTTCGGCCAGGCGCGGGCGGCCGATCCGCTGATGGTGGAGGCCTGGACCACGGCCGTGCAGGAGGGGGAGGACGCCGTCCTGGCCTACCTCGCGCACGTCCGGGGCACCGTCGCCCTGTGGCGGGACCGGCCGGCCGAGGCCGTCGGCGAGTACCGCGAAGCCCTCGAAATGCTCCCGGAGGAACCCGAGTTCGGTCCCGGACGGCAGGTGCTGGAAGCCGCGCTGGAGGTGGCCCTCGCGCGCGCCGACCCGGCCGCGCACCTCTTCGCCGCGGGCGCGCCCGACGGCCCCGACCTGTGGGCCCGCTCCTGGACCGGCTACGCGCAGGCCGTCCTCCAGCGCCGCGACGGCCGCCCCGCGCTGGCCCGCACCTGGCTGCTGCGCTCGCTGAAGACCCAGTTCGCCCTGGGCGACCGGCTCGGCCAGGCCCTCTCGGTGGAGCTGCTGGCCCAGCTGGAGGCGGACCTGGGCCGCTACGAGCTGTCCGCCCGGCTGCTCGGCGCGGTCTCCGGGTACCGCCCGGCGTCCGCCTGCGCCCCGCGGGCGGAACGGGTCCTGCGGCTGAAGCTGACCCCCGAGGCCCTGCGGACGGCCTACGAGGAGGGCACCCGGACCCCTCTGCGGGAACTCCTGCCGGAGCTGTGAGCCCGGCCCGGCCCGGGACGCCGGCCGAGCCGGGCGTGCCGGGCCGGGGGACCCCTTCGCGGGGCCGGACGGGACCGGGCCGTGTCGCCCGGGGAGGCCCCGCCGGGAGGCCGCGCCGGATCCGCCCGGGGGCCGGGGGCGGCCGGGCCTGGGGCCGGGGAGGGCCGGCGGGGCACGGGGTGCCAGGGGGCCCGGAGTTGCCGCCCCGATCCGGCGTACGGCGTAAAGGACGCGGAAAGACATCGCTTGAGCGCTGGCTCGCCCCACCCCTCTGACCGGACAGGTGGTACAGCGATGGCCGAAACCCCGCAGCTGTGGATGCGCAGCGAGACCCGACCCACCGAACGGCGCGCGCCGCTGACACCCGACGACGCCGGGCTCCTCGTCCGCCGGGGCGTGCGGATCACCGTGGAGGACTCCGGCCACCGCGTCTTCCCGCTCGACGCGTACGCCGCCGCCGGCTGCCGCACCGCGCCCGCCGGATCCTGGGCGCAGGCCGCCCCCGGGCCGGCGTACGTCCTCGGCCTCAAGGAGCTCCCGCAGGCGCCCGAGGCCCTGCACCACCGGCACGTCTACTTCGGGCACGCCTACAAGGGCCAGCCCCAGGCCCCCGGGCTGCTGCGGCGGTTCGCCGCGGGCGGCGGGACCCTGCTCGACCTGGAGTACCTGGCCGACGCGCAGGGCCGCCGGCTGGCCGCCTTCGGCTACTGGGCCGGCTACGCGGGCGCCGCCCTGGCCGCCCTGCACGCACGGGGACGGCTGGCCGCCCCCCTGGTCCCGACACCCCGCCCGGAGCTGGACGCCCGCCTGCGGGACGCGCCGGCCGACGGGTTACGGGCCCTGGTGATCGGCGCGGGCGGCCGCAGCGGGCGCGGCGCCTGCGACGCCCTCACCACCGCCGGGATCGCGGTCACCCGCTGGGGTCGGGAGGCGACCCGCCGACCGGACCGGGCCGCACTGCTGGACCACGACATCCTGGTCAACGCGGTGCTCACCACCCGGCCCGTGCCGCCCTTCCTGACCCCGGCCGATCTGGAGGGCCGGGCCGGCCGGCTGTCGGTGATCGCCGACATCACCTGTGACACCGGATCGGAACTGCACCTGCTGCCGGTCTACGACCGCCTCACCGACTGGACGGTCCCGGCCCGGAGGCTGCGCGGCGGCTCCCGGCCGGTCGACGTGATAGCCATCGACAACCTGCCCTCGCTGCTCCCGGCGGAGGCTGCCCGAGCCTTCTCCGCGGACCTGCTGCCCAAGCTCGTCGACCTGCACTCCCCGGCCCCGGACCCGGACTGGCTGCGCTGCCGGGCGGCCTTCACCTCGGCGATGGAGGCGCTCACCGGCCCGGACCGGGCGGCGTAGGGCGCGGGCCCCAGGCGAGCTCCTCGCGGGCCCCAGCGTCTCCCCGAGGGCCCCAGGCGGGCTCCTCGCGGGCCCTGGGCGGGGTCCCCGAGGGCCCCGAGCGGGCTCCTCGCGGGCCCCGAGCGGGCTCTTCGCGGGCCCCGGGCCGCTCCCCGCGGGCCCCGAGCGGCTCCCCGCGGGCCCGGATCAGCCCCGCGCAGGACGGCGAGGGGCGGGCTCCTCGCGGGCCCTGGGCGGGGTCCCCGAGGGCCCCGAGCGGGCTCCCCGCGGGCCCCGAGTGGCTCCCCGCGGGCCCGGATCAGCCCTCGCGCAGGACGGCGAGGGGCCCGCGCGGTCGCGTGCCGTCCGGCAGCTCCCAGCCGGCGGTGACGCGGCCGAGGGCGCCGGGGTCGGTCCGGCCGGCCTCCAGGACGCGGACCAGCTCCAGGGCGAGGCGGCGCCCGCCGGCCTCCACCGCGAGGCGGGTGCCCTCCGGCCCGTCCTCGACGGCCACCGCGGCCGCCCCGGCCGGAAGGGCGCCCCCGGCGGCCTCGGGGACGACGGTCGGGTCGGGGGCGCCGGTCACGCTCTGGTGCTGCGGCTCGGCGGCGCCCCTCAGCAGGGCGAGCAGCCGCTCGGTGAGCACCGGGTCGTGGGCCCCGTCGTAGATCCAGCGGGTGCCGAGCACCCCGTGCTCGGAGGTGCCGACGAGTCCCTCCTCGGCGCCTTCGAGCGGTGCCCCGCGGTAGGTCAGGGGGACGAGGTAGGTGACGGGCTCCGCGTCCGAGACGTCGGTGACCACCATGAACTCGATGCCCACCTCGCCCTCGGGGTCGTCGAGACGGAACCCGCCGGATCCCGCCAGCTCGGGCGCGGCGGACACGCCGGCGTACCAGGGCCGGGTGGGGAGCCAGCCGGTGAGCAGCTCGCGCTTGCCGGGCTTCATGGTGGTGCGGTGGATGACGGCCATGTCCGGTCAACTTCCTTCGGCGGTAAGGGTTTCCCCGAGGGGGCGGGCGGTCCTGGTCTGATCATGACAGCCCGCCCCCTCGGTTCCCGACCGCTTTACGGAGCGGACGTCAGGTACATCCCGCTCTGGTCGCCCCCGGCGGTGTTCTTGCAGCTGGAGGCCGAGTCCGCGGGCTGGGCCACGGCCAGGGCCAGGCAGCGCCCGACGGCCAGCTGGCCGAAGTAGTTCGGGTGCATGGACTCCTGGATGATGCCCTGGGTCTCGTTGTTGTCGATCCAGCGGGCCCACTCGCTGGTCTTCGCCGACGCGGGGACCGTCGAGGTGACCTGCTTGCTGGCCTTGGCGCAGACCTCGCGCCCCTGCATCATGTCGCGCAGGTCCAGGAACTGGGTGCCCTTGGCCGCCGCGACCTGCTTGAGGCGGTTCGCCAGCTGCGGCACCAGGGAGTCCCGGGCCCAGTCCGAGTCGCGGTTCCAGAACGGGCAGCCGCCGCTGTTGAGCCGGCTCCAGTCGCTCTGGGTGTACCGGTTCTCGGCGCCCCGGGGGATCGGCGAGGGGTAGGACTGGAGCACGATGCGGTACGAGGAGTCCGTGTACCCGGCCTGGCGCATCACGGCCCGGATCTCGTCGACGGACTTGCCGACGTTCGCCATCACCCCGTCGATCTTCGCGTCGACGCCCGCCTGCTGGTCGTCGTAGCAGTACGAGTTCCAGAGCACGAAGTCGAGCGCGCACTCCTTGATGATGTCGGCGAAGCCCAGGTCGTTGCCGCCGACGGACAGCGCGATGACCTTCACGTCACGGCTCGCGGCCACGGCCGCCAGCTGGTCGGCCTGCGGGGCCTCGCCCTTGTAGGACACGCCCCCGTTGGAGGCGCGGAAGACGTTCTCCGACGTCGCCCCGGAGCAGGCCAGGTTCACGGCCGTCTCGGCGACGGCGCCCGCGCTCAGCACCTCGGCCGAGTCCGAGCGGTCGCAGCCGCCCGCCGTGGTGCCGTAGACCTTGGCGGGGTCGTAGGTGCTGCCGCTGACCCACGCCCGGTCAGTGCCGTTCCTGCTCCCGCTGTTGGTCAGGCTGTTGCCCTTCCAGCGTCCTGCCTCGCCGGAGATGTAGCTGTCGCCCATCGAGACGACGGCGGTGGGGCCCGTCCCGGGCCCGGCCGCCGCCGGCCCGGCTCCGCCGACGAGCAGCGCGCCGGCGGCGAGCGGCACGACCATCCCGGCTCCGGCCAGTCGTCGCACACGGCCTCGGGCGGCCCGGTCCTTGCCGGCCTTGCGGAATCCGATCACTGCGGAACTCCTGCGGTCGGCCACGCCGAAGTTGCCGACAACTTCGGTGCGTGGCTTGGAAAGTGGGGGTACCGCCGGCGCCGGTGGCATCGGAAAGGTGGCACGGGCCCACTTGTTACCGCTAGGTACAGTCGGATTACGATGACGTAACGCCCGACCGGTCGGTCGGGCGCCGGGAGGCTCTCCGGGGCCGGTCCGGGCGCGGCCCCGCCGTCCGGCGGGGCTCGCGGGGCTTCGCAGGTGCGTATACGGATCGGGGCCCTCGGTGAACGGCCGCGCGTCCGGGAACGCCCCGGCCCCCGCTGCCCGGAGGGGCGGCGGGGGCCGGGGTGGGTTTCGGCTGCTGTGCGATTCAGCCGAAGAAGGGGTGTCAGCCGACCAGCTGGTCGTATGCGGGGAGGGTCAGGAAGTCCGCGTAGTCGGCGTCCAGGGAGACCTTGAGGAAGAGGTCGTGCGCCTGCTGCCACTTCCCGGCCGCGAAGGCCTCCTCGCCGGCCTCGGCGCGGATCGCGGCGAGTTCCTCGGCGGCGAAGGTGCGGGTCAGTTCGGCGGTGGCGCGCTCGCCGTTCTCGAAGACGACTCCGGCGTTGATCCACTGCCAGATCTGGGAGCGCGAGATCTCGGCGGTGGCGGCGTCCTCCATGAGGCCGAAGATGCCGACGGCGCCCAGGCCGCGCAGCCAGGCCTCGATGTAGCGGATGCCGACCTGGACGGCGTTGCGCAGGCCCTCGTAGGTGGGCCGGGCGTCCAGGGAGTCGATCGCGATCAGGTCGCCGGGGGCGACGGCGACGTCCTCGCGGAGGCGGTCCTTCTGGTGGGGCTTCTCGCCCAGGACGGCGTCGAAGGAGGCCATCGCGATCGGGACCAGGTCGGGGTGGGCGACCCAGGAGCCGTCGAAGCCGTCGGCCGCCTCGCGGTCCTTGTCGGCGCGGACCTTCTCGAACGCGATCCGGTTGGCCTCGGCGTCCTTGCGGGAGGGGATGAAGGCCGCCATGCCGCCGATGGCGTGCGCGCCGCGCTTGTGGCAGGTGCGGACGAGCAGTTCGGTGTAGGCGCGCATGAAGGGCGCCGTCATGGTCACCGCGTTGCGGTCCGGCAGGACGAACTTCTCGCCGCCGTCGCGGAAGTTCTTGACGATGGAGAACAGGTAGTCCCAGCGGCCCGCGTTGAGGCCCGCCGCGTGGTCCTTGAGCTCGAAGAGGATCTCCTCCATCTCGTAGGCCGCGGTGATGGTCTCGATCAGGACGGTCGCGCGGACGGTGCCCTGCGGGATGCCGACGTAGTCCTGGGCGAAGACGAAGATGTCGTTCCAGAGGCGGGCCTCCAGGTGCGACTCCGTCTTCGGGAGGTAGAAGTAGGGGCCCTTGCCGAGGTCGATCAGGCGCCGGGCGTTGTGGAAGAAGTAGAGGCCGAAGTCCACGAGGGAGCCGGAGGTGGGGCTGCCCTCGAAGCGGAGGTGGCGCTCGTCCAGGTGCCAGCCGCGCGGGCGCATGACCACCGTGGCGAGCTCCTCGGCGGGCCTGAGGGCGTAGGCCTTGCCGGTGCGCTCGTCCGTGAAGTCGATGCGGCGCTCGTAGGCGTCGATGAGGTTGAGCTGGCCGAGGACCACGTTCTCCCAGGTGGGAGCCGAGGCGTCCTCGAAGTCGGCGAGCCAGACCTTGGCGCCCGAGTTCAGGGCGTTGATGGTCATCTTGCGGTCCGTCGGACCGGTGATCTCCACACGGCGGTCGTTCAGGGCGGCCGGGGCCGGCGCGACCTTCCAGTCGCCCTCGCGGACCTGTGCGGTGTCCGGGAGGAAGTCGAGCGTGGAGGTGCGCGCGATCTCGGCGCGCCGCTCGCCGCGTCGGGCGAGGAGCTCGGCGCGGCGGGGGGCGAACCGCCGGTGGAGCTCGGCCACGAAGGCGAGGGCCGCATCGGTGAGGACTTCGTCCTGCCGGGGCAGGGGCTCGGCGTCGACGATGGCCAGCGGGGACGGCGCTGGTGCGGACATATCTGTCACTCCTTCAGCGGCGGTGCCTGGCGGCCGCGGGGAATGCTCGCGCGAGACGGCACGCAGTGCCGTCGGGTGTGGAGAGTTCCGGATAACGGTCGCGGGCGCCGTCTGGGGTTCGGGCGCTTCTGACCAGTGGATAGTAATTTCCTCATGGTGGAAGTTCAATGGTTTGTTGATGTCGAGATTCTCTGAGTCGACAGATCCCGTTCGCCCATGGCCCTCAGTGCCATCGCGGTCACAGCCCGCCGGGACGGTGCCCCGGCCCGGCTCAGGCGAGACGCTCCAGGTCGGACGGGGTGTCGATGTCGAAGGCGGCCGCGACGTCCCCGCACTCCACCAGCATGACCTCGTCGGCGTGGTTCCTCAGGTGGACCCGCGCGCCCTGGTCCCCGGTCGCCGTAGCCGCGATGTCCGCCCAGTGGTCCGCCCCGAACAGCACCGGGTGCCCGCGCTCGCCGTCGTAGGCGGCCGCCGCCAGGCCGGCCGGGGACCGGTAGGCCGCACGCACCCGGGCCACGGCCTCCGGACCGATCCCCGGCTGGTCCACCAGGGAGACCAGGGCCGCCCGGGCCCCCGTGCCGGCCAGCGAGGCCAGGCCCACCCGCAGGGAGGAGCCCATCCCCTCGGCCCAGTCCGGGTTGTCGACGACCACGCACCCCGCCAGGTCGGCGCGCTCGCGGACCTCCCCCGCTGAGGCGCCCAGCACCACGTGCACCGGCCCGCAGCCGGCCTCGCGCAGCACGCGGACGGCGTTCTCCACGAGCGGGCGGCCGCGGTAGGGGAGCAGGGCCTTGGGGCGCCCGCCGAGCCGGCGGCCGCCGCCGGCGGCCAGGAGCAGGCCCGCGATCACCGGCGGCCCTTCGGTGGTCACCGGGCAAGCGGACGGGGTGCGGGGGTGTTCGGCTGCTGGCATGCCAGCGATTGTCGCGCCTTCCGCCGTACGGGTGACCGCCGCGCCGGCAGGCGCCGTGCGGAGGCCGGCGCGGCGCCGATCCGCAGGGGCTCGGAGATCCGCTGCTCGGCGACGGCCGGCAGGGTCCGTTCGTCACGGTCGGTGAGAGCGTCGTACGGCATCGCGGATTCTCCTTGCCAAGGGCGGGCCAATACCGCGAGTCTGGACCCGGATTGGCCTGGACGTCAGAGCCAATCAGGGGAGGTTGGCATGGTGAACGGGCGAGTGGTCCATGCGGCGGACAGGACAGTCGGCAGTCGGCAGCTCGCCGCGATGCTCCCGGCCGAGGTACTGGCTCGCCCCGGCTACCGCTCCCTCGCCGACGCCCTGCGCACCCTGGTCCTCGACGGCCGGGTCGCTCTGCACGTCCGGCTGCCCGCCGAGCGCGAGCTCGCCGAGGCCGTCGGAGCCAGCCGAGCCACCGTCACCGCCGCCTATGACCTGCTCCGCGAGAGCGGCTACGTCCGCAGCCGGCGCGGCTCCGGCACCTGGACCGAGCTCCCCGAGGGACACGGCCCGGTCGGCGCCCACCTCCTGGTCGGCGGCGTCGCCGGCCGGGCCGGCGGGGAACCCGGCATCGACCTCGCCATCGCCGCCATGGGCGCCCCCGCCGACAGCCTCACGGAAGCCCTCGCCTGGGCGGCGCCCCGCCTGCCCGCACTCGCCCGCAGCCCCGGCTACCACCCCTTCGGCCTGCCCGACCTGCGCGCGGCCGTCGCCGACCGCTTCACCCGGCGCGGGCTGCCCACCCGCCCCGAGCAGATCCTGGTCACGGCCGGCGCCCAGCAGGCCTTCGCCCTGGTCGTCAGCCTGCTCTGCCGGCCCGGCGACCGGGTCGTCACCGAGAGCCCCACCTACGCCAACGCCCTCGACGCCCTGCGCCACGCCCGGCTGCGCACCGGCTCCATCCCCGTCTCCGACTCGGGCTGGGACATGGAGACAGCCGAGGCCGTGCTCCACCAGACCGTCCCCCGGCTGGCCTACACCATCCCCGACTTCCACAACCCGACCGGTGCCCTGATGCCCGAGGAGCACCGGCTGCGGCTGCTGGCGGCGACCCGGGCCACCGGGACCTGGCTGGTGGTCGACGAGACCATCGCCGGCATCGCCCTGGACGTCCCCGCCCCCGCGCCGCTGGCCTCGCTGGCCCCGCGCTCCGCGGCCGACCACGTGATCACCATCGGCTCGCTCAGCAAGACCCACTGGGGCGGCCTGCGGGTGGGCTGGATCCGGGCCACCGCGAAGCTGGTCAACGAGCTGACGGCGGTACGCGTGTCCGCCGACATGACCGGCTCCGTCCTCGACCAGGTGGTGGCCCTGCCGCTGCTGGAGGGCCTGGACCGGTCCCTGCCCCGGCGCCTGGCCGAGCTGCGGATCCAGCGCGCGGCCCTGGTGGGCTCCCTGGAGCGGCACACCCCTGAGTGGTCCTGGCGGCTGCCCCCCGGGGGCCTCTCGCTCTGGGTGGACCTCGGCGAGCCGGTCAGCTCCGCCCTGGCCGAGCGGGCGGCCGCCGCCGGGGTGCACATCGGCCGGGGCGCCCGCTTCGGCGTCGACCCGGGGACCTTCGAACACCGCCTGCGTATCCCGTACACCCTGCCCCCCGACCGCCTCGACGAGGGCGTGCGCCTCCTCGCGGCCGCCTTCCACGACGGCGTGCCGCTCGCCCCGGGGGTGGACCGGCCCTACTGGGTCGCATGAGCCGCAGCCGGATCCGCGGCGCGTGACGACCGCGTGCGGACTACGGCGTGCGGATCAGCCGGCGGGTGGCGGCCGCCGCCACCGCCGCCGTACGGGAGTCCACACCGAGCTTGGCGTACACGTGCACCAGGTGGGACTTGACCGTGGCCTGGCTGAGGAAGAGCCGCTTGGAGATCTGCTGGTTCGACAGCCCGTCCGCGACCAGCTGGAGCACCTCCAGCTCCCGCTTCGTGAGCGCCTCCGCCGGGGTCCGCATCCGGTCCATCAGCCGCAGCGCCACCGCCGGGGCGAGCGCCGACTGCCCGGCCGCGGCCGTGCGCACCGCCGCAGCCAGCTCCTCCGGCGGGGCGTCCTTGAGCAGGTACCCGGAGGCCCCCGCCTCCACCGCCGCGAGGATGTCGGCGTCCGTGTCGTAGGTGGTCAGGACGAGCACCCGGGGCCCGCCCGGCCGTGCGGTGATCGCCGCCGTGGCCGCCGAACCGTGCATCCCGGCCCCGAACTGGAGGTCCATCAGCACCACGTCCACCGGCTCGGACGCCGCCAGCTCCACGGCCCGCTCCGCCGTCGCCGCCTCCGCGACCACCGCGAAGTCCGGTTCGGTGTCCAGCACCGCGCGCAGCCCCGCGCGGACCACCGGATGGTCGTCGGCGAGCAGCAGCCGGATGGTCATCGTCAGGCCTCCAGGGGCAGCGGCAGGGTGACGGCCACGGCGGTGCCCTGGCCCGGGTCGGACTCCACGGTGAACAGGCCGCCCAGCGACTCGGCCCGCGCCCGCATCGCGGGCAGGCCGAAGCCGCCCTCGCCGGTCGGGGCCGAAGCGGGGTCGAAGCCCCGCCCGTCGTCGACGACGTCCAGTGTCACCGAGGTGTCCATGAAGGTCAGGGTGATCTCCGCCCGGTCCGCCCGGGCGTGCCGCACCACGTTGGCCAGCGCCGACTGCGCGATCCGCAGCAGGGCCACCTCGTACGGGGTGGGCAGCTCGCGCGGCGGGCCGCTCACCGAGAAGCGCACCCGCGGGCCAGGCGCCCCCGAGCACAGCCGCTCCAGCGCCCCCGCCAGCGACCCGTGCTCCAGGTCCGGAGGAGTGAGGGCCCGGACGAACCGGCGCGCCTCGGCGAGGTTTTCCTGCGCGGCCTCCCGGGCCCGGGCGATGTGCCCGAGCGCTGCCGCTGCGGGGGTCGGGGATGCGGCCGCCGGGGCTTCCGGGGTCGTCGGGACCGCCCCGGGCGCGCCGTCCGCCGGGGCCTGGCCGGGCCGGGCTGTCGCCGGGTCCTCCGAGAGCGCCCGTTCGGCGGCCCTCAGTAGCAGCTGGATCGAGGACAGGCCCTGGGCCAGGGTGTCGTGGATCTCCCGGGCCAGCCGCTCGCGCTCGGCGAGGATGCCCGCACCCCGCTCGGCCGCCGCCAGCTCGGCCCGGGTGGCGATCAGCTCCTCGATCAGCTCGCGGCGCCGCTCGCTCTCCCGGTACAGCGCCTGGTAGCCCAGGACGGTGGCCACGGCGACCGCCCCGCCCAGCAGTGGCCCGAGGAAGGCCCCCGGGGTGACGGCACCGCTGTGTGCCAGGAACCCGCCGATCGCCGCGCAGGCCGTGACCGCGACCGCCGCCAGACCCCAGCGCAGCCGCAGCAGGTGCAGCTCCAGGAAGTAGAGCGGGAAGGCCAGCCACAGCCCGTCGGGGGAGAGGACCAGCAGCGCGGCCCACACCGCGCCCATCGCGGCCAGCCACAGGGCGGCCGCGCGCGGCGACCGCCCGACCGCCGGGGCGCGCACGCCCGCCGCGTACACGGCGGCCAGGAGGGCGCAGACGGCGACGACCCACCCGGCCCGGGGCGCGGAGTCGGCGACGGCCCGGCCTGCGGCCAGCGCGAGCAGCCCGGCGAACAGGGCGTGCAGGCACAGGCGCAGGACGCGGGTGACGGGGGTCGGGGGGCGGGAGGGCGCGGCGGAAGACATCGTCCGACCAGCGTAAGCGGGTCGCGGGGGGACCCGGTCAACCGAAAGTTCGATATCGGAATGCCTCTTTCGATGCCAGGATCCCTCCCGTGGCGCGATGCCCGGGACCCCCGCGGAAGACCAAGGTGGGGGACATGTTCGTCGCATGGAGAGATCTACGGTTCGCCAAGGGCCGCTTCGCCCTCATGGGCTCGGTCGTTCTGCTGATCACGCTGTTGGTCGGCCTGCTGTCGGGGCTCACGTCCGGTCTGGCCCGGGAGAACATCTCGGCCCTCACCGGGCTGCCCGCCTCCCGGCTGGCCTTCGCCGTCCCACCGGGGGACCAGAAGGTCTCCTTCACCAATTCCCAGCTGCCCGAGAGCGCCTGGCGGACCTGGCGCGGGCGCCCCGGCGTCACGGTCGCGGAGCCGCTCGGCATCCGCACCACCAACGCACTCGCCGGGGAGCGCACCGCCGCCGTCTCCGTCTTCGGCGTCGAGCCGGCCGGCCGTCTCGCCCCCGCCGGGACGGGCCTGGGCCAGGGCAGGGTCGTCCTCGCGGAGAAGGCGGCCAAGGAGCTCGGCGGGGTCACCGCAGGGGACCGGGTCAAGGTCGGCCCGCTGGAGCTGACGGTCGCCGCCGTCTCGGGCACCGCCGCCTACAGCCACACCCCCGTCGTCTGGATGGACCTGCACGACTGGCAGCGCATCGGCAACCCCGGCGCCTCCGCGGAGACCTCCGCCACCGTCCTCGCCCTCGACGGCTCCGGGGACGTGGACTGGGCCGCCGGCGACAAGGCGGCCGGCACGCTCGGCCAGACCGTCGACGAGGCGCTGGGCGCCATAGGGTCCTACCAGGCCGAGAACGGCTCGCTCCAGCTGATGCGCGGCTTCCTCTTCGCCATCTCCGCGCTGGTCATAGGGGCCTTCTTCACGGTGTGGACGATCCAGCGCAGTGCCGACATCGCCGTCCTGAAGGCGCTGGGCGCCTCCACCCCGTACCTCCTCAAGGACGCCCTCGGCCAGGCCGTCGTGATGCTGGCCATCGGTACCGGAGCCGGCACCGCGCTCGCGTCCGGCTTCGGGGCCCTGATCAGCGGCGGCGACGTGCCCTTCGTCCTCGACGCCGCCACCGTGCTGGCCCCCGCCGCGATCATGATCGTGCTCGGCGTGCTGGGCGCGGCCCTGTCCATCCGGCGGATCACCGCCGTCGACCCGCTGACCGCCCTCGGGAGCGCACGATGACCCTCCTCCTCCACGACGTCACGCTCACCTACCCGGACGGGGACGGCCGTCTGACCGCCCTCGACGCGGTCGAGCTGGAGGTGCCGGCCGGCACCCTGACCGCCATCGTCGGGCCGTCGGGCTCCGGGAAGTCCAGCCTGCTGGCCGTCGCGGCCACCCTGGTCACCCCGGACTCCGGCCGGATCCTCGTCGCGGGCCGGGACACCGCCCGGCTCGGCGCCGCCGAGAAGGCGGCCCTGCGCCGCGAGGAGATCGGCATCGTCTTCCAGCAGCCGAACCTGCTGGCGTCGCTGACGGCCGCCGAGCAGCTCCAGGTGATGGCCCACCTCTCCGGCCGCCCCGTCCGGCAGCTGCGCCGCCGGGCCCTGGAACTGCTGGACGCGGTGGGGCTGGCCGACAAGGCCGACAAGCGCCCCCACCAGCTCTCCGGCGGGCAGCGCCAGCGGGTGAACATCGCCCGCGCCCTGATGAACGAGCCCTCCGTGCTGCTGGTCGACGAACCCACCAGCGCCCTGGACCACGAGCGCGGCGCCGCCGTCCTCGACCTGCTGGTCACCCTCACCCGCGAGCGGTCCACCGCCACCGTCCTGGTCACGCACGACCACGCCCACCTGGACCGGATGGACCGCGCGGCGACCATGACCGACGGCCGCCTCACCCACGGCGCGCGGCCCGCCGAACCCTCCGGGGCCGCCGCGGCGGCCTGAGCACGGCCGCACCCGGGCCCGCACGCGCGAGAGCCCCGGCGCCCCCCGCAGGGGGAGGGACGCCGGGGCTCTCGTCGTGCGTACGCGGCGTGTGGGCCTACGGCCCTACGCGGGGGTCTGGCTCTGCAGGGCCACCGACAGCTCGGCGGCCACCCCCTGGAGGATCGGCACGAAGGACTCGGCCACCTCCTGCGTCACCCGGCCGGCCGGACCCGAGATGGAGATCGCGGCGGCGGTCGGCGAGTTCGGCACCGACACGGCCAGGCAGCGGACCCCTATCTCCTGCTCGTTGTCGTCGACGGCGTAGCCGACCTTGCGGACCTGCTCCAGCGCCTCCAGGAAGCCCTCGGGCGTGGTGATGGTCTTCTCGGTCGCGGCCGGCATCCCGGTGCGCGCCAGCAGGGCGCGCACGTCCTCGGCCGGGGCGTGGGCGAGCAGCGCCTTGCCCACGCCGGTGGAGTGGGGCAGCACCCGGCGGCCGACCTCGGTGAACATGCGCATGGAGTGCTTGGACGGAACCTGGGCGACGTAGACGATCTCGTCCCCGTCGAGCAGGGCCATGTTGGCGGTCTCGCCGGTCTCCTCGACCAGACGGGCCAGGTAGGGGCGCGCCCAGGTGCCCAGCAGCCGCGACGCGGACTCGCCGAGCCGGATGAGCCGGGGCCCGAGGGAGTACCGTCGGTTGGGCTGCTGCCGGACGTAGCCGCAGGCGACGAGGGTGCGCATCAGGCGGTGGATTGTAGGCAGTGGCAGGCCGCTCGCGGCGGAGAGCTCGCTGAGGCCGACCTCGCCCCCGGCGTCGGCCATGCGTTCGAGCAGATCGAAGGCGCGCTCGAGGGACTGGACGCCACCGCTGGCGGCGGCGGGCTTGGCGGAAGCGTCGGTGGTGCTGGCGCTGGACGTCGGCACGGCGCGGTCCTTTCGGTGCTGGCAGGCAAGGAAGCAGCCTACCGGTCGGTCGACGTCGGCCCTAGAGCCGGGCCTCGGCCGTCCCCGCCGGTCAGAGGCGGTTTGTCCTGGTGGCGGACGTCCTCGGGAAGTTATCCGCCCGGGTGTCGGTGGTGGTAGCTACATTCTGGATAGTGAAATCCTAATTCCATCTTGTGGAAACATCCAATTGCGGCGTGAACGTGTCAGTGGTCCGTCCGGGCGCTCTTGACGGGCTCCGGATCGGGGTGAAGACTCCGTCAACAGAACGTTGAATTTCGCTCTGTGGAAGTAGATGGGGAGGTTCCGGTGGCCGACGTGGCGGTGGAACTGGTACTGCGCTCGACACGCGTCATCACCCCCGAGGGGACGCGCGCCGCCTCGGTGGCCGTGGCCGGCGGGAAGATCGCGGCCGTGCTGGCGTACGGGGCCAAGGTGCCGGCCGGAGCCCGGCTGGAGGACTTCGGCGACCACGTCCTGCTCCCCGGCCTGGTGGACACCCACGTCCACGTCAACGACCCGGGCCGCACCGAGTGGGAGGGCTTCTGGACGGCGACCCGCGCAGCCGCCGCCGGAGGCATCACCACCCTCCTCGACATGCCCCTCAACTCCCTGCCGCCCACCACCACGGTCGACAACCTCCGCGTCAAGCAGGAGGTCGCCCGGGCCAAGGCGCACGTGGACGTGGGCTTCTGGGGCGGCGCCCTGCCCGGCAACGTCAAGGACCTGCGCCCGCTGCACGACGCCGGCGTCTACGGCTTCAAGTGCTTCCTGTCGCCCTCCGGCGTCGACGAGTTCCCCCTGCTGGACCAGGAGCAGCTGGCCACCTCGCTCGCGGAGATCACCGGTTTCGGCGGCCTGCTGATCGTGCATGCCGAGGACCCGCACCACCTGGAGTCCGCCCCGCAGAACCCGGGCCCGAAGTACGCCGACTTCCTCGCCTCCCGTCCCCAGGACGCCGAGAACACCGCGATCCAGAACCTGATCGACCAGGCGAAGCGGCTGAACGCCCGCGTGCACGTCCTGCACCTGTCCTCCGCCTCCGCGCTGCCGCTGATCGCCGCGGCCAAGGCCGAGGGCGTGCGGATCACGGTCGAGTCCTGCCCGCACTTCCTCACCCTCACCGCCGAGGAAGTCCCGGACGGCGCCACCGAGTTCAAGTGCTGCCCGCCCATCCGCGAGGCCGCGAACCAGGACGTCCTGTGGGACGCGCTCGCCGACGGCACCATCGACTGCGTCGTCTCCGACCACTCGCCGTCCACCGCTGACCTGAAGACCGGCGACTTCGCCACGGCCTGGGGCGGCATCTCCTCCCTCCAGCTGGGCCTGCCGGCCATCTGGACCGAGGCCCGCAAGCGCGGCCGCACCCTCGACGAGGTCGCGCGCTGGATGTCCACCGCCCCGGCCGCGCTGGCCGGACTCGCCGCCAAGGGCGCCATCGAGGCCGGCCACGACGCCGACTTCGCCGTCCTGGCCCCCGAAGAGACCTTCACCGTGGACCCGGCCGAACTCCACCACCGCAACCAGGTCACGGCGTACGCGGGCAAGACCCTGCACGGCGTCGTGAAGTCCACCTGGCTGCGCGGCAGGCAGATCGCCGACCACGGCACCCCGACCGAGCCCACGGGCCTCCTCCTCGAAAGGCAGAACTGACAGTGGCACAGCGTTCAACTGGACCGGCCTCCTTCACCGGTAACGCGAACCCGTACGGGGGCGGCGACCCGTACGCGGACTACCGCTCCGCGGAGTTCGGGTTCACCCGGTACGCCAACCTCGCCGCGCGCGAGCTGGGCGCCGGTGTGATCGCCGCCAACGACGAGTTCTTCGCCCAGCGCGAGAACCTGCTGATCGCCGAGGCCGCGCACTTCGACCCCGAGCACTTCGGCCACAAGGGCAAGATCATGGACGGCTGGGAGACCCGCCGCCGCCGCGGCGTCTCCGCCGAGCAGCCCTGGCCGACCGCCGAGGACCACGACTTCGCCCTGATCCGCCTCGGCGCCCCCGGCGTCATCCGCGGCATCGTCGTCGACACCGCCCACTTCCGCGGCAACATGCCGCAGGCCGTGTCCATCCAGGGAGCCGCGGTCGAGGGCTCCCCGACCGCGGAGGAGCTGCTCTCCGACGACGTCAAGTGGACGACCCTCGTCGAGCGCACCCCGGTCGGCGGCCACGCGGCCAACGGCTTCGAGGTGAACGTCGAGCAGCGCTTCACACACCTGCGCCTCAACCAGCACCCGGACGGCGGCATCGCCCGCCTGCGCGTCTACGGCGAGGTCCGCCCCGACCCGAAGTGGCTGGCCGTGCTGGGCACCTTCGACGTCGTCGCCCTGGAGAACGGCGGCTCCGTCCAGGACGCCTCCGACCGCTTCTACTCCCCGCCGACCAACACCATCAACCCGGGCCGCTCCCGCAAGATGGACGACGGCTGGGAGACCGCCCGCCGCCGTGACAACGGCAACGACTGGATCCGCTACCAGCTCGTGGCCGAGTCCGAGATCCGCGCCGTCGAGATCGACACCGCCTACCTCAAGGGCAACTCGGCCGGCTGGGCCTCGCTGTCGGTCAGGACGGGCGAGGAGGGCGAGTGGACGGAGTTCCTGCCGCGCACCCGCCTGCAGCCCGACACCAACCACCGCTTCGTCCTGGACGCCCCGGCGGTCGGCACCCACGTACGGATCGACATCTTCCCGGACGGCGGCTTCTCCCGCCTGCGCCTGTTCGGTTCGCTGACGGAGGCGGGCGCGGCCGCGCACGCCGCCCGCCACCAGGAGCTGGGCGGCTGAGTCCGTTCCGCCCGCCGACCGTCCCGGGGGCCGACACCCCCGGGGCCCGTCGGCGTGTGCGCCTCTAGGCGGCGTGCCCGCCGTCCACGGAGAACTCCGCGCCCGTGACGTACCGGGAGTCCGGACCGGCGAGGAAGGAGACCATCGCGGCCACCTCGTCCGCGGCGGCGAAGCGGCCCAGCGCGGTCAGCGCGCGCTGACCGTCCGCGTACGGGCCGTCGGCCGGGTTCATGTCGGTGTCCGTCGGGCCGGGGTGGACCAGGTTGGCGGTGATCCCGCGCCCGCCGAGCTCCCGTGCGAGGGCCTTCGTCAGCCCGGTCAGGGCCGCCTTGCTCGTCGCGTACAGGGTCCCGCCCGGGCCCGGCACCCGCTGGGTCATGCAGCTGCCGACGCTGATGATCCGCCCGCCGGGGCCCAGGTGCGCGCCCGCGGCCCGGGCCGTGAGGAAGGCTCCCCGGACGTTGACCGCGAGGACCCGGTCCACGTCCGCGAGGGTGAGTGTCTCCACCGGGCCCAGCACTCCGACGCCGGCGCTGTTGACCAGCACGTCGAGCCGGCCGAAGGCGCGTACGACCTCCTCCACCGCCTCCTGCGGGCCCTCGGCGGAGCCCGCGTCGGCGCGTACCGCCAGGCCCCGGCGCCCGAGCGCCTCGATCCCGCCGACGACCCCGGCCGCCGCCGCGGCCCCGTCGACGTAGGTCACCGCGACGTCGAAGCCGTCCTCGGCCAGCCGCAGCGCGGTGGCGGCCCCGATCCCCCGGCTGCCGCCCGTCACCAGGGCCACCGTGTTGCCGTTCATGTCCGTTCCCTCCGAGAGCTGTTTGGTTGCGAGTTCAATCAAATCGCGAGGGGGCCGGTGGCGCTGGCGGGAATCCGACCTCGCGTTCACGCGCGCCGCACCGACGAGTTCCGGGGCGGGCGCGAGTCTGAACGGGTGCAGGGAAACGGACGCACATCGCACGGCAAGGAGCGCGGAGCCATGGGAAAGCTGACCCTCACCACCTTCCTGACCCTCGACGGGGTGATGCAGGCCCCCGGCGGGCCCGAGGAGGACACCAGCGGCGGGTTCGCCTACGGCGGCTGGCTCGTCCCCTTCGCCGACCAGGGCATGGGGGAGTTCGTGACCGGGCTCTTCGGCCGGGCCGGGGCCTTCCTGCTGGGCCGGCGCACGTACGAGATCTTCGCCTCGTACTGGCCGCACCACGACGACCCCGCCGACCCGGTCGCGGGCGGGCTCAACCGGCTGCCCAAGTACGTCGCCTCCACCACCCTCAAGGAGCCCGCCTGGGGCCCGGCCACGGTCCTGGACGGCGAACACCTCCAGGCGGAGATCGTCCGGGCCAAGGACGCGACCGAGGGGGAGTTCCAGGTGCACGGCAGCGGGCAGCTGGCGCAGTGGCTGCTCGCCCGGGACCTCGTCGAGGAGCTGAACCTGCTGGTCTTCCCGGTCTTCCTGGGCGCGGGCCGCCGCCTGTTCCCCACTGGAGGCCTGCCCACGGCCTTCGAGCTGCTCTCCTCGCGCACCACCGAGCGCGGCACGGCCATCCAGACCTACCGCCCGACGGGCCGGGCCACCTTCGGCTCCTTCGCCGACTGAGCGGCCGTGCCGGGGCGGAGGCCGCCTCGGCACGGCGGGCGCGGCGGCGGCCGGCGCACGCTCGACCGGCAAGATCGACTCGGTTACCGTGGGCCCGCACCCGTGCGAGCCGCCGACGTCTCCACCCCCTCCCCGCCGTCGGAGCCGCCCCGGTGTCCAGCCTCGCCGCCCCCGCCCCCGCCCTCGCCCCCCGCCGGGCCCGGCTCGGGGACCTGCCCGTCCTCCTCGTCGCCGTCGTCTGGGGCGGCAGCTACCTCGCGGCCAAGGGCATCACCGCCGCCGACACCGTCGTCGCGGTCCTCGTCCTGCGCTTCGCCCTCGTCCTGCCCGTCCTCGTCCTCGCCGGACGGCGGCGGCTGCGGGCGCTGAGCGCCGCCCAGCTGCGCGGCGCCGGGCTGCTGGGCCTGGTCCTCGGCGGGATCTTCCTGCTGGAGACCTACGGGGTGGTGCACACCTCGGCCACCAACGCCGGGCTGATCATCAGCCTGACCATGATCTTCACCCCGCTCGCCGAGTCCGCCGTACGGCGCACGGCCCCCTCGGGGTCCTTCCTCGCGGCCGCCGCCGTCTCCGTCGCCGGGGTCGTCCTGCTCACCCAGGGCGCCGGCTTCACCGCCCCGGGCGCCGGCGACCTGCTGATCCTCGGCGCGGCCCTCGCCCGCACCCTGCACGTCCTGCTGATGGCCCGGACCGAGGCGGTCCGGGGCGCCGACTCCCTCTCGCTCACCACCGTCCAACTCGGCGGCGCGGTCCTGGTCTTCGCCCTGCTGGCCGCCCTGCCCGGCACCGGCGGCAGTCCGTGGGCCACCGCCCTCGCGTTCGGCCCCGCGCAGTGGGCGGGCCTCGCCTTCCTCTCCGTGTTCTGCACGCTCTTCGCCTTCTTCGTACAGATGTGGGCCGTACGCCGCTCCTCGCCCTCCCGGGTCAGCCTGCTGCTCGGCACCGAACCGCTGTGGGCGGCGGCCGCCGGTATCGCCCTCGGCGGCGAACACCTCGGCCCGGCCGGGCTCGCGGGCGCGGCGCTCGTCCTCGGCGGCACCGCCTGGGGCCGCCGCGCCATGGCCGGATGACCTCGGCCGAGCGGCCGGAATCCGCCGGTTCCGGCGCCCGGCCCGGCATTAGTCTGACTGCATGCCCCGACCGGACGCCAGCGCGAGCGACACGGACCCCGCGGCGGACCCCCGCGGCGCCCGGCCGCCGGCGCGCCGGTAGCCGCCGCCCGTGCCCCTTCCCCCGTCCGCCGCGCCGCGCGGCCCCCGCCGGGCCTCACAGGTCCGCGAGCTCCTCCAGGCGCACCGGGCGCCGCTCCCGGCGCGAGAGCTCGCACGCCTCCGCGACCCGGAACGCCGCCAGTGCCTCCCGGCCGTCGCAGGGGTTGGCCCCCTCGCCGCGCACCAGCCGGACGAAGGCCGCCAGCTCGGCCTCGTAGGCGGGGGCGAACCGCTCCAGGAAGCCGGTCCACGGCTTGCTCGCCGGGGGCGGCCCGTGCGGCTCCGTCGAGGCGATCGGGGTCCGGTCGTCCAGCCCGCAGGAGACCTGGTCCAGCTCCCCGGCGAGCTCCATCCGCACGTCGTACCCGGCGCCGTTGCAGCGCGTGCCGGTGCTGGTGACCAGGGTGCCGTCGTCCAGGGTGAGGACGGCCGCCGCCGTGTCGACGTCGCCGGCCGCGCGGAACAGGGCCGGCCCCGCGTCCGAACCGGTCGCGTAGACCTCGGTGACCTCCCGCCCGGTCACCCAGCGCGCCATGTCGAAGTCGTGCACCAGGCAGTCCCGGTACAGGCCCCCGGAGGCGGCGAGGTAGGCGGCGGGCGGCGGCGCCGGGTCGGCCGTCATCGTGCGGACGGTGTGCAGCCGCCCCAGGGCGCCCGAGCGGACCAGCTCCCGCGCGGTCCGGTACCCGGCGTCGAAGCGGCGCATGAAGCCCACCTGGAGCAGCCCCCCGACGGCGCCCACCTCGCGCAGCACCGCCAGGGTCCGCGCCAGGTCCGGGGCCAGCGGTTTTTCGCAGAACACCGGCAGCCCGCCGCGCGCGGCCCGTACCACGAGACCGGCGTGCCCCTCGGTGGAGCAGGCCACGACCAGCGCGTCCACGCCCCAGGTGAAGACCTGGTCGACGGAGGGGGCGGCGGTGGCGCCCAGCCGGTCCGCGAGCCGCGCGGCCCGCCCCGGCTCGGCGTCGGCCAGCAGCAGCGAGCCGGCGTCCCGGTGGCGCGCCAGCGCGGCCGCGTGGAAGGACCCGATCCGGCCCGTTCCGATGAGCCCGATGCGCATGCACTCAACGTGACCCCGTACAGGGGACCTGTCAATCCGCCCGCCCCCGCCCCGATGACCCCGCAGGGTCCACTGTGGCGGATACTGGGCGGCTGACACCGGAAATGACCGATTCATGACGGACGAGGGAAGGGCACGGGGACGTGGCTAGGGTTCGGACAGGGGTACGCGTCGTCGGCGCCGTGCTCGCGGCGGTACTGGGGGCCTCCCTCGCGGGCTGCAGCAGCACGGGTGGCAAGCGTGCCGAGGAACGGGCGAAGGCCGCGGAGGCGGGCCGCCCCGCCGTGTCCACACCGCGCTGGACCTTCGCGATGGTCACGCACGCGGGCGACGGGGACACCTTCTGGGACATCGTGCAGAAGGGCGCCAAGGAGGCGGCCGCCAAGGACAACATCAACTTCGTCTACTCGCACGACGACCAGGCGCAGCAGCAGGCCCAGTTCGTCCAGAACGCCATCGACCAGAAGGTCGACGGGATCATCGTCAGCCTCGCCAAGCCCGATGCCCTCAAGGACGTCGTCGGCAAGGCCGTGAAGGCGGGCATCCCCGTGATCACGGTCAACTCCGGCTCCGCCCAGTCCGCCGAGTACGGGGCCCTGGCCCACATCGGCCAGGACGAGGAGATCGCCGGCGAGGCCGTCGGCACCGAGATGACCAGGCGGGGCCTGAAGAAGGCCGTCTGCGTCCTGCACGAACAGGGCAACGTCGGCCACGAGCAGCGCTGCGCCGGGGCGAAGAAGACCTTCGGCGGCAGCATGGAGAACCTCTACGTCGAGGGCACCAACATGCCCTCCGTCCAGGCCTCCGTCCAGGCCAAGCTCCAGGCGGACCCCACCGTCGACGGCATCCTCACCCTGGGCGCCCCCTTCGCCCCCACCGCCGTCAAGGCGAAGGAGGCCGCGGGCAGCAAGGCCGAGGTGGACACCTTCGACCTCAACGCGTCCGTCGCCCGCGACCTGAAGTCCGGCGCCCTGGGCTTCGCCGTGGACCAGCAGCCCTACCTCCAGGGGTACGAGGCCGTGGACCTGCTGTGGCTGCACCGCTACAACGCGGACGTGCTCGGCGGCGGCCGCCCGGTGCTGACCGGTCCGCAGATCGTCACCGCCGCGGAGGCCGCCGCACTGGAGTCGTACATCAAGCGGGGCACCCGATGAGCGCCGCCGCCCCGCCCGCCGACGAGCGGCTCGCGCCCGTCTCGCACCTGCGCAGGCTGCTGGCCCGCCCCGAGCTGGGCGCGGTCGTCGGCGCCGCCGCCGTCTTCGTCTTCTTCTCCTTCGCCGCGGACAGCTTCCTGCAGGCCTCCAGCCTCAGCACGGTCCTCTACTCGGCCTCCACCATCGGGATCATGGCCGTCCCGGTCGCCCTGCTGATGATCGGCGGCGAGTTCGACCTCTCCGCCGGCGTCATGGTGACCACCTCGGCGCTGGTCGCCTCGATGTTCAGCTACCAGATGACCGCCAACGTATGGGTCGGCGTCGGCGTCTCCCTGCTGGTCACCCTGGGCATCGGCTTCTTCAACGGGTTCCTGCTGACCCGCACCGGGCTGCCCAGCTTCATCATCACGCTCGGCACCTTCCTCATGCTGACCGGCCTGAACCTCGGCTTCACCAAGCTGATCAGCGGAACCGTCTCCACCAAGTCCATAGCCGACATGGAGGGCTTCCCCTCGGCCCGGGCGCTCTTCGCCTCCCAGTGGAACGTCGGCTCGGTCACCCTCAAGGTCACCATCCTGTGGTGGCTGGCCCTGGTCGCCGTCGCCACCTGGATCCTGCTGCGCACCCGCGCCGGCAACTGGATCTTCGCCGTGGGCGGCGGCGCCGACGCGGCCCGTGCCACCGGCGTCCCGGTCGTCAAGACCCGCATCGGCCTCTACATGGGCGTCGCGCTGTGCGCCTGGATCTCCGGGCAGCACATCCTCTTCTCCTTCGACGTCGTCCAGTCCGGAGAGGGCGTCGGCAACGAGTTCCTCTACATCATCGCGGCCGTCATCGGCGGCTGCCTGATGACCGGCGGCTACGGCTCGGCGATCGGCGCGGCCGTCGGCGCGTTCATCTTCGGCATGGCCAGCAACGGCATCGTCTACGCCCAGTGGAACCCGGACTGGTTCAAGTTCTTCCTCGGGGCCATGCTGCTGCTCGCCACGCTGCTCAACGCGTGGGTCCGCAAGCGGGCGGAGGCACGGGCATGAGCGCGCCCCTGGTGAAGCTGACCGGCGTCAGCAAGTACTACGGAAACATCCGCGCCCTCCAGGACGTCTCCCTGGAGGTCTCGGCCGGCGAGATCACCTGCGTCCTGGGCGACAACGGCGCCGGCAAGTCCACCCTCATCAAGATCATCGCAGGGCTGCACCGGCACGACGCCGGCACCTTCGAGATCGAGGGCGTCCCGACCGAGCTGGCCAACCCGCGCGCGGCCCTCGACCGCGGCATCGCCACCGTCTACCAGGACCTCGCCGTCGTCCCCCTGATGCCGGTCTGGCGGAACTTCTTCCTGGGCTCCGAGCCCACCCGCGGACGCGGCCCGCTGCGCCGCCTCGACGTGGCCCTCATGCGCGAGACCACCCGTACCGAGCTGCTGCGCATGGGCATCGACCTGCGCGACGTGGACCAGCCGATCGGCACCCTGTCCGGCGGCGAGCGCCAGTGCGTGGCCATCGCCCGCGCCGTCTACTTCGGCGCCAAGGTCCTCGTCCTGGACGAGCCCACCGCCGCCCTCGGCGTCAAGCAGTCCGGCGTGGTCCTCAAGTACGTCGCCGCCGCCCGCGACGCCGGACTCGGCGTGGTCCTCATCACCCACAACCCGCACCACGCCCACCTGGTCGGCGACCGTTTCGTCCTCCTCAAGCGCGGCGCCATGGCGGGCAGCCACACCCGCGACTCGATCTCCCTCGACGAGCTCACCCGGCAGATGGCCGGGGGCTCCGAGCTGGAGGAGCTGAGCCACGAACTGCAGCGGGTGGCAGAATCAGGACGGGACACCCCGTCCGGGACCGCCCCCGCCACCGCCTCCGACAGGGACGACACGACTCGATGAGCACCTACCGGGACTTCTCGCTCGCCCACCGCGGGTCGGCGCGAGGCACCGTCCTGCGGACCATCGGGACCCGTGAGCGCCGGTCGCACCTGACCGCCCCCCGCGTCCCGACCGTGGGCATCGACATCGGCGGCACCAAGGTGATGGCCGGCGTCGTCGACGCCGACGGGAACATCCTGGAGAGGATCCGCACCGAGACCCCGGACAAGTCCAAGAGCCCCAAGGTCGTCGAGGACACCATCGTCGAGCTGGTCCTCGACCTCTCCGACCGGCACGACGTGCACGCGGTGGGCATCGGAGCGGCCGGCTGGGTCGACGCCGACCGGTCCCGCGTGCTGTTCGCCCCCCACCTCGCCTGGCGGGACGAGCCGCTGCGCGACGCCCTCCAGGGGCGCCTCGCGGTCCCCGTCATGGTGGACAACGACGCCAACACGGCCGCCTGGGCCGAGTGGCGCTTCGGCGCCGGCCGCGGCGAGGACCACCTCGTCATGATCACGCTCGGCACCGGCATCGGCGGGGCCATCCTGGAGGGCGGCCAGGTCAAGCGGGGCCGCTACGGGGTGGCCGGCGAGTTCGGCCACATGCAGGTCGTCCCCGGCGGACACCGCTGCCCCTGCGGCAACCGCGGCTGCTGGGAGCAGTACAGCTCCGGCAACGCCCTGGTGCGCGAGGCCCGCGAGCTGGCCGCCGCCGACTCCCCGGTCGCCCACAACATCATCGCCAGGGTCGGCGGCAACGTCCACGAGATCACCGGGCCCCTCATCACCGAGCTGGCCCGCGAGGGCGACGCCATGTGCGTCGAGCTCCTCCAGGACATCGGCCAGTGGCTCGGCGTCGGCATCGCCAACCTCGCCGCCGCCCTCGACCCCTCCTGCTTCGTCATCGGCGGCGGGGTCAGCGCCGCCGACGACCTCCTCATCGGCCCCGCCCGGGACGCCTTCCGGCGCCACCTCACCGGCCGCGGCTACCGCCCCGAGGCCCGCATCGCCAAGGCCGAGCTGGGCCCCGAGGCGGGCATGGTCGGCGCCGCCGACCTCGCCCGGCTCGTCGCCCGCCGCTTCCGGCGCGCCACGCGCAGGCGCGTCGAGCGGTACGAGCGCTACGCGCAGTCCGGGCGCCGCGCCGGCGCCGCCCCCGAGGAGCAGGAACAGCAGTGACACCGCCCACCTTGCCCCGCCAGGCCTCCTCCCCCGAGGCGGGCGGCGGCCGGCCCCCCACCGCCGAGGAGCGGCGCAGCACCGTACGCCGCCGCTGGGTCACGGCGCTCATCATCCTGCTCCTCGTCGGCGTCCCGGCCGGCTACCTCTTCATCTCGGCCCAGCAGAGCCGCGAGAGCGGCAGGGACAAGGCCGCCCGGGTCGGCGCCGTCAAGGTGCGCCCGGACTGGCCCTCCAAGGTGCAGCGCAGCATCTACGAGGTGCCGATCCCGCTGATGGCCTCGTCCGTGGGCTACCTGGAGACCAACAACTGGCACACCAGCCGGCTGTACGTCCAGTTCCAGGTCACCCCGCAGCAGCTGGACACCTTCCTCGCCGACGTCGGCACCAGCCGCGCGGCGCTGACCCCCGGGGTCTCGATCTCCGAGCGCGACGCCCACGTCGCGGGCTGGAGCTGGAGCCCCCGGCACCAGTGGTCCGGCGTCACCCTGGAGGCCCGGGACCCGCGCCCCACCCGGGACGTCACCGTCGACTTCGCCAACCCCCGGGCCCCCCGCGTCTACGTCGTCTCCACCACCGTTCCCTAGGAGGTCCGGCATAGGGTGGGGATCATGAAGCTCACCAAACGGCTGCACTCCTGCGTCCAGTTGGAGAAGGACGGGCACACGCTCGTCATCGACCCGGGCGTCTTCAGCGAACCGGACGCGGGCCTCGGGGCGGACGCCCTGCTGGTCACCCACGAGCATCCCGACCACTTCGACGAGGGCCGGCTGCGCGCCGCCCTGGAGGCCAACCCGGCCGCCGCCCTGTGGACCCTGCGCAGCGTCGCCGAGCGGATGGCCGCCGCCTACCCGGGCCGGGTGCACACCGTCGGCCACGGCGACACCTTCACCGCCGCCGGGTTCGAGGTCCAGGTCCACGGCGAGCTGCACGCCGTGATCCACCCGGACCTCCCCCGCGTCACCAACGTGGGCTACCTCGTCGACGGCTCCCTCTTCCACCCCGGCGACGCGCTCACCGTGCCGGACGCCCCCGTCGACACCCTGATGCTCCCGGTGCACGCCCCCTGGAACAAGATCTCCGAAGTGGTCGACTACGTCCGCGAGGTCAAGCCGCGCCGGGCGATCGACATCCACGACGCCTACCTCGCCGACCTCGCCCGGCCGATCTACGACGGGGCCCTGGACAACCTCGGCGGAGCCCCCCACAGCCGGCTCGGGGCGGGCGAGAGCGCCACCCTCTGACTGTCGGCGCCGGGCGGTAGGTTGGTGGACATGCGTATCGCCACGTTCAACGTCAACTCGATCACCGCCCGGCTGCCCCGCCTGCTGGCCTGGCTGGAGGCCTCCGGCACCGACGTGCTCTGCGTCCAGGAGACCAAGTGCTCGGCCGAGCAGTTTCCCGCCGACGCGCTGCGCGAGCTGGGCTACGAGTCGGCCGTCAACGCCACCGGCCGGTGGAACGGCGTGGCCCTGCTCTCCCGCGTGGGGCTGGAGGACGTCGTCGTCGGGCTCCCCGGCGGCCCGGACTACGAGGGCGTCCAGGAGCCCCGCGCCGTCTCCGCCACCTGCGGCGGCGTGCGCGTCTGGTCGGTGTACGTGCCCAACGGCCGCGAGGTCGAGCACGACCACTACGGCTACAAGCTGGACTGGTTCCGCGCCCTGACCGCCGCGGTCGCCGAGGACGCGGCCGGCCCGCGCCCCTTCGCGGTCCTCGGCGACTACAACGTGGCCCCCACCGACGAGGACGTCTACGACCCGGCCGTCTTCGAGGGGCTGACCCACGTCACCCCCGCCGAGCGGGCCGCCCTGGAGGCGCTGCGCGGCGCCGGCCTCTCCGACGTGGTGCCGCGCCCCCTGAAGTACGACCGCCCGTACACGTACTGGGACTACCGCCAGCTCTGCTTCCCCAAGAACAAGGGCATGCGCATCGACCTGGTGTACGGCAACGAGCCCTTCGCGAAGGCGGTCAAGGACGCCTACGTCGACCGCGAGGAGCGCAAGGGCAAGGGCGCCTCCGACCACGCGCCGGTCGTGGTCGACCTCGATCTGTAGAAGGCCGCGGGACCGGGGCGCGCCCTGTGGCCGGCCGGGGATCCTGGTGCCAGGCTGGTCGGTATGCGCATCCCCTTCCTGGCCAACTGGCTGCACCGGGACGAGACGGAACGGGGGGCCGCGGGAGTCGCCGTCGCCCTCGCGGACGATCCCGAGGGCATCGCCGAGCTGTTCTCGGAGTGCGAGCTGCTGCGCGACCACGCGAGGGCCGCGGGTCTGGAACTCGACCGGACCCCGGCCTCGTTGGAGGCGCTCGACCAGCTGATGCCCCGCTGGCGGCGCGACCCCGAGGCGGTCCCCTGGCTGGGCACCGACGCGGGCTTCTACCTGGGGACCGTGATCGTCCGGACCGTCCCGGGGACCGGCTGGCAGGTGTGGCCCAACGGCCGGCCCGTGCTCCGGCTGGCGTCGGGGCGGGAGCTCGACGTGGTCGGGTCGGGGGTGTCCTGGGCGATGACCGGTTCCCCCGAGCTCAGCCAGGCCTACGCCGAGGCCTCCGAAGGATGACCGGACCGGCCCGCCGACAGCCTCATGTGCTTTATGTACCTTTCGGGCGTGTCGAGGTGAAGTGCCCTTCGACGGCTGGATAGTTTGCGCTGACCTCGACACACCCACAAAGGGGCAGGGCAGCGTATGGCCGTCGAACCGTTGATCGAGCTGCGGGGCGTCAACAAGCACTACGGGAATCTGCACGTCCTCCAGGACATCGACCTCACCGTCGGCCGCGGCGAGGTCGTGGTGGTCATCGGCCCCTCCGGCTCCGGCAAGTCCACCCTCTGCCGGACCATCAACCGCCTGGAGACCATCGGCTCCGGCGAGATCCTCCTGGACGGCCGCCCGCTGCCCGCCGAGGGCAAGGAGCTGGCGCGGCTGCGCGCCGAGGTCGGCATGGTCTTCCAGTCCTTCAACCTCTTCGCGCACAAGACCGTCCTCGCCAACGTCTCCCTCGCCCAGATCAAGGTCAGGAAGCGCGGGAAGGAGGAGGCCGACAAGCGCTCCCGGGAGCTCCTGGACCGGGTCGGTCTGGCGAGCCAGGCCGACAAGCTCCCCGCCCAGCTCTCCGGCGGACAGCAGCAGCGCGTGGCCATCGCCCGCGCCCTGGCCATGAACCCCAAGGCCCTGCTCTTCGACGAGCCCACCTCCGCCCTCGACCCCGAGATGATCAACGAGGTCCTGGAGGTGATGCAGCAGCTCGCCGCCGAGGGCATGACGATGGTCGTGGTCACGCACGAGATGGGCTTCGCCCGCTCCGCCGCGAACCGCGTCGTCTTCATGGCCGACGGCAGGATCGTCGAGGACCGGACCCCGGAGGAGTTCTTCTCCGCCCCCGAGAGCGAGCGGGCCCGGGACTTCCTCTCCAAGATCCTCAAGCACTGAGGGGCGGCCCCGATGAAGCACGTCCTGCGCACGCTCGCCCTGGTCCTCGCCCTGCTCGCGGCCGTCTGCGGCTGCGGCAGGAGCGGCAGCCCCCCGGTCAAGGGGCCGCAGCCCGAGGACCTGCCCGTCTACCGGGTGGATACCGGATTCCAGCTGCCCGCGTCGCCCACCTGGGAGAGGGCGAGGAAGCGCGGCCACCTGGTGGTCGGGGCCAAGGAGGACCAGCCGTACATGGGGTCGAAGGACCCCGCCACCGGCACCTACTCCGGCTTCGACATCGAGATCGCCAGGATGATCTCCGCCTCGCTCGGCTTCGACCCCAAGACGATCGAGTTCAAGACGATCTCCTCCGCCAACCGCGAGACCGCCCTCCAGAACGGACAGATCGACTACTACGTGGGCACCTACACCATCAACGACAAGCGCAAGAAGCAGGTCGGCTTCGCCGGGCCCTACTTCATGGCCGGCCAGTCCCTGCTGGTCCGCCGGGGCGAGAAGGACATCAAGGGCCCCGAGGACCTCGCCGGCAAACGGGTCTGCTCGGCCGCCGGCTCCACCCCGTACCAGCGCCTCCAGAGCGACCACCCCGAGGCCGTGCTCGTCGCCTACGACACCTACGCGGTCTGCGTGGACAACCTGCTGACCTACCAGGTCGACGCGGTCTCCACCGACGACTCGATCCTCCTCGGCTATGCCGCCAAGGCCCCCGAGGAACTCGAGGTCGTCGGCCGGCCCTTCTCCAAGGAGCCGTACGGCGTCGGCGTCCCGCGCTCCGACACCGCCCTGCGCCTCGCCATCGACGACGCCCTGGCCGCGCACGAGGCGAACGGCGACTGGAAGAAGGCCTACGAGGCCACCCTCGGCCTCTCCGGCCGGCCGGCCCCCCGACCGCCCGCCATCGACCGCTACCCCGCGGGCTGAGGGGAGAGCGCACCACCATGGACGTACTCACCGAGAACTTCGCGCTCTACGGCAAGGGCTTCCTCGGCACCGTCGAGCTCACGGTCTACTCCTCCCTCCTCGCCCTGGTGCTGGGCTTCCTGATGGCCGCCTTCCGCGTCGCGCCCGTCGGATCCTTCCGGGTCTTCGGCACGGTCTGGGTGAACGTGCTGCGCAACACCCCGCTCACCCTGCTCTTCTTCGCCGTGCTGCTGGGGCTGCCGCGCTTTGGGCTGGTCCTGCCCTTCCAGGTCTTCGCCGTCCTCACCCTCGGCTGCTACACCTCGGCCTTCATCTGCGAGGTGCTGCGCTCGGGCATCAACACCGTGCCCAAGGGGCAGGGGGAGGCCGCCCGCAGCCTGGGGATGGACTTCCGGCAGACCCTGGGCACGGTCGTGCTGCCGCAGGCCTTCCGTTCCGTCATCCCGCCCATCGGCTCGACGCTGATCGCCCTCGCCAAGAACTCGGCCATCGCCGGGGCCTTCAGCGTCACCGAGCTGCTGGGCACCTACAAGCCGCTCAACGAGATGGGCTACAACATCGTCTGGACCTTCGTCTGGATCGCCGTGGGCTACCTGATCATCACCCTGTCCATCAGCGCGCTCTTCCACGTGCTGGAGAAGCGCTACGGAGTCGTCCGATGACCGCGCACACGCTGCACGGGGACCAGGAGTCCACCGCCCTCTACGACCTGCCGGGCCCGAAGACCCTGCACCGCCACTTCGTCTACGGGATCGTCTCGACGGTGGTGATCCTCGGCCTGCTCGCCTGGATCCTCTACCTGCTCTTCGACACCCACCAGTTCACCGCGGCCAAGTGGAGCCCCTTCACCTACAAGGGCATCCAGGAACTGCTGGTCCGCGGCCTGGGCAACACCCTCAGGGCCTTCCTGTACGCCTCGGTGCTCTCGCTGGCGCTCGGCGCGGTGCTGGCCGCCGGCCGGCTCTCGGTGCACCGGGCCGCGCGCTGGCCGGCGACGCTCTGCGTGGAGTTCTTCCGGGCCATGCCGGTGCTGGTGATGATCTTCTTCATCTTCGTCGCGCTGAAGGTGCAGCCGCTGCCCGCGCTGGTGGCGGGGCTGACCCTGTACAACGGCTCGGTGCTGGCCGAGGTCTTCCGCACCGGGATCGACTCGGTGGAGCGGGGGCAGCGCGAGGCGGCGTACGCGCTCGGCATGCGCAAGACGCAGGTGATGGTCTTCGTCCTGGCCCCACAGGCGGTCCGGGCGATGCTGCCCACGATCATCAGCCAGCTCGTGGTGGCCCTGAAGGACACCTCGCTCGGCTACCTGATCACCTACGAGGAGTTCCTCCACGCGGGCAAGCTGATCGCCTCGAACCTCGACTACGGCCTGCCGTTCATCCCCGTCGTGATGATCATCTCGCCGATCTACATCGGGATGTGCATGCTGCTGTCCTGGTTCGCCACCTGGGTGGCCCGGCGGGAGCGGCGCAGCCTCAAGACCAGGGCCGTCGTGGTCGCTCCCGCCGAACCGGGCACCGTGCTGCCGGGACGGTAGCCGCCGGGGCCCGCCGGTCACCCCTCGCGCAGCGGCACCGAGACGTAGGAGGGGTCGGTGCGCGGCGAGGAGAAGGTCAGCTGCGCGCCGGCCGGGTTGTGTTCGATGTAGAGCGGGTCGACCGTGTCGACGACGAGGGCCAGCCGGTGGCCCGCGGGCACGTCGTAGGCGGTGGAGAAGAGGTCCAGGTCCACCCCGAACGACTGGCCGGGGGCCTTCCCGTGGAAGGTGTACGGGGCGTTGCTGACCAGCTTGCCGACGCCGAGCGGGCCGACGTCGTACAGGTAGGCGACGAAGGTCCCGTCGCCCTTGGTGGGCGTGACGGTGGTGTGCAGGCGGACGGTGCCGCGCACGCGGCGCTCCCGCTCGTAGCGCGGGGACTGCCAGACGGCGGCGAAGGCGCGGGGGAGCAGGGGGATGGAGGCGACCGGGGGCGCCTTGGCGAACTGGTCGAGGACGCTGGAGAGGAGGACGATCCCGCCGTCGGCGCCGGAGTCGACGTTGGCCCACACGTGCTCGCTGTCGGCGAGGGGGAGCACCTCGCGGCCGCCGGAGCCGACCGACTTCCAGTCGGCGTAGCCCTCGTAGCCGCCGGTGCTGCGGGACTTGATCTGGACGGGGGCCTCGGTGTCCACCCCGTTGCGCTCGCCCTTGAGGTAGCGGTCGAACCAGCGGTGGGCGTTGGTCCAGGTGTCGTTGGGCAGGCCGAACAGGCCGGTGGCCTCGGCGGTGGCGTGGTCCCCGGGGCGGAACTCCAGGCGCTTGGGGCCGGTGAGCTTCGCGAAGAAGTCCGCGTACTGGTTGGGCGGGAAGACGGTGTCGCCCCAGGCGTTGCCCAGCATGACGGCGGCGCCGTTGGCGTTGATCCGGTCGACCTGTTCGGAGGCGGAGCGCTTCCTGCCCCACTCGATCATCGCCTGCTCGTTCTCCAGTCTGGAGCCGAGGAAGTCGCCGAGGACCTGCTGGAGTTCGGGCCCGGGGCGGCCGGTGAGGTAGCCGGTCGCGCCCAGCAGCCCGGCCGCCTGGAGGTGCTGGGTGCGGCCGGAGTAGATGGACTCGATGAGGTCGGCCCAGCCGCTGAGCGCGACCACGGCCTTGATCCGGGGGTCGTGCGCGGAGGCGAGCAGGCTGATGCCCGCGCCGTAGGAGACCCCGCCCAGGCCCACACGGGCGGGGTCGGCGGGGGTGTGGGCCAGGGCCCAGTCGATGACGGCGGAGACGTCGGCGATGTCGGCGGGTCCGGCCGTCTCGATCTGGCCGCCCGAGAGCCAGAACCCGCGCGAGGTGTAACTGACCACGGTGTAGCCGGAGTCGGCGAGCTGCCTGGCCTGGGCGAGGTACTCGACCTGCGGCAGACCCCAGCTGGTGGGGAGCACGATCAGCGGGTACGTCCGGCCGGGCTCGGCGCCGGCCGGGGTGAAGACGTTGCCCTTGAGGGTGATCCCGCCGGAGCCGGGGATGTCGTGGAAGCGGACGTCGGAGGACTGCCGTCCGGACGTCTGCGGGGCGGCGACGGGTGCCGCCTGGGCCTGGTGGGGGGCCAGACCCAGGGCGGTCGCCGCGATCAGGGCGGCCGTGGCCGCTGCGGTGTGGGGGCGGGCTCTCATCGAACGCTCCTCGCGTGCGCCGGTGTCCGAAAGTGAACCGACGGTAACGGGAAGGGCTTACTCAAGGTAACCCACGAGTAAGTTACGTAGCGGTAACAATTGGTGGAACGTCAGGACCTGGGGCACCCGTCCCCGTCCGCCCCTGTCCGTCCCCGTCCGTTCCGGTCCGCACCGGCCCGGGGTGAGCCCGGGGTCAGCCCGCCTGGGGGGCGCCGCCGGCCAGGGCGCTCTTGGCCTTCCACTGGTCCCAGGTCAGGTTCCACTCGCCGTAGCCGTTGCCGACGTCGGCGGTGCCCTTGGAGCCGTGGCCGACCACTTCGAGGAGGTCGCCGGCCTGCACCTGCTCGTAGACGGCCTTGGCGTTGGCGTCGCTCATGCCCACGCAGCCGGAACTGGTGTTGGCGCTGCCGAAGTTGGCCGCGTTCCAGGGGGCGGCGTGCACATACATGCCCGACCAGGTCAGGCGCATCGAGTAGTCGACCATCTTGTCGTAGGCGTCGCCCAGGCCCACCGTCTGGGAGTCCATCCGGATGGTGCCCTCCTTGGCCATCAGCACCATCTTCCCGGACCAGGAGGCCTTCTGGCCGCCCGGAGTGCCCGCCGACACCGGGACGGTCCTGACGACCTGGCCGTCCTCGGTGATCGACATCTTCTTGGTGTCGAGGCTCACCTCCATCCGGCGGTCCTTGCCTATCTTGAACTCCGTGCTGTAGTCGCGGGCGAAGAGACCGCCGCCCGCGCCGGAGTCCACGCCGTTCAGGTTCATCTCCACCTTCACGTCGGTGCCGGACTTCCAGTAGTCCTTCGGCCGCCAGTCCACCCGGTCGTTGCCGGAATAGTCCTTGAACCAGCCCCAGGACCCCTCGGTGTTGTTCGAGGTGGTCACCTTCAGCTGCTTCTCGACCTCGGCCTTGTTCTTCACCGGATTGTCGAAGACGAGGGAGACGGGCATCGCGACCCCGACCGTGCTGCCCTTCGGGATGTTGATGGAGACCTTGTTCACCTTGTCGGCGGCCGAGGTCTTGAACTGCGTGCCCGCGTTCTGGCTGTCGGTGTTCTGCGCCTCGACCTTGTACTCGGTGTTGGGCGCGGCGCCCCGGCCCGAGGTCCAGGTCCTGCCGTCGGCGGCGATCTGCCCGGCGAGCTCCCCGCCCTTGCCGTCCGTCACCTTCACCTGCGCCAGCTTGCCGTCGGCGATGGTCACCTTGACGGGCTCACCCGCCTTGACCTGGTCGCCCGTCAGGTTCACCGAGACGGCCATGGCCGGCTTGTTCTTCGCGTCCGCCTTGGCGCCGCCGTCCGCACCGCCGCCGGAGCCGCCCGAACAGGCGGTCAGCGCGGCGGCCAGCAGCGCGGTGCCGGCGAGCGCCGCGTGGCGGACCCGGCGGCGCGGAAGTGCGGTACGGCGTGTGCGGCTCAAGGAAAACCCCTCCGAAGCATTGATCGTCCACAAGGAAGGAGTGAACGGGACGACCTTAGGTTGCGCTTTCCTCGGAAAAGCCTGTCCGTGCCGTTGTGACATGAGCCGCAGCGAAACGGTTGCCATACGGTCACATTCGCCGTCGGCAGGGCCCGGTGACCGGTTCTCACGGCCTTGGCCGAAAGTCGTGCTGGATCCGGATAAAGGACCTCCGGATCTGCGGAAAGGGCGAATGACATCCTCCGCCAGTGAATTCCGGGGGAGGGGCCGCCGTCCGGCGCCAGGTACCCTCCACCCTCGACCCCGCACACCCGAAACCCTGGGAGCCCGCACGTGACAGCCACCGACACCAGGCCCGCCGCAGCGGAGCCCGCGGCTCCGGCGACGACCTCGGTGCTGCGCAGCGGCGCCCTGATGGCGGCCGGCTCCGTCGTCTCCCGTGCCACCGGCTTCATCCGCTCCGCCGTGGTCCTCGCCGCGCTGGGCACCGCGTTCCTCGGGGACGGCTACGCCGTCGCCAACACGGTCCCGAACATCATCTACATGCTGCTCATAGGGGGCGCGCTCAACGCCGTCTTCGTCCCCGAGCTCGTCCGCGCCGCCAAGGACCACCGGGACGGCGGGGCCGCGTACACCGACCGGCTGCTGACCGCCTGCACCGTGGCGCTCCTCGCGCTCACCGCCGTCGCCGTCCTCGCCGCACCGCTGGTCGTGGACGCCTACACCCCCTCCTCGTACACGGACGCCCAGCGCGACACGGTCGTCGCCCTGGCGCGCCTGTGCCTGCCCCAGATCCTCTTCTACGGGCTGTTCACCCTCCTCGGCCAAGTGCTGAACGCCCGCGGCCGGTTCGGCGCGATGATGTGGACCCCGGTCCTCAACAACCTCGTGGTCATCGCCGTCTTCGGCTTCTTCCTCCACGCCTCCGGCGGCGGCCGGGGCGGCCTCACCGCCGCCGAGACCCGGCTGCTGGGCCTCGGCACCACCGCCGGCATCGTCATCCAGGCCCTCGCCCTCGTCCCCGCCCTGCGCGCCGCCCGCTTCCGCTGGCGCCCCCGCTTCGACTGGCGCGGCAGCGGCCTCACCCGCCCCCTGCGCAACGCCGGCTGGCTGGTCATGCTCGTGCTCACCAACCAGTTCGCCTACTGGGTGGTGACCAAGCTCTCCACCACCGTCCAGGACTCGCCGGGCGGCTCCGGATTCGGCTACGCCGCCTACACCAGCGCCTACCAGCTGTGGGTCGTCCCGCAGGGCATCATCACCGTCTCCCTGGTCACGGCCCTCATGCCCCGGATGAGCTCGGCCGCGGCCGGGGGAGACCTCGGCGCCGTCCGCGAGGACGTCTCGTACGCCCTGCGCTCCAGCGCCGCCCTCGTCCTGCCCGCGGCGGCGCTCTTCGCCGCGCTGGCCCCCTGGGTGATGGACTGCGTCTCCGGATACGGAGAGGTCACCGCCGACGGGGTCGCCGCCATGGCCGGCATGCTCGTCGCCTTCGCCCCCGGCCTGGTCGCCTACTCCGCCCAGTACGTGCTCGCCCGCGGCTTCTACGCCCTCTCCGACACCCGCACCCCCTTCCTCCTCAACCTGGTTGTCGTCGCCCTCAACGCCGGGCTCTCCTGCTCCGCCTACCTGCTGCTGCCCGCCCGCTGGGCCGTCACCGGCATGGCCGCCGCCACCTCCCTCGCCTTCATGGGCGGCGCCACCGTCACCGCCTGCGTCCTCTCCCGTCGGCTCGGCCCCCGCACCGGCCCCCGTACCGCCACCGCCCTGCGCACCCACCTGCGGCTCCTCGCGGCCTGCCTGCCCGCGGCCGCCGCCGGGTACGGCGCCGCCCGCGCCGTCGACGGACTCGGCGCGTTCGCCGCGGCCGGGGCGGGAACCGCCGCGCTCGCCCTGGTCGTCGTACTCCTCGCCAGGCCCCTGCGCCTGGCCGAGATCACCGACCTGCTGGACTCCCTGCGCCGCAAGACCGGCCGATAGGGGGAGGAAAGGCGGCAGAACACCTTGGGATACTGGACCGGATGCCACGCGTACTGCTGATCGAGGACGACCCTTCCATCCGGGAAGGAGTCGCCCTCGGCCTGCGCCGCAGGGGCCACGAGGTCAGAGCCGCCGGCACCGGGGAGGAAGGGCTCGCCCTGACGGGCTCCTTCCACCCCGAGCTCGTCCTGCTCGACCTGATGCTGCCCGGGATCAACGGCGTCCAGGTCTGCCGCCGGATCCGCGAGACCAGCCTGGTCCCGATCATCATGCTCACCGCGCGCGGCGACGACTTCGACATCGTCGTCGGCCTGGAGGCCGGGGCCGACGACTACATCGTCAAACCCGCCCGCACCGAGATCATCGAGGCCCGCGCCCGCGCCGTCCTGCGCCGCCGCCCCGACCCCCTCGGCCGCCTGGGGACCGAACACCACGGCGAGCTCACCGTCGACCGCGCCGGACTGACCGTCGCCAAGAACGGCGAACGACTGCCCCTCGCCCCCAGCGAGCTCAAGCTCCTGCTCCACCTGTCGGCCGCCCCGGAACAGGTCTTCTCCCGCCAGCAACTGCTGGAGAGCGTGTGGGAGCACAGCTACCACGCCGACGCCCGGCTCGTGGACGCCTGCGTCCGGCGGCTGCGCCACAAGGTCGAGGACCCCGCCCGCGGCCCCCGCTACATACAGACGGTGCGGGGCTTCGGCTACCGCTTCGGGCCGCTCTAGGAGACCGTTGTGTCCAGCCGCGCGCCGTTCGGCCTGCGCACCCGCCTGATCGCCGCGTTCCTCCTGGTCGCCGCCGTCTCCGCGGTCAGCACCGCCGCCCTCACCTACCGGCAGGCGCGCAGCGCCGTCCTCACCCAGAGCCAGGACACCGCCGTCAGCACCCTGCGCGACCAACTGGAGGCCGCGGCCCTGACCCTGCCGATGGACCAGCGCCAGCTCCAGCGCCTCGTCGACGACCTCGGCAGACGCGGCAAACCGCACCCCTGGGTGGTCTTCGGCGAGTACGGCACCCTGCGCGCCTCCTCCGCCGACCTCGGCGCGCCCGTCTCCGACGTCCTCACCGACACCCTCCGCGCCCAGGTCGTCGCCCATCCCCACGGGGCTTTCCAACGGGTCACGGGCGACCGGGGCGAGCCGTACCTGACCATCGGCATGCCCGCCGTCTTCCTGCACAACGGAGCCCGCGAGGCCACCGGAGCCGTCCTCTACGCCGTCATGCCGCTCTCCACCGAACAGCAGACCGTCGACGCCATGGTCCAGGCGGCCAAACAGGGCGCCGTTCCGGGCCTCGCCATCGCCGTCGTCCCCGCCCTGCTCGCCGCGCGCAGCGTGCTGCGCCCCGTCCGCGACATGCGGCGCGCCGCCCAGCACCTGGGGCGCGGCCGTCTCGACACCCGGATCGAGGTCCGGGGCGCCGACGAACTGGCCGGCCTCGCCCGCACCTTCAACGAGACCGCCGGAGCCCTGGAGGAGTCCGTGGCCGAGCTGCGGGAGGCGGAGGCCCGGGCCCGCCGGTTCGCCGCCGACGTCTCCCACGAACTGCGCACCCCGCTCGCCGGGATGCTCGCCGTCACCGAGGTCCTCGACGAGGACGCCGAGCAGCTCGACCCCGACACCGCCAAGGCCCTGCGGCTGATCAGCGCCGAGACCGGCAAGCTCGCCGTGCTCGTCGAGGACCTGATGGAGATCTCCCGCTTCGACGCCCGCGCCGCCGGCCTCAACCTCGACGACGTGGACGTCGCCGAGGCCGTGGGCAAGAGCCTCCAGCGCCGCCACTGGGACGACGACCGGGTCACCACCGACCTGCCCGAGGGGATCCGCGCCCGCCTCGACCCCCGCCGCTTCGACGTGGTCCTCGCCAACCTGCTCGGCAACGCCCTGCGGCACGGCGCCGCCCCCGTACGGGTCACCGTGCGCACCGCCGCCGCCCCCGAGGGGGAGCGGCTCGTCGTGGAGGTCGCCGACAGCGGCCCCGGGGTCGCCGCCGAGGTGCTGCCGCACATCTTCGACCGGTTCTTCAAGGCCGACGCGGCCCGCACCCGCTCCGCCGGGAGCGGCCTCGGCCTGGCGATCAGCCTGGAGAACGTCCGGCTGCACGGGGGCACCCTGAGCGCCGCCAACGCCGCGCCCGGGGCGGACGCGTTCGGGGGAGCGGTGTTCACCCTGGACATGCCGCTGGAGGCCGCCCCGTGAGCCGGCCGCTGCGCGGACCCGCCGTGGCCGCCGCCCTGCTGGCCCCGCTGTGGACGGCCACCGCCTGCGGGATCAAGCCGACGGGGGTCGTGGAGAGCGGCGCCGCCGCCCGGGTCGCCGTCGCGCGGGCCGGGGGCTCCATGGCCTACTTCGTCACCCCCGACGGTCACCTGGCCCCCGCGCCGCAGCCCGAGTACACCCAGGGCGGCCCCCGGGGGAGCGTGATCGGACTGCTGCGCGGCCCCGGCGAGGCGGAGCGTGAGGCGGGGCTCGCCACCCGGGTCCCGGTGGTCGGGGAGGAGGCCGCCGAGGGCGGGGTGGCCGTCGCCGTGAGCGACCGGCTGGAGGTGCGCCTGCCCTTCCCCGTCGCCGGACTCGACCCGCTCGGCCGGCGCCAGCTGGTGTGCAGCGCCCTGTCCACCACGGACCCGGTGTACGAGGTGGTCCTGCGCGGCACCGACACCGCCCTGCCCCCGGCCCGCTGCGACGCGGGCCACTGACGGCGGCCGGCGTCTTGTGGCCCTGGCCCGCGTGCCGTCACCGTGTGGGCCATGGAACGCGCCGCACGTGATCCCGCAGCCCCCGCAGCCCCCGCAGCCCCCGCAGCCCCCGCAGCCCCCGGCACTCCGGCCGGTTCCGGCACCCCGGTCGGTCCCGGTTTCCCGGAGGGCGCCGGCACCCCGGTCGGTCCCGGCTCCTCGGCCGGCCCCGGCTTCCCGGAGGGCCCCGGTTCACCGGACGGTGCCGCGGTGCCCGACGTGTTCGATCCGCGCGTCTACGCCGCGGGCGTCCCGCACGAGCGCTACCGGCTCCTGCGCGACCGGGCCCCGGTGGCCTGGCAGGAGGAGCCGGAGGTGCTGGGCTGGCCCGCCGGGCCCGGGTTCTGGGCCGTCACCCGGCACGCCGACGTGGTCCGGGTCCTGCGCGACCACGGCGCGTACTCCTCCTGGCTCGGCGCCACCCAGATCCGCGACCCCGACCCCGCCGACCTGCCCTTCCTGCGGCGGACCATGCTCAACCAGGACCCTTCCCCCAGGCCCTGCGGGCCTGGGGAGACCCCTGCCTCGCACGGCCGGCTCCGCCGCCTGGTCTCCCGCGCCTTCACCCCCGCCCGGGTCGACGCCTTCGCGGGCAGGGTCCGCGAGCGCGCCCGTACCCTCCTGGCCGCCGCCCGGGACGGCGCCGAGGACGGCGCCGCCGACGTCGTCCGGGCCGTCACCGACGAGTACGCCCTGCTCAACCTCACCGACCTGCTCGGGGTCCCGGCGGCTGACCGGGGCCTGCTGCTGGAGTGGACCGTACGCGTCATCGGCTACCAGGACCCCGAGGACGCCCCCGCCCCCCTCCTCGGCCCCGACGGGAAACCGCTGAACCCGCGCTCACCGGCGCTGCTCGGCGAGATGTTCGGCTACGCCCGCGAACTCGCCGCGCACAAGCGCGCACACCCCGGCGACGACGTGATGACGGCCCTCGCCCACGGCGGGCTGGACCCCGCCGAACTGGAGATGTTCTTCTTCCTGCTGACCGTCGCCGGCAACGACACCGTCCGCAGCGCCGCCCCGGGCGGCCTCCTCGCCCTGGCCCGCGACCCCGGCGCCTACCGCGCGCTCGCCGACGGCAGCGTCCCGGCCGGCCGGGCCGTCGAGGAACTCCTGCGCGTCCACCCCCCGGTGCTCAGCTTCCGCCGCACCGCCGCCCACGACACCGAACTCGCCGGAACCCGGATTCGCGCCGGCGACAAGGTGGTGGTCTTCCACGCCTCCGCCAACCACGACGCGCGCGTCTTCCCCGACCCGCACCGCCTCGACCTCGGCCGCTCCCCGAACCCGCACGTCTCCTTCGGCGACGGCCCGCACGTCTGCCTCGGCGCCCACTTCGCCCGGCTCCAGCTGCGCACCCTCTACGAGGAGTGGCGCACGGCGATGCCCGCGCCCGAACTCACCGGCGAGCCGCGCCGGCTGGTCTCCAACTTCATCAACGGGATCACGCGGCTGCCGCTGCGGGTGTCCGGGACGCGGCGGTGACGTCCGCCACCAGCTCCGTCACATCGGGGCCGTAGGCACCGGAGTTGACCACCTTCAGCAGGAGGCAGAAGCCGGCCCCGCGGTAGGAGCGGGCCAGCTTCTCGTGGTGGCGGGCCAGGTAACGGGCCGCGGCCTGGTTGCTGTTGGCGGTCTGCCCGGACAGCAGGAACACCGGCCGTGCGCCCTGGTCGGTCGTCAGCCGCGCCAGCAGCACGTACTCCGTCAGGTCCGGCTCCCAGCGGTACGTCTCCCCGCCGACACGGATCGACCCCCGGTCGGGGCCGGCCTCCGTGGAGAGGTCGACCCGGACGCCGGGCAGCATCGAGTGCAGGTGGGCCACCGTACGGGAGTTGGAGGCGGGGCCGCCGACGCAGAACTCGGCGCGCTCGCCGAAGCCCTGGCGGGCCTCGTGGGTGACGATCTGCACCGTCGCCCCGCAGTCCTTGATGAGGGCCGATATCTCCAGCAGGGCGAAGGCGTCGTTGCGGTGCAGCGAGGACTCCGTGCCGCCCATCTGCCGGTTGACCACGAACAGGCAGTCCGAGCCGGTCGGCAGCCCGAAGAAGGCCTGCTTGCGGCGGAGCGCACGGCGCCACAGGTACGTCCGGGTGAACCAGCCGAAGCCGCCGCTGACGGCGGTGGCCACCACTCCGAGCACGATGTTGCGCACGTCGTCGTTCATGCGGCGGATGCTAGCCGCCGCACCGCCTCCATGACGCGGGGGGTGCGCCGGAGCTAGGCTGCCGGTCCATGGTCTGACAGGCAGTCGACTGGAGGAACCGGATGCGCGCTTCCGCAGCACGTCAGTTAGCGTTCGCAGCCCTCGCCGGGGCGCTCGTCTCCACCGGAGCGGCCGCTCCGCCTCCGCCGGAGGCCGCCCCGGCCAAGGTGCCGGTGGCCGTGGGCTACGGAGGGGCGGTCGCCAGTGTCGACGCCGACGCCTCGGCGGCCGGGATCGCCGTCCTGCGGGCCGGGGGCAACGCCGTGGACGCGGCGATCGCCACCGCCGCCGCCCTCGGGGTCACCGAACCGTACTCGGCCGGCGTCGGAGGCGGCGGCTACCTCGTCTACTACGACGCCGCCTCCCGCCGGGTGCAGACCATCGACGGCCGCGAGACCGCACCCGCCACGGCCACCGAGACCCTGTTCCAGGAGAACGGCGTCCCCATCCCCTTCGCCGAGGGCCAGACCAGCGGCCGCAGCGTCGGGGTCCCCGGCACCCCCGCCACCTGGAAGACCGCCCTCGACGCCTGGGGCACCCGGCCGCTGTCCCAACTCCTGCGCCCCGCCGAGAAACTGGCCCGTGACGGGTTCACCGTCGACAGCACCTTCCGCGCCCAGACCGAGGCCAACCAGGACCGCTTCAGGGACTTCCCCGACACCCGCAGGCTGTTCCTGCCCGGCGGACAGCTCCCCGTCGTCGGCTCCACCTTCAAGAACCCCGACCTCGCGGACACGTACGCCGAACTCGCCCGCAAGGGCACCGGAGCGCTCTACCGCGGCCCGATCGCCGACGACATCGTCAGGGCCGTGCGCAAACCCCCGGTCGACCCCGCCGCCACCCGGACCGTCCGCTCCGGCGACCTCACCGCCGCCGACCTGCGCGCGTACGCGACCAGGCGGCAGGCCCCGACCCAGGTGGGCTACCGGGGCCTGGACGTCTACAGCATGGCCCCGTCCTCCTCCGGGGGCACCACCGTCGGCGAGGCGCTGAACATCCTGGAGCGCACCGACCTGTCGAAGCTGTCCGAGGCGCAGTACCTGCACCGGTTCATCGAGGCCTCCCGGATCTCCTTCGCCGACCGGGGGCGCTGGGTCGGCGACCCGGCCGCCCAGCCCGTCCCGACCCGCGAACTGCTCTCGCAGCGGTTCGCCGACTCGCGCGCCTGCCTGATCAGGCCGGACCGGACCCTGACCAGCCCGCTGGCTCCCGGGGACCCCCGCGACCCGGCGCCCTGCGCCACCACCGGGCAGGCGGCGCCCACCACCTACGAGGGCGAGAACACCACGCACCTGACGGTCGCCGACCGCTGGGGCAACGTGGTCTCGTACACCCTGACCATCGAGTCCACGGGCGGCAGCGCCATCACCGTCCCGGGCCGCGGCTTCCTGCTCAACAACGAGCTGACGGACTTCTCCTTCGCCCCGGCGGCCCCCGGCGTGCCGGACCCGAACCTGCCCGGCCCGGGCAAGCGGCCGCGCTCGTCCATGTCCCCGACCATCGTCCTCGACCACGGCCGCCCGGTCCTGGCCGTCGGCTCCCCGGGCGGCGCGACCATCATCACCACCGTCCTGCAGACCCTGACCGGCCATCTGGACCGGGGCCTGCCGCTGGTCGACGCGATCAGGGCGCCGCGCGCCAGCCAGCGCAACCAGACGACGACGGAACTCGAACCGGAGCTGTGGAACAGCCCGCTGCGGACCGAACTGGAGGGACTGGGGCAGGCGTTCCGGCAGAACCCGGAGATCGGCGCCGCGACGGGCGTCCAGCGGCTCCCGGACGGCCGCTGGCTGGCGGCCGCCGAGACCACCCGGCGCGGCGGGGGCTCGGCGATGGTCGTGCACCCGCACGGGAAGCCGTAGCCACGGCCGGCCCGCGGCCCGGGCGCGCCGCCGGGCGGCCGACGGGGCGGCGGGCTACGGCGCCGTCAGGATCCTGGGGCCTCCGGCGGTGACGGCGACCGTGTGCTCCACGTGCGCGGCGCGGGAGCCGTCGGTGGTGCGCAGGGTCCAGCCGTCGGGGTCGCAGGCGTAGTCGTCCGTACCGCCCGCGATCAGCATCGGCTCGATCGCCAGGACCATGCCGGGGCGCAGCTTCATGCCGCGCCCCGGAGGGCCCTCGTTGGGGACGCCCGGGTCCTCGTGCATGCTGCGGCCCACGCCGTGGCCGCCGAAGCCCTCCGGGATGCCGTAGCCCGCCGCGCGGCAGACGCGGCCCACGGCGTGCGCGATGTCGCCGATCCGGTTGCCGGGGACGGCGGCGGCGATGCCGGCGGCGAGGGCCGCCTCGGCGGTCCCGATCAGCCGCTGGTCGGCGGGGCGGGCCCGGCCGACGGTGAAGCTGACGGCCGCGTCGCCGACCCAGCCGCGCAGCCGGGCCCCGCAGTCGATGCTGACCAGGTCGCCGTCGCGCAGCCGGTAGCCGTCGGGGACGCCGTGCACGATCGCGTCGTTCACCGAGGTGCACACCACGCCGGGGAAGGGCACCGGCGCGAAGTGCGGGCGGTAGCCGAGGAAGGGGGAGGTGGCCCGCGCCTCGCGCAGGACCGCGCGGGCCACCGCGTCCAGCTCCAGGAGGGACACGCCCACCCGGGCGGCCTCCCGTACGGCGGCCAGGGCGTGCGCGACCACCCGGCCGGCGGCGCGCATCTCGTCGATCGCTTCGTCCGTTTTCAAGTGCACCATGCCGATAACTATACCGGTATAAGTTTAACGGGATAGTTATCTGAGTGCGGGGTAGGATGGGGGCATGGTGCGCACCCCTCTGACCCCTGAAGAGCGCGAGCGAGGCGAGCGGCTGGGCGCGCTGCTGCGCGAGGCGCGCGGCGGCCGCAGCATGGTCGAGGTCGCCGCCGGCGCCGGGCTCTCGCCCGAGACCCTCCGCAAGATCGAGACGGGCCGGGCGCCGACCCCGGCCTTCTTCACCGTGGCCGCCCTGGCGGGAACGCTCGGCCTCTCCCTCGACGACGTCATACGCCGCTGCGCGCTGGTCCCCGCCTGACGCGGCGCTCCGCCGCCCGCCACCGCGACCTCTCCCACGCCCTGCGCGTCGCCGGCCTGCCCGCGAACTAGGCTGCCTCTTCCGGCCCGTTCCGGCCCGTTGCGGACCGCTCCGCACCCTGTGCTGCCCGGCTCCGCACCCCACGGCGATACCGGGGCTCCCGAGTGCACCCCCACCCCGGGAGCCCCTCCGCCCCCGCGGATCCCTTCCCGGTGCCGGGGCGGCCCGCATGAACCGTCCGTCCGTGACCGCAATCGACCGCGTGGCGACGTAACTTGATCGACTACTCCAACCGCGCAAGGTGGTCTTGCCCCACGCTGTGACGGGGCCTACCTTCGACTCCCTACGGACACCGTCTACGTGCGTAGAAGTCGGCGTTCCCGTCGCGAGGAGCAGCTCATGGCCCAAGTCGTCCGCGCCGCACTCGTCCAGGCCACCTGGACCGGAGACACCGAGTCGATGATCGCCAAGCACGAGGCGCACGCCCGCAGGGCGGCCGCCCAGGGGGCGAAGGTCATCGGCTTCCAGGAGGTGTTCAACGCCCCCTACTTCTGCCAGGTCCAGGAGCCCGAGCACTACCGCTGGGCCGAGCCCGTCCCCGACGGGCCCACCGTCCGCCGGATGCAGGAACTGGCCCGTGAGACCGGGATGGTCATCGTCGTCCCCGTCTTCGAGAAGGAGAGCGAGGGCTTCTACTACAACACCGCCGCCGTCATCGACGCGGACGGCAGCTACCTCGGCAAGTACCGCAAGCACCACATCCCGCAGGTCAAGGGCTTCTGGGAGAAGTACTACTTCCGCCCCGGCAACCTCGGCTGGCCCGTCTTCGACACCGCCGTCGGCCGCGTCGGCGTCTACATCTGCTATGACCGCCACTTCCCGGAGGGCTGGCGCCAACTCGGCCTGGCCGGGGCCCAGCTGGTCTACAACCCGTCCGCCACCTCCCGGGGTCTGTCCGCGTACCTGTGGCAGCTGGAACAGCCGGCCTCCGCCGTCGCCAACGAGTACTTCGTCGCCGCCATCAACCGCGTCGGCCAGGAGGAGTACGGCGACAACGACTTCTACGGGACCAGCTACTTCGTCGACCCCCGCGGCCAGTTCGTCGGCGAGGTCGCCAGCGACAAGGAGGAGGAACTCCTCGTCCGGGACCTCGACTTCGACCTGATCAGGGAGGTCCGCGAGCAGTGGGCCTTCTACCGCGACCGCCGCCCCGACGCCTACGGAGGACTGGTTCAGCCGTGACCAACCCGACCCCCCTGCACAGCCGCCACCGCACCGTCCTGCCCGACTGGCTCGCGCTCTACTACGACCGCCCGATCGAGCTCACCCACGGCGAGGGACGCCACGTCTGGGACGCCGACGGGAACCGCTACCTCGACTTCTTCGGCGGCATCCTCACCACCATGACCGCCCACGCCCTGCCGGAGGTCACCAAGGCCGTCTCCGAGCAGGCCGGGCGGATCATCCACTCCTCCACCCTGTACCTCAACCGGCCCATGATCGAGCTGGCCGAACGGATCGCCGCCCTGTCCGGCATCCCGGACCCCCGGGTCTTCTTCACCACCTCCGGCACCGAGGCCAACGACGCCGCCCTGCTGCTCGCGACCACGTACCGCCGCTCCAACCAGATCCTGGCGATGCGCAACAGCTACCACGGCCGGTCCTTCTCCACCGTCGGGATCACCGGCAACCGGGGCTGGTCCCCGACCAGCCTCTCCCCGCTCCAGACGTACTACGTCCACGGCGCCGTCCGCACCCGCGGCCCCTTCGCCGCCCTCGACGACGCCGCCTTCACCGCCGCGGCCGTCGCCGACCTGGAGGACCTGCTCGGCCAGGCGCGCGGGGGAGTGGCCGCCCTCATCGCGGAGCCCATTCAGGGCGTCGGCGGGTTCACCTCACCCCCCGACGGGCTGTACGGGGCCTTCCGCGAGGTCCTCAACCGGTACGGCATCCTCTGGATCAGCGACGAGGTGCAGACCGGCTGGGGCCGCACCGGCGACAACTTCTGGGGCTGGCAGGCCCACGCGCGCAGCGGCCCGCCGGACATGCTCACCTTCGCCAAGGGCATCGGCAACGGCATGTCCATCGGCGGCGTCGTGGCCCGCGCCGAGGTGATGAACTGCCTCGACTCCAACTCCATCTCCACCTTCGGCGGCTCCCCCGTCACCATGGCGGCCGGCCTCGCCAACCTCTCCTACCTCCTGGAACACGACCTCCAGGGCAACGCCCGCCGCGTCGGCGGCCTCCTCCTGGAGCGGCTGCGCGCCCTCGCCGCCGCCTCGCCCGCCGTCCGCGAGGTCCGCGGCCGGGGCCTGATGGCCGGCCTGGAGATCACCGAGCCCGGCACCGACCGCGCCGACCCGCAGGCGGCCGCCGCCGTCCTGGAGGCGGCCCGGGCGGGCGGCCTGCTGATCGGCAAGGGCGGCGGGCACGACACCAGCGTGCTGCGCATCGCGCCGCCGCTCTCCCTCACCGTCGCCGAGGCGGAAGAGGGGGCCGAGATCCTCGGACAGGCGCTCCGCAGCATCGAGTAGGGGACCGACATGAGCATCCGCACCCTGATCAGAGGCGGCCTGGTCGTCACCGCCGCCGACGAGCTCCACGCGGACGTCCTCGTCGAGGACGGCCGCGTGGCGGCCCTCGCCGCCACCGGCTCGGCCGCCGCCGCGGCCTGGACCGCCGACCGCACGATCGACGCGAGCGGGAAGTACGTCATCCCGGGCGGCGTCGACGCCCACACCCACATGGAGCTGCCGTTCGGCGGCACCTCCGCCTCCGACACCTTCGAGACCGGCACCCGGGCCGCGGCGTGGGGCGGCACCACCACCATCGTCGACTTCGCCGTCCAGAGCGTCGGCCGCTCCCTGCGGGAAGGCCTCGACACCTGGTACGCCAAGGCCGACGGCAACTGCGCCGTCGACTACGCCTTCCACATGATCCTCTCGGACGTCAACGAGCACACCCTGAAGGAGATGGACCTCCTCGTCAGCGAGGGCGTCACCTCCTTCAAGCTGTTCATGGCCTACCCGGGCGTCTTCTACAGCGACGACGGGCAGATCCTGCGGGCCATGCAGCGGGCCTCGGGCAACGGCGGGCTGATCATGATGCACGCGGAGAACGGCATCGCCATCGACGTCCTCGTCGAACAGGCTCTCGCCCGCGGGGAGACCGACCCCCGCCACCACGGCGAGGTCCGCAAGGTCCTCCTCGAGGCCGAGGCCACGCACCGGGCGATCCAGCTCGCCCGGGTCGCCGGCTCCCCGCTGTACGTGGTCCACGTCTCGGCGGAGGAGGCCGTCGCCGAGCTCGCCGCCGCCCGGGACAAGGGCCTGCCGGTCTTCGGCGAGACCTGCCCGCAATACCTGTTCCTGTCCACCGACAACCTCGCCGAGCCGGACTTCCAGGGCGCCAAGTACGTCTGCTCCACCCCGCTGAGGCCGAAGGAGCACCAGGCAGCGCTCTGGCGCGGGCTGCGCACCAACGACCTCCAGGTGGTCTCCACCGACCACTGCCCCTTCTGCTTCCGCGGCCAGAAGGAGCTGGGCCGGGGCGACTTCTCCAAGATCCCGAACGGGCTGCCGGGGGTGGAGAACCGGATGGACCTCCTGCACCAGGCGGTCCTGGACGGGCACATCAGCCGGCGCCGCTGGATCGAGATCGCCTGCGCGACCCCGGCGCGGATGTTCGGCCTCTACCCGCAGAAGGGCACCATCGCGCCGGGCTCGGACGCCGACATCGTCCTCTACGATCCGCACGCCGAGCAGGTCCTCTCCGCCGAGACCCACCACATGAACGTGGACTACTCCGCGTACGAGGGCAGGCGGATCACCGGCCGGGTCGACACGGTCCTCTCGCGCGGGGAACTCGTCATCGACCGGCGCGAGTTCACCGGCCGCGCCGGGCACGGGGCCTTCGTGCACCGTTCCACCTGCCAGTACCTCTAGGGGGCAGCCGGGGCCCGCACGCCCCCGCGCCCGCACTCCCCAGCAAGGAGCAGCCCGACCATGGACTTCGGCCTCGTCCTGCAGACCGACCCGCCCGCCTCCCAGGTGATCAGCCTGATGAAGCGCGCCGAACGCAACGGCTTCCGCTACGGCTGGACCTTCGACTCCGCCGTGCTGTGGCAGGAGCCGTTCGTCATCTACAGCCAGATCCTCGCCAACACGCAGAAGTTGCACGTCGGCCCCATGGTCACCAACCCGGGCACCCGCACCTGGGAGGTCACCGCCTCCACCTTCGCCACCCTCAACGACATGTACGGCAACCGCACCGTCTGCGGCATCGGCCGCGGGGACTCGGCGATGCGCGTCGCCGGCCGCGCCCCCAACACACTGGCCCGCCTCGGCGAGGCCATCGAGGTGATCCGCGACCTCGCGGAGGGCCGCGAGGCGGTCGTCGACGGCAATCCCCTCCGCATCCCCTGGATCAAGGACGGCAGGCTCCCCGTCTGGATGGCGGCCTACGGCCCGAAGGCGCTCGCCCTGACCGGCCAGAAGGCCGACGGCTTCATCCTCCAGCTCGCCGACCCCTTCCTCACGGAGTGGATGGTCAAGGCGGTCCGCGAAGCCGCCGCCGAGGCCGGCCGCGACCCGGCGTCCCTCACCATCTGCGTGGCGGCCCCGGCGTACGTCACGGCCGACGACAGTCCGGCCGCCCTGGCGCACGCCCGGGACCAGTGCCGCTGGTTCGGCGGGATGGTCGGCAACCACGTCGCCGACCTCGTCTCCCGCTACGGCGAGCACTCGGGCATGGTCCCGGACGAACTCACCGAGTACATCAAGGCCCGCCACGGCTACGACTACAGCCACCACGGTCGCGCCGGGAACCCCTCCACCGACTTCGTCCCCGACGAGATCGTCGACCGCTTCTGCCTCCTGGGCCCCGCCGAGGCCCACATCGAGAAACTCCGCGCCCTGCGCGGCCTGGGCGTGGACCAGTTCGCCGTCTACGACATGCACGACGCGCGGGAGGCAACCATCGACGCGTACGGCCGGCATGTCATCCCGGCCCTCAACAACTCCTGAGGTCGAATGCGGGGTGTCGTGCCGTGCCCGGGAAGGTCTGATGGTCAGGCCGGTCCCGGCGGGGCAGCCGTCCGCTCGTGGGGGGCCGTCGAAGTCCCGGCGGCCGTGTCGGTCGCCGAGGGCCTGTCCGTCGTGCCCGGCACGCCGCTGGCGCACGTGCCGGGCACAGGCTGGACAGGGTCTACCTGGGCTGGCCCCAGTCGAGTTGGGTGAGGGTGCCGTCGTCGTTGCGGAGGTGGAAGCGGGCTTCGGAGGGGCGCCAGATTCCGATGTTGGCGGCGGGGCTGTTGTTGCCGCCGTCCCAGTTGGCGGTGACGGGGAGGTCGCCGGTCTGTCCCCAGTCGAGGATCTTGAGGCTGCCGTCGTCCATGCGGAGGTGGAACTGTCCGGTGGAGGGGCGGAAGACGCCCAGGTTGTCGGGGCCGGC